>JANQPG010000058.1 GCA_028289545.1 Woeseiaceae bacterium
ACGGCCTCGACGACAACGAAGAAGTGGTCGTCGTCGGACAGTCATCACTTCGCGAAGGCAGCAAAGTCCTGGCCAGCAGCAGAGTCGCAGACAGCTTTATCGGTTAGGCCCTGATCCGGGCCGGTTCCCACGATCGGTCCGGATCTTTTTTATTGGCGGTCTACGTGCGCTGCAAATGGGAGTGCGGCGCATTCATAAGGGGAAGAAAAGATGACGCCGTTACGCCTGAGTCTCTGGCTGGTTTTCCTGTTACCGCTCGCCGCCTGCGGAGGCGGCGACTCCAACGAATCGGACAACGACGACGAGGAGGAATCGCCCCCCGTCCCCGTCGAGGTTACCCTGCCGGAACGCGGCGACATCTTCGCGGTGTATTCCGGCACGGCGCCCATCGAAGCGTTCGCCGAGGCGGACGTTGTGGCCAAGGTCGCCGGCGAGGTTCGGCTGATCAACGTCGAGGAAGGCGACACCGTTACGCGTGACAAGGTGCTTGCTCAGCTCGACGGCGACCGGTTGCGTCTTGAGCTGAACGAGTCGCAGGCCAATCTGCAGAAGCTCAGGCGCGATCTCGATCGTAACCGGGAACTCCGCCAAAGAGACCTCATCAGCGAGGGTGACTTCGAAAAGATTCAGTTCGACATGGAAGCGCTCGAAGCGTCGTACAACCTGGCCCGGCTGGAACTCGACTACACCTATATTCGCGCGCCGATCGACGGCGTGGTATCCGAGCGCATGGTGAAACTCGGCAATACGGTTCAGGAGGGCGAAGCGCTGTTCCGCGTGACGAGCCTCGATCCGCTCGTGGCCTATCTGTTTGTGCCGGAGCGCGAGTACCGCCGAATTCGTCAGGGTCAGCCCGTAGGCATCGAAATCGACGCGCTGCCCGGTGAGCGCATTATCGCCGAGGTGACGCGCATTAGCCCCATCGTGGATCCCGAGACCGGCACGTTCAAAATCACGGTCGAAATCAGCGATCCCGAGCGCCGCGTCAAGCCGGGCATGTTCGGCCGTATTGCCATCGTCTACGACCAGCGCGAGAACGCACTCAAGATTCCGCGCTCGGCGCTGCTCGAGGAATCGCTGTCGACCAGCGTGTTTGTCGTCGAAGAAGGTTTGGCCAAGCGCCGCGAAGTGGAGACGGGCTACAGCGACCGGGGCATGGTAGAAATACTGGGTGGGCTCAGTGACGACGACCGCATCGTGACGGTGGGTCAGATCGGGCTCAAAGCAGACTCGAAGGTTGCGATCATCAACAGAGACGGAAACGACGACGACGCCGCACCCGTCGAGGGGGCCGCCGAAGCGGTGGCCGAAGACGAAAGCGGCGCCGAGGGTGAATGAGTATGCGCAGGCTGATTGAAATCGCCACGGAGCGGCGCGTCACGATTGTCATGTTCATGGTTGCCATTGCCCTGTTCGGCATGGTGTCGCTGTCGCGGCTTGCGATGAACCTGCTACCGGATATTTCCTACCCGACGCTGACCGTCCGGACCGAACTGACCGGCGCCGCGCCTATCGAGGTCGAAAACCTCATTACCAAACCGATCGAGGAAGCCGTCGGCGTCATTCGCAACGTCCGGGTTGTGCGCTCGGTATCCCGCTCCGGCCAGTCCGACGTCACGCTGGAGTTCCTCTGGGGCACGGACATGAACATCGCCGGCGTCGACGTCCGCGAGAAGCTCGACCTGATCTTCCTGCCGCTCGAAGCCAACCGGCCCTTGTTGCTGCGCTTCGACCCCGCCAGTGAGCCGATCATGCGCCTGGGGCTCATGTACAAGGAAGACGCCAGCGCGGGGCTGTCGCCCGAAGCCGCCCTCAAATCGCTGCGTCGGCTGGGTGAGGACCGCATCAAGAACGACCTCGAGGCGGAGGAAGGCACGGCGGCCGTGAAAGTGAGCGGCGGCCTCGAAGACGAAATCCAGATTCGTGTCGACCAGCAAAAACTGTCGCAGCTCGGCATCAGCATTGCCGATATCGTCGAGCGTATCCGCCAGGAAAACGTCAACCTCTCGGGCGGGCGTCTCGAAGAAGGTAACCAGCGCTTCCTCGTGCGCACGCTCAACGAGTTTCAGTCCGTCGATGAATTCCGCAACGCCATTGTGGCCAACGTTGCCGGCCGGCCCGTGTACCTTCGGGACGTGGCGACGGTCGAACGGGGCTACAAGGAGCGCGAGGCAATCACGCGCGTGCGCGGCCGCGAGTCCGTGGAGCTTGCCGTCTACAAGGAGGGTGATGCCAATACGGTACAGGTGGCCAACCGTCTCGAACGCAGCCTCGAACGGGTTCGCGAGACGCTCCCGGAAGACATCGAACTCATCAAGATCTACGATCAGTCGCGGTTCATCTCGTCCGCCGTCAACGACGTCAAGACCGCGGCCATCCTGGGCGGCATCATCGCCATCATGGTGCTGTACGGGTTCCTCCGGGACGCGCGCGCCACAACCATTGTCGGCATTGCGATTCCGGTGTCCGTGATCGGTACCTTCCTGCTCATGTACACCAACAACGTCTCGCTGAATATCATGTCGCTCGGCGGTATCGCGCTTGCGGTGGGTATGCTCGTCGACAACTCGATCGTCGTGCTGGAGAACATTGTCCGCAAGAAGGAACAGGGCGAAGGTGTTCTCGATGCCGCGAGAAACGGCACAAGCGAAGTGGCGGGCGCCGTGTTTGCCGCGACGCTGACCACGATCGCCGTGTTCTTCCCGATGGTTTTCATCTCGGGAATAGCGGGCCAGCTGTTCCGCGACCAGGCACTCACCGTCACGTTCGCGCTGGTGTTTTCGCTCGTGGTTGCTCTGACCTTGATTCCCATGCTGGCGTCGCTCGGCGCGGGCTCGCGCTACACGAGCCCGGGCGAGGACAAGGCCCCCGGTCGTTTCACGCGCATCGTGGCGGCGGTCGTGCGCGGTCTGGGTATAATTTTCGCGGGCGTGCGCTGGGTGTTCTGGGCGATCCTCTGGGTACCGTCGTGGCTGTTCCAGAGGCTCTATGCCGCGGTTGCCGCCGTCTATCCGGCAGCGCTGCGCTGGTCGCTCAACCACCGGGCAGCCGTGCTGATTACGGCGGTTCTCATTTTTGCGGGCACCATGTCGCTGGTGCCGCGACTGGGCTCCGAACTGATTCCTCAGCTGTCCCAGGGCGAATTCAACGTCGACCTTCGGCTCGCGCCGGGTGCGCCGCTCGAGGAGACGGACCGCGCGATTCAGGCAGCGCAGCGCGCGGCGGCCAGTATCGATGCCGTCGAGCTCGACTACTCCGTCGCGGGCACGGGTAATCGCCTGGACGCCAACCCTGTCGACGCCGGCGACCATACCGGCACGCTCAGCGTGGCCCTCACGCGAGGCGCGCCGCGGCAGATGGAAAACGCCGCCATGGACGCGATGCGCGACGAGCTTTCCCAGCTGCCGGGTGTGCAATACGAATTCAGCCGCCCGTCACTCATGACCTTCTCGAGCCCGCTGCAGATCGAAGTATCGGGCTTTGACCTCGAAGGCCTCGCCAACGCGAGCCGCAGCATCGTGGATGCAATGACGGCATCCGAACGGTTTACGGACATCAAGACAACCGTCGAGCGCGGCAATCCCGAGATTCAGATCGCTTTCGACCAGGAACGCGCGGCCAAACTCGGGCTCGCGGTACGGGACATTGCCAACAGCGTCGTCGCCAACGTGCGCGGCGAGATTGCCACCCGCTACACGTGGCGCGACAAGAAAATCGACGTGCTCGTCAAGAGCGTGGATACACGATCGTCCAGCATCGAGGAGATCCGCCAGCTGATCGTTAACCCCGCATCCGATCGGCCCATTACGCTCGATGCCGTCGCGGACGTGCGCGTGTCCCAGGGACCGGCCGAAATCCGCCGCGTCGCCCAGGAACGCGTGGCGGTCATCACGGCCGGCATGGCCTATGGCGATCTCGGCTCGGCAGCGGAGGCCGCACAGGCCATCATCGACACGACCGTCATGCCGAGCGGCATCACGGCGATTGTCTCCGGACAAAGCGAGGAAATGCAGGAGTCTTTCCTCTCGATGCAGTTTGCGCTGGCGCTGGCCGTGTTCCTGGTCTACCTCGTCATGGCCTCACAGTTCGAATCGCTGATTCACCCCTTCGTCATCCTGTTCACGATCCCGCTCGCCCTGGTCGGCGCCGTGCTTGCACTGTTTCTGACGGGCACAACGGCGAATATCGTCGCCTTCATTGGCGTCATCATGCTGGCGGGTATCGTCGTCAACAACGCGATTGTGCTCGTCGACCTCATCAACCAGCTCCGCGCGCAGGGTAAAGAGCGCATCGACGCCATCATGGAGGCCGGCACGGCACGCTTGAGGCCCATCATGATGACGTCGCTGACGACGGCACTGGGATTGTTGCCGATGGCGCTCGGATTCGGGGAAGGTTCCGAGGTACGGACGCCGATGGCCATTACCGTCATCGGCGGACTGATCGTCTCGACCTTGCTGACATTGCTCGTCATACCCGTCGTGTATTCACTGCTCGACCGCAAACGCTACCCGGCTGCCGTGACGGCGCCCGCAACCTGAACGCGGCTGGCACAAGCCGCTGAGAACCAACCGGGGGACAGGCTCATGAGACACACGGAAATAGCACTGGAGCGACCCGTCACGACCGTCGTCGTGTTTGTTGCGCTCGCCCTTGTTGGTCTGCTGGCGTCGCGAATGCTGCCGCTGGAAAAATTTCCGGACATCGAGTTTCCGGGCATCTTCATCCAGATCCCCTACGACGGTTCGACGCCCGAAGAGGTCGAGCGGCTCATTACGCGGCCGGTGGAGGAGTCACTCGCCACCCTGTCCGGTGTCGAGCGCATGTTTTCGGCGTCACGCGAAGACCAGTCCGAGATTTTCCTGCAGTTCGGCTGGGATCAGCCGATGGGAGCCAAGGGTATCGAAGCGCGCGCCAAGGTCGACAGCATTCGTCACGAGCTGCCGGAAGACGTGCGACGTGTACTCGTGTTTACGGGCTCCCTTGGCGATCAGCCCATACTGGAACTCAGGATATCGAGTGAGCGGGACCTCGGGGATAGTTACGACCTGCTCGACCGCCTGCTGAAACGCCGGCTGGAGCGCATCGAAGGTGTGTCCCGGGTCGATCTGCACGGCGTCGAACCGCGCGAGGTTCGTATTCTGCTGCGGCCGGATCGTCTCGCCGCCTACGGCATCGACATTGCGGAGCTGAGGGATCTGCTGATCAACAGCAACTTTGCGGTCAGCGCCGGCAAACTCACGGCTGGTGATCAGCGCTTCAGCGTTCGTCCCTATGGCGAATTCCAGTCGGTCGACGAGGTCAGGAGCCTCATGATCAACGCCGACGGCCTGCGCCTCGGCGACGTTGCCGATGTCGAACTCAGAACACCGGAGCGCAACTACGGCCGCCACCTCGATGGCGACTACGCCATTGGCGTCGCGATCAGTAAGAGCACGGGTTCCAACCTGGTCGAGGTCTCCGACAAAGTCATTGCCGAGATCGAAGAGCTCGGCAAGCTGCCGCAGATGAAAGGCATTGGCATTTTCCCGCTGGACAATCAGGGCGACGCCGTGCGCGAATCACTCAGCGATCTTTTGAGCGCGGGTCTCGTCGGCGGGCTCCTGGCCATCATTGTGCTGTACCTGTTCCTGCGCCAGGTCTCGACGACCTTGATCGTCACGGCGTCGGTGCCGTTTTCGCTGCTCATCACCCTCGGCGCCCTGCACTTTGCGGGCCTGTCGCTCAATATCCTGTCGATGATGGGGCTCATGCTGGCCGTGGGGATGCTCGTCGACAACGCGGTTGTCGTGACGGAGAGTGTGTTCCGACACCGGGCGGCTAACCCGGACGAACCAAAGAAGGCAACGATCGCGGGTGTCCGCGAGGTTGGCCTTGCGGTCATTGCGGGCACGGCAACCACCATCATTGTGTTTACGCCCATCATCTTTGGCGAGAAGTCGGATATCTCGGTGTTCCTGACTCACGTCGCGGTCACGATTATCGTGGCGCTGGTCGCCTCACTGCTGATTGCCCAGACGCTGGTACCCATGCTGGCCTCGCGCGTGGCGATTCCGAAGAAAAACGGATCCGGCGCCATCATGTCCCGGTTGACGCGGCGCTACACCGGGAGTCTCGAGTGGATCATCCGCAGCCCGTGGAAAACGGCCGGGGGTATCTTTGCGATCATGGGGCTCGGCATCATGCCCCTCGTGCTGGAACTCGTGGAGTTCGACGCGTTTCCCGACGACGTGGGCCGGCGGCTGTTCATGCCCTATCACATCGAGGGCAGTCATCCCGTGGAGCAGATCGAGGCAACCGTCAACGAAATCGAGGAATACCTATTCTCGCGCAAGGAAGAATTCAACATTCGCTCGGTGTACAGCTACTACGATCAGGGCCGTGCGCAATCGACGCTGCTCTTGACGGACGAAGATGACGCCACCTTGTCGACCAAAGAAATCATCAAGCGCATCGAAGCCGACCTGCCACCCATCGCAATCGGCAAACCGAGCTTCAGCTTCGACCGGCAGGGCGGCGGCGAAGGCTTCAGCATCCAGATTTCGGGCGATTCCACCGAGGTGCTCAACAGCATGGGCCTGGAAATCGCGCGGGTGCTGTCGTCCGTGGAAGGCCTGAAAGACGTGCGCAGCGATGCCGAAACGGGCGAAAAAGAGGTCCGCGTCAGCGTCGACAGGGAACGGGCCGCGGCGTCCGGCCTTACCGCGGATGCTGTGGCGCGCGCAATCAGCATTGCCATGCGCGGCGAAAATCTGCGCGAGTTCCGCGACGATTCGGGCGAGGTGGAAATGCGTATCGCCTTCCGCGAGGACGAAAAACAGAGTATCGAGCAGCTTGCCAATCTGCCGCTTTACACGCCTGACGGAGAACGCGTCATCCTCGGCGCCGTCGCGTCGCTGCACGTCGCCTCCTCGGCCGACACGATCCGGCGCACCGACCGTCAGACCGCTGTCATCCTGTCCGCCAACCTCGAGGAGGATTTCAGCATGGACGACGTCAGGCCGGGCGTCGAAAAGCTCATGGAACAGGTTGACCTGCCGCCGGGCTACGGATGGAAATTTGGCCGCGGCTTCGACCGCGAGGACGAAACCCAGGCCATGATGATGACCAACATTGTGCTGGGCGTCGCCTGCATATTCCTCGTCATGGCCGCCCTGTTCGAGTCGCTGCTTCTGCCCTTCTCAATTATCCTGGGGTCGATCGTCTTTTCGATTTTCGGCGTGTTCCTGTTTTTTGCGGCGACCGGCACGACATTTTCGTTCATGGCGTCGATCGGCATCATGATCCTGATCGGCGTTGTCGTGAACAACGGTATTGTGCTCGTGGACCACATCAATAATCTCAGGCTTTCGGGGGTGCCGCGCAGTCGCGCGATCATCGAGGCCGGGCGAGACCGGCTGCGACCGATTCTGATGACGGTCGCCACGACCATTGTCGGCCTGACCCCGCTGGCGCTCGGCACGACCCAGGTTGGCGGAGACGGACCGCCCTACTACCCGATGGCTCGGGCGATCATCGGCGGACTTGCGTTCTCGACAGTCGTTTCGCTGCTCGTCGTGCCGGCCCTGTACATCTACTTCGACAACCTGGCGGCGTGGTCGCGCAAGGTCATGCGAACGGCGCGTGGGGGAAGCGCGGAGGCCGCCGCCTAGCGACGCGTCGAGGTCTGCCGATCGGCAGGTCCGTTGGCGGCGACTAGCCGCCCGGGCCCAGGCAGCCGCAAACGACCACTGCCCGGTATCTCGCTGTGTCGGCCAGCATTAACCCGGAGCGATCACCACCGGGCGCCGCGCCGGCATCCTCGGGCAACGCCACATCGAAACTGAACGTCGGGCCGTCCACCTGCAGCCAGAACACCCGCCATGCCGCATCGGAATTGCTGATTCGGTAGGTATTCATGCGCAAGCCCGCGCCGCACCGGCCACGGTTTTCCCAGTCCGAGGCCTGTTCGAGGCGCAGCGCAAGCGACATCGGCTGGCCGGCCTTGCTGTTCGCCTCGAGGGAAAAAAAAGGCGGCGCGCTCAGCGTCTCGGGGAGCGCTACGACCAGCCGCAGCGTATCCGCGTCAAAACTGCCGTAATCGTCGAAAGCGCGCTGTACGCAGTTGTCGTCGATACGCCCGGTCGCGCAGCCCGTCGTCAACAGCGCAAGACCGGCGAGGGACGCGGTGAGCAGCGCGCGCGGCATCCGACTGCTTGTTCGCCTCATGAATTGCTGCTCATAAATCGCTCCTTCGCCGAAGTGGGAGGCCGGTGTTGGCCGGACGTCGAGTGAGCCCCGATCATAGGCGAGCCGCCGGCCACAAAAAAGGGCAGACCGCGCGTCCTTGCGCGACCCGCCCAGTCAGGGGGAGCAATGGAGAGTGATGTTTATCGGCGCCCGGGGCTTATACGCTCCGGCGATGCTGCCGGGCCAGCAGAACCATGCCCAGCAGCGCAATCAGAAAGGCCACGTTCGACGCACCGCCGCCACCTCGCGTAATCGACACGGGTCGTTCGGGCACATCGCGATTGGCGTCCTCGAGCGGCAGGTCGGCGAGTTGTGACGACTCGGAAGGCCCAAGCGACGCGAGGTATTCACCCGTGTCGGCGTCGTAGAGCTCCAGCAGCAGGTCGTAGCTGCCTCGCGGATAGCCGGTGAGCAATTCGGTGACAAGCACGTAGTCGTCGGAACTCGTGCTCCCGAACAGCGTTATGTCGGGGCTGACCGCATATTCATTCCACGGACCGCCCTCAAGGCTGAGATAGGTAACGGCATACACATCCGCAACCGCGTACACGGTGTCGGCGTCGAACAGCAGATCGATGCCGTGATAGAAACCGTCCGCATCGTTGTCGTTGAACAGGCGGACATCGACGGAATAGATCCAGAAGTCGCCGTTTGCAGAAGCCTGCTGCTCGCCGCCTACTGTCGGTTTGCGGACACCGTCGACAGCCTGCGACTTGTCGACCGACTGGTTGCTCGAGCCATCTCCAGCCTGTTCGAGCGCAGGAAACTCGTCGGTGCTGGTAGAGGCATAGCCATCCGTACCGCGCGAGTCGCCGCTGCCTTTTCGCGTAATCGAAACACGCGTTTCAGCCGCCGCACCCTCTTCTTCCGCACTGACCATGCTTGCATAGCCCAGCGACAGCATCAGCGTAATGAGAAGAAAAGCAGCCTGTACAATCAGGGGCAGCCCTCTCTGCCTTGCGTATGAGTTTCGCATCTCCCGGTCCTCGTTATTGCGTCTCGTTGAGTGTCATTTAATACCGCTCACACTGAATTGAGCCTGAACCGCTACCCCGGCAAGGCGCTGCGTGACATCATGTTTAGCTGGCGTTCAGGTTGAAGGAACAGGGCCTTTGCACACGGAAGCGAACCCGACGACGACGCGCAGGGCCATTGCGTTCCTGATGTTCGGCGTGTCCGCCGGATTGGGCCTCGACCTTTGCGCAAAAGCGCTGCTGGAAACACATTCGCTCAGTCAGTTCATCCTGGTTCGCAGCGTGATTGGCCTTGTAATGTTCCTCATGCTGGCGCCGGGCTTCGGCGGTCTGAAATCGCTGCACACGCGCCGCTGGCCGTGGCACCTGTTGCGCACGTTGCTGGCCGCCGGTTCGATGTACGGTTTCTTCTATGGACTCGCGCGCATGCCGCTTGTGAATGCGCTGACGCTCGCGTTTACGGCGCCGTTGATGGTAACGGCGCTATCGGTGCCGCTGCTGGGAGACAAGGTAGGCTGGCGCCGATGGCTCGCCGTCAGCGTGGGTTTCGCAGGCGTACTGTTGATCGTGCGGCCGGGAATCGACGGGTTTTCCCTGGCATCTTTTGCCGTGCTGTTTGCCGGTCTGTGTTACGCGCTACTTGCGATTACGGCCCGCAAGCTCGCGGATACCGAATCGAGCTACTCACTGTCGGTGTACGTGATTGCGGGGCCGCTGGTGATTGCCGCCGTCGCGAGCATCAACGAACCGTGGATTGCGCCGGATGCGTTGGGGTGGCTGCTGTTCGTCTGCGCCGGCGCATGTTCGGCGTGCGCGTGGATAGGCATCGTGGGCGCTTACCGGCGCGCGCCACCCGCCGTGCTTGCGCCGCTCGAGTACACCGCCATTGTCGGCGGCACTATTGCGGGAATCCTGATCTGGAACGAACAACCGGATACATGGGTCGTCGTCGGCGCCGCCGTCATTACGGCTTCCGGCATATTCGTCGCGTATCGTGAGGTTGGCGCGGCCACGTCAGTGAAGTACCTGCGTGCCGTTACGACGGGCGTTTCCTCGACTATTGCCAAGCGGGTGGCCAAGCGCCTGAGACGGCGGCGCCAGGCCTGAGACATCAGGCGCGGTCGTCAGGCAATCGGCCGGCTTACACGCCTCCGGCGCGCAGGCCCGCCACCTGGGCAGCCGAGACCTGCAGGGCTTCGGCAACGCGGTTGAAGAAGTCGATCTCCAGGACGCTAACCTCGGCGTCGCTGCGGAATACGTCCGCCAGCGTCTGGATAACCTCAGCCCGCTGATCGTCGGAGAGTTTCTTGCGAACGCTGCCGAGGTACTTGCGCAGAGTGGCCTCCGCGTACAGTTCCTCGCGCGCGGCGATGCGGATATCGGCGGAAGAGAATTCTTCTCCGGTGTGCTCTTTCAGGAGTTCCTGGATACGTTCGATTTCGACGTTCTGGATGTTGATGTCCGCATCCGCAGCCCGCGCAAGGGTCATGAGCAAGACCTCTTTGAAGAGTTCGTTTTGTGCGTCTTCACTGATGTCCGAGCCGCCAAATATGTTCAGGACATTGCTGAGGTCTGAAATTGCCATTGATCTCTCTCTTGTTCGTTCGCTTGTTTATTCTGTGACTATTTTACGTATTCTATTTCTGGTCGGTGTGCGCCTGGCCGGCACAGGCCGAGTATACACGCCACAGCCCGCGGGAATCATCGTCGTCGGGCGTGGCTCGACTACGCACGCCGCATCGGCTGGCGTTTCCAGTAGCTCAGGGACCGCCATGCGTACTCCGCGGGGCCGAATCGAAATTTCGATAGCCACCAAGGACTTAACACCAGCTGCAGCGCGAGCAGCACAACCACGAACAGCATCTGCCAGAGTCTCGGCACCTGTCCGTAGAGACCTAAACCGTAGCCGTAGAAGAGGCTCGTCATGACCAGCGAGTGCATCAGGTAGTTGCTGAACGCCGTTCGGCCGACCGCGCGCAGCCGGCCGAACAGCCCCGACAACACGCCGGCCTTCGCCAGCAGCGCAAGCGCCGCAACATGCCCGAGCGCCACCAATACGCTGCCGACGTAGTTCGGCAGGTTGCCTATGCGCATGGTGTACACGGGATCGAAGTCGTGGCTGAAAAAACTCACGGCGCTCAAGATCGTCAACGGCAGTCCCAGGCCGTAACCGGCCAGCGCCAATCGCCGATAAAAACCGGCGGATTGCTCACCCGAAAGAATGCCGAGTTTCATCAAGGCCATACCGATCAACATCAACCCGCCGATGCGCCACAGCATAAAAAACGGCGTCGCCTGCAGGTGCATCGACAGCACGTTGGGCACGCGATACTCGAGGATGTCGGCGTAGCTGCCGCGGTAGGCCGCGAGATCCGTGGCCACGTCTTCTTCCGTCGGCGCGAGGAAGGGTCGCGCGGCAAGCCATTGTTCGAGCGTGACCTGTTGTTCTTCGCTGAGTTCGGCACCCTCCGCCTCGAGCGCCTCGAGTTCAGCCGCTTCGACCAGCATCTCCTCCACGTAGAAGGACGTTGCGTAGTTGAGTAACAGCGGCACCAGCATGACCGCGGCACCCGTGATGATCAGCTTCTTCGGCGCCACCTTCCGGAATGGATAGACGAGCATGCCGATGAGCGCATAATAAAAGAGGATATCGCCAACCCACAGCAGATAGGCGTGCAGCGCGCCGATCAACAGCAGCCAGAACTGCCGGCGAAAGAACAGCCCTCCGAAAGGTGCGCCGCGGGCTTCGGCGCGATTCATCATGAGGATGATCCCCGCGCCGAACAGCATCGAGAAGATGCTCATGAATTTCTGGTCGAACACAATATGCGTCGCGACCCAGGTACCGAGGTTCCACGGCTCGGTACCGCCCATCTGATAGGGATTCATGTACGCGGGAAACGGCATGGCAAACGCGTAGATGTTCATGACGAGAATGCCGAGCACCGCGACGCCGCGGAACAGGTCCAGGCTTTCGAGACGTTCCCCCCCGCTCACGGGGCTTGCCGCGCCGACGTCGGGTGACGCTGCTGCTATGTTCATAGGGGGCTCCCGCGATGCTTGTCGTTGCTTTTTGAGGCGGGGTGAGCAACGTAGAATAACGCATCAAATGTGACTTTTATACCCCTGTTTTTTCGAAAGATTTTACTTGGCAAAACGGTCTGTTACAGGGATACTGCACGCGGGCAAACTACTTGAAAGGAGGTGATCCATGTCTAGTGAGATTGATACGGTGCCGGAAATGGCGCGGGGTCTTGATTGGATACTGGAGCATCTTTCCCTTATCCCCTGACCTCTTGTCCCGACACCAATCTCACGGAAGGCCGCGCACAGCGGCCTTTCTTCGTTTACGCGCCTGAAAATCGGCCGACCGCTTCAGGCTGCGAGGATGTGCTCCAGCACGTCGAGAAACTCGTCGATCTCATCGAGGCTGTTGTAGTGTACGGGCCCGACCCGCACGGCCCCGCCCACCTCGAGGATGCCAAGCGCCCGCGCCGCCTCGAGCGCATAGTTATGGCCGCTCCAGACGAACACGTTGTCGGCCGCCAGCGCGGATGCAATGTCGGCCGGCGCCTTGTGCGCGTGCCGAAACGCAACGGTGGGCAGACGCCGGTCGAGCGCGTCAGGGTCGGAAACGCCGAGAACGGTAACGCCGTCGAGCGCCGTCAGGCCCTCGATGAGCCGCTTAGACAGCGACTGCTCGTAGTCGAGCAACAGCTCCATCCCCGCCATCAACTGCTCACGCCGGCTACCTGAAGCGTGCGCCATCTCGCGACCTATCCACGCAAAGTAGTCCACGGCGGCGGCGGTCCCGGCCATTGATTCGTGGCTTTGGGTGCCGGTTTCGAAACGCCAGGGCAGCGTGTCCGGAGCCGGCCGTGCTTTGTAAGGTGTAAGACCCTCAAGCACCTCTCGTCGACCGTACAGAATGCCCTGATGCGGTCCAAAAAACTTGTACGCCGAACAGACCAGGAAGTCACAACCCATTGCGCGTACGTCGGTCACGACGTGGGGTGCGGATTGGACGGCGTCGATGTAGGTCCAGGCGCCCTGGTCGCGCGCTCTGGCGCACAGTCCGTCAAGTTTGTTGAGCGTGCCCGTAAGATTGCTCGCCGCCGTCACGCAAACCAGCCGTGTGCGCGGACTCAAGACTTTGTCCAGCACATCGTCGTCAAACTCGAAGGTCTCGGTGTTGAACGGCAGCCAGCGGACCTCCAGGCCATGATCTCTCGCCATCAGCAGCCAGGGCTCGACGTTGGCATCGTGGTCCATGCGCGAAACCACAATTTCGTCGCCGGGCGTCAGCGCACGGCCAATCGAGCGCGACAGCTGCAGGGTCAGACTCGTCATGTTCTGTCCGAACACAATTTCGTCGGCCGAGCCGGCGTTCAGAAACTCCGCCATGGCCTGGCGCGCATTGCCGACCACTCGGTCAGCAGCCCGCGACGTCGAAAACGCGCCGCCGAGGTTGGCGTTCGCGTCGCGCAGGCTCGAACACATCTGCTCGATGACGGTTGTCGGCACCTGTGTGCCCGCGGGATTGTCGAAATAGATACGGCGCTTGCCGTCGTCCCGCATCTCAAGCGACGGAAACTCGGCACGAACAGTATCGAGGCGAAACGGCATGATGAACGGGAGGGCCGGAACGGCGTCAATCGCCGGCTTTGCCGCCCCATTTCTCCCGGTGCGCGTCCTCCGCCTGCTGAACAATGCGTTTGTGGCGGCGCGTCAGGAGCAGCGAGTTGGGATCGCACACCTCGGCTTTGATGAGGCCAAGGTCGCTCGCGGCATCGAACAGACTGGGGTACCAACGTTCCCAGTTCGGCAAAAGCTGTTCAACTTGTTCGCGAAGACTCATGCGGCAAAATGTAACCGAGAGTCGTCGCGCTTACAATCGACGGGGTCTACTCCTCGAGCATGTTCAGGCCGAACAAGCCGATCGCCAGCAGCATACCGCCCGCCAACAGGATGAACGGCGACGGCACCCAGCCGGCCGGTAGCGAGGACTCCATGACCGGCACCGACGACAGCAACTCGCTTGCGCGGCCCATCAGGGCCACCGCCGGCTTGGCGGCAATGGCTGAACCGACGAATACGGCCAGCGGCAGGGTAATCCGGCGCGCCCAGATACGCCGCCGCAACGTCGTCGTAACCCGCTTGCTGAAACCGTCATCCGCTACGGGCTGCATGCGGAACAGCGCTTCGAGTGCGCGGTCCTGTTCGTCTTTCAGTCTCTCAGCCATGTTGATGATCTTTGATTGCAAAATCCGACCTGATTTTCTCTTTACTGCGATGTATCAGTGACTTAATCGTCCCTACGGGCATGTCCGTCGCCTCGCTGATCTCCCGATGGGAAAGACCGCAGCCATAAGACATTATCATTACTGCCCGCTCCTGTTCCTCCAGTACGGCCAGCAATTTGTCCAAATCGCTCAATTCCTCGCTGGGCGCCGTATAGCTTTTGCCCTGGCTGTCGGCCATGTGGCCGGCCGCCTCGAGGATCTCCGCGTAGCGCTTCGAGCGCCGCTTGGACTGCAGGAACGTCGTGTAGGCGACCTTGAGCAGCCAGCCCGGAAAGCTCCCGCGGCCCGAGTACGTCGACAGCTTGTTGAACGCGTGCAGGAAACAGTCCTGCGCCAGATCGTCCGCGAGCGACAGGTCGCCCGTGAGCCGGCGCAGGAAATTCCGGACCTGCGACTGGTGCCGGCGTATGAGCTCACCGAATGCGCTCGTGTCGTTGCTCGCGACAACCTGCGCGACGAGCTCGCGGTCTTCGGATGACATACCTGCGTATCCGCCGCAGCCTCAGTCAGCTTCCACATCGTGCCTGGAAACCGCGACCCAGAGGAGCAGGTAGGCCAGGCCTATCGAAAACGGGAACGCAGCCGCCGCCAATACGCCGCGCAGCGCTTCGGGTTCCGGAATGGCGAGGCCACACAGCAATAACGCCAGCGCGAGGCTCATCCAGATGACGCCGAGCCGCAAGTCTTTACCTTTCGGCGGTTTGGCCGCACCCAGCCGGTCGACCAGCTCCGGGGACAGTTCAACACCGCGCTCGAGCGCGCTGCGCACCGTTTGCTGCAGCTCGGCCCGGGCTTTGTACCGGAACCAGAACAGGGCAACCAGCACGACGCCGACCATGATGAACATAACGATAGGGATAAATTCTTCAACCACTTGATGTGCCTCCCAAAACAGGTATTCGGCATTTGCCGTTTCGCAAGATAGATGCTCCACAACCCAAGGTTGGATGCGAAATCCTTTATGCCGTTGTTTTTATTAGTTTTTTATTGACATCCGCCGCTGAGACCCAGCCCCCCGCCGCGTTCGTCAACGAAACCGGGTCAAACTCGTTATGCTGATAAGACCCTCATCGACAAAATGCTGTTACCCCTGAACAAAACCGTGGACAAGTTTACCGTCATTGCCGTCAACCGTTTCGGGCTGGGTGCAAAACCCGGCGAGCTTCACGCCGTCGCGGACGATCCCAGACGCTGGCTCAAATCGCAACTAAGGCCGAGCGCCGCCGGCAACCCACCGGCCTTGCGCACACCAGAGGTGTTTGCGGAAGTCCGTGCGCTTCTGCGCGCCCGGCGGGAACAGGCGCAGAGCGGCGAACCGGAATCCGCGGCCCAAAACCGAAGCAATAACCGCAACACGTATGCACGAACGGTTCGCCGGCACTATCTCGAGCAGGTTGGGCAACGTTACCGTCGGGCGGCGTCCACGACGGCCCCGTTTCGTGAGCGCCTCGTGCACTTCTGGTCCAATCACTTTGCGGTTTCGGCCGACAAGCAACCGATTCCCGCGCTGGCGGGGCTTTACGAGGAAGAAGCGATACGGCCGCACGTCAGCGGCTCGTTTGCCGACCTGCTGATTGCGGCGGAACAGCATCCCGCAATGATCCTGTACCTCGACAATCAGCGCTCCGTCGGGCCGAACTCGCCGCTCGGAAAACGCGCCAACCGCCGCAGCCGTGAGCGCAGCTTTGGCCTCAACGAAAACCTTGCCCGGGAGATTCTCGAGCTGCATACACTCGGTGTCGACGGCGGCTACACACAGGCTGACGTCAGCCGTTTTGCCGAAGTACTGACGGGCTGGTCGATCGGCGGCGCCAACGACAGGGGCCGCTTTGCTGAGGGCACCCCCGGCACGTTCGAATTCCGCGAAGCGGTCCACGAGCCGGGCGCCAAGAGTGTGCTCGGCAAACACTATGCTGAAAACGGCCTCGGGCAGGGTGAACAGGTGCTTCGGGATCTTGCTCTGCACCCGTCGACTGCCCGGCACCTCGCACTGAAACTGTCGCGGCACTTTGTCGCCGATGAGCCGTCGGCCGCTGTCGTCGACCGACTCGCCGAAACCTACCTCAGGAACGACGGTCAGCTCGTCCCCGTGTACGAAGCGCTGATCGACGCAGAAGAATCGTGGGAATCGCTGCAGACAAAGTACAAAACGCCGCACGATTTTGTCGTCTCGACTTACCGGGCTTTCGATTACGTGCCCGACAACAACCGCAGCACCGCGGCAACGCTGGACCTGCTCGGGCAGGCGCCGTGGCGTCCGGGCTCACCCGCCGGCTGGCCGGACAACGCTCACGACTGGGGCGGCGCGGATGCGCTGTACAAACGCATCGAGTGGAGCAACACCGTCGCCCGCATCGCCGGCAACCGCAGCGACCCGGTTGCGCTGGGTGACGCGGCGCTTGGCAGCGCCTTTTCGCAACGCAGCCGGCGTTCGGTAGCGCGTGCCGAAAGCCGACTGCAGGGCACGACGTTGTTGCTCGCTTCACCGGATTTCCAGAGGAGATAAACGACGTGCTCTCGCGACGCCAACTGCTCCAATACCTGACGGCCGGATCGGCAGTGGCCGTCGCACCCACCCTTGCCTTCGCGGACGCGGACACCGATGCGCGCCTGGTTCTGATTGTGCTGCGCGGAGCCGCTGACGGTCTGGCCCTTGCCCCGCCTTTTGGCGACCCGGAATACCGTTCGGTGCGCGGCGAACTCGCACTTGCAGAGCCCGGCGTTCGAGAAGGCATGTTCGACCTCGACGGTTTTTTTGGCCTGCACCCCCGTCTCGACGCCCTGCACGGTATGTTCCGAAGCGATGAAGCACTGATTGTGCACGCGGTCGCGAGCCCGTACCGGAGCCGCTCGCACTTCGACGGTCAGGACGTTCTGGAAAACGGCGGCAGCTCGGTCGGTGCCGAACGCGACGGCTGGTTGAACAGAGCATTGCCGCCCCTCGGCGGCAGCATCGGCAACGCCGCGGCAATTGCGCTGGCGCAAAACCCGCCGCTGGTCCTGCGCGGCGCCGAAGCCGTCAATAGCTGGGCACCGTCGCGGATGGACGACGCGGACACGAGCACGATCGAGCGTCTAAAAATGCTCTACAGCGAGGACAGCTTCTTCGCAGAACGTCTCGAGAGCGCTATCAAATCGCAAAACATCGCCTCAGCGATGGACGGCTCCTCCGCGCGCGTTCGCTCGCAGGATCAGTTCAGGTCCAGCATGGAAACAGCAGGCCGTTTCCTGATGGCCGACGACGGCCCGAGAATTGCCGTGCTCGAAGCCGGGGGCTGGGACACCCACGCCAATCAGGGAGCCGAGAACGGCGCGCTCGCCAACCGGCTCGCGGCGCTCGATGGGGGCCTCGCAGCGCTGCAGGCCACTCTCGGTGAGGTGTGGCGGCATACCGTTGTCGTGATGGCCACGGAATTCGGGCGCACCGTCCGTGTCAACGGGACGCGCGGCACCGATCACGGCACGGGGTCGGCCGCGCTGCTTGCCGGCGGCGCGCTGAACGGCGGCGCCGTGCTGGGTCGGTGGCCCGGCCTGCGTGAGCGGGATCTGTTCGCGGGCCGTGACCTTGAGCCCACGACCGATACTCGCAGCGTGTTCAAAGGCGTACTGATCGAGCACCTGGGACTATCGGAGAAATACGTGGAGCAGCAGGTGTTTCCCGGCAGCACCGACGCAAAGCCCTTGCGGGGCCTCGTTCGCTCATAACCCCCGTCGATTGACCCCGGCGCCGGGGGGCCCGCGTTAATAGCGGGCATGAAACGTCGATCCACATTCCCGAGCGGCGACCCGCGCTATTACCAGATCGGCGTGTTGTCCTCGCTGTTGTGCTACGGCATTTTTATTCTCGAGTTCGGCGTGCAGTGGCAACATGCCGTCGCCGTTGTGTCGACGGCACTCACCGTCCAATGGCTCGCCGGGCGAGCTCACGGCCTTGCGGGTTTCGATCCGTTGAGCCCGCTGATCACGGCGTTATCGCTCACCCTGCTGCTGCGCACGGACAGCATTGTGCTGGCCGCTACAGCCGCTGCCCTTGCCATCGGCGGCAAGTTCCTCATTAGGGTCGGCGGCAAACACGTCTTCAACCCGGCCAACTTTGCGCTGGTCACTCTGATGTTTGCGTCCGATCGGGCCTGGCTGTCCTCGGGGCAGTGGGGCAACACGACACTATTGGCATTCGGCTTTGCCTGCCTCGGGCTGCTGGTCCTGAACCGCGCGCGGCGTGCCGAAACGACGCTGGCGTTCCTGGGCGTGTTTGGTCTGCTGCTGTTCACTCGTGCCTTGTGGCTCGGTGATCCCGCGAGTATTCCCTTGCACCAACTGCAAAGCGGCGCACTGCTGCTGTTTTCCTTCTTCATGATTTCCGACCCGAAAACGACCCCGAACGCGGCAGGCGGGCGGCTCTTGTTCGGCGCACTGGTCGCATGTACGGCGTTTTTTATCCAGTTTGTCCTGCATCAGCCGCACGGACCCATCATTGCCCTCATTTTCTCGTCCCCCTTTGTGCCTTTGATCGATCGTGTCGCCAGCGGTAAGCGTTACGCGTGGCGCAACCCGAAGCCGAGGAGCTACGAGTCGGGCAACGCAACACTGAACAAAGGATCTTTGCCATGAAAACACTCATTACGGCCTTCGTCGCTTTGACCACCCTTGGCCTGGCGGGAACCGTGCAGGCGTTCTGCGGTTTCTATGTCGCTCGCGCCGACACGAGTCTTTACAACGAGGCCTCCCAGGTTGTGCTGGTGCGCGACGGCAAGCGAACCGTCATTACGATGGCGAACGACTTCGAGGGCGACGTCGAGGACTTCGCAATGGTGATTCCCGTGCCGACCTTCATTGAGCGCGGCCAAATCAACGTTGCCGACCGCGCAATCATCGAGCACCTGGATGCCTACACGTCGCCGCGGCTGGTCGAGTATTTCGATCCGGACCCCTGCCATCGCGTCCTGTACGAGCGCCAGGATATGAACAGCGGAATACCGGCGACTGCCGTCGTGGAGGACGCCGCCAAGAGCGCTCGCTCCCGAGGCGTCACGATCGAAGCGAGCTACGCCGTTGGAGAGTACGACATATTGATCTTGTCCGCGGAACAAAGCGACGGACTGATTGCCTGGCTGAACGAGAACGGCTACCGGATTCCCGACGGTGCCGAAAAGGTGGTCGGCAGCTACCTTAAGCAGGACATGCGTTTTTTTGTCGCCAAGGTGAACCTCGAAGCGCAGGCGAAGAGCGGCTTTTCCTACCTGCGCCCGATCCAGGTCGCCTACGAAAGCAGCAAGTTCATGCTGCCCATCCGCCTCGGCACGCTCAACGCCAGAGCCGAGCAGGAGCTGTACGTGTACGCGCTGACCCGGACCGGCCGCGTCGAGACGACCAACTACCGAACCGTCAAGCTGCCGAGCAACGTGGAAGTGCCGGTGTTCGTCAAGGACGAGTTCGCGGACTTTTATCGCAACATGTTCGAGCGGCAGACGGCCGCCAACGGTAACCGCGCCGTGTTCCTCGAGTACGCCTGGGACATGGCGTGGTGCGACCCCTGCGCCGCCGATCCGCTAAGCGCTGATGAACTGCGGAAACTCGGGGTGTTCTGGGTGGGCAACAGCGACGGCAGCAAACTCAGGCCGCAACCCGCGCAGGACGTATTCGTTACCCGTCTGCACGTACGGTACGACCGCCAGCACTTCCCGGAAGATCTGGTGTTCCAGGAAACCGGCGACCGGCAGAATTTCCAGGGCCGCTACATTGTCCGGCACCCGTTTGCCGGTAGAGCCAGCTGCGACATCAGCGATTACGAACAATCCGTGCGCGAGCGCCAGAACCGCGAAGCGGAGCAACTCGCGAATCTAACGGGTTGGGACGTCGACGGCATCCGCGCGAAGATCGACTTCGCCGGCGAGGCGCCCGAGTCCGAGGAACCCTGGTGGAAGCGGCTGTGGAACTGAACGGCCGTTTGCTGGAGCAGCCGCCGGCACCGCAAAAGGTGTCGACCGCTATTCGTCCCGGCAAGCCGAGGGCAAATGCCGAGGCTCCATGTCCTCACTGGCACACAGCCAGCTATAGGCCGGCAGGGCATCAGCGTCGAGGCCAAACAAGAGCGCCCTGTCGCGAATCGCCGGGTGCGCTTCGTTACCGTAACTGACGATGATCAACGATCCGTCGACCGTTACGGATGACACGTAGTTACCGCTCAGGTCTTCCGGTGCGGGAAGACCTGCTGCGATGTTGTCGGGCGGAAATTCGCCGTTCGACTCGTAGTGGCGAACGATAGCGCTCTTCGGCTGTTCGCTCAGATGGAAACCTTCATACACCTGCGCCCTGATCGTGTAGTCCTGATACGCAGGTATTGCAATGGCGGCAAGAATACCGGTCGTTGGAACGATCAGTAAGACGATGGGTAACCACAGATTGGTGCCACCGGCAGAGGCAATAGCACGTTCCCGGCCGGTTGTATCCAGGCCCTTTGCATCGATCGCCGCAACTTTTGCCTCGGCACGGCCCCGATACAGGCTGTTGGCGAAGATCGGCATGACAATAAACGCAACGGCGCCGTAGCCAAGATAGCTGACGATTGTGGCATTGACCGGTCCGATCGCGACCGCCAGCACGCCGGAAAGGACGGTGACAACGAGGGGTAGTCCAATAATGTATCCCAGTGCCACGAGCCACATCTTTCTATACAGAAGCCAGAATGAAGTAATGAAAAACGCCGGCCAATGCCAGGACATGCCGCTCCCGGACTCTATGCGTCGAAAACGCGTGAGGTAATACTCCGTGTTCTTCGGGCCAATAAACGTCGCGAGATCGTGCTCTTCTTCGTTGTCGGCCGGTTTGGGAGTAATGTTCGATTCCGGTGCTTGATACGGGGATTCGGCCATCTTGTTGTCCTCGGTGATTCTGAGTGCTCGACGAGCTTTGTTGTTTGCCTGAGCCGCTGTACAGGGGCTTTAGGATGCCTTGAGCATCTCGATAAGCTCCGCCTCGCGCTCGGGCGCCAGGCCGGCGCGAATCGTCGCGGTACGCTCCTCGGGCAAGGTCTCCCACCAGCGCAACAGATCGCGAATCGTCTCGCGAACCGGGCGGTTGTGAAGTCCGGCAGCGCGGGCGCGTGAACCGCTGACCTTGGAGATGCTGGCGTAATCGCCGCTGTTCGGATGCCAGACCGGCAATGAGCCGAAAATCTCGTGCTCTTCGATAAACGCCTCGTTCATCCAGACCGGATCAAGTTCGGCGCCGGTCAAAACGAGGCTATCTTCGAGCAGCTGACCGAAGTTGTAGCTGTCTTTCGGCGTAACGGTATTGTAGATGCCCGCCGTTTTCCGCTCGACGCAATCAATCGTAAAGTTGGCGAGATCGCGAACGTCGATGATTTGCGTCGTGTGTTGGGGCGTACCCGGCCACAGCATGCTGCCGCCCTTGCTTGCGCGCAGCGGCCAATAGCTGAAGCGATCCGTGTGATCGCCAGGGCCGCAAATGTACGTCGGCCGCAGCACCGTCAGACGGTCGCTGCCCATTGCGCTCGCGGCCCTTTTTTCACACAGCGCTTTCAAGGGCCCGTAAGTCTCGCCCGTGACTTCCTCGACGGTCTCGTCCTCGAGCGTGCCGAGCGGCGAATTCTCGTCGAGCGGCTGCTCGAAGCTGGCGTAGACGGAAATAGTCGAGATGAACAGGTAGTGCCCGACGGCGCCGGCAAGCAGCTCTGCGGAGTTTTGAACGTGCCGCGGGACATAACCCGAGTTATCGATAACGGCATCCCAGCGCCGATCCTTCAAACCCTCGAGATCGCTGCCGCGGTCTCCCTTGATGGTCTCGAGATCGGGGAACAGTTCGCTGTTGGTGCGGCCGCGGTTGAAGAGCGTCACGGAATGGCCGCGCCGCAGCGCTTCGCGCACCATGTGAGGGCCGATGAAACCCGTGCCGCCCAGGATCAACAGATTCAGGGGTCCGTGGCGCTTGCCGTCCGTGTCGCCCGCAACCGCGCTTGCCGTCAGTGCGCCGCTCGCCGCGGCGGCACCCCCAAGAACGGACGCCTTGATAAAGCTTCGTCGGTTTCTCTTCACAGTACCCCCTCGAGGCAGACATGCCATTTTTTTTGATATGGGCAGAGCCGGTCTGGTCTGGACACCGGCCTTGTCCGGAATTCTGGGCGAGTGGTCTGTTGTTCTTCTTTTTTGCCGTTGCGGGCCGGCAGAGTCCGCGCTATTTGTAGCGGCCCAACACTTTCCCCAGGCCCGCCGCGCCCGGGTGTAGCGTGTCGAGCGACAGCTCCGAGAGTGGACGATCTACGTTGCCCATCAGATCGTGCATTTCGTCGCGTTCTTCGTCAATGTAGAGCAAACCCGTAATGATTTCACCCTCGTTGAAACGTTGCCGCAGGTACTTGAATGCGGCCGCGCGGCTCGTCGGGTCGTAATCGCCGTCTATTTTCCTCAAGACTATCCTGCTGCCGTCGTGCAGTTCGACGGGCATGGCGGAGCCTTCCTCGTAAGCCGCGCGAATCTCGGCAGCGGGCGGCACGTAGTCCATGTCGACGACGTGATGATAGAACTGCCGGGTGTGCGCATAGCTCTTGGTCGAGCCTTCGTGATCGTTGAAAGTGACGCAAGGGCTAATGACGTCGACGAGCGCAAAACCACCGTGCTTGAGCGCACCTTTAATCAGCGGCACAAGCTGCGCCTTGTCGCCGGAGAAACCGCGCGCAATGTAGGTGGCCCCGAGGCTCAGCGCCACGCTCACGGGATCGATGGGCTCCTGCTGATTGGGCTGGCCTTTCTTGGGTTTGCTCCCGACGTCCGCGGATGCCGAGAACTGCCCTTTCGTCAATCCATAGACGCCGTTGTTTTCAATCATGTAGCACATGTTCAGATTACGGCGGATCGCGTGCAGAAACTGGCCGACGCCAATAGACAGCGAATCACCGTCGCCCGAGACACCAATGTAGGTCAGGTCGCGATTCGCCATGTTGGCGCCGGTGGTCACGGACGGCATTCGTCCATGCACCGAGTTGAAACCGTGCGACTCGCTCGCAAAATAAGCGGGCGTCTTGGACGAGCAACCGATGCCGCTCATTTTTGCCAGCCTGTGCGGCTCGATATCGAGTTCGTAGACGGCCTGCACGATGGCCGCCGTCACCGAATCGTGGCCGCAGCCGGCGCACAGGGTCGAGACAGCCCCTTCGTAGTCCCGGGTAGTCAGTCCCAGCTTGTTGCGTTTGAGGCTGGGGTGGGCAACTTTGGGTTTGGCAATATAGCTCACTACAACTCTCTAATTTGGGGCCTCATACGGCGCCTCATGCGGCGCGTCCCTTCGAGCGCTCGGCCTGCACGGCATCGACGACAAAACCGGCGTTGATCGGCATGCCGTTGTAGTGCAGCAGCGATACCAGCCGTGCCGGATCGCCGTCCGCGTCGAGCATCAGCAGAGTACGCAGCTGGGCGTCCCTGTTTTGTTCGACAACGTAAACCACCTCGTGTTGCGCAAGGAATTCGCGAACCGAATCGTCGAACGGGAATGCGCGCAAGCGACAATAATTGAGGCCAACGTTCTCGGCGGAAAGCCTTTCCAGCGCCTCGACGCAAGCGCCGTGGCCGCTGCCGACCGTCAATAGGGCGGCCTTGTTGAACTTCGAGTAGCGGATTTCCGCTTTCGGTACCAGCGTCCTCGCCGTTTCCCACTTGACCAGCAAACGGTCCATGACGTCCTGGTAGGCGTCCGAGTCCTCCGTGTATGCACCGTGGCGGGTGTGCCCCGAGCCACGCGTAAAGTAGGCGCCCTTGGGATCGACGCCGGGCAAGGTGCGATAGGGAATGCCGTCACCGTCGACGTCGAGATACCGATAGAACTTCTCGATTTTTTCGAGCGCCTCCGAATCCAGCACCTTGCCGCGATCGTGGACGTAGCTCTCGTCCCACTCGAGGTCGGGAACCATCCAGTCGTTCATGCCGATGTCCAGATCGGACAACACCATAACGGGCGTCTGCAGGCGCTCCGAAAGATCGAAGGCCTGCTGCGCCGTATAGAAACACTCTTCGGGATCGGCCGGGAACAGCAGCACGTGCCGGGTGTCGCCATGTGACGCATACGCGCAGGCCAATATGTCGGACTGTTGGGTGCGCGTCGGCATGCCGGTGGAAGGCCCCGTGCGCTGCACGTTGAAGATCACTGCTGGTATTTCGGCGTAGTAGGCGAAGCCGATGAACTCACTCATGAGCGAAATGCCGGGGCCGCTGGTCGGGGTAAACGCGCGCGCGCCGTTCCAGCTGGCGCCGAGCACCATGCCGATTGCCGCCAACTCGTCTTCCGCCTGAATAATCGCATAGGTTCGCTTGCCCGACTCAGCCTCGAACCGAAACTCGCTGCAGAAGCTCCGAAAGGCGTCCATGAGCGACGTCGACGGAGTAATCGGGTACCAGGCGCCGACGGTTGCGCCGGCGTACATGCAGCCCAGCCCAGCCGCCGTGTTGCCGTCGATGACGATGTGCCCCTTCGTCGCATCCATTGCCTCAACCTTGTGAGGCAGCGGGCAGCTGAAGTGCTCGGTCGCATAGTCGTAACCGAGCCGGATGGCTTCCATGTTCGAGGCAATCAGGTGCTGTTTGTCGCCGAAGGTCTCTTCAAGCAAGCCTGTGATGACGGCAAGATCGAGATCGAGCAGCGCGGCCAGCGCGCCGACGTAGGCGATGTTTTTCATCAGAATACGTGCGCGCACGCCGTCGAAGTGCTCGTTGCACAATCTCGACAGCGGGATGCCGATGACGCTGATGTCCTCGCGATCGAGTAGATCCGAACGTGGCCATGTGGAATCGTAGAGCAGCCAGCCGCCCGGCTCGACCTCGGCCATGTCCTTCTTGTACGTCTGCGCGTTCATCGCGACCATGATGTCGACGCGATTCGACCGCGATTGGTGACCGTCCGCCGTCACCCGTATTTCGTACCAGGTCGGCAGGCCCTGAATGTTCGAGGGAAAATAATTCTTGCCGACGACGGGCACGCCCATGCGGAAAATAGCCTTGCGCAGCAAGCCGTTTGCGCTCGCCGAGCCGGTGCCGTTGACCGTGGCGATCTTGATGACGATGTCGTTGTTTGCGGCCACGCGCGTTCCCTGCCGGTTCAGGCTGCCGAGGATCCGGAGCGGTCTTTAGCCGCCTCTGCTTCGTCGGCGGCGTACGGCAGCAGCACGGTCGACTTCTGCATGTCCCACGCTCCGGTCGGACAGCGCTCGGCGCACAGACTGCAGTGCACGCAAAGATCTTCGTCTTTCACCATGACGCGACCGGTCTGCGGAAGCTCCGCCGACACGTAGAGATCCTGCTCCAGGTTCTCCGCCGGCGCCGAAAGCCGGGTACGAAGATCGGCCTCCTCCCCATTGTGGGTAATCGTCAGGCAGGCGGTGGGACAGATGTCGATACAGGCATCGCACTCGATGCAGAGCTTCGCCGTAAACACGGTCTGGATGTCGCAATTGAGGCAACGCTCGACCTCGGCCACGGTTTGTTCGACGGTAAAGCCGAGTTCCACCTCGATGTCGATGTTCTTGAAACGCTCTCGGAGATCCACGTGCGGCATCAGCCGACGCGCGGCCGGGTTGTAGTCGTTGGAGTAGCTCCACTCGTGCATGCCCATCTTCTGGGTCGCCAGGTTTACGCCGCGCGGCAGACGATCGTTGAGATCCTCACCCTGGCAATACTTGTGGATCGAGATTGCAGCCTCGTGGCCGTGCGCCACGGCCCAGATGATGTTCTTTGGCCCGAACGCCGCGTCGCCGCCGAAGAAAACCCCGTCCCTCGAACACATCATGGTGGTTTCGTCGACGACCGGGCAGTCCCAATCGTTGAACTCGATACCGATGTCGCGCTCGATCCAGGGGAACGCGTTGTCCTGGCCAATCGCCAGGATGACATCGTCACACGGCAAGGTCACTTCGTCGACGACGGTGCCGCGGTCGATCCTGCCGTTGTCGTCGATCCGGTATTCCATGACCTCGAAGCGCATGCCGGTGAGCTTGCCGTCCTCGATCACGAACGCCTTGGGCGAATGATTGACGACGATGTCGACGTTCTCTTCTTCAGCATCCTCCAGCTCCCAGTCGGACGCCTTGAAATAGCCGCGCGGCTTGCGCGCCATCACCTTGACGTTTTTTGCGCCGAGCCGGAGCGCCGAACGGCAGCAATCCATCGCCGTGTTGCCGACGCCGATGATGAGTACGTTCTCACCGATGGCATCGACGTGCTCGAATGCCACCGACTCCAGCCACTCGATGCCAATATGGATATTTTCGGAGTCGTAGCGCCCGGGGATTTCCAGGTTCTTGCCACGCGGCGCCCCCGTGCCGACGAACACCGCGTCGTACTCACCCGCATCCAGCAGCGTCTTCAGGCTGTCGATCGGGTGGTTGAGCTTGAGGTCGACGTCCATATCGAGAATGTAGCCAATCTCTTCGTCGAGTACGTTCGGCGGCAGGCGGAAGCGAGGGATATTCGTCCGCATGAGCCCGCCGGTCGTATCCAGCGCTTCGAAAATCGTAATCTCGTAGCCGAGCGGTGCGAGGTCGTTCGCAACGGTGAGCGACGCCGAACCGGCGCCGATCAGGGCCAGCTTCTTGCCGTTCTTTTGCGACGGTGCTGTCGGAAGACGGTCGCTGATATCGTCGCGATGATCAGCCGCCACGCGTTTCAGCCGGCAGATCGCCACGGGCTTGTCTTCGACTCGCCCCCGCCGGCAGGCGGGCTCGCAGGGCCGGTCGCAAACGCGGCCGAGTATCCCCGGAAACACGTTCGACTGGCGGTTTTCCATGTAGGCGTCGCTGAACCGCCCCTGGGCAATCAGCCGAATGTATTCGGGAACGTCAGTATGTGCCGGACAAGCCCACTGACAATCGACCACTTTGTGGAAGTAGTCGGGATTACTGGCGTCGGTTGGTTTCATCCGCTCCGGGAATCGGCGCAGCACGATCGGAAACGTGCGCTCCGACTGAAGAAATCCTGTTCCGTGATGAGGCTAGCATAGCGGGATCGGCCGGAAAGTAAACCGTTTTCGGGGCCCGTCAGCGCGCGCGGGAACACTCGAGCCGCTGGCCGGCAACGATACCTGTAAGCGCGCCGTCGGAATAGACGACATTGCCGTTCACGAAGGTCTTCTCGATGCTCGCGGTGAAGCGATGACCCTCGAAGGGCGACCACTGACACTTGGCCAGCAGGTTGTCCGCCGTCACTTGCCAGGTTTTTTCCGGATCGACCAACACAAGGTCCGCAAAATAGCCTTCGCGCAGATAGCCGCGGTCGCGCACCCCGAAAAGATCGGCCGGGGCATGGCAGGCCCGGTCAACGACCAATTCCAGCGACAGCTCGCCGCGATCGACGAGGTCGAACAGCAGCGGCACCGTGTGCTGCACGAGCGGCAGGCCCGCCGGCGCGAGGAAATAGGTGTTGGCTTTTTCGTCGGCCGTGTGCGGCGCATGGTCGGTCGCAATGACGTCGATGCGCTCGTCGTTGAGCGCCTTGATCAGCGCCGCGCGGTCCTGGGGCCGCTTGATGGCCGGGTTGCACTTGATCCGGGTGCCGAGCTCGGCGTAGCGGCTCTCGTCGAACCACAGATGGTGCACGCAAACCTCCGCGGTAATCCGCTTCCCGGAGCGCGGGCCCACGTCGAACAGCCCCATTTCGATCTCCGTCGTCAGGTGCAACACGTGCAGCAACGCATCGTGTTTTCTCGCGAGCGACGTGGCCAGGGTCGACGACTTGAGGCAGGCGTCGGCGCTGCGAATGGCGGGATGCTCGCTCATCGGCACGTCCTCGCCGAACTGCTT
This sequence comes from Woeseiaceae bacterium, assembly GCA_028289545.1. Taxonomy (GTDB): domain Bacteria; phylum Pseudomonadota; class Gammaproteobacteria; order Steroidobacterales; family Woeseiaceae; genus UBA1847. Next base: position 28,305 of record JANQPG010000058.1, read on the forward strand.
CCTTGCAGCCTGCTCGGCCTCGCGAATCATCGGCGAGTCCTCGCAGTGCGTGAGCACAATCAGCGGTGCATCGGCAAACAGCTTTTCGAGCGCTTCGGGATCGTCGACGAGCATGTCGCCGGTCGAGGCACCCATGAACGCCTTGATACCGCAGGCATCTCCAACCTCGAGTGCACGAATTTCCTCGATGTTGCTGTTGGTCGCGCCGAAGTGAAATCCGTAGTTGGCCGTGCAGCGTCCGGCCGCAATCGAATATTTGTCGCGCATGGCTTCGCGAGTCGTCGTTTGCGGGCTGACGTTCGGCATGTCCATGAAGCTCGTGATGCCACCCGCAACCGCGGCGGCCGACTCGGTGGCGAGATCGCCCTTGTAGGTCAGGCCCGGCTCACGGAAGTGCACCTGATCGTCGATCATGCCGGGCATGAGCACGGCGCCGGCCGCGTCGATGACCTCGGTCGCGTCGTCGGCCGCGATGGCGGGCGCAATTTTTTCGATGCGCTCGCCCGCGATCAGCAGATCGCCTTCGGTGATTTGCCCTTCGTTGACGAGTCGGGCGTTCGTGATTAGCTGCTTGTTCATCTTCGGTCCGACGCTGCGCTTTTTTGGTGTTGGGCCGGCATTATGGGATCGGCGGCTTACCGTGTCACTGCCGGCGCTCTCCGGAGCCCTAATTATTCCAGATGAAACGCTTTTTGCCGTTTGACCGCCGCTGTGCGATAACAGCGCGCTCCGCATTTGGAATGCGGACAGCCAGCATCGCCAGCCCGCCGACAACCGACACATGAAATCCGTTGATTACGAATCCTCCGGCCACGAATCCTTCGATTACATCGGGCGGATCGAACGATCGTCAGTATATGACGTCGCCATCCGTTCTCCGCTCGAAAAAGCCGATGGTTTGAGTCGGCGCCTTCGAAACGATATCTGGTTCAAACGGGAGGATCTGCAGCCGGTTTTTTCCTTCAAGCTGCGCGGCGCGTACAACAAGCTGGCATCGCTGGAGGAAGGCGAGGTCCGCGGCGGTGTCATCTGCAGCTCGGCGGGCAACCACGCCCAGGGCGTGGCGCTGGCAGCCCGGCAGCGAGGCATTCGCGCCGTGGTTGTCATGCCGCAAACGACGCCGTCCATCAAGGTCGACGCCGTGAAGACGCTGGGCGGCGAGGTCTTGCTGCACGGCGACGCCTACGACGACGCCTACCTGCGAGCGAGGGAAATCGCGGAGACTGAAGGGCTCGTGTTTATCCACCCGTTCGACGATCCGCAGGTGATTGCCGGCCAGGGGACAATTGGCCTCGAAATACTCGAGCAGGCCGATGCGCTTGGCCTCGACGACATCGATTCCGTTTGGGTACCGGTGGGGGGCGGCGGATTGATTGCGGGAATCGCCACATGGATCAAGCACCGGCGGCCGTCGATTCGCGTGGTCGGCGTCGAACCGCGAGACTCCGCCGCAATGAGCGCCTCGCTGGAAGCCGGGAAACCGATCACGCTTGGCCACGTCGGCATTTTTGCGGATGGCGTCGCCGTAAAACGCGTAGGCGACGAGACCTTTCGTCTCTGCCGCGAACACGTCGACGATATTGTCCAGGTCGACACCGATCAGATCTGCGCCGCGATTCGTGACATCTTCGAAGACACGCGATCCATTGTGGAGCCGGCCGGCGGCCTTGCCGTTGCGGGCGTGAAGCAATACATCGCCGATACCGCGGCCCGGGACCGACGTTTTGTAACCCTCAACTGTGGCGCCAACGTGAACTTCGACCGTCTGAGGCACATTGCGGAACGCGCTGCCGTCGGCGACCGGGCGGAGATGCTGCTGGCGGCGGAGATACCGGAGCAGCCGGGCAGCTTTCGCCGATTTTGCCGCATCGTCGGCCGCCGCGGGATTACCGAATTCAATTACCGCTATACGCCAGAGGGCAAGGCACATATTTTTGTCGGCGTGCAGCTCAAACACGGCGCCGAGGAGCAGGCGGAAATCCTGGCCGCGCTGTCCGACGCCGGCCACCCGGTCCTGGACCTTACCGACAATGAAATGGCGAAACTGCACGTCCGCCATATGGTCGGCGGCCGCTCGCCGGGCATTGCCAACGAGCGCCTTTATCGTTTCGAGTTTCCGGAACGCCCCGGCGCTCTGATCGACTTTCTCGATGCCGTCGGCAGCGATTGGAACATCACCTTGTTCCATTACCGCAATCACGGTTCCGACTATGGCCGTATCCTGGCCGGCATCGACGTGCCGCGGGGCGAGCGCGAGCGGCTCGACAGGCACCTCAAGGCGCTGGGGTACGCGTATGAAGAGGAAAGCGACAATCCCGCATACGCGATGTTTCTCGCCTGAGCATCGACCAGTCGCTCGACCAATCGCTCGATCAGTCAGTCACGAAAAGAGGCGTCTAACCGGTCGAGCTTGCGTAACAGACCCGGCCAGACGAGCGCACCGCCGAGACCGCGGGTCACCTGCTCAGCCTGCGCTTCGATGCCCGCGACAATCGGATCGGGCACGGTCACAAGTTCCGACCCGGTTGCCTGCGCCATGAGCTGAATCTCACACGCAGTCTGCAGGAGGTACATCAGCAGAAAGGCGTCGGCCACGCTCTCGCCAGTCGTCAGGAGCCCGTGGTTGCGCAGCATGAGCGCACGCTTGTCGCCGAGATCCGCCACCAAACGCGGTTTCTCCTCGTCGCTCAACGCCACGCCTTCGTAGTCGTGATAGGCGAGCGTGGCGTAAGGAAACAACGACGTTTGCGACAGCGGCAGCAAACCCTCTTTGAGCGCCGCAACCGCAATGCCGGCTTTGGTGTGCGTGTGCAGCACGCAGGCGGCGTCATGGCGCGCCGCGTGAATCGCACTGTGAATGACAAAACCGGCCGGATTAATGTCAAATGGCGAATCGAGGACCTTCTCGCCGGCAAGGTCGACCTTGACCAGGCTGCTCGCCGTCATCTCTTCGAACAACAGGCCATACGCGTTGATCAGGAACTGGTCTTTTTCGCCCGGCACGCGCACGGATACGTGCGTAAACACGAGATCGTCCCAGCCCTCGAGCGCAAGCAGCCGGTAGCACGCCGCGAGATCAACGCGCAGCGCCCACTCTGCTTCACCCACCTGATTTCGCACCGACAAATCCTGGCTGTTACTCAGGCTCATTGGCTGGCCCTCACGCCTCCTCGTCACGCCTCAAGTGTACCCGAGTCGTCAGTTACAGCTGAAACTCGGCATTCAGAATAAGTGGCTTTCTTATTCCAATTTATTTGCAACGAATCCCCGCAGCGGAGCATCAAAAGGGCATGTTTCGGTTAAGCGAGAACGTCGCGCGTCCAATGCAAGACATAAACAGGGCAGGCGAGGCGGAAACCGGCAAACCTACAATGCTAGAGACAATACGTTTGACGCATTAATACAGAGTTAACGGAAACAAACTGAAAATCCCTTATGCTGTTTGTTTCGTTGCGATTGGGGGTGGCTTTATGCCACCGCCTTTTTTTTGCACGGTGTATTTCGCGCATGGGTAGGGAGCGTACGCCCGACCGTTCGTTCTCACCAGCGGCTCAGCGCCTGCGACGCCGCGTCGATGCTTCTTGACGGTTTGCCCGGAAACAGTCCGTCGGGCGATTCGGCGGTGCCATAGAATTTTGTCTCGAGCGTCTGCATGAGTGAATCGCTCAAGAATCGGCTGCGTGCACCGTACACGTGCCTGTCGCCCCCGGGCGGCTGCTGAACCACGTGGAATCTGAGCGGCGCCAGCAAACTCAGGTCCTGCTTCGCCCGGGTCATGGCAACGTACAGTAGCCGCCGCTCCTCCTCGACACGCTCGGGTTTGCCTGCTGCAAACTCGGACGGAAAATTGCCGTCGGTGACGTTCAGCACAAACACCGAATCCCACTCCTGACCTTTTGCGGAGTGAATCGTCGAGAGCACCAGGTAGTCTTCGTCGAGCCGCGCACCGTTGCCCTGATCCCCCGTTACCGACGGCGGGTCCAGGGTCAATTCCGTCAGGAACCGCTCCCGGGTCGGATATCGCGAGGCGACCTGCTCCAGCTGCTCGAGATCCGCCTCCCGCGTGTCGCTGCTGTCATACAGCCGTTCGAGCTGCGGCCGGTACCAGTTGCGTGCGGCCGTCACCCCGGCCTGCCAGCCGGTCTCGGTGCCGGCCGAAGCCTCGAGGCCGGTGAACAGGTCCAGTAACGAGGCCCAGCTCTCCGCCGCTGAAGTCGGCGGCTTGAACGCCCTCAAACCCTCGAAGCTGAAGCCTGCGGCCTCCAGGCCGAGAAAGCAGCGTTTGGCGCGCCGCGGCCCCATTCCGGGCAGCAGTTTGAGTACGCGAAACGCCGCAATTTCGTTCTGCGGATTGTCAGCCCATTTGAGTATCGCCAGGAGATCCTTGACGTGCGCCGCCTCCAGAAACTTGAGGCCGCCGTATTTGACGTAAGGAATGTTACGGCGGACAAGTTCCAGCTCGAGCCGATCGCTGTGGTGGGAACTGCGAAACAACACCGCCTGTTCTTTCAGCGCGGTGCCCGCCTCGCGATTCTCGAGTATCGAGCTGACGACGTACAGCGCCTCGCCGTCCGCGTCCTCGACGGTCACGTAGCGGGGCTTCGCTCCCTGCCGGTCTCGAGCGAAGAGATTCTTTTTGTACTGCCGCTCGCTCTCGGCAATCAGCCGGTTGGCCGTATCGAGTATTGACTGGGTCGAGCGGTAGTTTTCCTCGAGCGAGATGACCTTGGCGCTGGGCATGAACTGATCCGGGAAGCCCAGGATGTTGTCGACGTCAGCGGCGCGAAACGAGTAGATCGACTGCGCGTCGTCGCCCACAACGGTCAAACCCGCACCGTCGGGCTTGAGCGCGTTGAGAATGCGTGCCTGCAGTCGGTTGGTGTCCTGGTACTCGTCGACGAGCACGTGGTCGAACCCGGCGCTGATGCTCTCCGCAAAATCCTCTTCGGCGACAAGGTACTGCCAGTAGAGCAGCAAGTCGTCATAGTCGAGCAGCTGCCGCGACTGCTTGCGCAAGACGTAGGCGCGAAACAGGGTACTGAGCTCCTCCTGCCATTCGGCGCACCACGGATAGGCTTCTTCGAGGATGGCCTCGAGCGAGTCCCCGGTGTTGACCGTGCGCGAGTAGATGGCGAGACAGGTATCCTTGCGCGGGAACCGGCGTCGCTCGTTCGAGAATCCCAGTTCATCGCGCACGACGTCCATGACGTCAGCCGCATCGCTGCGATCCAGCACGGAAAACCCGGGGTCCAGGCCGAGGTTGCCGGCGAACTGCCGCAGCAGGCGATTGCCGACCGCGTGAAACGTGCCCGACCAGTCCAGCCTCAGTGCGCCCGGTGCAAGCGGCGTTTCACGTGTTGCCTCGCGCACGATCGTTTCCACCCGCCGGTTCATCTCCTCCGCAGCACGTCGCGTGAAAGTCAGCAGCAGAATGCGTTCGGCGGCCACCCCGGACACGATCAGATGGGCGACGCGATGGGCCAGGGTCATTGTCTTCCCGGTGCCCGCGCCGGCAATGACCAGCAGCGGACCGGCGCTGACGGTGCCCGCGCTGCCGGGCTCGCCGTAGGTTGCCGCCGCCCGCTGTGCAGGATTCAGCCGCTCGAGATATTGCTCGCCGGTTGCCGCTCTCGCCACGCAACGCTCCTTCACTGTCTTTTTATCCAGTACTGGATAAATTTACACGTTTTGCGAGAGGAAGTCGTCCGTGGCGGCCGCCAGCGCCGCGGGTGCCTCGAAATGCAGCATATGGCCGCAATCGGGGATTTGTTGTCGCGCCGTGACGGGAAACGGCAAATCAAAATCAAAGCCGCCGTCGTGGGGATGCCCACGCTCGACGAACCGGCTGTTCTCGCCGCTCAGCATGAGCACCGGCGCGGTCACGGCGCGCCAGCACGCTTCAGCCTCGGCACGCCGATACAACACGGCATTCGGCAGCCGGTGGCGCGGATCCGCTTTTAACCGCACCCGGCCGTTCTGGTGTACAGCCCACTGCTCGGCGACGAAGCGCGCGGCCGATGCCGGCATCCGGGGGTTTTGCGCCTGGATCTTCGCCGCGAGCGCCGCGAAGTCCTCGTACTCCAGAAAGTGTTCTTTGCGGCCTGCTCTTTCGACCCAGCGACGATAGCGAGCCGGCGCCGCGGCCGGATCCGAGTCGGCAAGGCCAAAACCCTCCGCGTTGACGAAAGCCCGGACCCGCTCGGGAAACACACCGGCGTACAGTCCCGCAACATTCCCGCCCATGCTGTGGCCGAGGATTTGGGCCGGCTCGTCTGGCGAATAGAGTTCCAGCAGCGCATCGAGGTCCGCCAGGTAGTCCGGGAACCAGTAGACACCGGTGTTTCGGCCCGAGTCGCCGAAACCGCGCCAATCGGGTGCAACAACGTGCCAATCGCGGTCGAGCTCGTCGGCGAAAAACTGAAATGTCGCGCCAGTATCGCCCCAGCCGTGCAGGCAAATTAGCGTGGGCGCATCCACCTCGCCCCACTCGTGGACGGCGTAATCGATACCGCGCAGCGAATGCCGAGTTACACGCCTGGGCTTCTGGATTTGATATCGCTTGTGAGTCATCGGAGAGTGGCGCGGCGTTTTTTTGTGCTGAGCTGACGCAAAGAGTAACGCAACCGCGCTTTATTGCGCTTCACCGCACGCTTTTTGCACGACGGCTGGTTAGAATAAGGTCAAGGGAGCATTCATTGGCACAGTCACGGGCATGACCGGCGATATCGCACTTGTATTAGGGATTCTTGCGATTTCGTTGATCCTGTTTGTCAGTGAGATCATCCGCATGGATGTCGTCGCGCTGATGGTGCTCGGCGCGCTGGCCATTACCGGGCTCGTGGGGGCGGACGACGCGTTTGCCGGTTTCTCGAACAGCGCCGTCATTACGGTCTGGGCCATGTTCATCCTGAGCGAGGGACTGACGCGGACCGGGATTGCCGACATCATTGGCCGGCAGGTCATGCGAATAGCGGGCCGCCGCGAAATTTCCATGATTGTGGTCATCATGATGACCGGGGCGGTGCTGTCGGCCTTCATGAATAACATCGGGGTTGCGGCCCTCATGCTGCCCGTTGTCGTCGAGGTTGCGAGGCGAACCCGCATCCCCGCGTCGAGGCTCTTGATGCCGCTGGCCTACTCCACGCTCCTGGGCGGCCTCATGACGCTCATCGGTACGCCGCCGAACCTGCTGATCAGCGAATCGCTGGAGCGCGGCGGCTACGAGCCGTTCAAGCTGTTCGATTTTACGCCGATGGGCGCGGGCATCATGTTCGTCGGCGTGCTGTTCATCGCACTGTTCGGGCGACTGCTGCTGCCGGCCAGAAAAGCGGAACGGGACCGCGGGATCAGCCAGCGCAACCTGCGCGCACGCTACAAACTCCACGAACGCACCTTCATGATGCGCATACCGTACAACTCGGTGCTCGTCGGCAAGACCCTGGCGGAAAGCCGCATTGGCCAGTCAACCGGGCTCATCATCCTCGCACTGATGCGCGACGGCCGCAGCGAACCGCTGCCGAGCCGACAGACGCTCCTGCGCGGGGGTGACGGCATCCTGGTCCAGGGCCGCGTCGATCAGTTCCGCGAGTTACGCCGTTTGAGCGACCTGGTCATCGAGCGCGAGGCGCCGGTCCTCAAGTCGATGGTGGCCGAGAAAGTCCGTTACGCCGAGGCAACGCTGGCCGAAGGCAGCAACCTGGTCGGTGAGCTGCTACGCGATGCCGGTTTCCGCTCCCGCTTCGACGTGGCCGTCGTCGGCGTCCACCGCCGTGGCGGCTACCGCCTGACCAACCTTGCCTACCTGCCGCTCAGGGCCGGTGATCGCATCCTCCTGCAGGGCGAAGTCGATGCCGTCGCACAGCTCGAGAAGTTTGCGGACTTCGACCATGTCGAAATGTTTACCGCTGATACCCTGAGTGAGCGGTATCCGTCGGACGAGCGGCTGTTTGTCGTGCGCCTGCCGAAAGACAGCGCCCTGTCCGACGTCACGCTGGCGAAAAGCCGGCTGACGGACGCCTTCGACTTTCGCGTCGTATCCGTCTTTCGTGACAGCCAGCTCAAGGTCATGCCGCGCGGCGACGAGGTGCTGCATCAGGGTGACCTGCTGCTGATCGAGGGCCAGACCAGCGATCTCGACGTACTGCGAGGTTTCCAGGAACTCAAGATCGACGAGCGGGTGCCCGCCAACCTCGGCGCGTTCGAATCGGAGCGACTGACCTTGCTCGACGCAACCCTGGACCCGCGCAGCCGGCTGGCGGGCAAGACCGTCGGCGAGCTGAATTTCCGCGAGCGCTACGGCATCGAACTCGCAGGCATCGAGCGTGAAGGCGACGCCGTCAGTTCCGACCTTGCCCGCGAACGGCTGCAGATCGGCGACGCGCTGTTGCTGCTCGGCCCGCGGGACCGGCTACAGCTCCTGGCCTCCGATTCCGATTTCCTCACCCTGACGCCGCTGGGCCAGGAGCCTCCCGACACGCGCCGCGCACCGCTTGCCGCCGCGATCATGCTCGGCGTGGTCTTGAGCGTCATGCTCGGTTATGCACCAATTTCCGTCGCCGCCGTCGTCGGCGGCACGATCATGGTGTTGACGCGCTGTCTGAGTATGGAGCAGGCGTATCGCGCAATCGACTGGCGCGCCATCTTCCTGATCGCCGGCATGCTGCCGCTCGGCACGGCCATGCAGGACACGGGGGCGGCAACCTATCTCGCCGATCAGGTCATGGCGCTCCTCGGCGACGCGGGCCCCTGGCCCGTCATCATGGGGCTCTACATCCTCACGGCCATGGCGACAATGATCATTCCGACCGCTGCCCTCGTCGTACTGATGTCGCCGATTGTGCTGTCGGCCATGTCCGACATGGGGCTTGCCCCTGAGACGGCTATGATGGCCGTTGCGATGGCCGCATCCGCCAGCTTCACGAGCCCAATATCGCATCCGGCAAACATTCTCGTGATGGGCCCGGGCGGCTACCGCTTCGTGGACTACCTCAAGGTGGGCGTGCCGTTGACCATTGTCGTTTTCATTACGGTCATGGTCTTGTTGCCGATCTTCTGGCCGTTGACACCCGTCTGACGGCATCACGCCTCGTGCTACGCCATGCGGGACTCTGGTAACCTCGCGCTCGGTTGGTCGATACTGAAAGGGTTTGACGCGCATGTCGGAACAAACCGCGGAAAAAGTCGCGGACCAGGTAGTTGTTGTCGGCGCAGGTCACGGCGCCGGCCAGGTCGTTGCAACGCTGAAACAAAAAAAGTATCCCGGACATATCGTTGTCGTTGGCGACGAGGCGTGGCTGCCGTATCAGCGCCCGCCGCTCTCGAAGAAATTCCTGGCCGGCGAGCTGCCGGCTGAACGGCTGTACGTCAAACCGGAGAAGTTTTACGACGACCCCGACATCGAGGTCCGGCTGAATACGCGGGTGACGGCAATCGACCCCGACGCCCGCTCGCTATCGGCCAGCGACGGCAGTCGCATTCACTACAGTCAGCTCGTTCTTGCAACCGGGTCGCGAGCGCGGACGCTCTCCGTAACGGGCTCGGACCTGGCCGGCATTCACTACCTGCGCGGCATCGACGACGTAAACGCCATTCGCGGAGAACTCGAGCAAGCATCGCGAACGGTCATCGTCGGTGCGGGCTATATTGGCCTGGAAGTAGCGGCCGTCATGCGCCAACTCGGCCAGGAAGTCACGGTACTCGAAATGGCCGACCGGGTCATGAGCCGTGTCGTTTCGCCGACACTGTCATCGTTCTACGCGGGGGAGCATGAGAACGCCGGCGTTCGCCTGTTGCTCGGCCAGGGACTCGACGGATTCGAGGGTCGGAACGGCCGCGTCACGGCGGTGGCGACCTCGGCCGGCGAACTACTGCCGGCTGATCTGGTGATCGTCGGCATCGGCATCCTCCCCAACACCGAACTGGCAGAAGCCGCAGGCCTCGAGGTCGACAACGGGATTGTGGTCGACGAGCATTGCCGAAGCAGCGATCCGCACATTTACGCGATCGGCGATTGCACATCACATCCAAGCCGCATCTACGGACGCAGGCTCAGGCTCGAATCCGTACAGAACGCCCTTGAGCAAGCAAAAGTTGCTGCCGTCAATATCAACGGCGGCGACGAATGTTACGATCAGGTGCCCTGGTTCTGGTCGGACCAGTTCGATCTCAAACTGCAGATTGCCGGTCTGTCCGAGGGTTACGACGAGACCGTTTTACGCGGTAATCCGGCGGAACGGCGCTTCAGCTGCGCCTACCTGAAAGACGGTCGTCTACTGGCTCTGGACGCCGTCAATGCACCCAAGGATTTCATGCAGGCTAAAGCGCTGATCGCCAAAGGTGTGCAACCGGATGTCGACAAGCTCGCGGACCCGCAGGTTGCGCTCAACACGCTGAGCGACAGCCCCTAACGGTTCCCCGGCGCTTCTAATAGCGCTTGCGACCGCGCTGTCAGGGAGCTTCCTACGGCGTGTCGCCGGCAACGACCCCTTCTTCGAACGAGTCCGCGGAAACCGCCGCGGGAATCTCGATAGTGAGCTGTCCTTCGGCAGCAACCGGACCATTCTCCGCGGAATAGGCCCGTGCCGTCAGCGTCTCGATGGCTGCCGAATCCAGTTCCGCAAACTCACCGCTGCCGCCAACAACGACGCCCGTGCCGAGGGAACCGGGCCCGAACGTCAGATTGCCGCGCCATTGACCTTTCCAGGAGTTGCTGGAACTCCAGTGCGCGGGCAGCACGATATCGCGCAGGTACTGGAAGCGGTTTTCGCGCTGCCCGACCACCAGCGAGCCGCGTCCGGGCATGTACACGTACCACAGACTGTCGACGACAGCTTCGCCGCTCAAAAGCTGGGTGCTCTCGGACCAGGAGGCGAACTTGATGCCCAGTCCCACGGTCTCGTTGCGCGAACCGGACAGCAAGGTCACGGTTACGTCGGTCTGCCGGACGGCAGGCTCCCAGAGCTGCTGCACGCGCGACGGTTGTGGATTGATGCTCGATTCTCCGTTGTTGGTGTGGGCGAGCGCATCCTCGGCCACGCCGGAGTAGTTCAGCACCAGAAGCTCGTTCCTGGAGACCTCGATCGGCGACAGCGAGGACGAAGAGACCAACGGGTTGAACACGATAAAAGCGGCGGCGGCAGCGGCGCCGAGCAACAATCCAGCCAGAAGAGCCAAAAGGTACTTCATTCCTCGGCGCCTCCGATCGCGACAAAGGCAACCTCGAGTTCGATACGGCCGTCACCGGGACTGTCGTCGCCCGCTTCCTGAGCCACCCAGCGCTCGGTCATCGAGCCGCTGAGAGACTGAAACTCCCGCGTGCCGTGCCGCAGGACACCGCTGCGGTAACCACCCTCCAGCGCCTCGGGCTGCATGGTCACATAGGCCGAGCCGCGCGCCGGCACATGCAGCACCCATTCGATAATGGCGTCCTGGTCCGGCCCTCGCGCCGCGATACGGCTTGCAACACCCACCACGGCGTCGCGCGCGTTTCGCAGCTTGAACAACTCGGTGTTGAGTTCGCCCGACAACATGCCGTCCGGCCATGCCAGATCCGGCGGCACCGGCGAGGCCAGTCCGTCGGCGCCAAGCAGTATCCGGTCCATCGGTATGTTGACGTAGAACGCTTCGGCGTTGCCGCCGTTGGTGCGCACCGAAATAATCGACGCCTCGCGATGCTGGTTGACTACGGGCACCGCATACAGCACGCCGCCGACCGCGGCAGCTCCAAGCAACAGTCCCACTACAAAAGTCTTAAACACGATAAACCGCGCTGCTTTGACAGAATTATGTTGAAGTTTAGTTAAATTGCCCGGCCCGGCACACTGGCGCCACGCCGTTTTGTGACGGGCCGCACACACTGCGGCCCCACTCGCCAGTGGGCTCGTTCACGAACCGTCGCCCTGGTGGTTAGCGGCGGTTTTTTAGCCGCTGGGGCAGGATGCGCAAGGGCCTTGCCGCCTCGGCGCCGCAGTGGCTCAGCTGTTCAGCTCTCGCGGCCGTTGAAGTAGCGATCGAGGTAGTCGTCGAGCGAAATCGCGTCTTCGGCCTCGATACGCTGCTGGCGTTCGATCGATTCGCGTGATTCCTGATCGAACGCGGCCTGCCGCGCACTCGGCAGGGGCTTCAGCGCCGCGAAATAATCGCGATGACAACGGGCCATGTCGAGCGCCCAATGCGAGTAGGCCTGTCGCTCTTCCGTGAGACCCTCGAGTAGCCTTGCGGACGGCGTTCTGTCGGGTTCGTCCACTCGACGCCGCATCTCGTCGGCGGCCGCGGCGTAGTCCGAACCGTTCTCGGTGGCGTCGATCAGACCCGCAACCTGCTGCACGTCATCCAGAATCTCTCGAGCCCAGTGCTCCAGCGTAACGTCGCCGCTCGAGCGTCTGAGTGTCAGGCCGGGCTTGCGTCCCGCTTTTGCCGTGGTGAGTTGATTGTGGGCCGCGCGGAGGAGATCCGCATCGTCGAGCGGCGGACTGTCCGCCAGGAGGCAATAGATCAAAAACGCCTCCATGAAGCGCATAGTGGTCTGGTTGACGCCGGCCGGGTCGAAAACGTTGAGATCGATCGAGCGGATCTCGACGTACTCGATACCGCCGCGCTTGAGCGCCGCCGTGGGTCGCTCCCCGGAACGCGCAACCCGCTTGGGACGTACGGCGCTGTAGTACTCGTTCTCGATTTGCAGTTTGTTGGCGTTCAGCTGTCGGTACTCGCCATCGACCTTGACGCCAATCCGCTCGTAGTCAGGCTCGGGTGTCCGGATCGCCGCGTTCAGCCCCTCGGTGTACTCCTCCAGGCTGTTCAGCGAAATATGAATACTCGCCTGCGTCTTGTTGCTGTAGCCCAGATCGCTCATGCGCAGCGACGTTCCGTAAGGTTCGTAGAGCGTGCCGTCGTTCAGCGACGGCATGTCGAGATCGCCATGCGCCATGAACGAGCGGCAGAGTGCCGGTGACGCGCCGAACAGGTACAGCACCAGCCAGCCGAACCGGCGAAAATTCCGAACCAGGCCCAGGTAGTGATCGGACCGGAATGCGTCGTCGCTGCGCTCGTCGCCCAGGAGTTCCTTGTACATGGGCCAGAACGGCGCGGGCAGCGAGTAGTTGAAGTGGACGCCGGCGATCGTCTGCATCGGGCGTCCGTAGCGATAGCCCAGGCCGCGCCGGTAAATGGTCTTCATGCGGCCGACGTTCGACGTGCCGTACTGCGCCAGCGGCACGCCTTCGTCGCCCGACACGCTGCACGGCATGCTCGCCGGCCACAACAATTCATCGCCGAGATTTGCGTAGGTGAACTGATGGATGTCGCAGATCGCCTGCTGGGCCTCCCAGCTGCTGGCGTAGGCCGGCGTCACGAATTCGAGCAGCGCTTCCGAAAAATCCGTCGTGATGTAGCGGTTGGTCAGCGCCGAACCGAGTGCCCGCGGGTGTGGCGACAGGGCCAGCCGACCGTCGTCGGTCACCCTCAGAGACTCCTTCTCGATGCCCTTGCGGCCACCGGCAAGGGCGTGTCGATCTGCGGATTCGATCAGCGCGAAACGCGTTTTGAAATCTGTACTCAAAGGGGCTTTACCACGAACCTTAAGTCCGCCGGGCAACGATTGTTCCATAATGGCCGCGCCGGAATCCGCGCGCCGCTGGCATTTGTACCACAAGCCCGTGGCGCCCGTGCGAAAAAAATCAAACACTTGCAGGCTGATACTTGCTTTCGTAACGATATTGCGTTCAGTCGCCGTACATTCTGTTTATGCTAAACGGTATGCTGAATACGCCGGCGAATAACCGCCGCTGCGGAGCCTTGATGCTGCACGCCACCAGAACACTGCTCGTCATCGTGGGCATCCTGCTGATGCAGGACGCTCATGCCCTGCGCTGCGGCAACAAGATTGTGCGCGACGGCATGCACGAAGCCGAGGTACTGGCGATCTGCGGCGAGCCGACGTTGCGGCGCGATATCGGCACGACGGTTCGCGGCGGTGGAATACGCTACCGGCAGCCTCACGATGATCAGCGGTACCGGTACCGCCTGCCCGAGCGATTCTTAAGCGAAGTCGTCGTCACCGAGTACATCTACAATTTTGGCCCGCGCCGACTCATGCGCAGGCTGGTTTTCGAGGGCGGCGAGCTCGTCAGGATCGAAAGCCTGGGCTACGGCTACCACCCGAAGAAGAATCCGTAACTGGAAGCGGTTACCATCGGGCAGGCACTCCAGCAAGAAACCCTCAAGGACCTGACCGCATGACCGACAACCGTCTGCGCCGTATCCGCGACCGCTCCTCCGGAGCTGTCACACTCATCAACGAAGGCTGCAAAATCACGGGCCTGATCACGGGGAGCGGCGACTACAAAATCACCGGCACGGTCGAAGGCGACTGCGACCTCGACGGCACGATCACCATACACAAGGACGGCCACTGGGCCGGTACCGTAAAGGCCGAGCACGTCATCGTCGCGGGCCACGTGGACGGCGACATTGTTGCCCACGGGCATGTCGAAATAGCGGGCACGGCGAAGATTACGGGCACCGTCACCGGGGAAGCCATTGCCGTCGCGGAGGGGGCTGTGGTCGAAGGCAGAATGCGCACGACGAGCAGCAGCGAACCGCAGTCGTTTACCGAAAAAAGAGCCGAGTAGACCCGGTCTCGGCACGGATCGTAGCGGCCGAGCCACTATGTCAAAAGCAGGTCTGAGCCCTCCGGCCGATGCTACACTTGCGGCGTCGGCATATTCACGCCGAGCCGGGGGCCCGGATACGGCCTCTCGAGCCCGTGCCTGAAACCCGCAAAACCAATAACACCGAGGGCCCCTGCCGGCCCGATACCATCACGCCGGCGGGACAGGACGACAGTTTGTTATGAGTAGCAGCAAGCTACCAAGATTCCTGCTTTTTGCAGCCACCGTCTCGATTGCGGTTGCGGCCCTCATGCTGTCGCTGTTTTTTGTCCAGTACCGGTGGCTGGCGAACGAAATCACGACAACCAGCTCCGTCGAGCATAACGCTTTTCTGGCCGAAAGCTTCGAACGCCGTGCGCGATCGCAGATGCACGGACTGGCTGACGACGTCGCCGCGGCGTCGGAGGATTCGAACGCGGACGGCGCGGCGCTGGGAGCGCTGCTCGAAGAGCGCCTGGAGGACAGCCCGGCGATCAACGGGATTCACCTCAGCATGAACGATGGCACGGTTGCGGTGGCGGGCAGGCTGCCGAACCAGCCGCTCGACCAGAATACACGCTGGTTGCCCGATCAGCTGCTGATCCGCTATCCGGTGGGCGGCCGTGAGGCGCCGGTCGGCTACGTTACCGGTGCGTTTTCGCTGGACGAGCTGCGCTACGAGTCGGCGCTGTTCTCCGATCGTATTGCCGAGGGGGAGGCACGCAGCCGTCAGGCCAGCTTCTTCTGGATGGTGGGCGCAACGTTGCTGGTCCTGGCGCTGTGCGGGCTCATCATATTGCTGCTCGCCCGGCGCACGAGCCGGCGCATTCAGCAGCTCAAGGAACAGGCCGTCAAGCTGCGAGACTCCGACTTTGGCGAGCCACTGCCGGAGTCGGGACGCGACGATCTCGGCGACCTGGCGGCCGTGTTCAACGAAATGCGAGACAGGCTGAAGACGACGACGATCTCGCGCGATTACGTCGATTCGATACTCTCCAGCATGAACGATGCCATTATCGTCACGGCAAACGACGGGACGATAAAACGCATCAACAAGGCGGCCACGCACCTGCTCGGCTACGACCAGGAGGAACTGGTCGACACCTCGATCGATTTCGTCGTGGATACCGGTAAGTGCGAATCGCTAATTGGCGCCTCACCCTCGGGCATCCCTCGAGACGCCTATTTCGAAAGCAAGTACGGCGAGTCCATTCCCGTTTCGTATACCTGCTCCATACTCGAAGGCAAGGAAGCCGAGTCGGGCGATCGCATCTACGCCGCACAAAACACGACCGAGCGCCGGCGCGCCGAGAAGAGAATTCGCTATCTCGCGCGCATCGACGCCCTGACCAAGATTCCCAATCGCATGCAGTTTCAGCACCTGCTGCAGCGAGCGATCGCCCGGGCGAGGCGCAGCAACCGCTCGCTTTGCCTGTTCTACGTCGATATCGATCACTTCAAGGAGATCAACGACACGTTTGGCCATCTCGCGGGCGACACGACGCTCGAAACGGTGGCGGAGCGCTTGCGCGCGGCCGTGCCGCAAAAATCCGTCATTGGCCGCCTGGCCGGCGACGAGTTTGCCGTCATCATCGACGGCCTTGCACCCGATGCGCTGGGCCGCAAGAAAACCGAGGCCCTCGCCACGGCGCTACTCGAGAAGCTCGCGGATCCGTTTTTTGTGCAGGGTCACGAAGTATTCATGACGGCCAGCATGGGCATTGCGTATTACCCGTCCGACGCGCCCAACGTGATCGACCTGATTCGAAACGCGGACGCCGCGCTCTATCACGCGAAGAAATCGGGCGGCAATCAGTTTGCGCACTACGTTCCCGAGATGAATGAAGCGGCTGTCGAGCGGCTGATGACCAAAAGCAAGCTCAAACGGGCGTTCGAGCGCGACGAGCTGCTCGTGCACTACCAGCCGAAGTACAACCTCGAAACGGGAGAAGTATTCGGCGCTGAGGCGCTGGTGCGATGGGAACTCCCGGAGCGCGGCCTGATCCTGCCGTCAGACTTCATCCCGATTGCCGAAGAGACCAACCTCATTATCGAGATCGGCGAGTGGGTACTCGACAAGGTGTGCGAGGACTTCCGCTTCTGGCAGCGTTCGGTGTCGTCACCCGGCCGAGTGTCGGTCAACCTGTCTCTCAAGCAGCTGCGCCAGGCCAACTTTATTCGCCGAATCAGCTCGATCTTTCGCGGTTACGAAGTGTCGCCAACGTCGCTGGAACTCGAAATCACGGAAACGACGCTCATGGAGGACCCCGAACGCACGATCCGTATCCTGGATCAGCTGTACGCGCTCGGCCTGCATCTGGCGATCGACGATTTTGGCACCGGTTATTCTTCGCTGAGCGCGCTGCAGCAATTCCCGATCAGCACGCTCAAGATCGACAAGAGTTTTGTGCGCCACGCCGCCACCAACGCGGACGACGCCACGATCGTCGGAACCATCGTGCAGATGGGGAAAAACCTCAACATGGATGTGGTTGCTGAAGGGGTGGAAAGCGAAGAGCAGCTCAACTTCCTGCAGCAGCTCGGCTGCACGTACGCCCAGGGCCTCCTGTTCGGGGACCCGATGAGCTCCGATAGCTATCTCGACCTGCTGCTGGCCCAGGCGGAGGGTACGGACGAACACCGGGCATTGTTCGTCAACCCGTAGAGTCGACGGTAAGCTGTTGATATCGAAGGAGCAACATCGGCACGCCCGCATTTGTGCAGAGCCGCCGCGCCCGCAGCGCTTCACTCACTTCTGGCATCGTGATTAAATAATTCGCCTCCATAAACCGTCAGCGCCCGGCGCGCTGCCAAAACCTTGAAGATTTGACGCTTATGAACATAACTGCGAAAAGCCTCCTTGTGCCGGCTTTGCTGCTTGCGGCAGCACCGGCTCTGGCCTGCGACTATCCGACGCGGCCGCAGATACCCGACGGCACGACGGCCAGCATCGACGAAATGCGCTCCGCCTCGACTTCGGTCAAGGAATACCTCGCAAAAGTCGATGAATACCTGAACTGCATCGAACAGGCGGAAAAAGACGCCATTGCGGCGATGGAAACGGAGCCGGACCAGGCTGAGATGAAGCGCCGGAACGAGATGCTCGACAAGCGTTTTGACGCGGCAAACGAAGAGAAGGAACTCGTCGGAGAGATGTTCAACCAGCAGGTCCGCGCTTACAAAGCCAAGGCAGCCGACTCCGGTAGCTGATTGGAGTTACCAGCGGTAGCGGTCGAAGTTTTCCGGGTTCGCCCAGTCGCGCGCGTTGTTCCATTCGCGCGGCTTGTCGGCGAGCGCCGCGTCCCATACGAACACGAGCCCGTCCACTGACGGGCTTTGTGCTTTCTCGAACCCCATCGCCAGCATGTCGGCCGGCGACACGCTGTTGTCGACGGCAAGCACAATTTGAGCGACGTGCACGTCGCGAAGGCGCGCCAGCAGCGCACTCGGTAGCGGGTCGCCGGCGGCGAGGACAACGAGAGCAACGTCGGCCCGCAGCTCGGCCGGCAGGTTTTCAGGATCTTCCGGCACGCTGGCCGAGGCATAGAGCGGCTCGGAGCCGCTGTCGTCATCAATCCCGCCCAGCACGATCAGGCGCTCGCCGCGAGGCTCGAGCATCGATAGCAAGGTGCTGGCTCTGGGGGCTTCTGCCATCTCAGAGCCGATCGATCTCGCGCTTCAGATCAAACTTGTTCTCGGTCACGATGCGCTCCAGTACGCGCACGCGCTCCTCGATCGCCCTGAGCTGCTCTAGCGTCTCGTTAAACTCCTCGCCGTTGCCTTCCGCCTTGCGGCGCTCTTTTTTGTCGCTGAGCCACTGCATGATCACGCCGGTCACGCAGGCGATCAGAACAATAAAAACAATTCCGGTAGAACTCATCGATTTCCCCTGGATCTTTTACGCTGGGTCGGTTTTCCGTAGATCAGTTTCTTGCAGGCTGTCACATCAGCGTTCCAGATCCCTGAACTCCTGATCGAGAGAAAATCGGGACGATGTCACGTATTTTTCCAGCCTGGCCAGGCGTCGGTCCAGCGCCAGAAAGCGCCGACGCACGTCGCTCATCGTTTGCGCGGGCGACGAACGCACGGCCTTGCGAAACGACTCATCGACACCGGATTCCGCTTTCGGCGAGGGCCGGGCGGGCACCAACACAACCGTGGCCAAGTACGCCATGACAGCAAACGGCGGCGCCATAAACAAGGCAATAATGGCCAGGAGCCGAGTTACCTTGAGATTGAAGCCGAAGTAGTCGGCCAGACCGGAGCATACGCCGCCGAGGCACCGGCGGTCCGAGCTGCGGTAGAAACGCCGCGCTTCGGTTGTCTCGTAGTCGCTCATGAGTTCCTCCAATCGTCCCTGCGGCGGCACCAGAACTCATGCTCGGATGCGCGCCCCGAGTAGATCAGCGGCTTCTCCCGAATGAGCACAACCGCCAGGGCATAGATCAGCGCGGTAGCCCAGAAGAACAGCAGCAGGCAGACGGCAACTATGCCCCGCACAGCGCCCACTCTGAGGTTGAAACGATCCGCAATGCCGGCGCACACGCCGAAGATCCACCCGTTCTCGCGATCCCGGTACAAACCGCTGGTGCGAAAGTGCTTGTCGTTCCACATTCCTTCCGTCATTTTTCCCTCCAGGTTGGACGGTCATCGTCGAGTATTCGCTCGAGCGTTTCGATGCGGTCTTCCAACCGTTGCGACAACGACCACAGCTCCTCGAGAAGTTTCTCGTCGTCCCGCGAAATCTCGCGCGACTGTTTCCAGCGCGTCACAAAATGCAGGACGATAAAGAGCGGCAGACCAATCGTCAGAAACAGTATTACCGCAAGCGTTCCCAGTTCGCCGATCACGATTCCTCCGTGCGATTGTGGTGTTCGCTACCTCCGGCCACGCGGCGTTTCAGCGCGTCGAGTTCCTCTTTCACCGAATCCTCGGCCTCAAGACTCGCAAAGGCGTGGTTCAGGTCTTTGGGAAGCCCCATATCGTAAGCCTCGATCCGGCCCTCCACATCGTCTATGCGGCGGGTATAGGCCTCAAACCTGAGCATGGCATCGTCGATCTTGTTCTCGTGGATGCGCTTACGCACTGCGAGGCGGCTGTTCGCCGTTTTGTGCCGCGAGAGCAAAGACTTCTGACGCGCCTTGGCATCGTTGAGTTTGCTCTCCAGCCGTGCAATGTCGTCGTTGAGTTTGCTCAAACCCTCGTCAATGGCGATGTAGTCCGCCTTGACCAGTTCGGCGGCAGCCGAAACGCGCGATTTCTCGATGAGCGCCGCTTTTGCGAGATCTTCCCGATCCTTACGCAGGGCCAGCTCCGCCTTGTTGTCCCAGTCGCCGATTTCGCGTTCCAGCGATTCCAGCTTGCGGTTCAGGTCCTTCTTGTCGGCGATGGAGCGCGCCGCCGCCGAGCGTACCTCAACGAGCGTGTCTTCCATCTCCTGGATCATCAGGCGAACGATCTTCTCCGGATCCTCCGCTTTGTCGAGAATCGCGTTGATATTCGAGTTCACGATATCGGAGAACCTCGTGAATATGCCCATAGCGTTGTCCTCTGTAGTGGGTAAATTTCGCTATAGGTGTTGCAGCTTCCGTGCCAAACCTCGAGAAATCCTTTAACCGATTGATTAATAAAGATTAACTCAGGATAACTTTGCCCAGAGCAAAAACACGGATTGGCGAAAAATGCTATACTCTAGTGAATTTTACCAATAAGTAGCAGATTTCACCTATGGCAGGCGTACATGACAGTCCGACCATCATTGGAGAGGCGCCCGCCTTCCTGGAGATGCTGGAACACGTATCCCGCGCGGCACCGCTGTCCAAACCCGTCCTTGTGGTTGGCGAACGTGGCACAGGCAAGGAGCTGATCGCCTCTCGCCTGCACTTCCTGTCCACTCGCTGGGAGAGCCGCGTGGTCAAGGTCAATTGCGCCGCACTGACGGAATCTATCCTCGAATCCGAATTGTTCGGGCACGAAGCCGGCGCCTTCACGGGCGCGGTGCGCGCGCACACGGGACACTTCGAGCGGGCGGACGGCGGCACATTGATTCTCGATGAGCTGGCCACCGTGTCGTTGCGGATGCAGGAGAAGATACTCAGGGTCATCGAGTACGGGGAAATACAGCGGGTCGGGGGCAACGACTCGATTGTCGTGGACGTCAGGATCGTCGGCTCGACCAACGCCGACCTCAAGGCGCTGGCTGACAGCGGCCGTTTCAGGCCCGATCTGCTCGACCGCCTCGCCTTCGACGTCATTACGATCCCGCCGCTTCGCGAGCGCGTAGAGGATATTCTGCCGCTCGCCTACGCCTTTGCCGTGAACATGGCGGCGGAACTCAAGCGAGACCTGTTTCCCGGCTTCAGCTCGCGGGCGTCTTCATCCCTCCTGAAGCATCAGTGGCCGGGCAATGTGCGCGAACTCAAGAACGCCGTCGAACGATCGGTGTACCGAAGCAACGACCCCGAGGCGGTCATCGACCGGATCGCCTTCGACCCGTTCGATTCGCCGTTCAGGCTGTCCGGCGATGCCACGGCCGGGTCCGCGGCGGAACCGTCTCCCCGACGCGGCAGGCGCCCGCCGTTGTTACCCACGGACCTCGTGGAGCGGCTCAAGGACACCGAGAAGCAGTTCATCGAAGCGGCGCTCGACAAGGCACAGTTCAACCAGAAGGTCGCGGCCGATCTCCTGGGGCTGAGCTACCACCAGTTCCGCGGAAAACTAAGAAAACACGCGGTAGACCCGCGCAGGGCCCAAGCTCAGGATTCGTCGCGATAACGCCGGACGAACACGGCGGCGGCGGAAAACAATCCGCAGACGATCAGCCCCAGCCACAGCGAAGGGCTGGTCAGGTAGCCGCCCACATCGATCAAAGACAGTATGCCGGTCATTTCCGCTGCGACCTCGATGCGGCCGTCTTCGATCAATTCCGACAGGCGCTCGCCGCCGAACAACGGCAGCTTGACGCTACGAACAAAAATAGCGTCCGACAAGAGCCTCGTGCCCACAACCATGTATTCCAGGGTCGGCACCACGAGGATCGGCAGGAAGCCGAGCAGCAGCGGCGACCGCTTGGTAGAGGCGGAAACGAACAAGAACCAGCCGATAAACGGAGCGAGCCACAGCTGAATCGACAGAATGAACAAAAACGCAAACGCGAAGCTGTCGAACAACGCGCCGGCGTTCCACAGCAGGTGACCGGGGCTGCCGCCCATTGCGCTGACCCATACGCTCATGATGATCAGGCTCAAGAGCTGTGCCAGCAAGATGGCCGCGTAGGAAACCGCCGGGATCAGCAGGAACGCGGTCAGCAGTTTGGAGACGATGGTCTCGGTATCGGTAATCGGCAGCGAACGCCAGAACAGGATGCTCTTGTCCTTGCGCTCCGCGTACAGCGCGTCGAGGCAATAGAAAACGGTCAGCACCCACATGGACAGCGCAATGACGATCGTAAACCCACCGAGCACGGCCACGAGGAAGTGGCGGCGCTCCCCGGCGTCGATGTTCGACGCGCCGACGATGGCCAGGTTGACCACTTCCTTGAACCCGGAGCCGACGACAAGACTGGTCGTCGCCAGCAGCACACTCACCAGCACCATGGCCGCCGGGGCGGCCCAGATGGACCGATGCTCCCAGAACTCACGTTTGAGCAGAGCTACCTGGTTGCCTATCACGACGTTGCCCCCTTCACCTTCGCAACGAACAGGTCGGCGACCGACGGCACCCGAATTTCACCCAGGTTTGCGAGCCGGCCGCGATCGACGTTCTCGAAAGTCATTACGCTCTTGCCAAAGACCTCGCGCTCGTAGAGCGGGCGAAGTCCGCGCGCCGTGTCGGCGGCTTCGCCGGCCGTCATCAGCTCCGCGTATTGCTCGCCGAGCGACTCCATGGGTGAATCGAGCAGAATCCTGCCGTTATGGATGAACATGATATCGGTCAGGATGTTTTCGATTTCCTCTACCTGGTGGGTCGTGATCAGGATCGTGCGCTCTTCGTCGAAGTAATCACTCAGAAGGTCGGCATAGAAGTCTTTGCGAAAGATGATGTCGAGACCGAGCGTGGGCTCGTCGAGCACGAGCAGCTTGGCATCGACAGCCATAATGATCGACAGGTGCAGCTGCGCCACCATGCCCTTGGAGAGTTCGCGCACTTTTGCATTGCGGCGAATTTTCGTGCGACCGAGTAGCGCCTCCACGCGCGAGCGGGAAAAGTTTGGGTGCGTCGCCGTAACGAAATCGAGCAGCTGCTCGACACGGATCCATCGCGGCAGGACGGCCACGTCGGCGATGAAGCAAATATTCCTGAGCAGTTCCTTGCGCTGGCGGAACGGATCGAAACCGAGCACCGACAGGGCGCCTTCACAGTCGGTCAGCCCGAGCACAGCCTTCAAGAGTGTCGTCTTCCCCGCGCCGTTGGGGCCGAACAGCCCCAGGATCTTGCCTTGCTCAATGCTGAAGCTTACGTTGTCGACAGCCCTGACGGAGCCGTAGCGCTTACTGACGTTCTCCGCGGTGACGAGAGTGGTCATAGGTCGTCCTGCTCGCCTGTTGTTTTTGAATTTGTCGTTTTCGAATCTCGAGCGTTGAGCAGCTCCTCGGTATCCAGCCCGAGCCTGTCGATGGTTTCCAGTATCTTCGGCCAGTCCTTTTCGATGAAGCGGAGACGCTCGTCTTTCAGGAGCTGCTGACGCGCACCGTCGTTGACGAACATGCCGCGGCCGCGTTTTTTCTCGACGAGGCCCTCGTCCACGAGCTCCTGGTAGCCCTTGAGCACCGTCAGCGGATTCAGCCGGTATTCGGCGGCGACGTTTCGCACCGACGGCAAGGCGTCGCCGTCACCGAGCACGCCTTCGAGAATCATCGCCACAACACGATCGCGCAGTTGACGATAAATCGGGATGTCGTCACTCCATTTGGGGTCCATCGAAATGTCGTCGATCCTGTTGTGCGGCTGTAGGCTTGGGGAAGTCATTAAACCGTAAAAAAGCCGCCGGTCCCATCGGGACCGGCGGAATCACTCCGTCGCTACCTTACTCGCCAAAATGACGGAACCTGAAATCATGGC
>JANQPG010000059.1 GCA_028289545.1 Woeseiaceae bacterium
AATTCTTAGTCTGGACAATCAGGTACTGGCTGAATACAACATGACGAAAGAGCGGTACACGATTGGCCGCCTGCCCGACAACGACGTCCGGATCGACAACCCGGCGGTGAGCGGGCATCACTCGTTGATCATCAACATACTCAACGACTCGTTCCTCGAGGACTTGAACAGCACCAACGGCACTTACGTCAACGGCAAGCTGATCAAAAAACACGCGCTGCAGCACGGCGACGTCATTACGATCGGGCACCATCAGCTGCGCTTCTCGGACCAGGCGACGAACGATACCGAGCAGGACGAGTTCGAAAAGACGATGGTCATTCCGACGGGCCAGCAAAACGCGGAACAACTGGCCATTGCCGAGAAGGCAGCCGAGGCAGCCGCGCAGGCCGCCAGCAGCGATTCAGCCGGCGTGCGACTCGACCCTGAAGAAGCGGCGGCGCTAAGTGCCGCCAGTGCGGCTCAGCAAGAGGACGAACCGGTCGCTGCGCCGGTCGACGATATACCCGTCGACGATACGCCAGCCGAAACGATCGCGAGCGACAGGCCTGCCGCCGAACCCGTCCGGCACACGGCAACCACGACAGGTATTGATCCGAGCACTGCCCCGAGCGCCCTGCCGCTGGCAAAACTTCAGGTTTTGAGTGGCGCCTTCGCCGGACGCGAACTGGAGCTAACGAAAGCACTGACGACGCTCGGCCGGCCCGGCGTTCAGGTTGCCGCCATCACGCGCCGCGCCGAGGGTTACTACATCGTGCACGTCGAATCCGGTAAAGACGGCGACTATCCGCTGGTGAACGGTGAGGCAATTGGCGCCCAGGCCCGTAAGCTGGACGACAACGACGTCGTACAGCTGGCCGGCGTTAAGATGGGCTTCTTCTCGAGCTGAGCCCGCGCCGCGACCCCCGCTGCAGCGCTTACTCGCCAGACGGCGTCTCGCAGCAGTACTCCTGCCGGAAGGATTCCTGTCAGAACGACTCTTCGGCGTAGTTGTCGGGCGCCCAGTTCTCGAACTTTGTATAGCGGCCGACGAACGTCAGCGGGAACTCGCCAATGGGACCGTTACGCTGCTTGGCAATGACAATGTCGGCAATACCCTTGCGCGGCGTGTCCGGATTGTAGACCTCTTCGCGGTAGATGAAGATGATCATGTCCGCGTCCTGCTCGATAGCGCCCGATTCACGCAGGTCCGACATCACCGGCCGTTTGTCCGTGCGCTGTTCGACGCTGCGGTTGAGCTGCGACAGCGCAATCACGGGCACTGACAGCTCCTTGGCCAGGGCCTTGAGCGAACGCGAAATCTCGGAGATTTCCGTGGCGCGGTTCTCGCTGTTACCGGGTACCTGCATAAGCTGCAGGTAGTCGACGACGATCAGGCCGAGACCGTGCTCGCGCTGCAGGCGGCGGGCACGGGCGCGAATCTCCGTTGGCGCCAGCCCTGCCGTATCGTCGATATAGATCGGCGCCTCCGACATGAGCTGAACGGCGGTGTTGATTCGCGACCAGTCTTCGTCCGGGAAGTTGCCGGTGCGCAGATGCGTCTGATCGACGCGGCCCAGCGACGAGATCATGCGAAACGCGAGCTGCGATGCCGGCATTTCCATCGAAAATATTGCGGTCGGCACTTTCGAGCCGATCGAAGCGTTCTCGGCAATGTTGACCGCAAACGTCGTCTTGCCCATCGAGGGCCGACCCGCAACAATCACGAGGTCTCCGGGCTGCAACCCGGCCGTCATCTTGTCGAACTCGTGGTAGCCGCTGGAGATACCCGTAATGCTGCCGTCGGACTGGTGCAGCAGGTCAATGCGATCCACCGTTTCCGGCAGTATCTGCTTCAGAGACTTGAATCCCTGCCGGCCACGCGCGCCGCGCTCGGCAATTTCGAACACGAGGCGCTCAGCTTCGTCGACCAGTTCCGACGCGCTGCGGCCGTCCGTGGAAAACGCCTGTCCCGCTATTTCGTTGCCGGCGTTGATCAGCGAGCGCAGCATTGCCCGCTCGCGGACAATGTTGGCGTACGCCCGCGCGTTGGCGGCACCGGGGGTTTCGTTGGCGAGGGTGGCAAGGTACTCAAGGCCGCCGGCCGAACCCAGCTCGCCGCGCTGCTCGAGAAACTCCGATATTGTCACGACGTCGCAGGGATTGCCGTCTTCGACAAGTTCGGCGATCGCCTTGAAGATGAGCCGGTGATCCTTGCGGTAGAAGTCCTCGGAGCCGACGACGTCGCCTACCTTGTCCCAAGCGGACTTGTCGAGCATGAGACCGCCGAGCAGCGACTGCTCGGCTTCGACCGAGTTGGGGGGAACTTTGAGGCGGCGTTCCTCGTCCATGCCGCCGCTCTCTCCCAACGCTCGAACCATTTTCCCCTGCCCGCTGTTCCGACTACGAGACGCCTACGTTACCACAGCCCGCGCCCGTCCCCGGCGGGAAACGCGGTGATCCGACGACGCGGTGAATACCGCCGCCGGTGCGGCGTCGTTACTCGTCCGCGACAACGCGGACGGTGACTTCGGCGTTGACTTCCGGGTGCAGGTGGACACCAACCGTAAACTCGCCGAGTTCGTGTATCGGGCCGTCCGGCATGCGGACTTCGCTGCGTTGCACCTCTATCTGCACCGCCTCGAACGCTTCGGCAATATCCACGGGGCCAACCGAGCCAAACAGCTTGCCTTCCGGGCCGGCGTTGGCCTGGACCACAAGTTCGACGCCGTTAATGCTCTCGGCACGGCTCTTCGCGGTGGCCAGTTCCTCGGCGGCGGCCTTCTCGAGCTCAGCACGCCGCGCTTCGATAGCCTTCATGTTCTCGGGCGTCGCAAGCGCCGCTTTGCCCTGCGGCAGCAGGTAGTTGCGGCCGTACCCGGGTTTCACCTTGACCAGATCTCCGATTCGGCCCAGATTTTCGACGTTGTCCAGCAATATGACATTCATGTTCTCAAACCCTACAGCAATATCGTTCAAAGCCCGGGGAACGCGCCTCAAGACGCGCTCTCCCGGCGACGCCTCAACGAAAACCAGGCGTCAATGTATCCAAGGACCGCCAGAGCGGCCACCATAATCAGCGGCAGTACCACGATCGCGGCATACGCCGCCACGACCAAAAGTACCGGCACGCGGCCTTCCGCGTGCAGCCAGTGCAACAGCGCAATGCCCTGCAGGCTGAACACGGCAAACAGCACAAAGGCAACGCCTTTCAGCCAAACCATCCCGACAGCAAACGCCACGAGCGAAGCCAGCGCCGTCGCTCCGGCGATTACGCGCCCGAAGTCCAGGTCGACAAACCGCCCCAGGCTTCCCGCCGCCTGAGACCCGTGCCGATACAGCGCATGCCCCAGAATCAACATCAGCGCACTGCTGGCCCAAAAGAAAAACGCAAGCCAGGGCGTGGCGTACTCGGCCATCTGGCCGATGTGCGGCCGTATTGCCTCAGCCTGACGCACCGCCTGAGGCCCGCCGGACTGACTCCATTGTTCGATCAGATCGGCAAGCAGCGGTGTCCACCAGGCTACCGGGTCGCCCACCACCACGGTAAACGCCACCACTCCCAGCACGGCCACTATCGACGACATCTGCAGGGCCATCGTCAGCGAACCGCTTGCGCCCAGTACAAAACCCAGCAGCGCGGCCGGCAGCCAGACCATCGCAATGGCCGCCAATCTCGACTCGAGCGGCATACCCATGATGGCCGCAAGCGTCAGCAGCAACGCAGCCGCGAAGCCGGCCGCTATCGCGGCGCTTCTCGGCCCCGCAGCGACGATCAGGTACACGAGCACGGCGCCGCTGAGAAACCCCAGGGGCATCAGCGACAGCGTCAGCGCCAGGGCTAGGACGGCATTCAGCGGCCGGGCTACCAGCCATGCGGCCACCGTCGGCAAGGGGGTTGCCTAGTGGCGATCCGTGTACGGCAGCAGTGCCAGGTAGCGTGCACGTTTTACGGCGGTCGCGAGCTGGCGCTGATAGTGCGATTTGGTTCCAGTAATCCGGCTGGGCACAATCTTGCCCGTCTCGGTGACATAGGCCTTCAGCAGATTGAGATCTTTGTAGTCGATCTCTTCAATCCCCTCGGCCGTAAAACGGCAGTACTTACGCCGACGTGAATAACGACTCATTGCTCCAATCCTCAGGCTGTCTTGGCTTCAGCGGGTTCGTCGCCGGCCTCTCCGGCGTCGGCGGCAGCTTCGCTCGCAGCGGGCGCAGCTTCGGGCTCGCTCTTCTCGGCGGGCGCGGCTTCGGCTTCGCTCTTCGCATCAGGCTTGGCGTCGGCCTCGGTCTTCTCGGCGGCGTCACCGGCGTTCGAGTCACGGCGCATCGCCGCCTCGGCGGCCGCTTTTGCCTCACGGCGCTGCTGCGCTTCCTTCTCCTTGGCCTTTTCTTCGGCCACGGCAACCGCCATCGGCGACGCCTCGGTGACCGCCTTGTCGCGCGATATCACCATGTGCCGCAGAACGGCATCGTTGAAGCGGAAAGCGCCTTTGATGCCCTCAATGACGTCGAAACCACATTCGACGTTGAGCAGCACGTAGTGGGCTTTGTGGATTTTGTTGATGGGGTGCGCAAGCTGGCGGCGACCCCAGTCTTCGGTGCGATGAACCTGCCCGCCGGCTTCGGTCACCATGCCTTGGTAGCGTTCTACCATGGCAGGCACCTGCTCGCTCTGGTCCGGGTGGACCAGAAAAACGATCTCATAATGTCTCATTGTCGTCCCTTCTGGATGAAATCACACACATTCGCGACCCAAAAGCCGCCAATCCGTGCGGATTACAGCCACCCGCTTAAGTGGCGGTGTGGCAAGAGAATAAATACCTGATTTCTAGCAATTTCAGGCACCCCCGCGCTCCGCGGGGAAGCGCATCCTACCCAAGCACCCGGACAGTAGCAAGGGCCGGTCGCATACGTTGCTCACCAACCCCAATCTCAACCGCAATCGTCGGGGCGCCTTAGTCCGAGCCCGTGCGCTGTCTCAGCACCTCGTAAAGGCATACCCCCGTGGCAACGGACACGTTGAGGCTCGACACCTGGCCCAGCGTCGGCAGGCTCACGAGATGGTCGCAGCGGGCCATGACAGCCTTGCTCACACCCTTTTCCTCGCGCCCCATCACCAGCGCAATCGGCCCGCTCAGATCCACGTCGTACAGGCTTTCGGCCCCCTGATCGCTGGTGCCGGCACGAACCACGCCGTAGTTGCCGAGCCAGTCCAAGGTCTTTCCGAGGTTGGCTACCGCCGCAAACGGCAGGGTTTCCGCCGCGCCTGCCGCGACTTTGCTCACCGTCGGACCCAGGCCCGCCGCCCCGTGCCGCGGCACGACAACGGCATCGGCACCGGCGGCATCCGCTGTTCTCAGGCAGGCGCCGAGATTATGCGGATCCTGAATGCCGTCGAGTAACAGCAACAGCAGAGGTTTGCCCTCGTCGTCACCCAGTCGGTCTTCGACCAGCGACCTGAGCGCCGCCTCGTCGAGGGTCGTGCTGCGCCGGATCTCCGCAACTACACCCTGGTGCCGTGCTTCGCCCGACAACTGCTGGAGACGGGCGCGATTCGCCGAACGGACAGCGACGCCTTTCGACTCGGCTGACGCTATCGCGGCCTTCACGCGCGGATTGGCGCTCTGGTACTCGGCGTACAGGCATTTGAGCTGCCGGCCCTCGCCAGCCAGCAGCTGCTCGACGGCGCGCAGGCCGGTCACGTAGCGCGCCCGGCTCATCGCCTCCGCCGCTTGCGGGACCGCAGCCGGTCATGGTCGTAGCCGTCCCAGACCGGCCGGAAGTCGATCCGGCGGGTTTCCATGTCGACACGCTGCACCTGCACCTCGATGGCCTCACCGAGACCAAAACTCTGGCCCGAGCGCTCGCCGACCAGTTGCTGCCGCGAGGGCTCGTAGTGGTAGTAGTCATTGGGCAGGCTCGTCACGTGCACGAGGCCGTCGATCATCAGGTCGGTCAGCTGCACGAACAGGCCAAAGCGGGTCACGCTCGTCACTACGCCGTGGAACTGCTCGCCCAGCTTGTCCTCCAGGTACTGACACTTGAGCCAGGCCTCGACGTCGCGCGTGGCTTCTTCGGCGCGCCGTTCGTGCTGAGAGGTAATCGCGCCGAGGCGTTCCATCTCGTTCTTGCCATAGCGGTACTTGCCCGGTTTGCCGCCGCGAATGATGTGTCTGATCGCGCGGTGCACGAGCAGGTCCGGATAACGGCGTATCGGCGACGTGAAATGCGCGTAAGTCTCGAGCGACAGTCCAAAATGGCCGATGTTTGTGGGCGAGTACTCCGCGTGTGTCAGAGAGCGCAGCATCTGCATGGCGATGACCGATGCGTCTTCGCGTCCCTTGATCTGCCCGAGTAGCGCATTGAACTGCTTCGGAGTCACGTGGTCCGGGTGCGGCACCTTGAGTCCGAGCGAGGTCAGGTACTGGCGTAGCTCGTCGAAACGATCGGGGTCCGGTCGCGCGTGCACGCGGAACAGCCCCTGAATGCGATGGCGGCGCAGGAACTTTGCCGCCTCCACATTGGCCGCGATCATACATTCCTCGATCAGCCGGTGTGCGTCGTTGCGGGGCACGGTGGCAATGCGGGCAATCTCTCCGTTTGCGTCGAGTTCGAAGCGGGTTTGCGGCAGATCGAGTTCCAGCGCGCCGCGGCGTCGCCTCGCTTTGGCGAAGGCGCGGTACAAGGCGTGCAGGTGCCTGATCGCGGGGCCGAGGTTCTTCGGCACGGCGCGCGGGGCGTTGCCGCTCAGGAACTCGTTCACCTGGTTGTACGTCAACCGCGCCTTCGAGCGCATCACGGCTTCGTGAAACTTCGAACGCGTGACCTTACCCTCTGCGCTTACGCGCATTTCACACACCATGCAGAGCCTGTCGACTTTCGGATTGAGCGAGCACAAACCGTTGGACAGTACTTCCGGCAGCATCGGCACAACGCGATCCGGGAAGTACACGGACGTGCCCCGCACGATGGCCTGCTGATCGAGGGGCGAGCCGGCGTCGACGTAGTGCGCCACGTCGGCGATCGCCACGAGCAATCGCCAGCCTTTGCCGACGGGCTCACAGTACACGGCGTCGTCGAAGTCGCGCGCATCCGCTCCATCGATCGTCACGAGATCGATCTGACGCAGGTCCAGCCGACCCTTCTTGGCAGCGCTCGGCACGGTCTTGCCGTATTTCCTGACCATCTCCCGAACGGCCTTGGGCCATTTGACGGGAATGCCGTGGGACTCGATCGCAATCTCCGTTGCGATGCCCTTTTGACCGGGCGCTCCCAGCACGCGGCTGATGCGGCCGGTCGCCTGCTCGACCTGGCTCGGGAAATCGAGGATCTCGACGACGACAATATCGCCGGGGCGTGCACGGCCGGCCTCGCCTTTCGCAATGAGAACCCGATGGGAAATCTTCGGGTTGTCCGGGACGACGACGCCGATGCCGCGCTCGCGGATGAACTGCCCTACGACCTCCCGCGTCCCCCGATCAAGCACCTCGACCAGCTTGCCCTCCGGCTTGCCGCGACGGTCCTTGCCGATGATGGAAATCGCCACGCGGTCGCCGTCGAACAGGGAACGCATTTCGCGGGCCGAGAGATAGACGTCTTCCTCGTCGCCGTCGTCGCGAACGACAAAGCCAAAACCGTCCTTGTGGCCGCTGACCGTACCGGTCACGAGATCGATCTTTGCGGTCAGGCAGTACACGCCACGGCGGTTTTCGATGATCTGCCCGGCACGCACCATCTTGTTCAGCCGGTCGACGAGCAGACTGCGCATCCGCTGCCCCTTGAGGCCCAGGTCACCCAGCATCTTGTCGACACGCACGGGCCTGCCGCGCTCGGTCAGGTAATCGAGCAGCGCGCTGCGATCGGGGATGGGGTGCTGGTAGTTGCCGGCCTTCTTCTTTCGGGGTTTCTTAGCGGGTTTTCGAGCCAATGGCCGTAGATCCTTCTATAATGCTGTAGCGCGAATTGACAGGCTCGACCGACTTTGAGTACAGTTCGGCGCCCTGCAGGTCACGCATTGTACCTGCGAGCCATGCCGAGGTGGCGGAATTGGTAGACGCGCTAGCTTCAGGTGCTAGTGGGGGTAACCCCGTGGAGGTTCAAGTCCTCTT
>JANQPG010000070.1 GCA_028289545.1 Woeseiaceae bacterium
CGACCGAATTTTCCCGATCAGCACTCGATGAAGTTGACCGGAACTTCGATGACGTTCGTTGCGAGACCGCCGCGCGACGTCTCTTTGTATTTCTCCTGCATGTCGTGACCGGTCTCGCGCATCGTCTGGATGACCTTGTCGAGAGAGACGAAGTGTTTGCCGTCGCCGCGTTTTGCGAGGCGCGTTGCGTTGATGGCCTTTATCGAAGCCATCGCGTTGCGTTCGATGCACGGTATCTGTACGAGGCCGCCGATGGGGTCGCAAGTCAGTCCCAGGTTGTGTTCCATCGCGATCTCTGCAGCGTTTTCGACCTGCGAGGGCGTACCGCCGAGGACTTCGGTCAGTCCGCCGGCCGCCATCGAGCATGCCGACCCGACCTCACCCTGACAGCCCACTTCGGCACCGCTGATAGATGCATTGCGTTTGAACAAGAGGCCGATAGCACCGGCAGTCAGGAGAAAACGCGCGACACCGTCATCGTTTGCGCCAGGGCAGAAGCGTACGTAGTAGTGAAGCACAGCCGGGATGATGCCGGCAGCCCCGTTCGTCGGTGCCGTTACCACGCGTCCACCGACAGCGTTCTCTTCATTGACGGCGAGTGCATAGAGATTGACCCAGTCCATGATCGTCAACGGATCGCGTAATGCGGCTTCCGGCTGACTGGACAGCTGCTTGTGAAGATCGGCTGCCCGGCGCTGCACCTTCAGACCCGGCATCAATCCGCTGCTTTGACAACCGCGCTCGACGCAGGCCTGCATTGCCGCCCATATCTCGAGCAAGCCTTTTCGGATGGTTGCCTCGTCGCGCCATTCGCTTTCGTTCGCGAGCATGATGTCGCTGATCGATGCGCCCGACGTATCGCAGATCGCGAGCAACTCTGCACCGCTTTCGAACGGATGCGGTAGGTCGACAGGAGATTCGGTGATTACCGGGTCGCCCGTCTCGTGCTCTTTGACGACGAAACCGCCACCGACGGAGTAGTACACGCGCTGCAGGAGCTCGGCGCCGTCCTGGTCAAACGCAACGAAGCGAAGGCCGTTCGGATGGCCGGGCAGGGACTCGCGCTTTTCGAAGCGCAGATTCTCTTTCGGATCGAACGAGATCGGGTGTGAATCGAGCAGCGAGAGTTTCCGTCCGTCGGCCAGGGTATCCATGAAAGACGGAACCGCGTCGACGTCCACGGTTTCTGGCTGAAAACCGGTAAGTCCGAGCACGACGGCCTTGTCCGTCCCATGTCCCCGGCCGGTGGCGCCCAGCGAGCCGTAAAGATGAACGCGAATGTCACAAACGTCCGCGAGTAGCCCTTTTTCCGCCAGCTTCTCGGCAAACATCCGCGCGGCACGCATCGGTCCCACCGTGTGGGAACTCGAAGGTCCGATTCCGATCGTAAACAGGTCGAAGACGCTGATGGCCATTGGCGGTTTCGGCGGGAGTAAACGCTGCCAGTATGGTCGATTCGTCGGCGTTTCGCAGTACCCTATCCCGGCTCGCATCGGTCACGCCGCGCGACGAAGATGACTGGCAATGGCTTTTGAGGCTCCATGAAATGCGCGCTTTGGTTTGCAAGCAGTTTGGCACGCCC
>JANQPG010000084.1 GCA_028289545.1 Woeseiaceae bacterium
ATCTGTCGCGAAAGCCCGACAAAATACAATGAAAACAGGCATTTTCGTTGCAGGTACCGGGTATTTGGGAAATAATGCGGCTGCCGTTAATTCCTAACAGAGGAACTCTTGAAAATGAAAACAACTGCTTTGAAAGTCAGCGCTCTGCTGCTTACTCTTGGCCTGGCTTCAGGCTGCGCGACGACCGGGCTCGACGAAGTCAGGGCTACCGCCGAAGCTGCTGCCGCGGACGCTGCTGCCGCTGCTTCCGCCGCTGAAGCTGCGCGCGCCGCTGCTGACCGTGCCGCTCAGGCCGCCTCCAGCGCACAAAGCACTGCTGATCGCGCTCTCTCTGCTGCCAGCGGCGCACAGGCATGCTGCGATGCCAACAAAGAAGCCATGGAGCGCATGTTCCAGAAATCGATGTCCAAGTAAGGCATTGGTAAGCAATAACAAGCTATACCAGGCTTAGGATTTGTAACGCCGCGCTTGTCGCGGCGTTTTTTTGGACGATAGCCGGCGCTGGTCGCGGCGTTTTTTGAGCGCCGGCCCCGGCCAAACCGTTAGAGGTCGGCGTGTTCCTCCGGCGACACGGGCGCCGAAGCGGTCTTGATGCCGGCGCCCACGGTCGACGGCATGCCGTTGGCTGCGTCGATGAGTCGTTCGGCTCGGTCCCAGTCCATGCTGGCGTCACGCACGCGCGTCGCGTCCACAAAACGTTCCGTCGCGTAGGTGAGCGCGCTCTTCGGTACAACCGTCTCCTCCGCGGCGCCCTCTTCCGACTCGGTCACCGCTTCGACGGTCTGTTCACCACCCGGCTCGTCGACCGTTACGAGCGGCTTCTCCTCGAGCAGCGGGTGTGCTTCCATCACGAGATTCTCGCCGTCCCAGCCGATCTTGATCGGCTCGTTGACGATGCGTACGGGCGTCCTGACGGCCACGTGTTCGAACAGGAACTCGATGTCCTCGGGAAACATGCGAATGCACCCATGGGTCACGCGCATGCCAACGCCTGCCGGGCGATTGGTGCCGTGGATCAAGTAACCGGGCAGACCCAACCGCATTGCCCGGCTTCCCAGCGGATTTTCAGGCCCCGGCGGCACGACTCTCGGCAACGGTTCGCGTCCTTCATCGAGACGCTCCTGATGCACCGAGGCCGGCGGATACCAGGCAGGATTCACGGCCTTCGCTACGACGGACGTCAGCCCCAGCGGCGTATCCCAATCCATGCGCCCGATACTCATCGGATACGTCATTACATAGGCGGGTTCTCCGGGGACGGGTTCCGGGTAGTAGTACAGACGGTATTCGGCAAGGTTCAACACGAGGCCCTTGCGCGGCCCGGAAGGCAAGACGTACTGCGTCGGCAAAACCACTTCCGTGCCCTCGCCGGGTAGCCAGACGTTGACGTCGGGATTTGCCTGGACAATATCGTGATAACCGAGTCCATGACGTCGAGCAATGTCGACCAGCGTATCTTCGTAGCCGGCCCGCACTGTCGTCACGCTGCCGATCACGTCAATACCTTCGGGTGGCAACTCGTAAATCTCGGCATGCGATGCCAGCGGCAGCAGAGCCAACAACAGCAACGCACGATTCATTGCCCGACCTCTCATTGTCCCACCTCTTCCCGCTCGATCACTTCCGACTCACACTCCGCCGCGGCGAGCCACTCCTGCATGGCGCGACTCCGAAGCAGGCGGTCGGGATACCGTGCGGCGGACTGAGGCAAATTGATGCCGTAAGTCCGCAGCCTCAGTACCACGGGCGCGTACATAGCGTCGGCAATCGAAAACGCCCCGAACAGCCACTCGCCGTCATAACGCTGCTGACACTCGGTCCAGATCGCAATGACCCGATCGATGTCGGCCGTCAGCTCGTCCGTCAAGACCACTTTACGACCCATCGCCCGGCAGTTCATCGGCATTTGCCCGCGCAACGCCGCAAAACCCGAGTGCATCTCAGCGCTGATCGAACGTGCGTGCGCGCGCGCTTTTGGATCGGTTGGCCATAATCCCCGATCGGGCCATCGATCGTTGACGGTTTCACCGATTGCCAGCGAGTCCCAGATAGTTTCGTCGTCGAGCTTGAGTACCGGCACGCGCGAAGCCGCGCCGAGCGACGCCAGTTCGCGCTGTGTGTCCGCCACGTCCAGAACGATACGGCGCTCGGTGAACTCAATATCGGCCTGGCGCAGCACCAGCCACGCGCGCAGCGACCACGACGAGTAGTTCTTGTTGCCTATGGCAAGTTCGACATGCATTACATTTACTCTGGCACGGCGGCCGATTCTACCGCATTCCCTGCGGCATCTCCGCAAATTGACGCTGCATTCGGGCCTAGGTAGGGTGGCTTCCAGCCAAGGGGAATCAACGCCAGACCATGGGACTCAAACTCGCATTCGAACTCACCAACCGCGATCTCAACTACTTTCGCGAGGCACTGAAGCAAGCCCGCGCCGCCGTGCGTGACGCCGAAGAAGCCGAGATCATCGAAGCCATCCGCGACGTCATGGCCGACATCCGGAAGAACGAGCCGCTACCGGATTTTGTGGCTGAACGTCTTCCGCAGCTCGACCTGATGATCCAGATGCTGCAGGACGGCGAGTGGCAGCTTCCGGCCCAGGACCGGGAACAACTGCTCGCGACCTTCGTGTACTTTGGCGACCCGGAGGATCTCCTGGCTGACGACATTCCGGTCATCGGCTACCTGGACGACGTCATTGTGCTCGAACTCGTCGCTCGCGAACTCCGGCATGTGCGCGAGGCCTACGAAGACTATTGCCAGTTTCGCGACGAGTTCGACAGCAACCAGGGCAAGAACATCGACGCTGCCATTCGCCGCGATCGTCTCGACCGCCGCCGGCAACAGCTGCATCAGCGCATGAAGCGGCGTACGCGGCGCGACCGCAAGACGCCGCTTTGGTGACGAGTCGTTGATGCCCGCGGGGAACCCGGTCGGCTACTTCGAAATCCCCGTTGCCGATATGGAGCGCGCCGTTGCGTTCTACGAACGGGTATTCCTCTACGAACTGGATGCGCAGGACGTCGACGGCTACTTGATGGCCCTGTTCCCCGAGCAACCCGGCAAGCCCGGCGTTACGGGTGCGCTGGCCAAGGGTGATGTGTACGTGCCCGGCAAAGCAGGACCCGTGCTGTATTTTGCGGTCGACAATATCGACGTGACGCTCGAACGAGCGCGAAGTGCGGGTGCGGAAATACTGTACGCGAAGAAATCAGTGGGTGAGTTCGGCTTTGTCGCCGAGATCGAAGACAGCGAGGGCAACCGCATCGCCCTGCACGAGGAGGCAAGTTCCGTCTGAGACGGCCTCGGAGCGACTCGCTCAGTAACGCATCAGGGCGGAACCCCAGGTGAAGCCGCCGCCAAACGCTTCCATCAACACCAGCTGACCGCGCTGAATGCGGCCGTCGCGAATCCCGACGTCGAGCGCCATGGGCACCGATGCAGCCGACGTGTTGCCGTGATCCTGAACGGTCTGTATGACCTTTTCCATCGGCAGGCCCAGCCGCTTTGCGGTGGCCTGCATGATGCGAATGTTCGCCTGATGCGGCACGAGCCAATCGAGTTCGGACTGATCGATGTTGTTGGCCTCGAGTGCTTCCGAAGCCACGTTGCCAAGCGTCTTGACGGCCACTTTGAAAACCTCGTTACCCGTCATCATGATGGCGGCTTCGGGCGTGTTGAGTTTGTCCAGGTTCTTGGACGGACCTGCCGGGTAATACAACAGATCGCGATACTGACCGTCAGCGCCGAGGTGCGTCGAAATGATGCCCGGCTCGTCCGAGGCCTCGAGGATGACGGCGCCCGCGCCGTCGCCAAACAGCACGCAGGTATTGCGATCGGTCCAGTCGACAAGGCGCGACAGGCACTCGGCTCCCACGACCAGCGCACGGCTGGCTTCGCCGGCACGAATGAACTTGTCAGCCGTGGACAGCGCGTAGAGAAAGCCCGTGCACGCGGCTTCCATGCCCAGCGCCGGGCACGCGGGAATACCGAGGCGATGCTGGATGAGCGTTGCCACGTTCGGAAAAAACGTATCGGGCGTCGTGGTGCCGACCACGACCAGGTCGATATCGGTTACATCGATGCCGGCACTTTCGATCGCCCGCTTCGATGCTTCCATACACAGATCGGAGACCGCCTGGTCGTCGGCCGCAATGTGCCGCCGCTCAACGCCGGTGCGCGTTCTGATCCACTCGTCGCTGGTGTCGACCATCTTCTCGAGGTCAAAGTTGGTCAGCACTTTCTCGGGCAGGTAACGCCCGGTTCCCGCCACGCGTGAATAC
>JANQPG010000087.1 GCA_028289545.1 Woeseiaceae bacterium
GAATCTCGTAATCGTAGAATCGCCCGCAAAGGCGAAGACCATATCCAAGTACCTTGGCAAGGACTTCGATGTGCTCGCCTCGTACGGACACGTTCGCGACCTGGTCCCCAAGGAAGGCGCCGTAGACCCCGAGCAAGGCTTCGCGATGAAGTATCAGGTCATCGAGCGCAACGAGAAGCACGTCAACGCCATCATCCGCGCGCTAAAGAAGGCCGATGCCCTGTACCTCGCGACTGACCCGGATCGCGAGGGTGAAGCGATCTCCTGGCACCTGATCGAGTTGCTGCGGGAGCGCGACGTGCTCGACGACAAGGACGTCCACCGCGTCATCTTTCATGAAATCACGAAGAACGCCGTGCGGGACGCCATCGAGAATCCGCGCGGGCTGTCCGACGACCTCGTGGGGGCGCAGCAGGCCCGGCGCGCGCTCGACTACCTGGTCGGATTCAACCTGTCGCCGCTGTTGTGGAAAAAGGTCCAGCGCGGGCTGTCGGCGGGCCGCGTGCAAAGCCCGGCGCTGCGCATGATCGTCGAGCGCGAACTCGAAATCGAGGCCTTCAAGGCGCGCGAATACTGGAGCATCGAGGCGGACGTCAGCAAGGACGAACAGCCGTTCGTCACACGCCTGACGGCCTATCGAGGCGACAAGGTCGAGCAGTTCAGCTTCGAGAACGAAGAATCCGCACGGGAGGTCGAGAAAACACTGCTCGACGCGGCCCAGGGTGAACTCAAAGCGCTGACCGTTACGCGCAAGCAGCGCCGTCGCAACCCGACCGCGCCGTTTACGACCTCGACCCTGCAGCAGGAGGCTTCCCGGAAACTCGGTTTCAACACGCAGCGCACCATGCGCGTCGCGCAGAAGCTGTACGAAGGTATCGAGCTGCCGGGTGAAGGCAACACGGGACTCATTACCTACATGCGCACCGACTCGGTAACCCTCGCAGCCGTTGCGCTCGAGGAAGTGCGCAGCGTAATCGCCGAACGTTACGGCGAGAAAAACGTCCCGGCCGAAGCCCGCGAGTTCAAAACCAAAGCCAAGAACGCGCAGGAAGCGCACGAGGCGATCCGACCCACCTCGGTCGCGAGGACGCCGGACGACCTCAAGGGGTCGCTCGACGAAGACCAGTTCAAACTGTATTCGCTCATCTGGCGGCGCACGATGGCCAGCCAGATGGTGCCGGCCGTCTTCGACACGGTCGCGATAGACTTCGCGGCCGGCGATCCCGACAACGGTCACCGACTGCGCGCCAACGGTTCGGTACTCGTCGAACCCGGCTTTATGGCGGTGTACCAGGAAGGCCAGGATGACAGCAAGACCGACGACGGCGACCGGCTCCTGCCGGACATTGCCGAAGGCGATCTCGTCCGGCTCGACGAACTCCGTCCCGAGCAGCACTTCACCGAGCCGCCACCGCGGTTTACCGAAGCCAGCCTCGTAAAGACGCTCGAGGAATACGGCATCGGCCGACCTTCCACGTATGCCAGCATCATTGCGACTCTCAAGAATCGCGAGTACGTCGAGATGGACGGCAAGCGCTTTATCCCCTCCGACATTGGCCGCATCGTCAACGGCTTCCTGACCGATCACTTCACTCAGTACGTCGACTACGATTTCACGGCGCGGCTGGAGGACGATCTCGACGCCGTGTCGCTTGGCGAGAAAGACTGGGTGCCGCTGCTCGACAACTTCTGGGGGCCGTTTCACGAGCTCTGCGAAGAAAAAGAAGCTTCGGTCACGCGCGAGCAGGTTGCGCAGGCGCGGGAACTCGGGACCGATCCGAAGACGGGCAAGCCCGTGACGGTGCGCATGGGTCGCTACGGCCCGTTTGTGCAGATCGGCACCAAGGACGACGAAGAGAAGCCGAAGTTTGCCGGCCTGCGTCCCGGTCAGAAGATGAACGACATTACGTTCGAAGACGCCATGGAGCTTTTCAAGCTGCCGCGCAAACTCGGCGAGACGGCGGACGGGCTGCCGGTTTCCGCCAGCATTGGACGCTTCGGCCCTTACGTTCGCTACGGCGATAAATATGTCTCGATCCGCGGCGATGACGACCCGTACACGATCGAACTGCAGCGAGCGCTCGAACTTATCGAGGAAAAGAAAAAGGCGGATGCCGAGCGGCTTATTCTCGATTTCGAGGACGAAGGCATACAGGTGCTGAACGGCCGTTACGGGCCGTATATCACCAACAAGGCCAAGAACGCCCGCGTGCCGAAAGACCGCGACCCCAAATCGCTGACTCTCGAGGAGTGCCAGGAACTGCTGGCAGCCGCCCCCGAGCGCGGCCGTCGGGGCAAGAAGAAAGCCGCGAAGAAAACGACGGCAAA
This sequence comes from Woeseiaceae bacterium, assembly GCA_028289545.1. Classification (GTDB taxonomy): domain Bacteria; phylum Pseudomonadota; class Gammaproteobacteria; order Steroidobacterales; family Woeseiaceae; genus UBA1847. The sequence continues at coordinate 2,329 of JANQPG010000087.1, forward strand.
AGCCGCCAACGACGATACGGCGGCAACCCCCAAAAAAGCGGCCGCGAAAAAGAAAGCGGCAAAACGCAAGACCGCCAAAAAGAAAACCAAGAAAAAGACCAAAAAGAAGGTCGCAAAGAAAAAAACCGCCGCGCGGAAAAAGTCCGGCTAGGGGTCTCTGCGCCAGTAACGGTTGAGACGGCCCATCGGAGCGCACCGTGAACCAGACCGACGACGTTAAAAACTACCTGCTTTCTCTGCAGAACCGCATCGTGGCGGAACTCGAGGCTATCGACGGCAAAGGGCGGTTCCTCAAGGATGCCTGGCAGAGACCCGAAGGCGGCGGCGGTGAAAGCCGAGTGCTGGCCGACGGTGACGTGTTTGAGAAAGCCGGCGTCAACTTCTCGCATGTGTTCGGCAACGAACTGCCACCGTCCGCCACCAAGACGCGCCCCGATCTTGCGGGGCAGGGTTTCGAAGCCATGGGCGTGTCGCTGGTGCTGCACCCGAGAAACCCCTACGTCCCGACGACGCACGCGAATTTCCGCCTGTTCACGGCGGGCAGCGGCGACGATCCGGTATGGTGGTTCGGCGGTGGTTTCGACCTGACGCCGTATTACCCCTTTCTGGAAGACGTCGTGGAGTGGCACGAGACCGCCCGTACGGCCTGCGCCGAGTTCGGCGACGACTACTATCCGCGCTTCAAGCAATGGTGCGACGAGTATTTTTATCTCAAGCACAGAGGTGAAACCCGCGGCGTCGGCGGACTGTTCTTCGACGACTTCAACGAACTCGGTTTCGAGCGCTCGTTCGCGTTCGTAAAGAGTGTCGGCGACAGCTTCATGCAGGCTTACGGTCCGATCGTGCGGCGCCGGCGGCAGCACCCCTACGGCGATCGGCAGCGCGACTTCCAGCTCTACCGCCGGGGGCGCTACGTCGAATTCAACCTGATCTATGACCGCGGCACCGTGTTTGGCCTGCAGTCGGGCGGCCGCACCGAGTCGATCCTCATGTCGTTGCCGCCGCTCGTGCGCTGGGAGTACGATTGGCAGCCCGAAGCCGACTCACCTGAAGCGAAGCTCTATGACGACTACCTCAAGCCCCGCGACTGGCTCGGCGACTGAGGGACTTGCGCCGTTTCATCTCGCGCTGCCGGTGCACGATCTCGAAGCGGCGCAGACGTTTTATTGCGGACTCCTGGGCTGCGCGACCGGCCGCACCGCGGAGCGTTGGACCGATCTCGACTTCTTTGGCCATCAGCTGAGCCTGCATCTCGTCGAAGATCACGACGGTACGGCTGAGAGCAACACGGTCGACGGCGACGCCGTGCCGGCGCGCCATTTTGGCGTTGTGCTCGAGCGCCGGGACTGGGATGCACTGGCGGCGCGCCTGGAAGCGGCCAACACGAAGTTTCTGCTGGCGCCGAAGGTCCGGTTCTCGGGCGAAACCGGGGAACAGGCCACGCTGTTTGTACGGGACCCCTCCGGCAATGCGTTGGAATTCAAGGCGTTTGACGACCGGAGTCAACTTTTCGAAAGCTAGGCCGGTCCTCGGCAAGGCAACCCAGGGCTCGAACCGCGGTAGTGCGGTCTTTTCCGAATGTGCTAACTTGAAGCCACGTCAGGAACAGATCGTGACCGCGTTGCGGCACAAATCGAGGCGCCGCCTGTCCTTAAGTGTTGCATGCCGTTGAATACACGACACTCCACCCTGTTGCCCCTCTTCGTCGCCGCCGCGGCGCTTTCTCTCGGTGCGGACGCCGCCGGCAGTGACGAGCGACCGGGACCGCGCGACGCAGGCCCCGGATACAGCGTACAGCTCGCGGGCAGCGAGAATCCTGCCGCCCGCAAGGTCTACATCGTGCAGCTCGCCCGGCCGGCCGCCGCGGAGTACCACGCAAAACTGTTTGCCGCCGCAACACCCGGCTTCAAAACCGGCAGCACGACCGCAGCGGCGCCCAAGCTGGACCGCAACGCCGCGGCTATTCAGCAATACACCAGCGAGCTCGCGGCCGATCAGGAACAGGTCATACGCGAGGCGGGACCGGATGCCGAACTCATCTACAGCTATCGCTACGGACTCAACGGCTTTGCGGCGCGCCTGACACCCGCCACGGCCCACAAGCTCGAAAGCCTGCCGGAGGTCGTCAGAGTTTGGGAAGACGAAGTTCGGCCGCTGACGACAAGCTTCAGCCCGGAGTTCCTGGGACTCTTCGACGGCAGCAACGGCCTGCGCAGCGTCGAGGGTTTGAGCGGCGAGGACGTAGTCATTGCGGTCATCGACAGCGGCGTCTATCCCGAACACCCGGCACTACAGGACACGCAGGAAGTCGACCGGCCGCGGCTGTGCCGCTCGACGTGGGGCGAAACCTCGTTCCTCGGGCGCTGGCTGTGCCGTAGATACCGCCGCGCCGAGGATCGTGTGGTCTACGACCCCCTCGAGGGCTGGGGCGGCACGTGCGAAACGGGCGAGCAATTCGAGGAAACCGCCTGCAATAACAAACTCATCGGCGCACGCTGGTTCATCGACGGCGCGGAGGCCACGGGACCCATCGACAGCGGCGAGATTCGCTCGCCGCGCGACGTCGACGGACACGGCACCCATATTGCGACAACCGCGGCCGGCAATCGCGTCACGGCATCGATCTTCGGCACCCGTATCGGCAACGTCGAAGGGATTGCGCCGCGGGCGCGTGTAGCGATCTACAAAGCCTGCTGGCTCAGGCCGGGCGACACCCGCGCTTCCTGCAATACCTCGGATCTCGCCAATGCGATTGACGCTGCGGTGGCCGACGGCGTCGACATCATCAACTATTCGATCGGCACGTCGATGATCGACATTACGGCGCCGGACGACGTGGCGCTCATGAACGCCACCAAAGCCGGCGTGCTGACCGTGGTGGCGGCCGGCAACGACGGACCGAACATTGCGACAACCGGTTCGCCCGCGGGCGGGCCCTGGGCTCTCACGGTGGCGGCCTCCACGCGCGATGGCCAAACCTCGCGCGAAGCGCTCGAGATTACCCAGCCGCCGTCCATTGCCGGACGCTACGCCGCCAGAGAGGCTTCGTTTACGCCGCCCCTCGCCGACGTCGACCCGATCGAAGCCGACGTAGTGCTCGCCAACGACGACACAACGGTTCTGAGCGACGGCTCGCCGGGCACGCGCAGCGACGCCTGCGAAGCGCTCATCAATGACGACGAAATGGACGGCGCCATTGCGCTGATCGGACGCGGCGGCTGCGATTTCGACATCAAGATCGCCAACGCTGAAGATGCCGGCGCCGTTGCGGCCGTGATCTACAACCTTTCGGATGAGCCCATCGTCATGCAGGGCAATAGCGGCCTGTCGAATATCCCGGCACTCATGATCGGCCAGGCGGACGGCAACCTGATCATCGCTGAACTCGACGCCGACAACACGGTCACGATGGTGCTCGACAAGGGCTTCTTCCTCGAGGAGGCTCAGGACGGCAACCGGATTGCCCAGTTCTCGTCGCGCGGCCCGGGTCCGGTCGCCGGCATCCTGAAGCCGGACGTCACGGCTCCCGGCGTGGATATCCTGGCCGGCAATACGCCGGATGCCGTCAACACAACCGCCGGCGAAACCTTCGGCTACCTGAGCGGCACGTCGATGGCGGCGCCACACGTTTCGGGTGTTGCGGCTCTCATCAAAGAGGCCCGGCCCGGTTGGTCGCCCGAGGCCATCAAGTCCGCGCTGACGACAACAGCACGCCAGGACGTCACGCGCGACGACGCCGGCACCGCCGCTATCCCGTTCGATTTCGGGTCCGGACATATCGTGCCAAACGACGCTTTGGATCCCGGGCTGGTTTACGAAATCTCGGACGACGAATACGACGCTTTTGCCTGCGGTACGGACTCGCCGGGTGTCGACAGCGCACGTTGCGACCAGCTGGCGGCTGACGGCTTCTCGTTCACGGCGGAGGATCTGAACCAGCCGAATATTGCGTTGCCCAGGCTCGCGAGCCAGCAGACCGTAACGCGCCGCGTCAGCAACCCGGGCGAACAGAGTGAAAGCTACGTCGTCGAAATCGAGGCGCCGGCCGGCACGTCGGTTGCGGTCAACCCGACGACGCTCGCCGTAGGCCCCGGGGAAAGCGCCAGCTACGACGTGACGGTGACCTATCTCGACGGCCCGCTGGACCAGTGGCGATTCGGCAGCCTGACCTGGCGAAGCAGTGATCACGCGGTCAGGAGCGCACTCGGCGTCCGGCCGGTATCGATTGTCGCGCCGGCGGAGGTGACGACGTTTGGCGGCAGCGGCGACCTGTCCTTCGACGTACAGTTCGGTTATTCGGGCAGTTATCAGCCGCGCATCCACGGCCTGCGCTTACCGCTGGTCATCAACGGCTTTGTGGACAACGACCCGACCAAGACCTTCACGTTCCGCGGCGTCAACGGCGTGACGTCTCACCTGATCGATGTCGACCCGGATCAGCTGTATCTGCGGTTTGCGCTGTTCGACGCGCTGACGGACGGCAACGACGATCTCGACATGTACGTTTACTACTGTGTCGACAACGTATCCTGCTCACGAATCGGCGAAAGCGGCGAAGCCACTTCACAGGAACGCTACGACCAGCCGTTCCCGGCAGCCGGCCGTTACGCCGTGCTGATTCACGGCTTCGAAACCGACGAGGTCAACGGCGGCCCGGGATCCAACTATCAGCTCCTGGCCTGGTCGTTCGGGGTCAACGACGATCGCGGCAACGCCACGGTCAGCGGCCCGCCGTTTGCCACGGCCGGCGCTACCGGAACCATCGACGTTAACTGGAGCAACCTGGGCTCGCAGACGATCTACTTCGGCGGCGTGTCACACAATACGCCGGGTGGACTTACGGGACTGACGCTGCTGACAATCGGTAACTAGGCTGGGACTCATGGGCAGTCGCTGACGGCGAGTCATGCACTGCTTCGATACTCGATACATGCATTTTTGTGATGCGCCAGAATAGCTGAGAGCAGCTTTGCGAGCTCTTCTCTTTCCCTATCGTTCAGCGGGCTGAGCAACTCAGCTTCCAACCTTTGAATGTTTTGTCCGACCGTCTCGCGGACCGCATGTCCCGACGCTGTCAGAAAGATCCGCGAAGCCCGCTTGTCTTCGGAATCCATGCGGGATTCCAGATAGCCGGCTTGGGTCAGATTTCGGACATGCTTTGTTACCGCGGCCGCGGATAGGCCCAATCGCCTGGCGATATCACCGGGACGTTGACCATCCAGCTCCCACAAGGCGCCCATGACATATTCCTGACCGCCCCGGAACCCGCACTCCCCAAGGATGCGTTCACCTTCCACGCGATTGATATGAGCAACCCGTTTCAACAACGCGCTGACCCCATTACACAACTCGACAGACTCGGCCATTTACTTTACCGGTAAACTAAAGTACTTTACCGGTAAGATACTACTTTCGGGCAGATCGGCAAACATGAGTGCGATCCAGGGCCGGGACATCGTCGTGTGCGGTGCGACCGGAAAGCAGGGCGGCGCCGTTGTTGATGCGCTCCTTGCGTCCAACACGGAATGGGGTATCAAGGCGCTGACACGGAATGTGTCCTCGCCGTCGGCTAAGGCATTGGCGCAACGCGGCGTATCCCTTGTGGCCGGCGATTTGGCCGAACCAAGCACTCTTGAGCAGGCCTTTTCCGGCGCGTATGGCGTATTCAGCGTTCAGGCAAACTTCGCATCAGACCGGGACGCCCGCGAAATCAGATACGGCAAGAACGTCGTGGATGCAGCAAAGGCGGCGGGTGTTCGCCACCTAGTCTACACCTCCGTCGGCGGCGCGGAGCGACGGTCCGGCGTACCTCATTTCGAAGCCAAGCGGCTGATTGAAACCCATCTCCTGGATAGCGGAATCCCCGCCACAATTTTGCGGCCCGCCACTTTCATGGACAACTTCGCCTCTATTCCGATGCGAATTGTCCTGTTGTCGTTGTTCAAGGCAATCCTGTCTCCAGAGACGAAGTTGCAGTTAATCGCTGCAACCGATATCGGAAAGTTCACAGCAAAAGCCTTCGAAGAACGAGAATCGTACATTGACCGGCAAATTGAGCTGGCGGGCGATAGTCTGACCGTAAGAGGTATTGTATCGGCGCTCCGTTTGCACGGCATACGCCCTACGTTTGGGGTTCACTTGCCTGGTTTTCTCATCCGTCGACTCCCCGAAGACTTTCTTCTCATGGTGCGCTGGTTCGAAGACCACGGTTTCAGGGCGGATATCAACGCATTGAAAACTGAGTTACGTCAGCTCCAATCCTTTGAGGATTGGCTCAGGAACCAACCATCTTAGTCGCTGTTGATAACTGAATACTGGATCCGGGCCTTGACCTGCGGCCGGGAACGATCGCCCGCGCGTGTCGGGATCGCGGGCTACTGGAGTATCCCTTTCGTCGCCGAGTGGCGCGCGTACCACAGGAGCAGCAAGGCAGCGACGAACACAACACTCTGTATGACAATGACCTGGCCGCCGAACACCTCGGCCGTAGGCGTCATGCCGAAGATATAGATGTCCTGCACGACCAGCGCGGCCAGCGACACACCGAACAACGTCACACTCAGGCGGCGGCGCAGGAGGAGCAGCACACTCGCCAGTACTCCGGCGATTGTCGCAATGGCGGTCATGGCACTGGCCCATAAAGGAATGTTCAGAATCAGGTCAGCCTGCTCCGGCGTGAGACCGGCCGCAATCGCCTCAGGACTCGCCGACTCCTGCATGACGAACACCATCAGACCGAGGAGGTTCCAGAGCAGCGCAACGGCCGCAATCACCCAGAAACCAAACGTCGGTTTCGGGTCGAGTGTGTCCTGCATGGGCGCTACCTCCAAGTTCTTCTGCCGGGATACTCTCTTCTGACTATCGTCGTTGCCGGTTGTTTATGCAAATCGGGGTTGTGCCGATCCGCAACAACGCTCCAGCTCAGGGCCGGGTGTCCAGATACGCCTGCTCGCTGATCCGCTGCCATTGTGTGGCGGCTTCGCTGTACGCCGAGAACGACGCGTGGATCCTGGCAATCGCCGGATCGCTCGCCGCCATTTCGGCGACAATCTCTTCGGCGTAGCCTCGCAGGAGCTCCACAACCTCCTCGGGAAACGCACGAAGTTCGACGTCCGGATTGTCGGCCAACCCGGCGAGCGCCGTGGCGTTGCCGTGCGCAAATTCGGCCAGCATGTCGGAGTTCACGGATTGCGCCGCAATCTCGACAATCGCCTTGAGATCGTCCGGCAGACTATCCCACGCCTCGCGGTTGACGATCGCCTCGAGCGTTGGACCGGGCTCCTGCCAGCCCGGGTAGTAGTAGTACTTTGCGGCGCGGTGCAGGCCAAACGCCACGTCGTTGTACGGCCCCACCCATTCCGTCGCATCGATTGCGCCGGTCTGCAGCGAGGTGAATACTTCGGACCCCGGCAAGGTCACGGGCGTGCCGCCGGCTCGCCTGAGCACCTCACCGCCCAGGCCCGGGATACGCATCTTGAGACCCTCGAGATCTTCAATGCTGTTGATTTCGCGGTTGAACCAACCGCCCATCTGCACACCCGTGTTGCCGCAGGGAAACGGTACGAGATTGAACGGTTCGTAGAGCTCGCGCCAGAGTTCGAGGCCGCCGCCGTAATACAGCCAGCCGTTCATCTCCTGCGCATTAAGACCAAACGGGATAGCCGTAAAAAACTGCGCCGCGTCCAGCTTGCCCTTGTGGTAGTAGGCCGCGCCGTGGCCCATTTCGACGGCGCCGCGACTGACGGCATCGAAGACTTCAAAGGCCGGGACCAGCTCGCCGGCTGCGTACAGTTTGACCGTAAGCCGCCCACCCGAGGCGCGGGTAATGCGGTCCGCAAGATTTTGCGCAGCGGCGCCAAGGCCGGGCAGGCCGGGCGGCCACGACGTCACCATGGACCACTCGAAGGTCTCCTGGCTGCCGCCGTCCGCACACTCAGCGTTTGTGCTGGCGGACTTGCCGCAGGCGGACAAACCGGCTGCCGCTGCCAGACCGCCGACAAAATAGCGTCGTTTCATGCCTATTCCTCAAAGCCACGCAAAAGGGTCGGCTAGTGTAGGTCGCCGGCCAGAGCGCGACAATGCGGGAAAGGCGAACCGACGTAAGATCGAAAAATCCCACAAAATGCCAATAAACGCCGAAAAATAGATCATGCTATCCTACATTCTTTAAATTCAATAATAAGTGGGTTTTTTCTTAGAATTCCTAGGAAATAGCAATCCAACCGAGCCATGATTGCACCTCCCAACCTCCCTGGTGGGAATATTGCGCAAACAAGGCCCGGCCGGCTCGTAAATGTCGCACATTTGGCCGCTGGCGCTGATAATCGAAAATCGCCGATGCGCCGACAAACCGGCGCTCGAGCGGCCGGTTCTGCGCTATCGGAGGTTCCTCCAACCAAAATGATTGCTTTCCTGCAACGCGTCACCTCCGCGGTGGTCGAAACAGACGGAGAGACGATTGGCCGTATCGATCGCGGGCTCATGGTGCTGATTGGCGTGCACAGCGCCGATGCGCCCAAAGACGTTCTGCGGCTGGCCGAGCGCATCCTCGGTTACCGCGTGTTTCCGGATGCCCAGGGCCGCATGAACCTGTCGGTGAGCGACGCGGGCGGCGGGCTCCTGCTCGTGCCGCAGTTCACGCTGGCGGCCGACACGAAGAAGGGCATGCGGCCCAGCTTTTCTTCCGCCGCTGCGCCGGATATGGCCTCCGACTACTTCGATCGGCTCGTCGCCTGCTGCCGCGAGCAACTCGCCGTCGTAGAAACCGGCCGGTTCGGCGCCGACATGCAGGTCAGCCTCGTCAACGACGGCCCCGTGAGCTTCTGGCTGGAGAGCTAGCGGCCGGGTTCAGGCCGTTCTGACGCCGGCCGAAACGCGCCCGAAACCGTACGCTGTCACGGTTTTGGTGTTCCGGTCGGAGTATCATTAAGATACATCGCCCGGGCCTTGAGCCCGCGCCTCAACGAACGACACGCGGGCCTGGACCCGCAGGAGAGAAACGATGTTTTCAGGCATCAGTTGGCCACAACTGCTGATTGTCCTCGTCATTGTGCTGGCCATATTCGGCACAAAACGCTTTCGCACCCTGGGCTCGGATCTCGGTAACGCCGTCAAGGGTTTCAAATCCGCCATGAACGAAGCTGAAGACGTTAAAGATCAGATCAGCGACTCGTCGGCCGCCAAAGACGCCGACTTCGACAACACACCTGCCGAAGAAACGCGCAAAGACAACGCTTAGGCCGTGGCCTTCCGCCACGCTGCAACAATGACGATCCGGGTTGAGTCCTAAATGAGTGGAATTGGCGGCTCTGAGTTTTTCCTGCTCCTGCTGATCGGGCTCGTCATCCTGGGCCCGAAGCGACTGCCGCAGGTCGCCAACCAGATCGGCGGCTGGATCGGGCAGGCGAGGCGCATGACGCGAGCCATGAAGCGTCAGCTCGAGGATGAACTGAACGTCGAGGAATTCAAACTCAAGCCGTTCGAATCACACGTCCCGAGCGACAACGACACCTATTCGCAAAGTCACGGCGCCGGCGACGCAATGCCCAAGGTGGCCGGCATGCCCGTGCAGTCCAACGTCAAGGCCAGCGAGGTTGCAATGGCCGACGATGACGAGGAATACAGCATTGCGCCGCCCGAAGCGGCCAAAGCGACGGAACCGGCAAACGAGCCGGCCGCCGCGACAGAGGACAACGACGAGAAAACGGACGAACGAAGCTCGTGAGCGAACGCGACCTGTCCAAAGAGGAACAAGCCGCACTCCAAGAGGACCTCGAACAACTCGAAGAGGGCACGCTGTTATCCCATCTGATCGAGCTGCGCAGCCGCCTGATCAAGATGTTTGCGGCCGTCATTGTCGTGTTTATTGTGCTCGTGCCGTTTGCCCAGGATCTCTACGATCTGGTTTCAGCGCCGCTCGTCAACGTGCTGCCGGGCGGCAAGCTGATTTCGACGACCGTGCCCGGCGTACTGCTGGCGCCGTTTAAACTCGCCTTCCTTGTCGCCGTCCTGATCGCCATGCCCATCATCCTGTACCAGGTCTGGGCGTTCGTGGCTCCCGGCCTGTACCGCAAGGAACGGCGCTTTGCGTTCCCGATGCTTGCGTCCAGCATTTTGCTGTTCTACGCAGGCGCCGCGTTTGCCTTTTTTGTCGTCTTCCCGCTCGTGTTCGGCTTTTTCGTCAAGATCTCGCCCGACAACGCCGAGATGATGACGGACGTTTCGTACTACCTCGATTTCATTACGATGGTGGTGCTCGCGTTTGGTCTCGCTTTCGAAACGCCGATCGCAACGGTGCTAACCGTCTGGACCGGTTTGACCACACCGGAAAAGCTCGGCAAGGCCCGACCTTACGTTTTTCTGCTGGCCTTTGTCATCGGCATGCTGCTGACGCCGCCGGACATCATTAGCCAGACGCTCCTCGCCGTACCCGTCTATTTGCTCTACGAAGTGGGCATACTCATGTCGCGGGTGTTCGTCCGCAAAAGGCCGGAAGAAGACGCGGTAACGGCCGACGGCTGAACCTGACATAAGCAGGTCTGTCCATCAATAAAGCGTAATCGTGCTAAATTGCTGCACGAGTTGACGGGAAGGCGCCCGGAAGAGGCGCCCCCCGAACAAGATCCTGCGGGGGATATCTATGACCGAAGCGGTTGCGACAGCGGACAGGCTGCGCGAACAAGACGAGCTGTTTGGCCACCCAAAAGGCCTGTACGTATGTTTCGCTACCGAACTCTGGGAGCGGTTTTCATTCTACGGAATGAAGTATCTGCTGCTTCTCTATCTCACCAAGTACCACCTCTTTACCGATGAAATGGGCTTCGACGTCCTCGGCGCTTATGCCGGGCTTGTCTACGCTCTACCGCTCATTGGCGGCATGCTGGCCGACCGCTATCTCGGCATGCGCAAGTCCGTGCTGTTCGGCGGCATTCTGCTGTCGCTCGGGCACATACTCATGGCCGTCGAGGGCCACCAGGCCGTCAGCTACGCTGCGGGCACGACCCTGGTCGACGACCTGACCCTGGCCAGCGGGCAGGTTCTTGCGGCGGGGACCGTGCTGGCCGAAACGATTACGATGCGCGACACGGCGGCGCTCGACGTCTTCTATCTCGCGCTGGCGCTGATCGTGGCCGGGGTGGGTTATCTCAAACCGAACATCTCGACGATTGTCGGCCAGCTGTACGCCAAAGACGATCCGCGCCGCGACTCGGGCTTCACGATCTTCTACATGGGCATCAACATCGGCTCGTTCGTGGCCACGATCCTGTGCGGCTGGCTCGGCGAAACCTACGGCTGGAAGTACGGCTTCGGCGCGGCCGGTATCGGCATGATCATTGGCCTCTTTACGTTCATGTACGGACAGAAGCACCTGCTTGGCCTTGCCGAACCGCCCGACAGCGAAAACCTGTCGAAGAGCGTCGTCGGCCCCGTCAACAAGGAGTGGACAATCTACCTGCTGACGATACCCGTGCTGGGTGTGGTCTGGTGGCTCGTTCAGCACGAGCATGTCGTGCTGGCCTCGCAGAACGTCCTCCTGATCATTGCCGTCGTCGGCCTGATTCTGTACTCGATGGTGCACAGCCGGCTCGACGACGACAACAAGCTGGCCTACACCATTGCCGGGGTTGCTGTTCTTGCCGGTATCTACGCCGTGCTCGTCAACCTGCACATACTGCCGGGCAGCGAAAACTTGTCCGAAAACGTCATGTGGGGATCGATCATCCTGATCGCGGGATTTGTCATCTACGGCTTCATGACCCATTACTCCGAGGAGTTCGCGCGCACGGTGGTGCTCATGATCCTGGTGCTGTCCACGATCGTGTTCTGGGCCCTGTTCGAGCAGTCCGCCGGGTCGATGACGCTGTACGCGGACCGCGTCGTCGATCGATCGCTCGGCGACGTGACGTTTACGGCCGCACAATTCGGCTCGCTGAACGCGGGCTTCATCATGCTGCTCGCCATCCCGTTTGCGACGCTATGGATCTGGCTGTCGAAACACAACCTGGAACCCAATACGCCGGTCAAGTTCGGCCTTGGCATTATCCAGGCGGGCCTGGGCTTCGGCGCCCTTGTCTTCGGCGCACAGTTTCCAAACGAGGTGGGCCAGGTCGCGATGATCTGGCTGGTGCTCGCGTATCTGCTGCACACAACCGGCGAACTGTGCCTGTCGCCGGTCGGGCTATCAGCGGTCACCAAGCTGTCCATCCAGAACGTCGTCGGCGTCAGCATGGGCACCTGGTTCCTGGCGACGGCGTTGTCGGAAACCGTGGCGACGCGCATCGGCAAGATGGCGGCCATCGACACGACGGGCGGCGAGACGCAGGACGTCGCGGGAGCGCTGGCAACTTACACGGGGCTGTTCGAATTCCTGATGTACTTCGGCGTTGGCGTCGGCCTGATCATGATCGTGATTTCGCCGCTCTTGAAACGCTGGATGCACGGTATTCATTAGAGCCTGTCTCAAGGACGGCGAGAATGGCCCGCGGCTCATGACGCAGGGCGACGGCTCTGAGACAATGCCGACTTTCTTGTCTGCGCTTCTGAAGCGGACAACGACAACAAGACGCCCGTACGATTGGCGAGACACGCCAGACGGCTGAAGCGAGAGGGAGAAAAAAACATGTCCGCGGACAGCACCGACAATACCGACAACAATAACAACGTCAACAACGGCTCATCGGGAGTGCTCGGCGCAATCGAGCGTATCGGCAACAAGTTGCCGGACCCGGCCGTGCTGTTTATTGCGCTGCTCGGCATCGTCTGGGTGCTGTCGTGGCTGCTGTCCTACATTACGTTCGACGTGTACCACCCGGCGACGGGTGACCGCATCGTCGTCGTCAACCAGCTGGCGGGCGAAAACTTCGTGCAGTTCATGGCGACCATGGTCAATCGCTTCATGACCTTCGGTCCGGTCGGCGTGGTGCTCGTCGCGATGCTGGGTATTGGCGTCGCCGAGCACTCGGGCTTCATCACCACCGCGATTCGCGGACTCTTGAACATTACGCCGAAACAGTTGCTGACGCCCATGGTCATCCTGGTCGGCATTGTCAGCCACTCAGCCGTGGACGCGGGCTACGTGCTGGTCATTCCGATCGGCGGCGTCATCTTCTATGCTGCCGGGCGGCACCCGCTCGCGGGGATTGCCGCGGCGTTTGCCGGCGTATCGGGCGGCTTTTCGGCGAACTTCGTGCCGTCGTCACTCGACCCGCTCCTGCAGGGGCTTACGCAGTCCGGTGCGCAGCTCCTGGATCCCGAGATTCAGGTCAACGTTCTCAACAACTATTTCTTCACGACGGCGTCCTCGGTCCTGATCACGGGTCTCGGCTGGTACCTCACGGACAAGATCATCGAGCCGCGTCTCAAAAACGTCGAGGTCGACGGCGACGCCGAAGACCTGCCCGAGCTGCATCCGATCACACCCGCGGAAGAGCGCGGCCTGGCCTGGGCTCTGGGCGCAATGGTGCTGGGTCTTGTCGTTCTGTTGCTGACCCTTGTCCCGGCCAGCTCTCCCTGGCGCGCCCCCGACGGTGCATTGGCTTCGTTCGGCGCCCCGATCATGCAGTCGATCGTATCGCTGATCTTCTTCCTGTTTGTCATCCCGGGCATTGTGTTCGGCCAGGTGGCGGGCACGATGAAAGGCATGAAGGAGATTATCGAGGGCATGACCAAGGCCATGCACAGCATGGCGTACTACCTCGTCATCATGTTTTTTATTGCGCAGTTCGTGATTGCGTTCGGCCAATCGGGCCTCGGCACACTGCTCGCCATTTCGGGCGCGAACGGACTCAAGGCGCTGGGTCTGCCGATATCCGTGACGATCGTCGGCATTGTGTTTCTGACGGGCTTCGTCAACCTGTTCGTCGGCTCGGCCAGCGGCAAGTGGGGCCTGCTAGCGCCAATTTTTGTGCCCATGCTCATGACGCTTGGCGTATCGCCCGACCTGACGCAGGCGGCTTATCGCGTCGGTGATTCAAGCACCAATATCATTACGCCGCTCCTGCCTTACTTCCCGCTGGTCGTCATTTACTGCCAGCGCTACGTGAAAAGCTCCGGGATCGGCACCTTGGCGGCCATGATGGTGCCGTACTCGATTACGTTCCTGATCGCCTGGACGCTGTTCCTGCTGGCGTTCTACTGGCTCGGCATTCCTCTCGGGGTACTGTCCAGCTATGAGTACGTTCCGGCACCCTAGAAGATATCGATAACACAACGCCGCCCAGGCAAAGGAATGAAACGCAGTGCAGGACTTCGAGAAACTCGGCGCTTTCTACGTCGGCAAAAAGGTAGATGACGACGGCGGGCTGACCGATGAGGTGGTGCTTTACGACTCGAAAGACCTGACGACCCACGCCGTCATTATTGGCATGACGGGTTCCGGCAAGACCGGTCTCGGCATCGGACTGCTCGAGGAGGCGGCGATCGATCACGTGCCCGTGATTGCCATCGACCCGAAAGGCGACATGGGCAACCTGCTGTTGAGCTTCCCGAAACTCGCAGCCGAAGACTTCGAGCCCTGGGTCAACGCACGCACGGCCGCGGACAAGGGTCAGACGGTTGCCGAGTTTGCCGCCGCGCAGGCGGCGCTGTGGAAGAAGGGCCTGGGCGAGTGGGGACAGTCGGGCAAGCGCATCAAGGCGTTGCGAGACAGCGCCGATCTTGCAATCTACACGCCCGGCAGCAACGCCGGTCTGCCGGTCTCGGTGCTGAAGAGTTTTGCCGCGCCCGACGAGGCGCTCATGGACGACGTCGACCTGTACCGGGAGCGCGTTCAGGCCACGGCGACGGGCATCCTGACCCTGATCGGAATCGACGCCGATCCGGTAACGAGCCGCGAGCACATACTCATCTCGAAGCTGCTCGATCACGCCTGGGCAGACGGCCGCGACCTCGACATTGCGGGACTCATTGCGGCCATCCAGTCGCCGCCGATCAGCCAAGTTGGCGTCATGAGCCTAGACTCGTTTTTTCCGGAGAAAGATCGCTTTGCGCTCGCCATGCGGCTCAACAACCTGCTGGCCGCGCCCGGCTTCGAGGCCTGGCTGTCCGGTGAGCCCCTGAGCGCACAAAAGCTGCTGTACACCGCGGAGGGCAAACCCCGGATATCGGTGATGTCGATTGCTCACCTCGACGATGCCGGGCGCATGTTCTTCGTGTGTATGCTCCTGAACGAGCTGATTGCATGGATGCGCGCCCAGCAGGGCACCTCGTCGCTGCGCGCGATCCTCTACATGGACGAAATCTTCGGCTACATGCCGCCGGTGGCCAACCCGCCGTCGAAGACGCTGTTCCTGACCTTGTTGAAGCAGGCGCGCGCCTACGGGCTGGGACTCGTGCTGGCGACGCAAAACCCGGTCGACCTCGACTACAAAGGCCTCTCGAACACGGGCACGTGGTTTATCGGCCGGCTGCAGACCGAGCGCGACAAAATGCGCGTCATGGAAGGCCTGGAAGGCGCGAGCGACGGCAATTTCGACAAGCAGGCCATGGAACGCACGCTCGCAGGCCTGGGCAAACGCCGCTTTCTCCTGCACAACGTCCACGAAGACGAGGCCGTCGTCTTCAACACGCGCTGGGTGCTGTCGTATCTGGCCGGCCCGCTGACCCGCAACCAGATCAGGAAGCTCAGCGAAAAGGCGCGCGCCGCGCTGTCCGCCGTCGGCAAGGCCGTCAAGCGCAAGAAAAAATCGACGGCGGCGCCGGCGCTGCCGCCGTCCGTGCCGCAGTACTTCCTGCCGTCGACCGGCGACGCGCCGGTCTATTACCCACGCGTGCTGGCGTCCGCCGAACTCGTGTTCTCGAGCGCTCGCTACCACGTCGAGGATGAGCGCAGCGTCGTGTACGCGGCAGAAATTGAGGACGGGCCCGTTACGCTCGACTGGGACAACGCCGAAGCGCTCGGGATCAACGTCGACGCTCTGCTCGACGAGGCCGCCGCCGACGCCAGCTTCACCGACCTGCCCGCCGCCGCCGGCGATGCCCGCAAGTACAAGAGCTGGGGCTCCGCGTTCAAGAAGTGGGTCCGGCAAAACGAAACGGTGACCTTGTATCGCAGCGCACGCTTCAAGCTCAGTTCGTCACCCGGCGAGAGTGAAGGGGAATTCCGGGTCCGCCTGCAGACCGCAGCCAGCGAACAGCGCGACCTGGCGGTCGGAAAACTACGCAAACGCTACGCAACCAAAGTGACAACGCTCGAAAACCGGCTCATGCGGGCCGAACAGGCGATAGCGCGCGAAAAGGAACAGTCCAGCAAAAAGAAACTCGATACCGCCATTTCTTTCGGTACGGCCATACTGGGCGCCGTGCTCGGCCGCAAGAAACTGTCGAGCACCACCGCCTCGAAGATCGGCACCGCCATCAAGTCGGCAGGCGGCGCGCGCAAGGAGTCTCAGGATGTCGCGCGCGCCGAACAGACGGCTGCCCGGGTCCGCGAGGAACTGGCCGTGCTCGAGACTCAGCTCGCCAACGAGGTTGCCGCGCTGGATACGTCTTACGACGCCCAGGGTGAAGAGCTCAAGGAGATTGTCGTGCGCGCGAAGACTACGGATATCCATCTCGACGTCACAGCGCTGGTCTGGATGCCGTACTCGGCCGACGCGAAGGGCCGGCTGCGGCCAGCCTGGGACTCCTGACCCGATTGCACCGCAACACAGGAGCAAGACTATGTACAAGCTCGCATCTCTGCTCTGCCTGACATCGATAGCCGCGCTGTCCACGGCCGGCGCCACGGAACTGACGGGCTCGCCGCAGGAACTCGAGAACTATCTGCAGTCAAAAACCCGTGACGATACGTGACGTCGCGACCGAAACCGCTTACACCGATATTGCGAAGATCACCTTGATCGTAACCACCGACGACAGATCGCTGGCTGCGTCGCTGGAGGCCAACGCGGCCACGCGCGAGCGCATCCGCCTGCAGCTGGCGGACGCAGGGATCGATCCCGAAAACATCAACAGCGCGAAGTACTCGGCCTCGCCGCAATACGGCTGGTTCGGCAAAAAGCCCGCGAGCTTCGAGGTCGTCAATTCGCTGCAGGTGGAAGTCGACAACGAAAACCACTTCCAGCGCGTGGCCGAAATCGCAGACCGCGAGGACACGATCCGCTTTGGCGGCGTCGAGTTCGAACACAGCGAGGAAGACCAGTACAAGCACCGGGTGAGGGAAAAGGCCGTGGAAAAAATCCTCGCCGATGCCGCCTATTTCGAGAGCAAACTCGGCCTGACGCTATCTCCGGTCGCTTTCCAGTTCTCGGACGTCGGCGTTGACCTGCCGAGGGGCGCCATGCTCGAGGAAGTGGTCGTCACGGCTCAGCGCCTGGACGGTCGCTCCAGCGTTTCGGCGACCCCGCCGTCGCCACCGCCGACATTCGATGAAGTCAGCTATCGCGTCAGCGTGCAGGTAACGTTCGAGATTACGCCGGCGGAGCAGCCGTAGGCCCCGTCAGTCCCCCAGACAAGCTCCCGCATACGCCTGGGTAACGCCCGCGTTGTCGAGCTGACATTCGTTGTCGTAGGTCACGCCGTCCATGCCGCAGACCGGCAGGTATACACGCGGGCAGTTTTCGCCCTGACCCTCGCAAATTCCGGCGTACGCAATACGCACGCCGCGGCGCTCCGCGTGGCAGGCGTTGGCGTACGTCATATCGTCCTCCCCGCAGACGGGCACGAACAGCCGGGGACACGGCCTGACGTCGCAGATACCTTCGGTAAACGTCTCTATACCGGCCTTGGAGGCGGCGCACTCGTTGTCATACGTCACACCGTCATCGCCGCAGACCGGCGCAAACACCTTGGGGCAGTTGTCGGGATCGCAGCGTTCCGCGCGCTGCACGGGCACACGGCCGGCGTTGGCCTCGCAGCGATTGAGATAGGTCCGCCCGTTTTGCCCGCAGACGGGCTCCTCGACGGAAGGACAACCATTGATGGTGCAGGCGCCCAGCCCGGCGATGTCGACGTTCGCTCTACCCGCAAAACACTCGTTGATGTAGGTGTTGCCGTCGACACCGCACACGGGATCGAGCGTTTCGCTGCATGCGTCGGGGTCCTCATCGGGCCCTTTGCAAATCCCTTCGCTGACGATCTCGACCTCGGCAAGACCCGCAACGCAGGCATTGCTGTAGGTCTGTCCGTCCTCGCCGCACACCGGTTCGTATTCCGTGCTGCAGCGAGTCGTCGCGTTTTGCGCAACCGTTACGGGCGCGGCCGCAGCGGCCAGGTGATCGGGGTCGTCCGCGACCGCGGGAGGCGTCGCAATGATAAAGGCCGTCGCAATACCGAGCGACAGAAAAGAAACAAGCGATTGACAAGGGCTGGACTTGAACATGTTTGACTTAGAGTAACGAGGCCTGGAGCAGTTCAGACAAGCGTAGCGAGATTTTATTGCAGCGCCGCGCTGGGGAGCCGCGGAACGGCCGCATTCTCTGCGGCGTGCACGAGCGTTTTCAGCGGCACGAGTTCGATGCCTTCCTCTTCGAGCTTCGGCAGCGCCGATTCCAGGAACGTCAACGTCTCGGCAAAGGGATGACCAATGCCGATCGCCTGACCGTTCTGCCGCGCGAGCCGCTTGAGGCGTTCGAATTCGCGCTCGATGCTCTCCGCGTCCTGGTTTGCGTCCAGGAATACGTCGCGTTTTGCGGCCGGCACGCCGTGCTCGCGCGCCAGCATCAGCGCAACGCTGTGGCGGGTCGTGAAGCTGTCGACAAAATACCAATCACCCACGGCAAGAATTTCCTCCATCAGCCAGCGCATGTGGCCGGGGTGACGCGTCAGGAGGCTGCCGCGGTGATTGTTGACGCCCGTCGCGTGCGGCACGCTCGATACGGCGGCGGCGAACGCCTGGCGAAACGCCTCCCGGCTCGTGTCGAGGCGAATACCGCCCGGCTCCTCGAGGCCGTCGTCGACGCTGGCCTCCAGCGGCAGATGCACGAGCACCTCCTTGCCGGTAGCGTACGCCGCGTTTGCCAGCCTTTCGGCAAGCGGCGTGCCCGGCAGCACCGCCACCGCCACGGGCCCCGGGAGTCTGATAGCGCGCTCGCTGAGCGCCTTTTTGTAGCCCAGGTCGTCGATGATGATCGCAATGCGCGGCGTCGCGCCTGCGGTCGACGCCGCAAGCAAGAGCGCAGCGATAATCAGCCTCATTCCGCCAGACTTTGCATGACGCCGCGGCGCCCCAGGCGATCGAGCGCCTCCGTCAGCTGCGCGTCGCCCTCGCGGTCGACCAGCCCGCTGAGGCTCAG
Organism: Woeseiaceae bacterium; assembly: GCA_028289545.1. Taxonomy (GTDB): domain Bacteria; phylum Pseudomonadota; class Gammaproteobacteria; order Steroidobacterales; family Woeseiaceae; genus UBA1847. The sequence continues at coordinate 21,561 of JANQPG010000087.1, forward strand.
CACGGGGTATCCGGGTGTGCTCTCGATGAGTATGTCGGGCGTAATGCCGGTGCCGTGTATCGAATCGCCGGACGGCGTGTAGTAGCGCGACGTCGTGAGTTTGATCGCCCGCCCCTTCGACAAGGGCATGACGGTCTGCACGAGCCCTTTGCCGAACGTGTTTGTGCCGACGACCAGGGCCCGGCCGTGATCCTGCAGCGCGCCGGCAACAATTTCCGACGCCGATGCCGAACCCTCGTTGACCAGCACCACCATACCGGCGCCGTCGAGGATATCGCCGCGATGCGCCGAGCGGACAAATCGCGATTCCGGCGCGCGCCCGTCCGCGCTGACAATCACGCCGGCGTCCAGAAACAAATCGCTAACGTCGACAGCAGCGTCCAGCACCCCGCCAGGGTTGTTGCGCAGGTCGAGCACCAGGCCGGTGAGCAGACCGTCGTTTTCGTCGGCCAGCCCGTCAAGGGCACGGGAGACTTCTCTCGCCGTCGTTTCGCTGAACTGGCCCAGCCGGATGTAGCCGTAAGAAGGCGCCAGGAGCTCCGAGTAGACGCTCGCGACGCGCACGACCTCTCGGCGCATTTCGTGAACGACGACTTCACCTTCGCGGGCCACGGTAACGCTGATCGGCGATCCGGGTCGGCCGCGCATGCGGCCAATCGTATCCTTCAGGTTGTCGCTATCGACCGTCACGCCGTCGACGGCCACGATCCGGTCGCCGCTCCGGATGCCCGAGCGCGCCGCCGGCGAACCGACAATCGGGGTGACGACGTGGATGGCGCCGTCGAGCTCCGCTACCTCGACGCCAATGCCCGTGTAGCTGCCGGTCGTCGAGGCGCGTATGTCGCGATATTCGTCGGCATCCAGGTACTCCGAATGCGCATCCAGATCTTTGACCATGCCGCGAATGGCGCTTTCCATGAGCTCGGCATCGTCGAGCGGCTCGACATAATCTTGTTTGACGCGCGCCATGACTTCGGCAAACAGCCGCGCCTGCTCCCAGGCCAGTTCCTGCCTGGTCGGCTCGCGCGGCTCCGACAACAAACCGCCGCCAATCGACAGCGATAGGCCCATCACCACGCCAATGACGACGACAAGAATTGCTCGTGCCTTCAGCGACATACCGTGCTCCGAAAAATCACTTCCTGACCTTAGCACAGCGAGCCCGACGGCAAAAACGGCCTATTGGCGCTTTTGATCGCCGCGTTGGCCGGTCGGCTAGCGCTCACCCGGCTGACGGCTCACCCAGGCCCGCGGACTCTGTGGTCGGGTGCCCTTGCGCAGCTCAAAGTACAGGCTGGGCTCCGCTTGGCCGCCGCTCTCGCCGACGGTCGCAATCACATCGCCCGGCGCCACCCAGTCGCCGGGGTTTTTGAGCAGCGTCTCGTTGTATCCGTACAAAGTCAGGTAGTCGTCGCCGTGGTCGACGATGATCAGGAGGCCCATTCCGGCAAGCCAGTCGGCAAACACGATCCGACCGTGATACACCGAGCGCACCTCGCTGCCCCGCGGCGCGGCGAGCACGACGCCTCGCCACTTCAGGTTGCCGCTTCGTGGCTGTCCGTAGTCGCTGACCAGCCTTCCCGCCACAGGCCAGGTCAGGCGGCCCTTGTGTTCGCTGAAGGGGTTCTCAGAGCTGATCGGATAATCCGAAAGAATGCTGGTCAGCTCCGCAACCAGCCGCTCCAGGTCCTTCTCCTCGACCGCCAGCCGTTCGACTTCCTGGGTCTCGCTCGCGATTCGCTTCCTCAGCGTAGCGAGCAGATCCCGGCGCTTTTCCTGGGCATCGTTGAGCACGCCGAGTTCCGCGTAACGCCGTTTGGCAAGCTCGTCGAGCCGGGCCTGCTCCGCGGTTACCCGGCTCTTGAGCTCCGCGAGTTCGGCCAGCCGGCTGTTGACCGCATCGATGTTGCCCGCGCGGTGCCGGTTCAGGTAGTCGTAGTAAGCGAGCATCCGGCCCAGTAGCGCCGGGTCCTCCTGGTTCAGGAGCAGCTTCAGGCGCTCCTGTCCGCCACTCATATAGGCGGCGCGCACCTGTTCGGCCAGCTCCCCGGACTCGTGCTCGAGTTCGGCTTCGCGCTGGCTGATTCGCTCGCCGAGTTCAGCGAGCTGCCGCTCCGTGTACCGCCGTTCGCGCTCGAGGTCGTTGAGCAGCATGCGCTGCTCGGCGATCCTGAGCTCCGCCTGCTCGAGCTCTACCGTTACCCGGTCGCGATCGCGCCCCGCCTTGTCCATGCTCTTTTTGAGCGCGCTGATCCGGTCGCGAACGGCCTCGAGCTCCCGTTCCTTGACCTTGGCGAGTTCGTCGTCGGCAGCGGCGATCGAGGGCGTCAGGACAGCGGGCAGCAGGGCGATCAGAATCAGGGCGTATCGGCGCATGGCCGCTATTGTAGTGGTCCCGGCCAGAAAGTCCTCACTCGCGCAGCGGCAGCAGCCTACGGCCGCTGGTATACTTCGCCGCCGGGATCCACCTTAGAGCATAAACCGCCGCCACCCGCCATGGACCAATACCTCGAGTTCGTCAGCAACAACACGCTGCTGGTCGTTGCGCTGTTTGCCAGCTTTTTCCTGCTGGTGTTTACCGAGCTGCGCCGCAAGGCCACCGGGCTCGTCAATGTCGACCCCAACGCCGCCGTGAAGCTCATCAACAACGATGCCGTCGTGCTGGACCTGCGGAGCGCCGAGGCGTTTGGCCGCGGCCACATCGTCGGCGCCCAGAACGTACCGCTCGACCAGCTCGACGCGAGACTCGAAACGCTGGATCGCAAAAAGCCGGTCGTGACCGTGTGCGACGCCGGCATGAACTCTGGTAAAGCGGTCGACCGCCTGCGCAAGGCGGGCTTCGAGAGCGCGTGGGGCATCAAGGGCGGTATGCACGCCTGGAGCCAGGAAGGCCTGCCGGTCGTCACGGGCAAGAAGACCCGCGCCAAGAACAAGAAAGGCAACAAGGGCAATAAGGGCGGTGACTCCAAAAAGAAGCGGAATGACTGACGGAGGCGAGCAGGCTGCCGTAACGATGTACTCGAACGAGTACTGTTCGTACTGTGGCGCCGCGCGGATGCTGTTGACCCGCAAAGGCGTTGCCTACGAGGAGATCCTCGTGTCGAAGGATCCGGCGCTGCGCACCGAAATGGTCGAACGTTCGGGGCGCACTTCGGTGCCGCAGATATTCATCGGCAATACCCACGTTGGCGGTTTCGACGATCTTCACTCGCTCGATGCATCGGGCGAACTGGACAAACTGCTTGCCGCCGAAGAGGCGTGACGAGCACACCTTCAAACGACGGATAACACAATGGCTGAAACAGAACAGTCCGCCGAGAAGCGGCTTTCGATCATCAAAATTTACGTCAAGGATTTCTCGTTC
>JANQPG010000102.1 GCA_028289545.1 Woeseiaceae bacterium
ACGTTCGAGCGCATCGGCAACATCTGGATGAAAGCCACGCGCGGCGACATTGCGCACCGCTTCGACAAGATCAAGGAGACCTACCTCGAGGTCGCGGCGGATTCGAAGGAACAGATCGATCGCGAGCTGACGATACTCAACGCTTACCAGGACTTCCGCGGCGCGCTGAAGAGTTCCGAGGTGCTCGCGCTCGAAATTCTGAAGAAGGCCGAAGCCAGGTGGGAGGCCGCCAAGGCCGAGCTGGCCACGGCCAGTGACGCGGTGACGGCTTACCAGGGTGAGGATCTTGCCGAACGCGCCACGCTCGAGCTTGCCCGCGACGAGAAGGTACGCGAACTGCAGGCTGACGAAGACCGCTACCAGATTGCCAAGGACCTCTCCGACAACCTGACCGTCGGCTACAACACCTCCGAATTCATCATGGCGCGGCTCATGCAGACCACCAGCGCGAAGGAGCGCGTGTACAAGCAGGCCATCATGTTCTTCGGCACCAACGAGACCGTGCTCACGGCACTGTCCGCATCGTTTACCGGGCTGTTCGGACTGCACGAAAGCACCGAGGCGCTGGAGGCAATGAAAGAAGGCGTGTCCAAGAGCCTCGAGGACCTGGCGGACATTGGCGGCAAGGTGCAGGAAGCGGCGGTTCGCGCCGGCTACGGCCCCACTATCCGCGCCGATGCGGTCAAGAAACTCGTGGATTCGGTCGTGAATTTCCAGAGCCGCTCTCGCGACATCATCGAGGAAATGCGTGTTCTGTCGACGAAGAACGCCGAGGAGATCCGCGAGTCCGTCGAAGACGGCAAACAGCGGCTCGCCAAACTGATCCAGGAAGGCGGCACCTTGCCTCCACCGACCGGCGTGTAGCGGAGCGCTCGAGATTTGAAGCAGGAACTCGCGGCGGGCAGCCACGACACACCGCTCGAAGACCTGATGGTGGCCATGGATGTCGTCGATACGATCCGGCATCGGCAGCTCATCGTCGACCGCGAGCTCGATACACAGGGCCGCCGCGAGCGGCTCATCGAGCGGCTGCGCGACATCTACACGGCGCAGGGTATCGAGGTGAGCGACGCAGCGCTCGAAGCCGGTGTCGACGCCCTCGAAAAAGAGCGCTTCGTGTATACGCCCGTTGCGGGCGGCCCGTCGGCGACGCTGGCGAGGTTCTACGTGCGGCGTGACCGCTGGTTCGGACCGCTGCTTGCGGTACTCGGCATCGCGTTGCTCGGCGCCCTGATCTGGTACGTCGCCGTGCAGCTCCCGCAAAACCGCTTCGAAGCTCTGCTGCCGCAGGAGATTGAAACCACCCACGCGCGTATCCTTGCCGTCTCGGACAGCGAGGCCGCGACGAGCCGCGCCAACGAACTGTTTGCACAGGCGGAACGCCTGATCGACGACAGCGCGTTTGATGCCGCGGACGACGTACATGACGAACTCGAGATCCTCTTGTCGGAACTCGAGCTTGCCTACGAGATCCGCATCGTCTCGCGGCCGGGCGAGTATTCGGGAGTCTGGCGCGTGCCCGACGTCAACCCCGATGCGCGCAACTACTACCTGATTGTCGAAGCGGTCGACAGCAGCGGCAGGGTTCTCGAACGGCGTGTCCGCAACGAAGAGGACGGCCGCTTCTACGAAGTACGGAAATGGGGCGTGCGCGTTGATGAAGATACGTTCGAAGCCGTCGCCGCCGACAAGCGCGACGACGGCATCATTAGCGACTACGTACTCGGCAGCAAACCCGCCGGCAAACTGGAACCGGAGTATCGCGTGCCAAACGTCGGCGCGACGATCACACAATGGTAGGCCGAGCAGCAGCGGTGGACCGGCAATGATCTCGGGGCGCGATACGCTCAAACGGATGGACGGAACGCTGCAGCGCGCGCGACGGGACCTCGAGCGGCTGGACATCGAACTCCTGGCCAGCTCGCGGGCCGTAACGGAAAACAAACTCAGGCAGGCCAGAGCCATCGACGGCATGGCCCGTATCCGACTCGACGCGGCGAAGCGCAACGAAGTGACTCAGCACCTCGAAGCCGCTACCAACGAGGTGAATACCCTTCTGGCCCAACGCGATGCCGCTATCGAGTCCCTGAATGAGCAGCTGAAAGGCGCTGGCGAAGCACTCGATGATCTGGAGGAACGCCGAAGCTCGTTGCACGACGACGTCGACGCGGCGGCGCGCCAGCTTGCCGAGCGGGAAGCCGCAGTGCAGGACAGCCTTCAGGACAGCGACACGTTCAACGCCCAGCTCGAACTCGCTCACGAAGCGGAAGCCCTCGCGGAGCGCGCGGACGACAAAGCCAAGCTCGCAAAAGAAGACCGCGTCCGCAAAGGCAAGCCGTTCGAAGCCGACGAACTGTTCATGTATCTCTGGCATCGCGGCTACGGCACGCCCGAGTATGCGGCCGGGCCGCTCGCACGGCTACTGGACGGTTGGGTGGCAAGACTTTGCGGCTACGGAGAGGCCCGCGCGAACTACTGGCTATTGCTCGAAATACCAAAACGGCTGGCGGAACACGCGGAGCATGCTCGGGAGACAGCTGAACAAGCGCTCGACTCACTGCAGGACATCGAGGAGCTGGCTGCTCGCGACGGCCAGGTTCCCGAGGCTCGCGATGCGCTGGCCGAAGCGGAGCGACGGCAGGATACGCTCGACGAGGACATTGAAGCAGCGGAAGGCCGGCTGCGCGACCTGCAGGCTGAACACAGCCGTTACACAGCGGGCGAAGACGGTCATCTCGCAAAAGCGCTGCGGGTGTTTTCGGCCACGCTGGAGCGTCGCGGCATCGATGAGCTCATGCGGATAGCGCGCGCAACCATGACCGACGAGGACGACGCGCTCGTCGACGAACTGCGGCGTTTGAGAAAACAGTACGCCGAGCTCAAAGACGAACTCGGCGGCAATCGTTCGCAGCAGGACCAGCGCGTGGCGCGGATACGGGAACTCGAGGAGGTGCGGCGCAAGTTCAAGCGAAGCCGCTACGACGACGTGCACTCACGCTTCGACAAGGGCGACAGCATCGAACGAATGATCGGCGAGGTCATTGGTGGCGTCATCCAGGGTACGGTGCTTTGGAAAACCCTGCGCCGTCACCAGCACTACCGGGATGCCGCGGGTGAATGGCCCGACTTCGGCAGCGGCGGCGTGTCGCGGCGCCGGAAGCCCAGGAAACAGAAATCCCGCCAACGCGCGCCTTCCTGGCACTGGCCGGGGCCGAGCTCGCGATCCGGAGGCGGTGGCGGCTTCAACTTGCCGCAACCGCCGAAAGGGTCGGGAAGACGGCGGCGGAGCCGTGGCGGTTTCAAGACCGGCGGCGGTTTTTGATCCGGCTGCCGACTGCCTGCGTTACGAGCCCTCGCCCACGTCGCCCAGCCAAATGGCCCGCGTCTTCGGGCTTTGCTGAAACGTCCGGTTGAGCTCGATCGACGGCGCATGCGGCGTGATCAGCACATCAACGCCTTTACTTCGCAGAAAGTCGACGTTGGTTTCGAAGTCGGCCGTATTCTCGTCATCGAGTATCACGACCGCCGGAATCGAAAACAGTAGAATCGCGCCGGCACACATAGCGCAGGGACTGAGGCTCGTGAATAGAACCGCCCTGCTGAGATCGCGGCCGTGGCCCGCATTCTCGATGCAGTCGGTTTCGCCGTGCAAAACGTTGCTGCCGGCTTGTACCCGCTGATTGTGGCCAACGGCAATGACAGCCCCGTCGAGAATCAGCGCACTGCCGACGGGAACCCCGCCTTCGTCGAAACTCTTTTTGGCCTGACAATACGCCGCTTCGGTGCCCAGATTCAGTGTCTCGTCGTCGACCATCGATGCTCCCTTTCCGTTCACGACCGTCCCAGGCTCATCCTAACCTCTACGAACCGTTCGGCAAGCGAGGCGCATTTATGCGGGCTGTCGGCTTTCTTTTTGTCGCCTAGCTGTTATAGTGCCGGCCGTTCTGGCGCACTTCGGTCTGCGCCGACCGCTCCGACCCGCACTCTGCAGGCCCGTGAGCCACCCCTTTAAGAATCAGCCTGGACCGAACTTTGCGCGGCTTATGCCGCTCCTGGTCAGGCAATTCTGAGTACCCCCAATCATGTTATTTAGCGAACTCGGCCTGAGAGCCGAATTGCTGCGCGCGGTCGAAGAAACCGGCTACAGCGAAGCAACCCCCATCCAGCAACAGGCCATCCCGCACGTTCTCGCGGGCACGGACGTGCTGGCCGGCGCCCAGACCGGCACCGGCAAGACCGCCGCGTTTACGCTGCCGCTCCTGGATCGTATTCATCGAACCCGCTCTCGCGGGCCCCGCCGTATTCGCGCGCTGGTGCTTGCGCCGACCCGGGAACTCGCGGCGCAGATCAGCGAGAGCGTGCGCACATACGGACGCTACATGCACTTCAAGTCCGCCGCCATTTTCGGCGGCGTGAGTGCACGAACGCAGACGGACAAGATCCGGAAAGGCCTCGATATCGTCATCGCGACGCCGGGCCGCCTGCTCGATCTTGCCGAGCAAAACGAGATCGACCTGTCCTCGATAGAGATCCTCGTGCTCGACGAAGCCGACCGGATGCTCGACATGGGCTTCATCCGCGACATGCGAAAGATCTTCAGACTGTTGCCTGAACGCCGCCAGAACCTGCTGTTCTCGGCGACGTTCTCGGACGAGATCCGCAAACTCGCCAGCGGCCTGCTCGACAAGCCGGCGGAAATCCAGGTCGCCACACGCAACAAACCGGCGGAGCGTGTGAGTCAGCTCGTGCTCCCGGTCGACAAGCGCCGCAAACGCGAACTGCTCTCACACTACATTGGCCGACACGACCTTCGGCAGGTACTGGTGTTCACCCGCACCAAGCACGGCGCAAACCGGCTTGCCGGGCAGCTGGAAACCGACGGTATCAGCGCCGCGGCCATCCATGGCAACAAATCGCAAGGGGCGCGGACGCGCGCACTTGGCGACTTCAAATCCGGCAAGGTGCGAGTGCTGGTCGCAACCGACATTGCCGCCCGCGGACTGGACATCGACGCGCTGCCCTACGTGATCAATTACGAACTCCCTCACGTACCGGAAGACTACGTGCACCGCATCGGCCGAACCGCCCGCGCCGGCCGGGAAGGACAGGCCATCTCACTGGTCTGCGTCGACGAGCACAAGTTGCTCGCGGCCATCGAACGGCTGCTGGGATTCAAGATAAGCAAGGAAACAACGCCGGGCTACGAGCCCGACCCGCGAATCAAATCGGAACCCGTCGGCCAGCAGCGTGGGCAGCGCCAGGCGACAAAAAGCCCGGGATCGGAAAAACCTGCATCCAAAAAACCAGGGTCAAAGAAACAGCCGTCGAAGAAACGCCGTCGCAACAAGCCGCAGGCGAACGCGGATGCAACACCCGCCAGGCGCAGACGAAGGCGGCGCAGAGCGCCGCAACGTGCGGTGTAGACGGACAACCGATGAAAATCTGGGTTGACGCGGATGCCTGCCCGGGAGTGGTCCGGGATATTCTGTTCCGCGCCGCGGTCCGCACGGGCACGGAGCTTACGCTGGTGGCCAACCAGCCACTGAGTGCGCCGGCGGTCGATAACATTACGACGCTTCAGGTGCCGCGGGGTTTCGACGCCGCGGACGACGAGATTGTCCGCCGCCTCGAACCCGGCGATCTTGTCATTACGGGCGACATCCCGCTGGCGGCGGAAGTCATTGAAAAAGGCGGGCACGCGCTGAGCCCGCGCGGCGAACTGCACACCACCGAAAACATCCGTGCCCGCCTCAACATGCGCGATTTTCTCGACACGATGCGCGCAAGCGGCGTGGACACCGGCGGCGGTCCGGCGGCTTTCGGCCAGCGGGACAAACAGGCTTTCGCCAACAGCCTCGACCGGTTTCTGGCCAGCCATCTCGATAGCTGAGCGCCGTCATACGCCTGCCTCAACCCCTTGTTCGGTCAACGAGCAGCGGCCTGCCGCCTGCTGAGCGAACGCCCATCCGAGTGTTTCTCTTGTGTTAAAACGCGACTTATTGTCGATATAGTCGCAAAACCTCTCGATAAAGCTATACTTTTGGCGGGTAAATCGCTTGTGCGTTGTCTCGTCACGACGAGATATTTGCTTATTAAACGGGGGGTTATCATGAGTAAGGGGAATTACATCGGTGCCTCGGCACTGATCGTCGCGACCGCAGTCGCGTTTCACATACCGGCGCGGCCCGCGCTTGCCCAGGCCGCGTCGAACGGCGAGACCATTGAGGAGATTGTCACGACTGGCACGCGCCGGCAGGGCCAGTCGCCAACGGAAACCCTGTCGCCTATCGACGTTATCGGTGGCTCGGATTTCACGGACCAGGGCAATTTCGACGTTACCGAGGCCATTACCAAACTCTCGCCCGCGCTCAATACGCAGCGCTTCCCGATCGCCGACGGCACGGCATTCATTCGCCCGGTTTCACTGCGCAATCTTGCGCCCGACCAGACGCTGGTGCTCGTCGACGGCTCGCGGCGTCACCGGTCACCGCTCGTCAACCTGCAGCTCTCGCCGCTCGGCACGGTCAACACCGGCGCGCAGGCCGTGGACTTTGCGGCCATTCCGTCGGCCGCCATCGAACGCGTCGAGATTCTGCGCGACGGCGCCTCCGCGCAGTACGGCTCGGACGCCATCGCCGGCGTTATCAACTTGATCCTGAAAAGCGCCGACGAAGGCATTTCGCTGTCCGCGCAACACGGCGAGTATTTCGAAGGCGACGGCGAACGCACGTCGCTCAGCGCTAATGCCGGCTTCGGCTTCGGCAACGACGGCTTTGTCAATGCCACGCTCGAACGGTCTACGTCCGACACGACGTCTCGCGGTATTCCGCGCGGCGATTGCGCGCCGGTGGCTGCGGTCGTCGGTGCGGAGGCGACACCCTTCAACGGTCTCTGCCAGCGCTGGGGCGATCCCGACGTGGAAACGCTCAAGGCAATCGTCAAAGCCGGCTTCGACTTGAGCGACAACGTCCGCTTCACGGGTCACGTGACCTACAGCGACAACGAAACGATATCCGACTTCTTCTACCGCACACCCGTACTGCCGCCCGCAGCGGGCATTAACGGTCGCGGCACGCTGATTGTCGATGGCGACGGTGACTTTCTTCCCGACCCGGCCCCGCAGTCGCTCGTCGACGATATACTCGCGGCGGGCCTGAATCCCGCCGACTACATTACGGCCGACGCGGGCAGCCCCAGCGGCTTTGTGCTGTTGAACCCCATCGCGGGCGACTTCCCGGGCGGCTACAACCCCGACTTCGGCGCCGATATCTCGGACTACGCCGTGCTGCTCGGCCTGGCCGGCGAAACCGGTGGCGGATGGCTGTGGGACCTGCGGGCGCGGATAGCCGAAAGCGAAGCGGAGTACGTCCTCGGCGAATCGATCAACCCAAGCCTCGGGCGGCTGTCGCCGACCAACTTCAATCCCGGCGCGCTGACCCAGGAAGAACGCGCAATCACGGCCGAGGTCGTGCGATCGCTCGACGTGGGCAATCTCGCCTCGCCGCTGAACCTCGCGTTCGGCGTGGAATGGCGCGAGGAAACTTACGAAGTCACTGCCGGCGACCCGGAATCGCGTGAACTCGGTCCGACGTTTGCGTTTTTCGGCTTTGGCTCGGACGGCTTCCAGGGCTTCCCGCTCGCATCGGCTGGGTCCTTCGACAGCACCGTCATTGCGGGCTACGTCGATCTCGAGGCGGACATTACCGATCGTTTTGCCGCGGGTGCGGCCATTCGCGCCGAGGACTACGACGAGTTCGGCAACACGTTCGACTTCAAGCTCTCCGGCCGGTATAAGTTTACGGACAGCTTTGCGCTCAGGGGCACGATCAACACCGGCTTTCGCGCACCGACACCGGGCCAGGTCAATACGCTGAACGTGACGACCACCGCCGACTCGGCGGGCAACCTGATACCGTTCGGCACCTATCCCGTCAACAACCCTATCGCGATCGCGCTCGGCGCACAGTCGCTCGATCCCGAAGACTCGACGAACTACACGCTGGGTGCGATCTACACGCCGACGAATAACCTGTCGATCACGCTCGATCTGTACCGCATCAATATCGAGGACCGGCTGACGATCCTGCAGAACCTGATCGGACCGGCCGAAGTTGCCATCCTGGACGCGGCGGGTATCCCGAATGCGGCACTATTCGACGGCAGCACGATCAACTTTTTTGTCAACGGCTTCGAATCCGAGATCACGGGCGCGGATCTCGCCATCGCGACCAACTTCGAACTGCCTGTTGGCGACCTGCTCGTCGATCTGCGCTTCAACTACAACGACCAGGAAGTGAAGGACGTCACGCCGAACACATTGAATACGTCGACCGTCTTCGACTTCGAAAACCAGGTGCCGAACGAGCGCACGACCCTGACGCTCGACTACGACAGCGGGGGCATGTTCTCGGGCTTCGTGCGTATCAATCACTACGGAGGCTGGGGCGATTCGGGCGGCCAGCTCTCGCCACCGGACGCTTCCGAGGCAATCAACTACGGGTCGGACTTTCTTGTCGATATCGAAGGAACCGTCCGCTTCAACGAAACCTTGAGACTCGCGATCGGTTCCGAAAACGTGTTCGACGCGTTCCCACCCAGCGACGGGCATGCCGTGGCGGGCTTTCTGGGTGTCGATCGGGCGCTGACGTCGCCGTACGGCTTCAACGGCGGTTTCTGGTATTTGCGGCTGAGCGCGGACTTCTAGGCCCTGAGGAAACCTGAGGACAGGCGAATCGGCGGCGGCGAACCCGGGCCAGCCACCCGAGCCCCCGCCGCCGACCCGCCTGACGTTCTCGAGCGCTAGTCGAGCGCCGCGTGATTGACTTTCTGGATCACGCCGCAGCGGTAGCTGCGCCCCGGGTTCGGCAGATTGGGATCGAAACACTCGATCTGCGTGTCGAACGGCGTCAGCAGTTGCGCGATTGCAGCCTCGTTACCGACGATATCGGGGTCGGCCAGCTTGCCGTGATTGGCGAGCAGTAATTCGACTTCGGCGCGGAGCGGCCGGCGCAGACCGGAACCGTTGAGATGACCCTCAGGCAACGTATCGGCAAACCGCTCTCCACCTTCGGCCTTTGCCGCGGTCCGATACAGCGTGGCGACAATGGTCGCCTTGCCTTCAGCGTCCGCCGCAACCAGCGTCGTGGCGTGCAGCTGCGAACCATCGACTTTTGGATTCTGAAGGTCGCTGAATTCACACGCGTAAGGAACCGCGCAGTGCTGCGGGCGATTGTAAACACGCCACCACCCGGTCACGGCCGAACCGGGGTCTAGATCGGTCGTCCGGGCGATGACGTGAATGCGGTTCTTGTGGCGGATCAGCTGCGACTCGCCGACCCAGACGGAATCGGCCGTACGCAGCACGGGATCGGTCTGAGTGACGGCTCCGTCCGCCCTGGCGTTGGTCGCGAGAACGGCTGTGAGCGCAAGCAACAGAATTAAGTGTGTTTTCATGACGGTCTCTATACGTTTTGAGGATGAGGTCTGGATTGACTGTGCTACCACCGCCAGATCTGGTCGTAGCTTTCGAACAGGCCAGCGATCTCGGCGCGTGCTATGCGGCTCGGGCCGCTGATCTCGCCAATGCCGGTCAGGCCGATGTCGTGCGCGTCGTCATCGACGACGTACACCTTGACGTTTTTTTCTATCAGTCCGGCGATATCGCGCCCGATTCTTGGTGGCTGGGTTTGCCGCCAGCCGCCAAAACTCAAGCCCGCCGCGTCCTGGCGTTCCGCAATGTAGTTCACGGCGTTGCCGGTCAGGAGCACGTCGAAATCGCCGCCGGCTCCGGTCATCGCATGCGTCAGCCAGACGATCGTGTCGTCCTGCTCCTCGATCGTGGCCCGGTAGGCCGTGCTGATAATCTGCAAAACCTTCATGCGAGGCTCCTTATGAAGTCGGGATGACAAGCGTGTTGTCGGAGCGCTTGGCAAAGTCGACGAGATCCGCCGGCGTCCCGCGGCGCACGCCGCTGACGCATTCCTCGGCGCCGCGCTCGTCGACGCACAGGCCGCAGTTGGCCCAGTCGATCGACCCGCCGCGGCTTTCGGCCTCTGCAATGAGGGCGCCGACCCAGTCTTTGGGCAGCGGGTGGTTTTCTTCCTCTGTATCGTGGCCGTGGACGGCATTCGGGTGTTGCGTTTGGCGCGCGAAAGGCAGGTAGACCGCACCTTCATAGGCAAACACGTTGATGTCGTAACCCCGGCGCGCCGCGATATCCAGGAGACGCATTGCCGTCGTCGTGCGGGCGCTCTCGAAAGGCGCGTCCATGAGGACAAATGTCAGCATTGGTTTCTTTGCCATGTTGTTGAGATTCCGTTTGAGCCGGATGGCTAGTGCCAGATCACCTTGTCACCGGCAGCCAACCTGTCGACGACAAAGTCGAGCGCCGTGCTCAGCACGGACTCGTTGAGGCGAGCGGCGGATATGCCGCGCTCGCGAAGTGAAAACGAATCGGCCAGCAGCATGACGCCGGCGTCGCGTGCAGCCAGAAGCTCCGGCTTGTCTTCGCAGGCCGTCAGCACACCGTTTTGCACCATGAATACGGCAACCGTGTGCCCCTTGCTTGCGAGCTTCGCGCCCAGTTCGAAGCAGTAGTTCGCGTCACGAGCCTCGCGGTCGTTCCTGGACGCAATCAGTACGTAGTGATCCATGCCCTTCCACCCATTTTTGAGGGCGGCGACTGTGCACGATCGGGGCCACCTCGGGTGTCACGCGAACGAGTGTCACCTGTATAGGTGACTTGCACGGTTAAACGGGGTCGTCTAAAACTGGTCCATGAACCGATTGACCGTCATGATCGTCGAGGACCACGACGCAACGCGCCTGAGCCTCGTCGCCAAGGTGTCTACCGACCCCAAACTGAGCGTTGTCGCCGACGTCGGCACCCTGGCGGCCGCCAAGCGTGAGTTTGACCGCCTCAAACCCGACGTCCTGCTCGTCGACCTGGAACTGCCCGACGGCAGCGGCACGGAGCTGATCGGCCTGGCCAGCGGCCAGTCGCAAATCCTCGTGATTTCGGTATTTGGGGACGAAAAAAGGGTCGTCAGCGCCATTCGCGCCGGCGCCAGCGGTTACCTGTTAAAAGACGACGACGCCCGGGAGATCTCGGTTGCCATCCACCAGATCCTGAACGGCGAATCGCCGATCAGCCCGGCGATTGCCAGCCACCTGATTGCCCATTTCCAGCGCAACGCCGCCTCGCAAACGGACGTCAGCCTGTCGTTGAGGGAACAGGACGTGTTGATGCTGGCGTCGAAGGGTTACACCTACAACGAAATTGCGGAACTCATGAACGTGTCGGCCAATACGGTCGGAACCTATACGAAGCGCATTTACACCAAGCTCGAGGTCAACTCCAAGGCGGCTGCCGTCTACGAGGCGAAGCGCCTGGGGTTAATGGATGATTGACTGATGGACCATTGACCGATGGACAAGTGAAACCACCGGCAAGAACCCGCGCCGCCTGGCTGATTGCGATCGGCATCGTTCCGTTCATCATTTTGCACATCGCACATCAGCTCGACACACCGAATCCGGTGCTCGATGAGTACCGGGTCGACACGATGCGCATCGTCGAATCGCACTCGCCAACGCCGCCCGTCGACGCACAATGGCGGGAGATCGATGCCGACACATACATCTCCGTGCCGATCCGTCGCGAGAACTTCAACAGCAGCTGGATTGCCATCGATTTAGCCGACACTCCCCGCTACGCAGCCGGGGCGGCGCTTTACATGCGCTTGCCGGAGGCAAACGTCTCCGTGTATCTGGGCTCCCGGTACGTTGGATCGAGCGGCAGGATGCAGCGGCCTCTCCCGTTCTATGTGCGGCCGCTGCACTTTCCGCTGCCCGTCAGCACTGGGGCATCGCAACCGCCCGATACGCTCTATGTACGTCTGGCGCGCGAAGGCGGCTACATAACGCCCAACGACCTGTTCATCGGGCCGTCCGACACGCTCGGTGAAATCCACCGAACTGCGCGCTTTTACGGGCTCTGGCTGCCGGCAGCCGTTGTGACGATCATGTTTGGGCTTGCGTCCTCTCTGCTCGTTCTCTATTTCGTGGGCCGGCGCGAGTTCACCGACTACGGCGTTTACGGCATCTACGGCGTGATTGTCGTCATCTGGTCGATCAACACGATGATGGCGCTCATCGACCACATCCCGATACACCATTGGACGTTTTTTGCCCTGCTCTACCTGTCGCTCTGGTGGGTCATCCTGTCACCCATGTTTGCGAATCGTTTCTTCAGACTCAAACTCAAGTGGCTGGAGAGGAGCGTCATTGCGCTGGGACTCGTGCTTACGGCGCCGCTTGTGCTGTATCTGATCCAACACGACATCTATGCCCTGTACCGCTACTACGCATTCATCTGGGTACCCTTCATATTGCTGTGCTCGCTGGTCGTGTTTGTGCAGTACACCTACGCAAGCTGGCGCTACTGGTCCGTCGAAAGCATTGGCCTCTATGTCGTCGGCATCATGGGCCTCGTGTTCGGTATCCGTGACTATCTGTTCGACTTCACGACCTGGATTCCGGGGACGACGTTTTACATTCGCTATGTCGGCATCACACATATAGCGTTCATCAACCTCGTCATTGTGTATCGCTACGTGCGATCCTCGCGCGATCTCGTCACGCTCAACAACGACCTCGAGCAGCGTGTCCAGCAGAAAGCACGCGAACTCGAAGCCGGCTACGAGCAGAGGCGCCTTTTCGAACGCGAACGAACCCTGTCGCAGGAACGCGACCGGCTAATGCGCGACATGCACGACGGCCTCGGCGGCCAGCTCATTCAGGCGCTTGCCATGAGTGAGAAGGACAACAGCGACACCGAGCTGAAAGAGTCTCTGGAACGGGCGCTGGTCGACCTTCGCCTGATCGTGGATTCGATTGCGCCGGCCAACAACGACCTGATTTCGCTACTGGCTTCGTTTCGGCACCGCTCCAAGCGCGTTTGGGAGCGAAGCGGCGTCCGCCTGCATTGGGATATGGGCGACATTCCGGCTACCTCGCTGTGGCCCGAGCAAACGCTCAACCTGCTGCGGATTTTGCAGGAAGCCTCGACCAACGCGCTGCGTCACGGAGATGCCCGGAACATCGCCATCAGCACCCGCCTCGTCGACGATCGCATTCGCATCGAAATTGTCGACGACGGCAAGGGTTTCGATCCCGAGTCGGTCGAAAAGGGGTTTGGGCTCGGCAACATGCGGCGGCGCGCTGACGACGCCGGGCTCAACCTCGGTATCGAATCGAGCGACGCCGGTACGCGCGTTGCCATCGAATTGCCGGTGGACAGCTGGTAGCACGAAAGCGGTTTCGAGATAGATTCCGGTCCTAATTGAACACTAGCCGGAACGTGCTGCCGCCAGCGCCCGTCTCGACCGCAATCTCGCCATTGTGCGCGCTCATGATCTGCCGGCTAAGCGACAGGCCCACGCCGCTGCCGTCCCGCTTCGTCGTGAAGAACGGTATGAAAATCTGGTCGAGTTCCGCTTCCGGGATGCCCGGGCCGTTGTCTTCGACGCTAATAATCACCCGACTCAGATCGAGACGGGCCGAAAGGCGAATACTCCGATCCTCCTGAGCGGCAACTGCCTCCCCTGCGTTCTTGACAACGTTGATCAGCACCTGATCGAGCAGCTGCCTGTCGGCAAACACTTCCAGCGTCTCGGGGACAACCTCCACTGAGATGTTCACGCCGGGCATGCTGCCTTCCATGAGCCTGGCCACGTGCTGCAGCGCGTCGAGCACGCTGACGTCGGCCGGCACCGGCTCGGGCACGTGCAGGAGTTCGCGATAGCGCGACACAAAATCGATCATGCCTTCGCTGCGCCGGCCTATGGTGGTCACGGCTTCCCGGACATCGTCCTCGGCGCGCGGATCGCCGAGCATGCCGACGGCCGTTTGCGCAAGCGACGTGATCGGCGTCAACGTGTTCATGATCTCGTGAGTCAGCACACGAATGAGGTTTCTCCAGGCGCTGGACTCCCGGGCCGACAACTCGCCCGACAGGTTTTCGATGGAATACAGCCGCTCCAAGCCGTCGGGTACGCGGATTTCGGTCACGGCAACGCGCAGCTCGACGGGTATTCCACGTATGCTGGTCTGCAGCATGCGCTGCTGGCCTGCTTCGATGCCGGCCAGGGTAGCGGGTAGTGCCGGATCCAGCGCGGCCAGTTCGCGAATATTGCCGAGCGTTGGCAGACCGGTCAGGCGGCGCGCCGGGTTGTTGACGAGCGACATGGAGCCGTCCTGACGCACGGCAAAGAAGGCGACGGGCACGTGTCGAATGACCGTGTCCAGATAACCGGCCTTGAGATCGCGATCCGCTTTTGCGTCCTGAAAACGTTCGATAACCCGATTGAACGCATCTTTGAGCTCTGCGTCGACGTCCTCCTCGATGAAGCGGCGCGTGAAGTCCTCGTAGTTGACGGTTGCGAAGAAATCTTCGAGCGCATTGACGTGCCGGTGCACCGAATGGATCAGCCCGACCACCTGCGCAACAACAACGGCGCCCAGAACCAGCGGAACGGCAATGTATCTGGCCGTGAGTACGCTCAGTACAAGTGCGCCGATGCTCAGGCCGAGCAACACGACCTGCACAACGGTAAACAGGCGGAAGCGCGCACGCAGCCGTTGCTTCACAGCTTGAACTTCTCGATGCGGCGGTACAGGGCCGCGCGGGTGATACCCAACGTCCCGGCAGCCTGCGAGATGTTGCCGCCGGCGTTTCGGATAGCCGTTTCCACGAGCATACGTTCGTTCTGCTCCAGGTTGAGCGTCTGCCCCGCCGGGCTGTTGGGCGATTCGTCGTTCGATCTTTGGGTCGATGTGCGGAGCGGCGGCGCAAAACTGAAGTCCGCCGCCGTCATGACGTCGCCCTCGCCGAGCAACACGGCGCGCTCGACGGCGTGTGACAGCTCGCGGACGTTGCCGGGCCAGTGATGGGCTTCGAGTGCAGCCAGTGCGTCGGGCGACAGTGCCCTTTCGGGCAGGCGATACTTGCGGGATGCCGCCTTCACAAAGTGCCCGACCAGTGCGGGAAGATCTTCCAGGCGCTCACGAAGCGGCGGCAATCGAACTTCGATCGTGTTGATTCGATAGAGCAAATCCTCTCGAAAAGCCCCCTTGCGAACAAGTTCCTCGAGCGGTTGATTCGTCGCTGCAATCAGGCGAACGTCGACCGACATCGGCTGGTCGCTACCGAGCGGCGTAACCTCGCGTGCTTCGAGCGCGCGAAGAAGCTTGGCCTGCAGCGGCAGCGGCAGATTGCCGATCTCATCGAGGAACAGCGTGCCGCCGTTCGCGGCCTGGAATCGTCCGGCCCGATCCTCCCGCGCGTCGGTGAACGCACCCGCGCGGTGGCCGAACAGCTCGCTTTCGAACAGGTTTTCCGACACGGCCCCGAGGTCGACCGTCACGAGCATCTTGCCTGCACGGCTCGACTGTCGATGCAGGGCCTCTGCAATCAGCTCCTTGCCGGTGCCGTTCTCGCCTCGAACCAACACGGTTGCGTCCGTAGGCGCCACCCGTGCAACCACTTTCAGCACCTCCCGCATCGGCGCCGAATCCGCCACCATGTCGGTAGGGGGTGACGGCTCACTCAATGCGTTCACGGTAGCGCGCGTGCGGCGCAGCTCGGCGGCAACCCGCAGTGTCGCCAGCAACTTGTCGTTTTGCCACGGCTTCAGGACAAAATCGGCTGCACCGTCGCGCATTGCCTTGACCGCCGTGTTCAGGTCGCCAAACGCGGTCATCAGTATGACCACGGCATCGGGATCCCGCTTGAGGATGACGTTCAGCCAGTGCAAACCCTCGGCGCCGGTATTACGGCCAATGGCGAAATTCATGTCGACGAGAAACACGTCGATACGCTCGGCGGCCATCAGACCCTCGAGGTCTTCCGGATTTTCCGTGGTCAACACCCGCAGATAGTGTTTCTTGAGCAGCATGCGCGCCGCGGTCAACACGTCGGGGTCGTCGTCCACGACCAGCACGGTGGCTTGGGAAGTCATGCGTCGAATGTAGCGCCAGAAGTGTCCGAAATCGATCACTGGTTTTCGATATCGAACACCGCACCCGGACGTGATTGGTTTAAATCATTGATTTTATTAGATACCAAAACCGGCACGGGACTTGCTCCATAAGGAGCATGAACACGCCTCGTACGAACCCCGGCGCCTCGATGGACCGCAAAATCGAACGGAAAAGCCGCAAAGCCCTGTACGTCGTGGGCGGCATTGCCGCCGCGACCGCGCTGGCCCTGGTCGTCTGGCAATCCCGCAACTCGTCGACCTCGTACACGCTCGACGGCGAGCGTGTACGAACCGCTATCGTCGAAACCGGCGAGTTCGAGGACTACATTCCGCTGCGCGGCACGGTCGAGCCGGAACGCAGCGTGTTTCTCGACGCAATAGAAGGCGGTCGTGTCGAACGTGTGCTCGTCGACGACGGCGCATTGGTTACCGAAGGCCAGCCGATCATCGAACTCTCCAATACCGCGCTGCAGCTCGACGTGATTGCGCGCGAGGCCGAAGTCAGCGAGCAGCTCAACAATCTGCGCAATACACAGCTGGCCATCGAGCAGAACCGCCTGTCGCTCAAGAGCGATCTCATCGAAATCGACTACCAGATCACGCGGCTGGGCCGGCTTGTGCAGCGCTACCAGGAACTCGAAGGCAACAAGTTCGTATCGAGAAACGAGTTCGAGGACGCGACCGACGAGCTCGAATACTGGAAGAACCGCCGCGTCGTCACGCGCGAAAGCCAGGCGCAGGACGAACGCATCCGGCTGGCACAGATCGAGCAGCTCGAGGCATCGGTCGAGCAGCTCGAAAAGAACCTCGCGCTGGCCCGGGCCAATCTCGAAAACCTGCTGATACGTGCGCCGAGGGCCGGACAGCTCACGTCGCTAAACGCGGAGATTGGTGAATCGAAATCGCGCGGCGAGCGGCTCGGACAGATCGACGATATCGATCGGTTCAAGGCGACGGCGCTGGTCAACGAGTTTTATCTGAACCGGGTACGCGTCGGGCAACGCGCGACGCTCGACCTCGAAGGAGAGGACTTTGAGCTCGAGATCAGCAAGGTCTATCCGAACGTGCAGGCCTCACAATTCGAGATCGACCTGCGCTTCCTCACGGCCGCGCCCGAAAGAATCCGCCGCGGGCAAACGCTGCAGATGCAGCTTGTCCTCGGCGCCGCGGAAAGCGACACCGTTTTGCTGGCCAACGGCGCGTTCTACAACGACACGGGCGGCGCCTGGGTGTTCGTCCTGAACGCGGACCGGACCGTGGCCAAGCGCCGACAGGTGCAGCTCGGACGACGCAACGCCAGCAGCATCGAGGTCATCAGCGGCCTCGTCGACGGCGACGAGGTGATCGTCTCCTCATACGGCAGCTTCATTACCGTCGATCAACTGCGCATCGACGGCCAGTAAATCGATCAAACCAAACGAATCGCACATACCTACCGGGGATAAACACATGATCAAGCTTCACAATCTTTCCAAGGTCTACCGCACGAGCGACGTGGAAACCACGGCGCTGAACTCCGTCAACCTCGAAATCGATCGCGGCGAGTTTGTCGCCGTCATGGGGCCTTCGGGCTGCGGCAAGTCCACGCTTCTGAATGTGCTTGGCATGCTTGATTCGCCGGACTCGGGCAGTTATGTGTTCCTCGACAGTGAAGTATCCCAGCGCACGGAGCGGGAACTCGCCGCCGTGCGCAAGCAGCACATCGGCTTTATCTTCCAGAGCTTCAACCTGATCGACGAGCTCACGGTGGCTGAAAACGTCGCTCTCCCCCTCCTCTACCACAAGACACCGGCTGCAGAGCGCGACCAGGCCGTGCGCGAAGTACTGGAAAGCGTAAAGATCGCTCACCGGGCCGATCACCGGCCGCAGCAGCTCAGCGGCGGCCAGCAGCAGCGCGTCGCCGTTGCGCGCGCCGTTGTTACCCAGCCGAAGCTGATACTCGCCGACGAACCCACCGGCAACCTGGACACGACCAACGGCGAGGAGGTGCTGAACCTGCTCGAGCAGCTGAACTCGGAGGGCACAACCATCGTCATGGTGACCCACGACCGCAGCCATGCCGAGCACGCCAGCCGGGTCGTCAACATGCTGGACGGCCGCATACTGTCCGAGAACGTTGTCGGCATGCAGGCCGCGAGCGAGGCGCGCCATGCTTAAGAACTATCTCAAGATCGCCTTTCGTAACATTACGGGCAACCCGCTGTTCAGCGCAATCAACATCATTGGGCTGTCCATTGGCCTCGCGTGCTGCATCATCATTACGCTGTTTGTGCAGTACGAGACCTCGTACGACAAGCACTGGCAGGACGCGGACCGGATCCATCGCGTCACTCGCGACTTCTTTTCCAACAACCTGCGCCTTGCGACGGTGGCGCCACCGATTGCGCCATTGCTCAAGCAGGACTACCCCGAGGTCGAGGACATCACGCGAATCATGAGCATCGGCACGACGGCGTTTACGGTGGGCGAGAAGACCGTCAACGATGAAGCTGCCGTGATCGCCGACCCCAACATATTCGAATTCTTCAACCTCGAGTTCGTGGCGGGCGACCCGGCGACGGCGCTGGCCGCCCCGACAAACGTTGTGGTTTCGGAACGCGCTGCACAACGCCTGTTCGGCAGCACGGACGTTATGGGCAGGACCGTCAACATCGCCAACCAGGCCGACTTCACGGTGGCGGGCGTATTCCGCGATCTGCCGGAAAACACCCACATGGCGTTCGAAATTGTCGTGTCGATCGACATCGTACCGATAATGATGGGTCCCGAGGCGCTCGAACGCTGGGGCAATAACAGCTACTTCAGCTACCTGCGCCTGGAGTCCGGCTTCGACGCGGACAACCTCGAAGCGAAGTTCGTCGACTTCATTGTCAGGCACCGCGGCGAAGACGCCCCCGAGAGCACCGCCATCGGTCTGCAGGCGCTCACCGACATTCACCTGACGTCGAACCGAGACAGCGAGTGGCGGACGAACGGCAGCATAGCCGCCGTCTACACGTTCTCGGCCGTGGCGTTTGTCGTCCTGCTGATTGCCTGCGTTAACTTCATGAACCTGACGACAGCACGATCGACGCAGCGCGCCAAGGAGGTGGGCATCCGCAAGGTTGTCGGCGCCAACCGCAGCCAGCTCGTCCTGCAGTTCCTCGGAGAATCCGTGCTGCTGACCGCGGTCGCAATGCTGTTGGCCCTGGCGCTGGTCGAGTTGGCGCTGCCGGCGTTCGGTGCGTTCCTCGAAAAGCCGATTGCATTTTCACTCGCCGATCCCCTGACACTGGCTACGCTGGTGATCGGCACAATTATCGTCGGCGTAGTTGCCGGCAGCTACCCGGCGTTTTACCTGTCGCACTTCCGGCCTGCGTCCGTACTCAAGGGGACGGTATCAGGCGGCGGTTCGGCATTGCTGCGGCGCATACTGGTCGTTTTCCAGTTTGCGACGTCGATTGCGCTGCTGATAGCAACCGGCGTCGTCATGGCGCAAATGCACTACGCGCGCACCATGGACCTGGGCTACGAGCGCGAACGGAACATCGTCCACTCGCTGCCTTTCTTCGCCGACCTGTGGGGACTGTACACGCCGCTCAAGGCGGAACTCGAGGCCCATCCCGACATCGAGTCGGTCGTGTATTCGTCACGCATTCCCAGCCAGCAGAACCTCGACAGCAGCATCTATCTGCCCGCGGGGGCGCAGGAAGTCCGGGACAACGCCGTGGGGATATCCGACATCAAGGTCGACTGGCAATGGTTCGATCACTACGGCATCGAGTTCCTTGCGGGCCGGCCGTTTCGGGAAAACGAAATGAAGATTGGAGAGATCAGCGAAGAACAGCCGGTGGTCAGAGGAGCGGCCGTGCTCAACGAGTCAGCCGCTCGGCGCCTCGGCTGGACGCCGCAGGAGGCCGTCGGCCAGATTGTTCGCGAACCCCAAAACGGCGATTGGACACAATGGATCGACCGCGAAGTGGTCGGCGTCATTCCCGACATCCACTTCTCGTCCCTGCACGACGAGAAAAAAGCCACGCTCTATGCCGAGCCGGTAGACGGCTACCAGCGGTCCATTTCGGTCAAGCTGGCTCCCGGCAACCCGAGTACGGCCATCGAGCATTTCGAAACCGTGTGGACGCGCCTGGTACCGAACGAACCCGTTGCCTGGGAGTTTCTAGACGACCGTTTCGACGCGCGCTATCGCGCCGAATCCCGGCAAGCCAGTATGTTCGCCGTGTTCTCGGGTTTTGCGATCTTCGTGGCCACGCTGGGCTTGTTCGGCCTTGCGTCATTTACAACCGAACGCCGCACGAAGGAAATTGGCATACGCAAGGTCATGGGAGCGTCAGCGGCCAATATTGTCATGCTATTGACCTCGGACTTCACGAAACTCGTACTGCTTGCGAACGTCATTGCGTGGCCGATCGCCTACTATTTCATGAGCCAGTGGCTGACGCGCTTCGTCTACAAGGCGCCGTTCTCGGATTGGGGCTGGCTGTTTGTCGCCAGCGCGCTGGTAGCGCTTGGGGCGGCGTGGCTGACGATTGCTCTGCAGGCCGGCCGTGCGGCAACCGCGCGTCCGGTCATGGCGCTACGCTACGAATAGCATCGAAGATTTGGCGAGGTAACAGCGCTCTATTCCCGGCACTCGTCCCGAGTGCCGGGTTTTTTTTGCTCGCGGCACCTGACGAGTGCTTCCTATTGGGTTGCCTCTCCGGTTACGAACTCTGCCCCGCTCCAACTTTGCCAAGCTCAAACCTATAGTCCAGCGTGGAAAGATACTGTCAACCTCTACTCACAAAGCATCACCGATACATGTTCTACAACTAGTCCCATGGGTTGCCAATGCAACAAGTCGGCAATTCAAGGCTACGATGTTAACGTTCCGCGTCGACCGAGATTATTTGGCTTAGTTATACTCCGCAAAAAGATTCGTCTTGCTCATAAGGACCACGATGTTGTTCAGAGCCCCCAACAAACTGCGGGTATTTGCGCTGTGCCTCTCGGCCTGCTGCTTTGCAGGAACATCGACGTTCGCCCAGTCGATAAGCGGTGTCATTACGGAAGATTTTGCTGAACAAGGCAACGTCTCGGGAACCCTCATCGTGGGCGCCCGCTTCGGAGACGCTGGACCGAATGTCGACCTAGACTCGCTCAGGGGCTTCTCGCCGACAAACGGAAAGCGAAGAAGAGCTTGCTTTATGGCGACAACAAAAGACGGTCTATACCATGCAGAGGGAGTACTTGACTTACCTCGACGAGCTGGCCGCTATCCTATCAGGCCCAGGAAAGACTGGCGCTTCTCCGGCGAGTTATCCGAATATCCGGTCGATTTCTTCGCAGCTTTGATGTTGATGGAGGACAACTGCAACGGTTCCGGTGATGCCCTAATTGTCCCTACAGCCTTTTCTGAGGGAAGAGACGACTTGACGGTCTATATCAACAGCCGACGAGCTCTTATGCTCTCGGCCGCTCTCGTTGTAGATGACGGCTGGAAAATAGTCGGTGATTGCAACACTCAACGGGACGAGCGGACGATCGCATTCGACACACTTTGCGTTTTTGATTTGCGACGCAAGCCATCCAGCGAAACTATGGAACTTGTTGTAACAAGGACACCTCGCAGAGGCGCCGCACTTGAAGAAGCGT
The DNA here is from genome assembly GCA_028289545.1 of Woeseiaceae bacterium. GTDB lineage: Bacteria > Pseudomonadota > Gammaproteobacteria > Steroidobacterales > Woeseiaceae > UBA1847. The sequence continues at coordinate 21,672 of JANQPG010000102.1, forward strand.
TCAAAATCGCTTATCCGCAGACACTACGTCAGTGAGCATCGACCTCTACGCCACCCTAAAACGGGTCGTCGCTATTCTTCGTGACAAAATACCCCGAAGGCTTTCTGTATCGCGCCGTCTAGCGCTGTCGATTCTGTTTCTGATCGGTGCTCTGTTCGCCGTAGTATCTTTTACGTCACCACAACCCATGATCACATTTACAGGCAGGTCAGAGATTGCGGAGACAATGACCACGCTTCCGGATAGTGCGGCGTTCAGTATCCCCTACGCTTTTTTAGCCGAGGGAAATCGATGCCTTTCCAAAGTACACGTCAGGCCGCGCAACGGGACAAGAGTAATCTACGAGGTTTTGGGCCCAGGGGAATTGCTCATCGTGCTCGTCGGCTCAGCCACGGTGCAATCGGAGGAACTCGACGAACCTCTAACGGTAGACTTCCAGCGCTTTATCGTTTCATCCAGAGAGCAAAGCTGCTCCTACCAAGGATATGTAAGGCTCCCCTTGACCGGGCTCATTCAAATAGGAGAAGAGCCAGCTAACAGCCTCGGTTACGGCGACAAAAACCCCATACTGAGACATGGCCGAATTCAAGTCTTTGGGCGCTCGATATCCAGACTGCTCTTTTTCATCCCGCTAAATTGGGGTCCTTTTGACGCAGAAGCACTCTATCTAGCCGAAACGATAGATGTGCCCGCAGGCTCGAGAGTATCACGCGCGCTCGACGAGGAAGGGAATCCTGTTCGCTGGTGGGGGTTTGCCGAGTTCAACATGAGCCTCACATCCGAGGAAGCACCGTCACTCTTTCTCTCAGCTTCTGCAAATGCAGGAGCGGTATCAGTATTCGCCCCAGCCCCAAGACGCGGTAGCGTGCTAACCGCATGTCAACGTGGAAGCGGCGAGTCAGTAAGTGAAACCCCTTCATCTTTGCTGCCCGAGTGCATATCGCTGGACTTGTCAGCGCAGCTCGCCGGCGATCCAAATCTGCGCTGGATATACGGAGCCTTGATTGTGATGGTCGCATTCGCAAACCTGCTTCACCTGCGGTCGGAAATCAAGACAGATCGGTGACATGAACACACGCTTCTTCACGACGGTTATCGTCTTTGCATTTCCCGGCTTCGTCTGCTCAGCAGTTGCTTCGCCAGTTTTTCTTGACGTTGGTCGTGGCCAGGGACAGGGCTATGGAATCCGCATGGAGAGGACTTGCTACATAGCAACACCGGCGCATGTTGTCGAGAAATCTCCTGCCAGAATTCATGCCTTTTCGAAGGACGGCAAGCGCCACCGACTCGCGGTCGTCGCCGTGGATGAGGAAAAAGACATTGCGATGCTCTCTAGAAAGAAGAAGAGTGGAATCCCAATAGTCGGGGCCGCTGCCAGAAACTACGATCCCTATTTCGACAATCTGTGCTTCTCAGAGGGATACAGCGACGGGTTTGTGGATGAAGACAGAATAGCGTCACACGTTCGAGGTTCCCAACAGGGGCGCTCCGGCCGCGTGCAGATGCATAGAGTCGTTGGCGTAGCGGGTTCTATAGAGACTATTGATGTTGAGTTAACGAGCCTATCCGTAAGCGAAGGTTCGTTTACGTTTGTTTCATCCGACCCGGAATTACCTGTTGTTCAATCGGATAGCGGCTCGATGATTATGGAGCACGTTAGCCGTGGCAATCTTGTACCTGCCGGCATGGTCGTTAATGTAAACGCGGATGGCTCCGCAGAAGCAGTCCTAATGAGCTCGGTGCTTTCTCATTTCATGGACTCGCTCTCTCCAATACCCAAAGACCTAACACTCGCGCCCTCGTCGTTTACTTTGGAACGAGTTGAACGCGGTTGGTTGCTGGGTAACCCTCCTTCCAGAGGAGACGACCCCAAGACGAAAACACTGACGATAGACATAGACGCCGGCACGAGGCACAGAGTGTTAAGCGGCTTTCGTCTGAAATGCCGCCCTGCTCTTTCCCGGCTAACAGAGAAATGCAGATTCACGATACAGGTCTATCGGACGGTAGATCCAGGAGCCAATCGAGGTGGTTGGACGCAAGTACGCTTCCGCGGAGTACCGACCATTAGCAGAAATCCTGCTCCCAACTTCAATTTCATGGAAGAAACAACGGCGCTAAAGCTTCGGATTCAGGTTAAGGGGCCCATATCCCTGATCGAGAAAGTCGAAGTAAAAACAGCCGATTAGCGCTGGGGGCGAAACCACTGGCACTATACTTCGCCACCCCGCACGCAAGTAAGCCGGCCTCAAGGCCTAAGACGCCGGTATTTTGGGCAAGATCGAGTCCCGCTCTCGCTATAGGCTGTAGGGATCTGCCGCAACGACGCCGCGTTCTTTCGGCCGTCGGTTCCGGCAGGCAGAAAAACGCCAGTGTGAGGATGGGAACAAATGAGCGATTCGAGATGGGAGCGACTGCAGTCTCTGTTTGCCCAGGCCGTGGTGTTACAGGGCGGGGAACGGGAAAAACTCCTCTCTGAGTCCTGCGAAGACGACCCCGACCTTCGCCGGGAGCTGGAAGCCCTGCTGGAGGCCGACCGCGACCCGGACAGGCTTACGTCGTTTGCGCTGGACGCCGAGTTTGTTCAGCAGCTGGACGACCAGCTGGTTGGCACGACGATCGACGCCTGGGAACTGGTCGAGCGTATCGGCGCGGGCGGTATGGGGTCGGTGTTCCTCGCCCGGCGCGTCGACGGCAGCTATGAACAGGATGTCGCGCTCAAGATCGTCAAAAAAGGAATGGACACGGAGCGCATCGTGCGCCGTTTCGAAATGGAGCGGCAAATTCTGGCGCGCCTCGAACACCCCAACATTGCGCGGCTCATTGACGGCGGCGTGACGGGTGACGGACGACCGTATCTGGCGATGGAATATGTCGACGGCCTGCCGATTACCGAGTACTGCGACCGGAACAAGCTCACGCTGGACGAGCGGATCAGGCTATTCCAGGTTGCGTGCAATACCGTGCATTACGCTCACCGCAGCCTGGTGGTTCATCGCGACCTGAAACCCTCGAACATTATCGTCACCGCTGACGGCGTGCCCAAGCTTCTAGACTTCGGCATTGCCAAGCTGCTCGACGACACGGACGACCACAAGCTGACGCGGACAGGTCGGCCGCTGCACACGCCCGCCTACGCGGCACCGGAACAGCTCGTCGACGGCACCATTACCACCGCAACCGACGTGTATGCGCTCGGCGTCATTCTGTACGAACTACTGTCCGGGCGGCGGCCCTTCGAAGTCAGGCGAACGCCCCAGGAATTTCGGGAGCGCGTGCTGGAAGACGGCCCGGCGCGGCCCAGCACCGTAATCACTCAGAGTCCCGCGGACACCGACGGGCGCGCCGAAACGACCGTGCCTGAAGAACTGGGCCGACTTCGCCGTACACCGATCGAACGCCTGCGCCGGCAACTCAAGGGCGATCTCGACACGATTTGCCTCATGGCCCTGAGAAAGGAACCGGAAGATCGCTATGCTTCGGCCGATCAGGTAGCGGCCGACCTCGGCAGGCACCTGCAAGGCCTACCGGTTGTCGCCCGGCCGGACTCGATGACCTACCGCATGGGCAAGTTTGTCCGCCGCCATCGGTTGGGCACCGGTGTCACGATTGCCGTTGTGCTGGCGTTTGTGGGTCTCACGTCGTTTTACACGACACGTCTCGCGGCGGAACGCGATCTCGCGCTCGACGAACAACGCAAGGCAAGCGAGGTCGTCGACTTCGTGACCGGGTTGTTTACGGTCTCTCATCCGGAGGAAGCGCGCGGTGAATCGGTCAGCGCCCGCGAGCTGCTGGACGCGGGCGCGCAACAGATCCGCACGGAGCTCTCTGGCCGGCCCGGCGTGCAGGCCAACATGATGCGCGTACTGGGGGAGGTGTACCACAGCCTCGGCGTGCCAGAAGAAGCCGAGGCGCTGGTCGCCGACGCGCTGACCCGGCAGATCGGCATCTACGGCGAACAGCATGCGGAAGTGGCCACCTCAAAGCTCATGCTCGGCATCCTCCATCAGGACGCCAGCCGCTATGAAGAAGCCGAAGCACTATTCGGGGAGGCACTCGAGACCCGCCGCCTGCTATTCGGGGAACCGCACCGTGAGGTCATGGAAGCGTTGAGCGTGCTGGCCTATTTCGAAGAAACGATCGGCAATTACGAGCGCGCGACAGAACTCCACGAAAGCGCGCTGGCGATGGGCCGCGCGCTGTTCAGCTCGGACGACGAATTCCTGGCCGAAGCGATGGTCAAACTCGCGGGCATCTACCGCATCCTCGATCGGCTCGACGAAGCGGAGCCGTTGCTGCGCGACGCGCTTGCCATGCAGGATCGCATGTACGGCGGCGAACACCCGGAGAGCGACAGCACGAAGCGACAGCTTGCCGGCCTGCTGCGCGACACCCATCGGCTTGACGAGTCCGAATCGCTGTACAAGGCAATCATTGCCTCGCGTACGCGCATGCTCGGGCCCGACCACATCGAAGTTGCCCATACCTGGAACAGCTACAGTCAGCTACTGGACGAGATGGGGCGACTCGACGACGCGGTCGAAGCGAATCGAACGTTCATCGACATCATTGAGCGTATTCACGACGGGCCTCATCCGAGCCTTGGCGCCGCGTACAACAATCAGGCCATTCTGTTGCGCAATCAGGGCGACTACGACGCCGCGATCGACTTCTTCAACAAGTCGATCGACATGCAGAACGCCGTGGGGTTGCCGCCGCGCCATGCAAACCGATCGTTTCCCATGGGCGGTAAAGCGGAGGTCCTGAGGCGACAGGGGCGGTACGACGAAGCCGAAGTACTGCTCCGCGAAGCACTGGCCATTCGCGAAGAAAGTTTTGACCCGGGCCACCGGCTTATCCTCGAACTCAAGAGCGGACTCGGCGCAACGCTATCGGGTAAGGGTGAGCACGCCGAGGCGATCGTAATGCTCGTCGAAGCCTACGACGGTTTTCTCGACAGCCGGGGCCCGGAGTATGGCGGCACGCGGACCGCCGCGGAAAGGTTGGCGAGCGTGTATGAACAGATGGGCGACGAGGTCAACGCGGCTCGCTACCGCGAAGCGGCGGAATCCGAGTAGCGCCCGGCCCTAGCCCGAAAATCTCACCGGTATTGCGGATTTAGGCGGAATTCGCAGCCGTCCTGGCGTCGCTCTGGAGCGAACGCTTGAGTGAAGAGCCAGCCAGGGCGCGCGAGAAACCGCCTGAACCGCGATAGGCCAGCGCCGGAACAGAAATGGCGTTCTGAAAACGCACTCCAGAACCGTCACATCGTCCGATACATCGGCGCCTTGCGCGCCAGACGCTGGCCGACCGGTGAGATTTTGGGGTTAGTCTTCGAGTCTGGTTTTGAGCCACGCCTTGGAGAAACGCATCTCGCGATCGAGCGTGCTGCTGGACAAGCCCAGCACTTCTCCCATTTCTTCGTAGGTCAGCCCACCGAAATAGTGCAGCTCCAGGATTTCCGCCTTGCGGGGGTCAAGATCCGCAAGCTCGTTGAGCGCCTCGTGTAGATGCAGCACGTCCTCGCCGGTCTTCGGCGCAATCACCAGTACGTCGTCAAGCGGCAGCTTCAGCGCTCCACCGCCGCGCTTCGCCGCGGCCTTACCTTTGGCGTGGTCGACGAGCATGCGGCGCATCATGCGGGCGGCAAGCGCATAAAAATGGCTGCGGTTTTGCCAGTCGACCTTGGCGTCGACGAGATGGACAAACGCCTCGTGGACCACGGCCGTCGTTTGCAGCGTGTGATCCTTGCGCTCGCTGCTGAAAATACGCGAGGCGATCGTGTGCAGTTGCCGATACACAAGCGGTGCCAGCTCGTCGAGGCTCCGTTCGTCACCTTCAACCCATTGATGCAGCAGCTGCGTAATATCCGCTGACGCCACCTGGAACTCCCCCCGCCTTTCCTTCAGGCATTAGACACAGTATAGCCTTGTGCGCCGCACGATTCGGCAGTGCCGTGCTTCCGTCGTCGGGCCGCTCGACGTAGAACGCTGCGGCAGCACAATCTGGTCGTGGAGTCACTCCTGAGGATGCCGGAAACCGGCATCAAGACTGGCCGCCTGTCTCGAAGTACCGGCTCGCCTCGCCGCGAATGAGCGCCTCCTTCTGCATGATGACGTCAGTCATGAATTCCCGTGTAACCCGCACGCGCGCAGTCGATCGCAGATCCACGTGGCTCAGCACCCAGATGCCCCAGGTCGACGGCGTTAACGGCAGGTCGAGGCGCAAGAGCTTCTTGTTTTCGTCGCCTTCATAGCACGGCATCCGTGCCAGGCCGAGTCCCGCCGCGACAGCGGCGTGCATCGTACTCAGGTTGTCGGTGCGCAGGACAACGCGAGCGTCCGGAAAATGATCGCGCACCCATTCCGGCAGCGTACGTTCTGAACGAAACAGGATCACGTCTGCTTCGCTACCCGCTGAGCGCAGGCTCCTGCGGGTGCCGTACACGCCGTGCCGGAGCGGCAGCAGCTTGCGTCCAACCAGATAATCCGGCGGTTTTGCCGTCAGACGAATCGCAAGATCCGCTTCGCGCGCCGAGAGATCGACGAGCCCTGTGGTCGTCAGCAACTCGAGGTCGATCTGGGGATAGTGTTTTCTGAATGCCGGCAGTACCGGCGCGAGAATGCGATTCGCAAAGTCGTAAGGTACCGTGAGCTTGAGCTCCCCTCGCAATGCCGCATCCTGCGCGTACATGGTCCGGTCGATGGTTTGTGCGTACTCCTCCATCTTGAGCGCGTTGTCGTACATGTTCTCCGCGGCCTGCGTCATGACATAGCCTTCACGCGTGCGGTCGAACAGCCGGGTGCCGAGCGCAGTCTCGAAAGCGGCAATACGACGTGCGACGGTCGTGTGATTGACGCGCAGTAGCTTGCCGGCCGCGCTGACGGAACCGCTGCGGCAGACCGCGAGAAAGTAACGGGCATCGTCCCAGTTCATCGTTTTCAGTGCTTTGGCCGGCTGTGCAAAATTGCACATTTGAGAAGCAATTCTATCTATTTACGAGAATATCTGCACGGCCTACTGTGTCCCCACGCTTCAATCATCCACAAAGAGGACACGAGCAATGAACTTCAACGACAAGACAGTATTCATTACGGGTGCAAACCGCGGCATCGGTCGCGCAACGGTAACCGCGCTGCTCGACGCCGGCGTCCGGAAAATCTACGCCGCCGCGCGGAACCTCGACAGCCTGCCGGACTTCGGCGACTCCCGGGTCGTTCCGGTAACCGTCGATATCACCAAACCCGCAACGATCGCCGCGGCCGCCGCGGACGCGGGAGACGTCAACCTTCTGATCAACAACGCGGGCGCGGCTCACTTCGGCAGCCTGCTGGAAACGTCGCTCGACGACATACGCGCGGACGTAGACATCAACTATTACGGTACGCTCGATGTCGTGCGCGAATTCCTGCCGATACTGGAGAAAAACAGAGATGCCGTCATCGTCAACGTGGTCACGATCGCCGCGTTCGTCAACTTCCCCGGCCTGGGCGGCTACAGCGCGTCAAAAGCCGCGCTGTTCTCCATGTCGCAGGGGCTGCGTATCGAACTGGCGCCACGCGGTATCAGCGTACACACGGTCAACCCCGGACCCATCGATACGGATATGGCAAAAGACCTGGAGATGGACAAGACCAGCCCGGAAGAAGCCGCGCAACGCATCGTTTCAGGCCTCAAGGCTGATCAGGCGGATATCTTCCCGGATGCCGGCAGCGAGCAGATGTTCGGCCTCTGGCAGGGTCACTACCGCGACCTCGAGCAGGCCGTTTACGACATGCACCATGCGGCATAGCGGAACGCCGCCGAAACCTCACAAGCCAGTGAACGGGGCCGGATTTCCGGCCCCTTTTTTTGCCTGCCCGCGGCAGAGCCGGCGCGTAAGCGATGGGGGAAACCGTTAGTATTGGCCGTGTCATGGCCCAGACTCTCCAACAGCTGATGAACACGCTGCCCCAAACCGGCGCCATCGAATGGATCGGTCTGCGCCCCGGCCGGGACGAACCGATGCTGTCCGTTGGCAGCGTCAATGCGACAAACACCGACGGGCTTGAGGGCGACCGCTATTCGAAGGGCGACGGCAAGCGGCAGGTGACGCTGATACAGGCAGAACACCTTCAGGCTGTGGCCTCGATGCTCGGCAAGCAGCACGTCGAACCCGCGACTGTCCGGCGTAACATCGTCGTGCGCGGCATCAACCTGCTCGCGCTCAAGGGCAAATCGTTTCGAGCCGGTAACGCCGTGCTCGAATACACCGGGCTCTGCCACCCCTGCTCGAAGATGGAGCGCGTGCTGGGTGCCGGCGGATACAACGCCATGCGCGGGCACGGCGGGATCACGGCGCGCGTGCTGACTGACGGCAACATGGCGATCGGCGATTCCGTAACCCTGGCGGACGCTGAGCGCGCGGGGACTTCGGCGTGAGCGAGCAAACCGGGCTGACGCCGGCGCAACATAAAGAACTGCGCAACAGACTACTCGCGGAGAAGGACAGGCTTCAATCCGAGATCGAAGCCCTTGGGCAAGCGGTCGATGAGAAAGCGGATTGTTCCGTTAGCGACCGGGCCGATGCCGCGGCGTTGCAGGAGCGCCGGCATCGGGCTGCATCGCTGAGAGCGCACCATGAGCAAACGCTCCTGGAGATCGGCAGAGCACTGATCCGCATGAACCAGGGTCGCTACGGCATCAGCGAGGCAAGCGGCGAAGCCATTACCTACGAGCGGCTGAAAGTGCTGCCGTGGGCGCGGACCGAGTAGCCGCTCGCGACTTTTCTCTAACGTCCGGCACAGACCCCGACCAGCGGCAGCTCCATGCCGCTCGCCACCGCCGGCCGTGAACCGATGTCGGCGTGCCAGCGCTTGAGGTTCGGATAGTCGTCAAGACTCAGTGTGGTCCATTCGCTCACGCTGATCCAGGGATACGCCGCCATGTCGGCGATGGAGTAGTCGCCGGCCAGGTAAGTCCCAAGCCCCAGCCGCTCGTCGAGCAGGCGGTAGACGCGGGCCGCAACACCCACGTGATAATCCAGCGCCTGAGGCAACTTTTCGGTGGCCAGCGCACTCCAATGGTGCGCGTAGGCACTATGCGGCCCAAGCGCTGTCAGAACCACCATTAACCAGGAGAGCGTTTCGCAGCGGCTCGACCCGCCCGCGGGCAGAAATTGTCCCGACCGGTCCGCGAAGTACGTCAGTATCGCACCGGATTCGAACATCACGCGCCGCTCGCCGTTTTCCTGCCACACGGCGATGGGCACTTTGCCAAACGGGTTCAGCGCCACAATTTCGGGAGCGAATTGTTCATTCTCACGAATATTGACGTTTCGTGCGACAAACTCGAGGCCAAGTTCCTCGAACAGGATCGACACGCGTCGCGAGTTGGGGCTGCCCCACATGTACAGCGTAATGTCATCCATATCGAGCGTGTCCCACCCCGCAATGCACCTTATTGTCGCGTGTCATCATCACGCGGAGCACTACCCGAATGGGTGGATATCGACAAACCACCCCTTCGGGTGGTGGTGCCGCCGTGGCCAGCCGCTATCTTTAATCAACATGGCCATCGTGCAGCCAATCTGCGCGCGGCTTGCGGGGTGAGTTCGACCTGATACACATTCGTTTAGGCGAGGGGAGCAACAATGACATCTGAAACCATCTCAACACGACCACTGTTGTCAGCGGTTTCTGCGGCCGTCGCGGTGGCATGCATGGCGCCAGGCGCCGCTGTGGCGCAAACCGACGCGGACGCGGAAGCGATCGAGGAAATCGTAATCACGGGCTCGCGTATTCGAACCGGCCGTCAGGCGGCGTCTATTCCCGTCGACACGGTATCGGCCGACGATCTCAAGCTTTCCGGATTTCAAAACGTCGAAGAAGTCCTGAACAACATGCCGCAGTTCGTGCCGGAGCGCACGGCATCCACGAACTCGACGGCCGACCCCACCGCAACCGGCGCCGCAACGCTCAACCTCCGCGGCCTCGGCGGACAGCGCAGCCTCGTGCTCGTCAACGGCCGGCGCTATACCTTCTTCGATTCCAGTCAACGGACCGATATCAACAGCATTCCGACCTCACTCATCGAACGGGTGGAGGTCGTAACGGGCGGCGCCTCGGCCGTATACGGCTCCGATGCCGTGGGCGGCGTCGTCAACTTCATCCTCAAGGACGATTTCGAAGGCCTGGAGTTGCGAACGCAGCTCAATCAGACCACGGAAGGCGACGGCGAGATTACCGACGTCTCGATCACGATGGGCGGCAATTTTGCGGACGACAAAGGCAACGCGGTCATCGTGTTCAATTACCTCGACCGCCGTCCGATCATGACCACCGACCGGGACTTCTCGGCCAGCGTACTGACGGACGTGACGGACAGCAACGGCAACCGCGTGCTGGGACCGGGCGGCAGCAGCTTTGTGCCGAACGGCCGTTTTCAGGGTGTACCCTCCGCGGCGGACGACATTGCGGCCGTGCCAGGCCTCGATGCCGCGCTGGCCGCGGCCGGCCTGACGGGCATCGGCAACGACGGCTTCATTCCGAGCGACGACGGCAGCACGCAGCGGCCGTTTTCCCGCCCGGGTGACCTGTTCAACTACACGCTCGACAATTTCCTGCGCGTCCCGCAGGAACGCTACGCGGTCACGACACTGCTCGACTACGACGTCAACGATAGCACCACCGTGTATTTCGAAGGGGCGTACTCGCACAACGAAACGACCACGGGATTCGCGTCGAGCTTTATCAATCAGGCCTTCGATGTCGAGATCGACAACCCGTACATCAGCCCGGAACTCAGCGACGTGCTGCGCCTCATGGACGAGAACGGCGTTCGCGGCCCGGCCAACGACGGTCTCGTGAGCCTCACGATCAACCGCCGGCTGGTCGAACTCGGACCACGCCGCAACAAAGACACGCGCAACTCATTCCGCGCGCTATTTGGCGTCGAGGGTTCATTCTCCGACGTGGACTACAATGCTTACTACTCGTATACGCGTTCCGACAACACCCAGATCCAGACCGGTAACGCCTCCCGCTCCGCTTTCGCCGAAGGCATTCTCTCCGTGGGCGGTGCGGACCCGGTGCTGAACCCGTTCGGGCCGAATCTTTCGGCGGCGGGCGTCGAGTTTCTCGACATCGCCACGACCAATACCGAGGAGACGGAGCTCAACGTGATCGGCGCGACCCTGAGCGGCCAGGTGTTCGAGCTTCCGGGCGGTCCGGTCGCTGCGCTGGTCGGCACAGAGTGGCGTTCAAGTTCGGTCGATTTCCAACCGGACGAGTCGCTGCTGACGGGTGACGTTGCCGGTTTCAACGCGATTTCCCCGGCCAAAGGTGAGATCGACGTCTGGGAACTGTTCGGCGAGGTCCGACTGCCGCTCATTACCGGCGTGACCGGCGTGCAGGCTTTCGATGCAACTGTCGCCTATCGCTACTCCGACTACGATCTGGAGCAGACCGGCGGCGTGAATACCTTCCTCGGCGGCCTCGACTGGCAGGTCAACGACAGTCTCGCATTCGGCACCCAGTTCCAGCGCGCGATTCGCGCGCCGAGCGTCGGCGAAGCCTTCGGCGGACAGCGGCTGTTCCCGGTCAGCGCCACGGACCCTTGCGCGGTGCCCGGCGCGGAAAACGACCCAACGCTTTCAAGCCTGTGTGTCGCTTCGGGAGTGCCCGCAAACCTGGTTGGCGACCCGAGCATCCAGCCGAACACGGAGATCCCGGGATTGTTCGGCGGTAACCCGAACCTGAACGAAGAGGAATCCGACACCTTTACGCTCAGTGCGATCATTACGCCCGAAGCGCTACCCAATCTGCGCGTTTCGATCGACTACTTCAATATCGAAATCGACGACACGATCGGCGTGTCCGGAGGCTCCGTCAGCAACGTGCTCGATCTGTGCTTCAACCAGATTCAGGACCTGAGCAGCGGCGCCTGCCAGGCCGCGGGCCGCAACAGCACAACGGGTGTGATCGACACGCAGAATCCGGTTGGCGTCATCACGGCAAACGTCGGTCAGCTGGAAACGTCGGGGATCGATCTCATGGTGTCCTACGCCTGGGATTTAGGCTTCGGCCTGGGTAATAACGCCAGCGAATTGAGCGTACTGTTCAACGCAACGTTTCTCGACAAGCTGGATCTCACACCGATTGCCGGGCTCGACACGGTGAACGAATGTGCGGGCGCTTATGGTCGCACCTGCGGTGAACCCAAAGCGGAAGTCAAAACCAACACGATGATCAACTGGACCTCGGGGCCGCTGACGCTCGGCCTGCGTTATCGCTGGGCCGAGGAAACCCGCCTCGACGAAGTCGTATTCGGGCAGCGAACGCCGGATTCGGTGGCATCGCTCGATATCGGCGGTGACGGTTACGTCGATCTTTCGTTCAACTATGACGTGTCCGAGGGTGTCGCAATCTGGGGCGGGATCATCAACGCCTTCGACGAGGATCCGCCGCTGCTCGGCCGCCGTCAGGTTCGCGCCAACACGAGTCCCGACACGTTCAGCCCGACCGGCGCGGAGTTCTTCCTCGGCGGGTCGGTTAAATTCTGACCGGCGGAGTATGCGCGGGGAGTACGAAGCGTATTGGGAGTGGAGCGTCTTCTGGCGCTCCGACCAGTTGCAGTCCTGCACCGCTGAAGCCGGTCAGGATACCGCCGATTCGGTAGCCGCCACCTGGCGCGTGTTCTTCGACACGCTGCCGGAGGCGGCTCACATCCTGGACCTCGCCACCGGTAACGGTGTGCTCGCGGCGCAGGCGGCGGACGTGTCCCAATCCGGCGCCAAACGCTTTGAGATTCACGGTGTGGATGCCGCCGACATCGACCCCGCCCGTTTCGTGCCGTCCGTCGCGAGCAAACTAGACAAGGTCGAATTTCATCCGCAAACCCGACTCGAACACCTGCCGTTCATGGACCGGGAGTTCGATGCGGTCGTCAGCCAGTACGGTATCGAATACTCCGACCGGTCACGCAGCCTTGCGGAGTCGATCCGCGTTCTGAAGCCGGGCGGGCAATACCGGTTTCTGGTCCATGCCGCCGACAGCGTACTGGCGAAGCGATGCGCGCTGCAGCACCGGCAGGCGAGAACAATGCTGGAGAGCGGCCTGTTTCCGGCACAGGAGCGCATGCTGCGCCACATTCTTGTTGCCGAGAACGGTAATGCGCCCGCCGAAATGGCCGCGGCCCAGCAGTCGATCGGCGAAGTCGGCACACTCGTTGCGAAGCTCGACGCGGATTTCGCCGCGGATGAAGATCGCAGTCTTGTGGACCGGGTGCTGGCTGCGGTACGTGGCTTGCCGGAGCTGCGCAAGCACAACGATCCGGGTACGCTGCTCGATATGGCCGACAACGTTCGCACCTTGCTCGATGCACAGTCTCGACGCCTGAACGCAATGCGAGAGGCGGCCCTGTCCGAGCGGCAGGCCCACGAGATGCTTGCCGAACTTAAGGACTTGAGCGGCGGCGACGTACAGATCGAGGCGGCGACCAGCGGCGAATCGGAGCACCGCATCGGATTCTGGATCGCCGGTGAAAAGCGGCCGGAGAGAGGCTTGTCGCCTCGACGAGAAGGGACCACATGAGAAGGCGCGAATTTCTTTCCGGCAGCGCGGCGTTCAGCGGACTGCTGCTGTCCGGATGCACACCGCTCGACGACAGCAATGTACTGCGCGCCGTTCTGCATGCCGATTTGCAGTCCGTAGACCCGATTGTAACGACCGCAGGTATCGTGCAGCGACACGCGCTCATGGTTTACGACTTCCTGTTCGGGCGAGACGCCAGCGGCACGCCGCAGCCGCAGATGGTCGAACACTACGGCGTCAGCGACGATGGACTGGACTGGGAGTTTTCACTCCGCGAAGGGCTCGCATTTCACGACGGCGCCGCCGTCACTGCATCGGATGTCGTTGCCTCATTGCGCCGCTGGGCTGTGCGCGACGCTTACGGCCGGCAGATCCTCGGAGTCACGGAGAGCCTGGAGCCTGCCGGCGAACGGCGATTCGTCTGGCGGCTGTCCCGGCCTTATGGTCTGTTGCTGCATGCGCTGTCGAAAACGGGCGGTCCGGTTGCGGCCATCATGCCCGAACGTGTTGCCCGCACGAGTGCAAGTACCGCTATCGAGGACAGCATCGGCTCCGGGCCGTATCGATTCATGCGTGACGAATGGATACCCGGCGCCAAGGTCGTGTACCGCCGCAATGAACACTACGCGCCGCGAACTGAAGCGCCGAACGGCACGGCGGGCGGCAAGCGCGTTTTTGTCGACGACGTCGAGTGGATTAACATTCGCGACCCGCAGTCCGCGGTGCTGGCACTCGCCAATGGCGAAATCGACTTTGTCGAAAGTCCCGCCGCCGAATTCCTGCCGCTGCTGCGCGACGCCGGGGTGGTCATTCGCCGGACGGATACGCTCGGCTTCCAGGGTATGCTGCGCATGAACCACCTGCACCCGCCGTTCAGCGACCCGCGCGCACGACAGGCGCTGACCTACCTCATCGACCAGGAACGCTACCTGCAGGCCATGTTCGGCGACCCCGAGGTCACGTCGGTCTGCCATTCGTTTTTTGTCTGCGGTTCACCCCTCGCAAGCGATGCCGGGGTTCCCCGCGGAATCGGCAAGGACATCGACAAGGCACGGCAACTCATGCAGGCGTCAGGCTACGACGGCAGGCCGCTCGTGATTCTGCACCCCACCGACATCCAGTTCATGAACCTCGCAACGCTGGTGATGGCCGAAGACCTCAAATCCATCGGCGTCAATGTCGATCTGCAGGCGATGGATTTCGGAGCAATGGGTGCCCGGCGGATCAATCGTTCGGCGCCCGGCGAAGGCGGCTGGGACATCGGCTTGACCTACTGGCCGGGCGGCAACGTGTCGGATCCGGTTGGCAACGTGCCGATGCAGGCAAACTGTGAGCAAGCCTGGCCGGGCTGGCCCTGCGATGCGGGCCACCAGGCACTGATAGATGCCTACCCGTTTGCCACCGAAGAGTCGGAGCGGCAAGGTCTTGCCGATCGTATCCAGGCCAGCGCCTACGAACTTGTACCCTACGTGCCCATTGGCCAGTGGTTTTCGCCGGTCGCCTACAGCCCGCGGATCAGCGGCGTGCTCGAGGTGCCGGGAAGCACGGTCCTGTGGAACGTCGACAAGGGACCTTATCAGCCTCTCTAGCCTGTAAATCTCACGGGTCGGCACTCGCAAAATGACAGGCGCTGTAGTGATCGGCGTCCTGCTGCTCGAGAGGCGGGTCGACGGATGCGCAAATGTCCTGGGCGATTGGGCAACGAGATCGAAACCGACAGCCGGCAATCGCCTGGCTGGGACTCGGAATGTCGCCTTGAAGGACCACTCGCTTGCCGGCTGCTTCAGGGTCGGTGCTCGGCACGGCCGACAACAGCGCCTTGGTGTAGGGATGCCGCGGGCGCTGGAACAGACTCTTCTTCTCCGCGATTTCCACGATCCTGCCAAGGTACATGACCGCCACACGCGTCGATATGTGTTCGACAACAGCGAGATCGTGCGCAATGAACAGATACGCTACACCCAGCTGCCGCTGCAAATCGACCAGAAGGTTGATGACCTGAGCCTGCACCGATACGTCGAGCGCCGAGACGGGCTCGTCCAGAACGATGAGTTTCGGCCGGCTGCCGAGAGCGCGGGCAATACCGATGCGCTGCCGCTGTCCACCGGAAAACTCATGCGGGTAACGATCCAACAGATCCGTGCGCAATCCGACACGCCCGAACAACTCCTCCACCCGATCGCGAGCCCCGCCTTTCCGGGCGAGCCCGTAGTTGACGATCGGCTCGGCCACCGACTGGCCAACCGTGCGGCGCGGATTCAGGGACGAAAACGGATCCTGAAAAACCACCTGCAAGTGTTGCCGCAGCGGCCGCAGGGCGGCGGGCCGAAGGCCCGTGATATCCCTGCCCTGCAATTCAATACGACCGGCAGTAGGCTCAAGCAAACGCAGGATCGCGCGGCCAACCGTCGACTTTCCGCAGCCGCTCTCACCCACGAGCCCCAGGGTTTCGCCCGCCGCAATTTCGAAACTGACGCCGTCGACAGCCCGAACGCGCTGCGGGGCCCTCCCCATCGCGCGATCGATCAGGCCGTACTGCAACGGGAAGTGCTTGACGAGATCCGTAACCTTGAGCAGTTCGCTCACGATCCCGACCTCACGTCGTCGCTGCGCCAGCACGCGGCGTAGTGATCGGTGTCGCCATGCCGCTCGAGCGGGGGCGCCTCACTACGGCACTTGTCGACGGCCATCGAACAGCGCGCGGCGAATGCACAACCAACGATCGGTTCCAGCAACGACGGCACGGTGCCGCGGATTTCCGTAAGCCGTTCCTGTCGTTCGCTGTTGCCGAGGCGCGGCATCGCACCCAGCAATCCGAGTGTGTAGGGATGCCGCGGCGTATCGAGCAACTCACGTACGGGCGCCTCCTCGACTTTACGGCCGGCGTAGACAACCAGTACGCGATCCGCCATTTCCGCAACCACGCCGAGATCGTGCGTAATGAGAAGAATGGCCGTTCCGAGCCGTTGCTTGATGTCGCGCATCAGATCCAGAATCTGCGCCTGTATCGTGACGTCGAGCGCCGTTGTCGGTTCGTCGGCGATCAGGATCGACGGTGCACAGGCGAGCGCCATGGCAATCATGACACGCTGGCACATGCCGCCGGACAGCTCGTGCGGGTATTGGTCGAGGCGCTTCTCAGGCTCCGTGAGCTGTACGAGTTCGAGCATCTCCAGTGCACGGGCGCGCGCCTTTTTCTTGTCGAGCCCCTGATGCAGCTGCACGGCTTCGACGATCTGCTCGGCAACGGTCAGCACCGGATTGAGACTGGTCATCGGCTCCTGGAAGATCATCGCAATGTCGTTACCGCGAATCCTTCGCATCTGCTTCTCGTCGAGTTCCAGCAAATGCCGGCCGTCGAAATGAATTTCTCCACGCGTAATCCGGCCCGGCGGATTGGGTATGAGCTGCATTACGGCCAGCGCACCGACACTCTTCCCGGACCCGGACTCACCGACGATGGCCAGCGTTTCACCGGCTCTCAGCGTGTAAGAGAAGCCATTGACGGCCGCAACCACACCGCGATCGGTATCGAACTCCACGCTGAGATCGCGAACGCTCAGTAGAGGCGCTTCGCCGTTCACTTGCGGCTCACAAAACGTGGATCGAAGACGTCACGCAGGCCGTCACCCAGCAGGTTTACGCCAAGTACCGTAAACGACAACGCAAGGCCCGGGAACAGGACAATATGCGGTGCTATCGAGAATACGGTTCGCCCCTCGGCGATGATATTGCCCCAGCTCGGCGTCGACGGCGGCGTCCCAGCGCCAATGAAACTCAGAATCGCTTCCGTCAGCACCGCGGACGCGAAGATGTAAGTCCCCTGCACGAGGAGCGGCGCCACCGTATTGGGCAGGATGTGCCGCCAGAGAATCAGCGGGAACGATGTGCCCGAGGTAATCGCCGCCTCGACGTAAGGTTGCTCCTTGAGCGCCAACACGACGCTGCGAACCAGGCGCGCAACGCGCGGCACCTCTGCAATGGATATTGCGATGACGATGTTCTTCAGACTTGCGCCGGTTAGTGAAATCAGTGCAACCGCAAGCAGAATCGACGGGATGGCCATCAGACCGTCCATCACGCGCATCAGGATCTGATCGACCCAGCGCACGAAACCGCTCAGCAGTCCTACGACAAGGCCCAGGGACAGGCCGCCGATCACCACGCCGATACCCACGATAAGCGACACGCGCGCACCGAATACCGTACGGCTGTAAACATCGCGACCCACCAGGTCACCGCCGAACCAAAACTCGGCGCTGGGTTCCCTCAGGCGGTCGAAGGGCGATATGGCCTGCGGATCGACCGTGGCGAGCCAGGGAGCCGCAAGCGCGGCGACGACCGCCGCCGCAAACATTGCGGCGCCGATGACGAGGTTGGGATGCTTGCGCCAGATGCGCGCCAGTCCGTCCGGCACCGCGGCGGTTCCGGCCGGAGTAGCACTCACTGTTGAATCCTCGGGTCGAACAGGCGGTAGCTCAGATCGACGATCAGGTTGACGACGACGTAGGTGGCCGAGAACACCAGGATGACACCCTGAATCACCGGATAGTCGCGGCGCAATATGGCATCTACCGTCAGCCGCCCGAGGCCCGGAATGTTGAATACCGTTTCGGTGACGACTACGCCGCTGATCAGCAGCGCAAAACTGATGCCGATGACCGTAACGATGGGCACAGCCGCGTTCTTGAGTGCGTGCCGGACGAGCACGCGGCGCACCGAAAGGCCCTTCGCGCGCGCGGCGCGAATGTAGTCCTGACTGAGCACGTCGAGCATCGTCGCGCGCGTAATTCGAGCGATGAGAGCGGCATTGATGATGCCGAGCGACAAGGCCGGGAGAATCAGGTGCCGCGCGAACGGTCCGAAGCCATAGGCGATCGGCACGTAGCCCTGTACGGGAAGCCACTTTAGCTCCACCGACACAAGCGCGATCAACAAATACGACAATACAAAAACCGGTATCGAGAAGCCCAGCACCGCAAAACTCATTGCCAGGCGATCAACGATGCCGCCCGATCGCCAGGCCGCGATCACCCCGAGCGGTATGGCAATCAAGACCGCAATCAACAGCGAAGCAATCGTCAACGCAACGGTGGGTTCGAGCCGCTGCAGTATCAGCTCCATGACGGGGCGACGAGAGAATATCGATGTGCCAAGGTCGCCTTGCAGCACGCCCCCGATCCACTGGCCGAAACGAACCAGGTAGGGCTCGTCGAGTCCAAGCGACGCCCTAATGCGCTCGATGTCTTCCGCCGTTGCCTGTTCGCCGGCCAGCACGGCAGCGGGATCGCCCGGCGTCAGGTACAACAGCGAAAACACAATGATGGCAACAACCGCCATCACGGGAATGGTTGCGAACAATCGGCGTATGACAACCGCTAACATCGACAGTCGTTCAGGCAATGAAAGGGGTATCCGCGCAGCATCGATCTCAAGCATTCGCAAACCGGGAACCAATTCATTGTGTCTGCCGGACCAGGTCGGCGCAACCACACTTTGGGGTGGTTCGCGGGCAATGGAATACGCCTATCCTGCGAGCTCAAAGGTCTCGTTTCGCGCCGACCGAACACTCAGAGTGGATGACAATGTGCCGATGGCTTGCCTACATCGGGGAACCCCGGCTGATCGAACAATTCCTGTACGAAGGCCCACATTCGCTTTGCGAACAAGCGCAGCATTCGCATAAGGCCAAGCTCGGCGTACACGGCGACGGCGGCGGGCTCGGCTGGTACGGCAAAGCGCCCGAGCCCGCCCTCTATCGCGACGCGGGCCCGGCATGGGCCGATCCCAATCTGCGCGAGCTGACGCGGGTTATCGAAAGTCCTGTGTTCTTCGCGCATGTACGCGCTTCAACCGGAGCCCCGAACCTGCTCGTCAACTGTCATCCGTTTCGTTCGGGTGAGTGGCTGTTCATGCACAACGGACAGATCGGCGGTTTTCGCAAATTGCGCAGGCATCTGTACGCGATGTTATCCGACGACTGTTTCGACGCAACGGTAGGCGGCACGGACAGCGAGCTGATGTTCCAGCTCATGATTACCCGCGGCCTGTACAGCGATCCGGCCCGCGCGATCAGGGAAACCGTTCGTGAGATCGACGAGCTCCGACGACAACATCGAATCTCGGAGGCGTTCCGCGCTACGTTCGCGGTCAGCGACAGGCGCTCGGTGCATGCGGTACGGTGGGCATCGGACCGCCATTCGCCCTCGCTGTATCTGAACGAAGCCGACGGCGGCGTGCTGCTGGTCTCCGAGCCACTCGACGAAGACACATCGAAATGGACGGCCGTACCGGCAAACAGCTATGTGCGGCTGGACCTTGAGAACGACGGTTCGATTGATGTCCACACGGAATCCTTCTTGGTGCAGAATGGTTAGATGAAAGGATCACCTTTGCGTTTTGCATGAAAACGAAGTTCATCGCACCGGTTGCCCGTTCGAAGACCATTGCCCGCCGGCGCTTGCTGGACCCGGGCAGCGCGCGACGGTTTCCGACTCTTACCCTGGTAGCGGCGCCGGCCGGATTCGGCAAAACGACGCTGTTGATTCAGCTGCGGGATGCCCTGCTGGCGGACGGGTATACGGCGCCGTGGCTAACGTTGGGCACTGACGACCACAGCCCGACAGAGCTGCTACGCGACATCATTGAGGCGATTCAGTATGAGATACCGAGCTTTGGCTCGCGAACCGGCAGAATTGTCGGCGGTAACTCGCGGCTCGATATCACACGAACGCTTAACGATTTTGTTGAGGACGTCAGCGATACGGAAACGCCCATCGTTCTGTTTCTCGACGACTACCACCTGGTCAGCAACGCCGAAACCGACGAGCTGATCGAGCTGCTGCTGAACCTTGCGCCCGACAATTTCCAGATGGCTGTAGCGTCGAGGACCCGGCCACAGTTCGGGCTGGCCGCGCTGCGCGTCAGGGACGAGCTGCACGAGATTACCTCGGCGCAACTGCGCTTCAATCTCTCTGAAGCCGCCGAGTTTCTCACCGAGGTGCGCAAGCTGGGCTTGAGCAACCAGCAGGTCGAAAAAATTCATGAGCATAGCGAAGGCTGGGTCGCGGGATTGCAGCTGGCTTCGCTATCACTTCGCGATCCGGACAGGCGCGACGGATTCATCGAATCGTTCTCGGGCAGCCTGAAGGACATTGCGGACTACATGGCGACCGACGTATTGAACCAGCAACCC
The DNA here is from genome assembly GCA_028289545.1 of Woeseiaceae bacterium. Classification (GTDB taxonomy): domain Bacteria; phylum Pseudomonadota; class Gammaproteobacteria; order Steroidobacterales; family Woeseiaceae; genus UBA1847. The sequence continues at coordinate 42,438 of JANQPG010000102.1, forward strand.
GAGACGATCAAGGAGTTCCTGTTGCGAACGTCGGTAGCCGAAAGGCTAAACGGCGACCTCGCGGCCGCTTTGACCGGGCTCGACAACGCGCAGCAGGTGCTGGAGGAGATCGAGCGCGACGGCCTGTTCGTTACGCCGCTGGACCAGGAACGTATCTGGTATCGCTATCATCAACTGTTTCATGAGTTTCTGCTGACCGAACTGCGGCGCAAGTACCCGGGCGAACTGGTGGGTCTGTACCGCAAGGCGGCGGAATGGTGTGAGCGCGAGAACCTGTCGCGGGAAGCGGTGGAGTACGGGCTACTGGCCAGCGATTTTCCGACCGTAACCACGCTGGTGGAACGGCAGTCGTGGATCGAGCTTCGGGCCGGCCGCATGCCGCGGGTCATCGCGTGGATTCGCCGCATTCCGAAACACGTCAGAAACGAGAACCCCAAACTGCTGTATCTGCTCGCGACGGCTCTGTATCACGCAAACAGCGCCGACGAGAGTGAAGAAATTCTGTCGCGGCTCATCGAACTCGTCGAACGGCGTGAATCGACGCTCTCGGCGGACGAGTTCGGCTATCTGAACGAACAGATCACGCTCTTGTCGGCGGGTATTGCGATCGCGCGTGACGACCCCGGCAAGATTATCGAGCTGCTCGAGACCGACTTCCTTTTCCTGAACGACTTCGAGCACGGCCTGGCCTGTAACTTCCTGGGTTATGCCTATGCGGAACTGGCTGAATTCGATCGCGCCGCCAAGATTCTGTCCGAGGCGCGCCGGCGGCACATGTTGGCGCGCTCCGAGTTCGGCGCAATCTACTCCGAATGTTTTCTGGCCTTGACGGATTTTGCCAACGGCAATCTCGATCATTGTTTCGCGAGATTTGCGCCCGAGAACACGAACTCGTCCAACGAAAAGTACGTGGCGCCGGTCCCTCAAGTCATTCAGGGCATCGTGCTTTACCAGTGGAACCGGATCGACGAAGCGCTGGAACTGCTGCAACCGAACCTGCCGCTGATCGGCGAAGTCGGCTTCACCAAGTTGCTGGTCTTCGGCTACACGGCGCTGGCCCGCATCAGCGGGCTGCGCGGCGACCATCGCGCGGCGATGCGCTGTTACGACCTCATCTCAGCACTCGGAGCGCGTTGGGGCACACCCTATGAGCGGCATCGGTCTCTCGTCGAGGGTGGCAGGATTGCCTATTTGTTGCAGTCGGGCCGGCTGAACGAAGCGATCGATCACGCAGTGAGCAGCGGTATCGACGTCGACGCCGACAGCTTGCCGATACCGTCGGAATGGGAGCGCGTTGCGTGCCGTAGAGCGCTGACCTGGGCGCGACTGCAAATTGCTACCGGGCGTCCCCAGATCACGTTGCCGATGCTGGCGCGACTACGCGAACTCGCGACCCGTTCGCGCCGAGGCATGCGCGTACTCGAATGTTATGTGCTCGAAGCCCGCGCGCGATTTGCCGACGACAAACCCAAGGCCCTTGGCCTGATCGACGAAGCCCTCGATGTTGCGGCGCCGAATCGCTCGGTGCGCTGCTTTATCGATGAGGGCCAGGAAATCGACGCGCTGCTACTCGACTCGCGCGAGCGCGGTAGCCGGGACTGGCCAAAATCGAAACGCCATTTTCTCGAAGCGATCACGGGCCTGATCGTCGCCGATTCCGACAAAGCGAGCGGCGAGTCGGCGGAGCAGGAGGGCGCCACGCCGGGACTGATTGAGCCCTTGAGTGACCGGGAAAGGAAAATCCTGAGCTTGATTGCAGCCGGCAGCACGAACAATACGATCTCGGCGTCCCTGTTCATTAGCCTGAACACGGTCAAGTGGCACCTCAAAAACATTTTCGCCAAGCTGGGGGTGGGTAATCGAACGTCCGCCGTTGCCGTGGCAAGGCAGCTCGATCTAATACCTTAAGCCGTATCGACGGCCGTGACAGCCTTCCTCGCTGACATCAGGCAGCGTTCGACGTTCGCGACCAGGTTTCCAGCGCCCGGATGCCCGGGCTGACGGTTCCGCAATCGACCCAGCGTCTGAGTGCGTCCGCGAACAGCTCGGGCGCTTCCATACACCAGGCGTGCCCACCGTCGCGAGCGACACCCGCCAGGGCGTTCGGCATCGTTTTGACGAGCACTCGCTGCGACGTGTGCATCAGCTCGCGCTCGTTTTCCCCCACGAGAATCAGCGTCGGTACGCTGATCTCGTCGAGGTTATTGGGCGGGCTGTACGACAGCGCCTCCAGCGTCGCCTTGTGCAGCGCGGCCAGCGAGGTCCGTCTGGCCGCGTTGCAGTAGGCGGCAACCTTTTCGTCGGGAATATTCAGCATTTTTGCGTTCAGTCGCGCAAACGGCCACAAACGAAACAACGGAGTGCTAAGCGTGCTGACAGCTCGCAGCAAGGCTCGATCCGGTACCGGCAGGATGTTCAGCCCGCTCAACGTTGCCGTACCGATGTCGTGCTGATACCGCGACAGGAGCTCGAGGCCGACGTAGGCGCCCAACGACACGCCGACCAGGTGCACTTCGTCGTAATGCCTGCCCTCGAGCAACGATTCGAAGACGAGATCGGCGGCGTGGCGGGCGTCGACCCAGTCAATCTTCCTGTTGTCGCCGTGCCCCGGCAGGTCGGGAACGAGGCACCGGTACTCCTGCAGCCGTGCACAGTGCTCACTCCACATCCAGCCGGTCGTGCCCGCCGCGTGCAGGAATATGATGGCGGGACCGTCCGGGTTGCCGAACTCCCGAAAATGCAGTGCTGTGCTCATCGTCGTCAAAAAATTCCGTAGTTACCCTTAAAGCGGCGTCCGCCCCCGGTTCACCTCACCGCCGTGAAAAGTTGGGCTTCGTTGAGTGCCCGCAGGATCTCGAGCAACCAGTCCTCGTCCAGCTCGACCTGGTTCATCGTGTACACGATGCTCGTGCCCGTAGCGGGGATGTAGTACACGCCGGTACCCCAGAAACCGCTGTGCCCGTAGACATCGATCGTCCTGCCCGAGGCGTTGAAGATGCGGTGTTCAAGGCCAAGCCCGTAAAAGGTACCGGGCTCGCCGGTCGAACCGGTCGTACGCATCGACGTCAGCGACGATTCTTCAGCAAAGAACGAGCCGTCGAACAACTCGCGAATGAAGCGGTTCAGATCTGCGGCGGTCGCAACGACACCGCCACCGCCCCAGTTGCTCGAGGTGTTTACGCCTTCGGCGTTGATGTCGATGTTCACGACCTCGTTGTTGCGCACGACCGCCCAGAAGTGATCGACGGGATCGCCCTTGGGATTCTCGTTCCATTCGAGATAGGTCTTGTTCATCTGCGCCTCGCCATAAATGGCGTTGCGGTACATCTGCGCCAGGGTCAGCTGAGAGACCTTCTGGACGATGACGCCGAGCAGCACATAGTTCGTGCCGGAATAGTGGAATTCCGCACCCGGCGCCGCGAGGGCGTTTTCCGACATCCCGGACGCAAAGAAGTACTCCAGCAGTGAGCCATGGAACCATTGCCCCTTGGAGATACCGCTGGGTATTTCGCCCAGCACGTCGGCAACAATCCGCTGCGCGAGGGACAGCGATGCGGCGCCGTTATCGGGCTTATTGAACATGTAGTCCCTGAGCCCGCTCGTGTGTGCCAGGAGCTGCCCGATGGTGATCTCGCCACCGCGCAGCTCGCCATTTCGCTCGTGCAGCTCCGCCAGCGTGAACGCGCCGGGCATATCGGAGTCGTCCAGGATGTCACTAATGGGTGTATCGAGCGTAAAAAAGTTGTTCTCCACGAGCTTGAGTATTACGACGCTCGTAAACATCTTCGTTACGTCGGCAACCCGAAACACCGAATCTTCCGTCATTGGCGTGCCGCCCGGACCATCGACGGAGCCGCGCGCGGTGCGCCACAGAAAACCCTGGTTTGGGCTGTCGACCTGGATCGTCAGGTTGCGGATCGTGGGGTCGTCGGCAGCGGCATCGGCAACGGCCGACAGCTCGTCCGCCGCTTTGCCGTCAAGAAAAATGATCGGGTCGTCGCTTGAGTCACAGGCGGACAGAAAGACAAGAAGAAGCGGCAGCCAGGCCCGAAGGCCAGCCGCCGGGGCGGGTTTTTGCATGACAAGCTCCGTAACGGAATGTGAAATGGAATACTTGTCAGTCTAGGAAGACATCACGTTGCGATCTGTGTGTTTTTGTACGGCAAGTGTGACAATTTTTTACCGACCCACAGTAGCCGGAATCGCGCAAAGCCGCGATAGAAGCGCGGGTTATAAGCGCTACGGGATAGCCTCTGCCTGCGCGCTGGAATCTCCGCAAGCAACGCCGTCATTGAGTTCTGCCGCCAGTGCCGCGGCGAGCGCGTCGACCGCCTTTCTGAGTTCGCCGACGGCGCTGCCGTAGCCACCGTCGTTCTGCGTGCGCGACGTGTCGAAGCTGCGCTCGATACTGCCACCCCGGTGCTGCAGTCGATAGTGTCCGCTGGACACGACCCGGGCGTGGTCGGTGGCGTGAAAGCGCTCGAATTCCACGTCGAGTGAGCAACCGTCTGCCGATCGGTCGCGAGCGACAGCCACAGCCTCGAGGTGTCGGCCGAGGTCGTGCTCGAGCACACTTTTGATGGATTCCGCAAGAGGCTCGGCCCAAAAGTGCCGGCGCGCGGGCAGAATCTCGTTGTCGCCGACCTGCATGACAAGATTGTTCGAGCGCAGGTATTCAGGCAACCGAACCGACGTGACGACCAGGGTCTCAGCCGAGTCCGAGACCCGCTGCGCCGAGTAGTCCGTATCGCTAAGCGCGTCGAGTCGCAGACTGTAGTGATGCTCTTCGACGGGTGCAGACCCGCAGGCCGCAACCCCGATCAGCAAAAGAAACAGAGCTGCCCATTTCCAACACTTCACTCGTTCGCTCCTTTCGGCTCCGGATCATCCCTGCCGTCGGCGCCAAACACGAGGCTGTTCGGCTTGGTCCGCAACTGGCGCAGCACCGGCTGCAGGTCTTTCAACGTAATCTCGAGTGACTGCAGGCTGCGCTGGAGCTCTTCGTAGGTCACGGAACCCGCGGAGAAGTCAGCCGCAAGCTTCTCGACGCTGCCCAGTGTGGCATTGAGACGTGTAAAAACCTCGCGGCTGGCCTCGTCATCGAGAATATCGTCGAGCTCGCCTAGCGTGTCCGTCATCTGCTTGAGCGCAGTACTCGCGTCCGTCACCATCTCATCGAGCGGCATTTCGCTCAGGGTATCCAGCGTGGAGGCTGCGCTCTCGAGCAGACGCCCTACGCGTCCACTGGCGGCCGGAATCACAGGGTAGTCGCCGAACAGCTGACGCTCCGCACCGACGCCCTCTATGTACTCGAGTTCGACGAGCTTGCGGCCCGTCAGCAGATTGCCGGTGCCGAGCGAGCCGTGTAAACCGCCCTCGATCAAATCGTCCATGCGGCCCTCGGCCATTCGTAAATCTGCCGGGGTATCCTCATAGCCGAGCAGCGCCGGCGTAATCTCGATCAACACAGGTATTCGGGAGTTGGGTACGAGGAGCGCGTCCACGTGCGGATAGTCGATATCCGTACGCAGCACTTCGCCGACGCGAACACCGCGATACTCGACGGGCGCACCGGGCCGCAGCCCGCGAATCGACTCTTCGAACAGCAAGACGTAGTTGAGCGAGTGTTCGTATTGCGTTTCGCTGATGGCATTCCTGTTCGGATAGATCGCGAAGAATGCACGTTCGGTGATGCGCTCTCCGAGCGGTTGGCCCGGCGGCACGTCGAAGGACACGCCGCCTTCGATGATGGTCTCGAGCGAAGCCATTTCGACACGAAAGCCGTCCGCGGATAAATCGAAAGACACACCGTTGTTGAACCAGAAGCGCGTGTTGGTCGTGATCAGGTTGTCGTACGGCGCTGCGATGAACACGTTGTAATACGTGCGCCTTTCGGACGTATTGAAATGCACGTATTCGACGCGGCCGACACGGATGCCATGGAACAGCACCGGCTGACCTTCGACGAGCGGACGGCTGCCGTCGCTGCTCAAGGTAACGTGCAATCCCGGAGTACCGATCGGCGTAACGGGCGGCGCCTCCAGACCGACAAACTCGCGCGCCGACTCCTCGGCGATGCCGCGCGACATCTCGACGTAACCGCCGGACAGAAGCGTGCTGAGCCCGGACACGCCGCCCGGCCCGATGCGCGGCCGCACAACCCAGAACTTGGCATCCTCGCGAAGCAGGTCCGTGTACTCCTTGTGGATCCGAATAGACAACACGACCGACTGCGCGTCGTCGGTCAGCTTGAGGCCCAGCACCTCGCCCACTTCGACGTTCTTGCGCTTGACCTTCGTCTGGCCGGCTTCGATACCTTCAGCGGTCGAAAAGGTCACCTCGATCATGGGGCCCTGGCTTGCCCAGTGGGCGTACACCATCCACAGTCCAATAACAAACGCCGCCACGGGTACGAGCCAGATCTTGTGAAAGCGCAGATTCTTGCTGACACCCGCCTTGACCGTCGCCACGTTGTCGTTCATTCAGGCGGTTCCTTGTTTTCCGATTCCGTGTGTTCCGACACCCAGATCAGCCTCGGGTCGAACGCAATTGCGGCCAGCATGGTTGTCACGACCATGGCTGCAAACGCCAGCGCCGCGGATCCGGGCAGGATGTTCATGATACTGCCGAGCTGGATCAACGCGACGAGTATGCCGACGACAAAGACGTCGATCATCGACCACCGGCCGACCAATTCCGTGGCGCGGTAAAGCAACGTCTTGTGCCGGTGTGCGCCCGTGTATCCGCGCTGCACCGAAATGCATAGCCACACGAGGACTATGATCTTGCCGAGCGGGACGAGGACGCTGGCAATGAAGATGACGGCGGCAATCGGATAGGAGCCGTGCTCCCACAAAGTGACAATACCGCCGAGGATGGTGCTCTCGGTGGTCTTGCCCAGAAAGCTTGTGTACATGATCGGCAGCATGTTGGCGGGCAAATACAGCAGTATCGAGGTCACGAGCCATGCCCAGGTCTTCTGGAGACTGTCGTCCCAGCCATCATGCTTGTGTGCGCCGCACGAACCGCAGTATGTCGAGCCCGCCGGGCCCACGAGCGTGCACATCGGGCAACCCTGAACGTCGTTGGCCCTTGCCGAGCACTCGTGGAACTCATCCATTCCGAACCGCCTGCACCCGACGCCACACTTCCCGGCGGTCGATATTGATAAGCACGAGAATCAGAAACACGGTAAACGCCACGTAAGCCCAGAACGACATCCCAAGCGCCACGTTCGCCAACGAGACGATCTTGATGAAACTGACCAGGATACCGATCAAAAAGATTTCAGCCATGCTCCAGGGAATCAGGTTAAGCGACCAGCGGAGAGCCCTGCGCGTGCCCGGCAGGCCCTGCGGCAGCCGAATGGCGATGGACACATACACGATCCCCAGCAGCAGTACCGCGGGTACGCCTATGATCGTCGCGAACACAATAGCCGACAACAGCACGTGATCCTCATTGAACAGAACCGCGACACTTTCCGGCAAGGTCACGGACTGCTCGTGCCCGCTGGCGTTCAGACTCAGAAACGGAAAAGCGTTCGCCAGCGCGAGAAAGATCAGCGCCGCGACCGAATACGCAAACATCTTGGAAAAGGCGTTGGGTCGGTTCGATGCCAGGAGGTAGCTGCAGCGCGGGCAGTAGGCTTTGTCGTTGACAGCCAACTCCGGAATGTCTACGACCAGATCACATTCATGACAGACCATACGGGAAGCTGCCAGGGCGGTCATTACCTCGAGTGCCTTCTGCTTGTCTTGATTGGACCGATGCCTTTCGGGAAATCGTGCGCTATCACTGAGTCTAACAGATGGATGCGAGTGGGCCGCTTGATAGATTCCTCCGCTTTCAGCGGGTGCTGCCGGTTCGCTGGCAAGGCACGTCGCGCCGGCAATGGCCGGTGCCCTTGCCAAGCGGCGTAACGCCGTCCAGCGGGCCGGCAGCGCCCGCCCGAAGGGAGCGAGGGGACAGCGCCACTACCGCGTTGCGAGCCGCGGCCATAGCCCTGCTATGGCCACAACTCGCGCCTTGTCCTGACGCTGTCCGTTCGCTCTGAAAGTGTAGGAATTTATCAAGCGGCCCACTAGACTTGGCAGTCTGTTTGACCGCTTCGCGGATCACGGATGTATGGAAACGGTGCGAGAGCGGCCGAGTAGGGAGACCGGCATGCAGGAGAGACGCTCCAGACCCCGAAAGACCCGCTTACTGCGCGGCGCTCTAGCCACCGGTCTCTGGGCGCTGTTGCCGGCGCCGGCGCTGGCGGGAACGGCGTTCGGGATATTCGACGCGCGCACGCTCGGAATGGGCGGCACATCCGTTGCGTCGGCAAATAACGACAACGCCCAGTTCTACAATGCCGCCCTGCTCGCCTTCAACGACGAAATAGAGGAAGACACGCGAGACTCGCGTTTCCTGTTCCCGCTCATGATTCCGCAGGCCGCGGAATCCGTCATTACGGTCGCCGAACTCTCGCGAGACGACCCGACGCTGGCGATAGGGCGCGCCGTTGCTGACTTCAATGCCGGTCCGGATCCGGCGACAGCGCAGTCCGTAGTCGATGCCGTCGCCAACTTCGATGACGGACTGTCGGACATCGACGGTGAAGATCTGTTTTCGGATATTTATGTCGGACTGGCCGTCAGCGAGCCGGGTCAGTTTCAGGGTGGCGGTTTTTTTATCGGCACTCGGGTACTCGTCGGCGGCAGTCCGAGCGTCTCGGCGACGGACCGCGAGCTACTGGCCGCTTATCGGGAAGGCCTTACGTTCATTGCGACGAACGGCGCCCAGGGCGTCGCTCGCCCGGAACTGTTCGATGCGAACGGCGCCTTGATCAACCCGGGCAATGACTTCGAATCAACGGTCAGCGCAGCCGGTGCGGTCGTTACCGAAGCCGGCGTCGCGGTGTCGCAGCAGCTCGAGCTGCTGGGCGCTCCCATTGCTGCCGGTTTCAGCTTCAAAGTACAGCTCATCGACACGTTCGAACACGTCGAGCGTAGTCTCGACGATCGCATTGACACAGCGCGGAACAGCCAGTTCGAAGGTAGCATCAACTTTGACGTCGGCGTCGCAAAGACCTTTGGCGAACGTTGGCGCGTCGGGCTGGCTGTCAAGGATATCGTGCCCCGGAACTACAGTACGTCGCTCGGCACGAAGATTCGCTTCCGTCCCCGAGCCAGAATCGGCGCCCGGTATCAGCGTGGTCCCCTGGAGCTTGCGCTGGACGCGGACCTTACCCGCAACGAGCCGCTCGGCACGGAGCGGGCAACGCAGGAGCTTGCTGTGGGCGCCGAGTGGGCGTTGGGATCACCGCTGAAACTTCGCGCTGGCTACCGGCACGACCTCGAGGGTGAGCGTGATCCCGTCGTTTCGGTCGGAATGGGCACAATATGGAGACGATTGGCGATCGACGTCGCCTATGCCGGCGGCGGCGATGCGAGAGCAGCCGCGCTGCAGTTCGGGCTGGTCTTTTGAGAAGTTAGCCGGCGTCTCTGCGAGACCTCGCCCGCGACGGCACGTCAAACAGTGCGGCCGGGATCATCCCCGGCCGCAAACCATTTAGCGCAGTGCAACCCAGGCGTAGCCGAGATCCTGCATACAGCCCCTGTAGACAGACAAGTCCTCACTGTTCGAAACGAACTGGCGGCGGGGTTTTATCTCGGGCAGACAGGTCCGGTTGTCGGCGTGGTATTGCGTCGGGGTAACGGGACCTTCCCACGTGTGCGTCGGCGCCGGTACCGTCGAACACGCAGATGCCGCAATCACGGCGAAAGCTGCAATGAATGCAGCAGGTAGTGTTTTCCTGGACATGGCGTTTCTCCTTTTCCAGAGCGAATTCGAAGACTCGACTCTTAAGGCGAAAAAGAGCGCCGGAAACGACACAGCGAAAGACCCGTTGAGCAACGCCGCTCCGTTGCGACCCGGCGGGCCGGCTATTCGGCGGCCTTTCGGATCAGCAGCACACACCCCTTCTCCGTGCGCACCTCGCCGTGCGTCGTACCCTTCGGCGCCAGGTGATAGTCACCGGCAACCAGGTGAACGTCGCCAAACCAGGTCTCACCCTCAACAACGTAGGTCTCCTCGTCGGCGGGATGATAGTGCGCCGGGAAGGTGGTACCCGGCTCGAGGCGTACGAGCATCGACATGGACTCGTCGTCACTGCGGAGGATCTTGACCGAGTTGCCAGGACTGGTTTCGAGCCAGTCGTCGCCGGCGTTTCTAACGGTAACCAGCTCAGCGGCGGACGACTCACGGACACGTTCGAGTAGCCTCTTTTTCATGCGCGCGCCGGCTTCCGCACCCGGATCGACGGGTGCGCTCGCCTCCAGCAGCGCCAGAACGGCCGCGTCGGGCATTACCGTATCGTCTTCGTTCGCCACGTCATCCTCAGTGTATTCCCATTTCCGCAGGTGCGGCCTCACCCAGTGAACTCAGTGCGCGCCGGATTCGGGACTTGACCGTCCCGAGCGGCATGTCGGTTACGTCCGCAATCTGCTGGTGGCTCAAGCCGCGGAAAAACGCAAGCGCTATGAGCTGCCTGTCCTCGGTCGATATGGCAGCCAGCAGTGCGTGCACGGTATGTCCGGCCTGGACGGACTCGAGCAACCTGTCCGGTTCTTCGGCCGTTTCGGGTGATGCGCCGGTCGCGGCCGCCTCGACCTTCCTCTGCGCCGAGCTTTCGCGCCGGTATTCGTCGAGCGCACGGTTGCGGCAGATGGTCAGCAGCCAGGTGATGGGTCGGCCGCGAGCGCGATCGAATTGCGCAGCCTTGTTCCAGACGTCCAGAAAGACGTCAGCGACAACGTCCTCCGCCAGCGCCGCGTCGCCCACTATGCGGACGGCAACGCCGTACACTCTGCTGAGCGTCGCATCGTAGAGGTCGCTGAGCGCTTGTTCGTCACCTTCCGCCATCCGTGCGATCCACGCTCCCAATCGAGTATCGAGCTCCTCGCCCAAGGCGTGAGTCGAGTCTGTCGGGGCGTCGGTCACCATCCCCGGACTATAACAAACACGCCGCGAAGATTTCCGCCACTACGATCCTATACGTAGCGGAGCTGCGTTCGGATGCAGCTTTTTTTGATTTTTTTCTTGTTCCAATTTTTTTTCGAGTTTTTTCCTCTGTCGATGCATCCGGACTCGTCGGGCGTGCGTATACCGGGTTGCAACAAGCAACTCTTTCAGGAGAACTCAAAATGAAACACACAGTCACCTGCGTCGGCCTTGCGCTGGCGTTACTCTTGGGCGCAGACGCACTGGCTTCCAGCCATCGTGAAGCGCCTTTTGTCACCAAATATCCGCAGTCCGACGGCACGGATTTTTATCTGTTCAAAAGTTACGAGCCGGGGCGCGAAGACTACGTCACGATGATCGCCAACTACATCCCGGTTCAGGCCGCGTACGGCGGGCCCCACTACTTCCCGATGGACAGCCAGGCCCTGTACGAAATACACGTCGACAACAACGGCGACAGCCGAGAGGACCTGACGTTCCAGTTTCGCTTCAAGGATGCATTCCCAGCAGGCGGCCCGGTACGCCTCAACGTCGACGGCGAAGAGATCTCGAGCGTGCTGCGCAACATTGGCGTGCTGAGCGCCGACGACCAGACCGGCCTCAATCACCTCGAGTCGTACAGCGTATCGGTTGTTCAGGGTGACCGCCGCCGCGGTAGCCGCAGCACGGCAACCAATGTCGCCACGGGTAGCGCAGATTTTGCCAAACCGTTCGACTACGCCGGCACCAAGACGTTTGGCGGTCCCGGTAACTACACGACCTACGCCAACAGCTTCATCCACGACATCAGCATTCCGGGCTGCAGCCTGCCGGGCCGCGTGTTTGTCGGGCAGCGCAACGAAGCGTTCAAGCTGAGTCTCGGCGAAGTGTTCGACCTCGTGAACTTCGTGCCGCTCGAAGGCGACAGCGCGCCGGGTGCCGGCGACGGCGACGGTTTCCCGGGCGGCGTCACGCAGGACCCGGAACGCAACATTCTGGCACGCAACAACGTCACGTCGATTGCGCTCGAAATCCATCAGGACTGCCTGACCCAGGGCGACGAGCCCGTCGTGGGCGCGTGGACGACGTCGAGCCTCAGGCAGCTCAACATACTGAATCCCCGGCCGACGTTCCTGAAGCCCGAGGTCAGCGGTGGTCGCTGGACGCAGGTTTCGCGACTGTCCGCGCCGCTCGTCAACGAACTGGTCATCGGCTTCGAAAGCAAGGATCGGTTCAACTCGAGCGAACCCAAAGACGACGGCCAGTTCCTGAAGTTTGTCACCAACCCGGGCTTGCCGCTGATTCTGGACTCCCTGTTTCGGACGCCCGTGAACCAGACCCTGCAAATGGTTGACCCCGAGTTCGTGCCCTTCGACAACATTGCGCCGACCAACTTCCCGCGCAACGACCTGGTTACCGCGTTCCTGACGGGCTTCCCGGGGTTGAACCAGCCAGCAAATGTCGTGCCCGGCGAAATGCTCCGCCTGAACACGGACATACTGCCGACGCCGCGCGAAGCGCAGCATCCGCTGGGTGTCGCAGCCGGCGATCCGGCGGGGTTTCCGAACGGCCGCCGTCCTGCTGACGACAGCGTCGATATTGCGCTGCGCGTGGTCATGGGCGTGCTGTGCTACCCCGTCCCGCTCGGCGAAAACGGCGCCGACCTAGACCTCGGTCTGTGCAGTCCGGAAGACGCCGTGGTTGGCAACCAGCCGTTTACGGACGGCGCGCCGATACGGGCGACGGAGTTCAACAACAGCTTCCCGTACCTGTTGACACCGTACCCGGGTTCACCCGTCGGTGCGCCGTTGCCGCAGCCCGTGGACTAAACGATCCGCTCTCGAGGAGACTGACATGAAACATCTGTATGCAGGCTTTGCGTTAGCAGGCCTTGGACTCGCCGCCTGTGGCGGATCGGGAGACGATCCTCAGCCGATCAACCAACCCCCGGCTCTCAGCGCAATCGCCGATCAAAGCATTACGGCCAACGGCACAAGCCAGCCGATTGCCTTTTCGATCAGCGACGAGGCTGCTGACGAGGTAACGCTCACCGTTTCGTCGGACCGGCAGAACCTCGTAGCGGACGACAACATCGCGCTGGACGGCAACGGCTCGGCTCGGTCGCTAACCGTTACGCCCAGTATCGACGAAGCCGGAGACGCGTTTATCACCATCGTCGCGACGGACGGACAGGGATTGTCGGCCGGCACGTCGTTTCTGCTGACGGTAACTCCCGAGCAGAAGTCGATGCAGCAGTTCGCGCGCGATACGTTCGCGGAGGGCGCGGACGACGAGCCGGCGCTGATCAATGCCGTCGAGTTCGCCGAAGACGCTGAAAACGACGACTTTGCGGATCTTCTGGCGCAGTAACGCCTTGGCCCCGGGGCTGGTCCCCGGGGCTTTTTTTTGAAGAGGAGAACAAAAAAATGGAGAGCAACAAGATCCGCGACATCCTCTCGGCAACACTGACGCCGCTGACCGTCCTGGCATTCCTGTTCGACGGTTCAATCGCGAGCGCACACAACGTTCACTCTGCGCCGCATGAGGTCCCCGCGGCCATACACGTCGAATCGCAGCTGGACGTTCGACATCTCATTCGTTTGTTCCGGGAAAGCGGCGACGACGGTCATCTCGACACGGCCTGGGCGCTGCTCGAGCCGCAGCTCCACGGACAAACGCCGGCGCCCGGCGTCCTCGTCGACGCCGCCATGCTCGCCCAGTCGCGACACAATTTCTCGCTGGCGCTGGAGCTTCTGGATCGCGCGCTCGAGCAGCGTCCGCACATGCCGCAAGCCTGGCTGCTTCGCGCCACCATCGAACTCGTGCGCGGCAATGTTCACGAGGCGCTCGACGCCTGCCGACAGCTTCGCGGCAGCACGGCGCTCGTCGCCATCACCTGCCATGCGCGGGTTGCGATTGCGCGCGGCGACGACGAACGGGCGCTCAAACAAATGACGGCCGTGTTAGCCCATATCGACGAAGCCGGGACTGACGCCGACCGGCTCGCGTGGTCACTGAGCGTTGCCGGCGACGCAGCCGCCGGGCACAACCCGAAGCTGGCCGTATCGCTGTACGAGCGCTCGCTCGAACTGTCCGAGAGTGCACAGGTGCGCTCGGCGCTGGTGGACGTTCTGCTGCAACTCGACCGGCTCGATGACGCGGGAGCGGCGCTGGACAGGGGTTCAGCCGCGTTGCCGCTCGCCGTGCGGCGGCTGATCGTCTCCGTGCGCCAGGGACGCGAGGACGAGGTCGCCGCGGACATCGGCATTGCTGACCAACGGTTTCGGCGCTGGATTGCCCACGAAGACTGGCTGCACGCCCGTGAGATGGCGCGCTTCTACCTCGATGTGCTGCCGCGGCCTGCGCTCGCCCGGCGTCTCGCGGCGAAGAACCTCGAGCTCCAGCGGGAACCGGAAGACCTGAGGCTCGCCCGTCGCTCGGCCAGCTTGCCGGCCGCGGTCGGGAACAAGCGGACCTGACGCTCATGCCGTGAGGGTCTGAGGATCGGAATGCATCCGGAGCGCGCCGGCAAACGTATATCTTGAGGAGAGGCCATTGGTGGCGCCTTCTTATAAAGTAATACCTGACACACGGGGGATTTCGCATGGCTCGACGCGGCACTAACGAGCTCGACAGGATGATGATGCTGGCCGGCAACGGCAATGAAGCGGCATTTCGGCAGTTTTACGATCTGACCGCACCGACGCTCAATGCCATCCTGCTGCACATGCTCAAGGATCGTTTTCAAGCCGAGGACGTGCTGCAGGACGCCATGGTCATCGCCTGGAACAAGGCGGCCCACTTTGACCCCGCAAAAGCGGGCGCAAAAACCTGGATCACGACGATTGCGAGACGCCGGGCACTCGACCTGTTACGCAGCCGCAACCGCCGTGACGAAGTCATGCGGGAGGGCGCCGCCGACATTCGCGACGTGCTGAGCCAGGCGGAACCCGCGGCCGCGGACTCACCCGAATCCTCGGCAACCGAACGCCGGCTGGCCCAGTGTTTCGGCGAATTGAACAGCGACGCGGCATCCTGCATTCGTTTTGCGTATCTCGAGGGCTTGAGTTTCACGGAGATTGCGGCGCGCATCGATCGCCGCCTCGGTACGGTCAAAAGCTGGATACGCCGCGGCGTTTCGAAGCTCAGGGAGTGTATGCGGGCATGAACTATCGCAACCCGGACAGGCTCGAGGCGCTGGCGCGGGAATTTGTGCTTGGCACCCTTTCGCGGCGGGCCCGGCGCCGCTTCGGCCGGCTTATGGACGAGGACGAGGCTGTAGCGGCTGCCGTTTACGCCCTGGAAGAGCAGCTGCTCGGACTGGGCTGGTCGCTTACGCCAGAAGCTCCGTCCGAACTCGTCTGGCAGCGGATTTCCCGGCAAGCGGGTCTGGGCCGGGCGCGTCGGCGGCCGGCGGCCAATCCGTGGCGCTCGGTCGCGGCTGCCGCACTGCTCGGCCTGATCGTCAGCACGGTGGCATGGTGGCAGGAGCGACTACAGCCGCCCGAGCGTATCGTCGAGACCGTTACTGAAACCGTCACCGAAACGCTGGAGCCCGCCGTCAGTGTGGTTGCGGATCCCGAAGGCAACACACTGTGGGTGGCTCGCGTGTATCCCGGCCTGGGGCGCGCGGACGTTACGGTGTCCACGACACCCGAGGCGCAACCGACCAACGACTACCAGCTCTGGGTGCTCGGCGACGACGGCGTCCCGGTCTCGATGGGCCTGTTGCCGCAAACGGGCGAGCGTCAGCTCGATCTGAGTCCAACCGCCGTCGCGGCGCTCGAAACCGGCGAACTACTGGCCGTGAGCCTTGAGCCGCTGGGCGGATCGCCGATAGCAACACCGACTGGGTCTGTGCTGTACACGGCAGCGTTGCTGGCGCCCTGAGGAGCGGCTCCTGCGGCACCGGCCGACGCTGTTGAAGCGTATAATCAGGCGCTCTTTTTGATGGTATCGACCCAGTGCCTCAATGAGACGCACAGCAGACACGGTGAAGCTGGACCTGGCGATCCGGCAATCTCGATCGATACACATCACGCTGGCCATTGTGCTGCTGCCGATAGCCGTTGCCGGAGTCGTCTATACCTTCCTCGGAAGCGCGGCCATTGTCGTAACGCTACGGCAAGGCTATTTCCCGCTTGGGTTTGGAAGCGCAATACTCGATGTCGTTCTGGGGGTGGTTTTCATCGGTGCGGATAGCGTCATGGTGTTGCAAGTGCTCGAAGCGAACCGAAGACTGAAAACCTTACGCGAAGATCCGAATCGAACCGTGCGGGACCTCCCCGCGCCATTTCAGCCTTCGGTATTCGGGCCGTACCACTAGCCGTCCTCGGACCTCACGTTCCCGCGCTACGCCTTGTTGGGTCAGCCGGCGTTTTCATACGCTTCCTGCATCCAATCCTTCACGGCCTGATCGAAGTCCTCTGCACTTTCGAGCCGCACGCGGTGGCTGCACATGGCGTTGTAAGTCTCCAGCCGGCCCGCCGCGGGCTTGCCCTTGAGCGCCAGTCCGAGATCGATCCGAGTTCGAGTTGCCGGCGTAATCAGTGCAAACTGCTTCTTGCGCCGCAGGCTGACGCTCGCCTTCTTGGGCGCAATCTCGACGTCCGCGCCCAGCGACATTGCGAACTCGACGAGGCTATCGTGCAACGGGCGCAGGTGCGCCTTCGGACCGGCGTACTGCTGCGCCACGAGATCCGTGTCTGCCGTATCGCGTTCGAGCGCCTTGCTCGCAATCAGGTTGGCAAAACCGTGCGTCACGCCGTATTCGGCCTTCAGGTGTTTGACGATCTGGCCGTGTTTGCCGAGGCCGGTGCCGGCGACGAGCTTGAGCCATTCGTCGAGCGGCTTGCCGGTTTTCTCAGGCAGGTTCTTGAGCATCGTTGCCAGTTGTTGTTCGGGTGTAGACATGTGTTCGCTCCTGGTGTTCTGTCTGGCTAATTCATTGGATAAGGTCGGCAGCGGATTTTTGTGTCTGGCAAGGCGCGGCGACGAGTAATAGCGAGCTATTGCGAGGAGCCGCAACGCCGCCAGACGCGAAAAGACGCAGCGAATTATTCGATGAATTAGGCAGACAGGACACTAAAGTCTGTCGATTTTCTCGAAAGACCAGTTTTCCGATTTCGAGACGCTCGGAGAAAACGGTTCGAACAATCCCATCATGCCGAGCATCAGGCGCCCGCTGAAAGATGGCCGGCCGGTTTCGACAACCGACTTGAACGTGTTGACGATGAACGATCCGCCCTGCGCCATGCCTTTCTCGGTCTTGGTGCCGGCGGGCACGTTGGTCGTGATCAATGAAAACTCGGTACCGCCCTCGACCGTCTTCAGCTCGTAGGTAACGGTGCACGGCGGATCGTCGTAGTTGGTGAACTTGAACGTGTGCGCATAGCGGTGCGGCGGATCAAATTCCAGTACTTTGCCGACGACGCTGCGGTACTTGCCGCTCTGGGTTTGCATGGCGATCGGCGTACCCACGGCCAGCTCGCCGTTGGTTTTGCAGACCGCCCCAAAAAAGAACGGCAGCACTTCGTCGGTTTTGACGAGTTCCGCCCAGACTTTTTCGATAGGCGCCGCGATGGTTACTTTGTAGATGGCTTTATTGCTTTTCTGTGAGTCGTCGTTCATTCGTGTTTCCTCATCTATCTTTACGGGTCGATCTGTACCCGGCGTCGGTGGATACCCGGGGTCGATCTACACCCTCGCGGCCCGCTACTCCCGATCCCCCGCGCCGCCGGCCGCCTGCTCGGCGGCTTTCTTGATCGAAGTCACCCGATTCGCCCAGTGCGCGCCGTATTCATCGGTCCAGCGCTCGTAAATCATCTGTATCGGCACCTGGTTGAGATACAGGCGCCGGGAACGGCCGTCCTTCTCGCTGACGACAAGATTGGCGGTCTCGAGCACGTTGAGGTGATTCATGACCGCAATCCGGCTGCAGTCGAACTGCGCCGCCAGCTTGCCTACCGGCCAACCGGGGTTTTCGCGCAGCAGGTCGAGAATGGTTCTTCGCGTCTGATGCGCCAGCGCGTGAAACACCTGGTCCATTCCCTGATTGGTAATCATGTAATTACATTATTACTAATAGTGAAGCACGTCAAGAGGCGCTCCGCCAGGACAGCCCTTTGCCGACGCACGGCAGATCAAGGGCGTTAAGACGTTTTTTAGAGAGCCCGCGTGTTGCGGCGCATAAGACCAGGCGGTATGTTAATGCATTAAGAAGAGCGGTTTTCGACGTCTGCACATCCGGAAAAGCCGCCAAAAATCGTTTACCGACAACGTAGGACCCCAGGCATGACGGAAGTACCCGAATGGTGGCGCGGCGGGGTCATCTATCAAATCTATCCGCGCAGTTTCGTGGACTCGAACGGCGACGGCATCGGCGACCTGCGTGGCATCACGGGGCGGCTGGACCACGTCGCAGGCCTGGGTGTCGACGCCATCTGGATATCGCCGTTCTTTACTTCGCCGATGAAGGACTTCGGCTACGACATTGCGGACTATCGCGGCGTCGACCCCATGTTCGGCACGCTGGACGACTTCAGCGAGCTCGTGAACACAGCCCACTCGCTCGGACTCAAAGTCATTATCGATCAGGTTTTGAGCCACTCATCGGATCAGCATCCCTGGTTCGAAGCGAGCCGTCAGAGCCGCGACAACGACAAGTCGGACTGGTACGTCTGGGCGGACCCCAAACCGGATGGCTCACCGCCTAACAACTGGCTGTCTATCTTCGGCGGTAGCGCCTGGAGCTGGGAATCGCGCCGCCGCCAGTATTACCTGCACAATTTTCTCGACAGTCAGCCGGACATGGACTTCCATAATCCCGAGGTACGCGCGGCACAGCTCGACAATCTTCGCTTCTGGCTCGACCTGGGCGTCGATGGCTTCAGGCTCGACGTCGTGAACTACTACTTCCATAGCCGGGGACTCGAAGACAATCCACCGCGCCCGGCGAACGAAGCGCCGCTCTCCGGGCTGACGCTCGACAACCCCTACGCGTATCAGCGCCACGTTTACGACATCGACCGTCCGGAGAATATTGCCCTGCTACGCGAGATCCGCGGGCTCATGAATCGGTACGGCGACATAGCGACGATGGGCGAGATTACCGGCGAAGACCCGATCGGCACCTTGGCCGAATACACGGGCGGCGGCGACAAGTTGAATATGGCGTATACGTTTTCCCTGTTAACGGACGATGCCTCGCCGGAACACATTCGTTCGGTCATTGCCGCTCTCGAAGAACGTGTTGGCGACGGGTGGCCGTGCTGGGCGCTGTCCAATCACGACGTGACCCGCTGCGTGAGCCGCTGGGGCGGGGACACACCCCAAACCGACCGCCTCGCCCGGGTCGCCGTGGCGCTGATCGGCTGCCTGCGTGGAAGCGTCTGCCTGTATCAGGGTGACGAACTCGGTCTGCCGCAGGCCGACGTTCCCTACGACCGGATCCGGGATCCATACGGCCTGCCCTTCTGGCCGGAATACAAAGGTCGCGACGGCTGCCGTACCCCTATGGTCTGGACGGCGGACGCAACCGGGCACGGCGGGTTCTCCAGAGCCGAGCCCTGGTTGCCGATAGACCCCGGACACCTCGACATGTCGGTCGACGTGCAACGGCAGGATACCGACAGCACCCTCAAGTTCGTCTCGGGATTCCTCGCATGGCGGCGACAGCAGCCTGCACTCGTACACGGCAGCCTCGAATTGCTGGACAGCGGCGATATTCTCGCGTGGACCCGCGAAGCGAACGGCCAGATACTGCTCTCAGCCTTCAATCTGCTGCCGGAGGAGCGCCGGTTTGCGGGTGGCTGGACCAATGCGCGAGTTGTCGAGACCGGTCTCGATGGCCGGATCGAAGGCGGCAGCATCGTCCTCCCCGGCTATGGCGGGCTGATTGCCGAATTGAGCTAGCGCCCCGCGCACTTGTCGTGCCCTGGGTTAGAATGACGCGGGCAGTTTGAGGAACCCATGCAGAGCCCGTCACCCAGACTAACGCTCAAGGAAATGGCGCGCAGGCTCGACGTTTCGACCGCGACCGTTTCGAACGCTTTCAACAGGCCGAGCCAGCTCTCGGCGGAGTTGCGCGAGCGTATCCTGAGCGAGTGCCGCGAAGCAGGCTATGCCGGCCCGAATGCCGCGGCCCGCAGTCTGCGCACGGGCCGGACGGGGATCGTTGGCGTAATGCTGTCCAACTACCTGAGCTATAGTTTTTCGGATCCGATAGCCAATCAGTTTCTCCAGGGTCTGGCCGAAATCTTCGAACGTCGCGATTACAATCTCTTGATCGTGCCGTCTCGGGACAATGTTTCCCAGGCCCAGGGTATCGAGGCGTTCGTCGACGGCTTTATCATTTATGGCCCTCCCGAACCGGAGAAACTCAATCGGCTCATGCTGCAGCCGAAGTCGGTCATTACGGTCGACTTCACACTCGAAGGCTGTGTCTCGGTCAACATCGACAACCGGGAGAGCGCGAGACTTTGCGCTGAACACGCATTGCGTCACGGCGCCACGAGCGTGTCCATCCTCGGCTTGAGGATTATCGATGCGAACCGCGTTTGCCGGATCTCTAACTGCAATCTATTCGACGAGGCGACGACCATTGCGGTGCAGCGGCTCAGGGGTTTCCAGGACGCAGCGGCGGCAGCAAACGTGGCGGTGCCCGAGGAGCGGATCTGGCACATTCCTGACAATACGCACGAACTGGCTTACCAGGCGGCACGTGAAGCACTGATGTGCGCGCCGCTACCGAAAGTGCTGTTGTGCATGAGCGATCGCATTGGCCTCGCGGCTATCCGCGCTGCGAAGCACCTGAACCTGAAAGTGCCGGATGACGTCAGGATCACGGGTTTCGACGATATTCCCGAAGCAAGCTCCCAGGAGCCGTCGCTGACCACCGTGCACCAGCAGAGTATCGACAAAGGCCGCATCGCCGCCGAGATTTTCGTGGGCGAGCGCGAGGAGACCAGCGTCGTGTTGCCGACCGAAATCATCATCAGGGCCAGTTGTCCGTAGCCAGCACAACCGAAGCCCCTCAAAGTTAAGCCAAAGTTAAGTCCGGCGAGGCCTTGCCTGTGACGGAGGTTTGTGTATTTTGATAGGGAACTTAATCGTTTTAGTCACTCGGCCACCTCGCGCGGCCCGATGCGCGGTCCGCAAGGCAGCCACCAACCTGAAATGAGTGGGGGGCACCTATGTCAGGAACTATCGCAGGACCATCAAACGCGCTCTCGCCGCGGCAATTGCTGAGACCGCTTCTGGGTATAGGCGCCATTGCCGCGTTGACACTGGGCACTTCGGCTTACGGCCAGGGAGACGAGCGAACCGACGGTTTGCTCATGGAAGAGGTCATCGTGACCGGCGTCGGCGGCGGCAATCCGCTGACGAAGCTGGACTCGAGCGTCGCCATCACCACAAAAGGCCAGCAGCAGATCGAGCAAAAAGCACCGATCAACATCGTCGATCTGATCGCAACCGTGCCCGGCTTCTGGGCGGAGAGTTCCGGGGGCGAATCCGGTGCGGGTAACGTGTTCATCCGCGGCTTGCCGCAGGACGGCGGATTCATTTTCATGCAGCAGCTGGAAGACGGGCTGCCCGTACTGCTCGAACCGAGCATCAACTTTCTGCCAGTCGACGCGTTTGCAAAACTCGACGAGACGGTCGAGCGCTTCGAAGCAGTCCGCGGCGGTAGCGCAGCGGTCTTTTCGACCGGAGCGCCCGGTGGCATGGTCAACCTCGTGACGAAGATGCCGTCCGATCTTCCCGAAGGCCGCGTCAAAATTCAGCTCGGGGACTACAACCACTTTCGCACGGACTTCGTCCACTCGGGTCCGCTGAGCGACGAATGGAACTACCTGATCGGCGGCTTCTACCGCGAAGACGACGGCGTCCGCGATCCCGGTTTCACCGCCAACAAGGGTTATCAGTTCCGCGCAAGACTGGCGCGCGATTTCGATCGCGGCAGTCTGTGGCTGGACTACAAGAGGCTCAACGACAACGGCATTTTCTATCTGCCGATCGGGGTAGAGAACCCGAACCCGACGGGCGGCGCGTTCAGCGGCGAACCGAACTCCATTACGGGTACGGATGCGACTACGTTCACGGCAACGAGCTCCGATCACCGCCGCGTCCTGTTGCGGCACCCCAACGGTATCAACGACCGGGCGCCCGACATGGCGGACGGTATCGGCGCCGACTCCAATCAGTTTACGCTGTCGCTCGAATACGATCTGGGTAACGACTGGTTTCTGGATGCGAAAGCGCGCCTGACCAGCGCCGACGTGTCCTTTATCTCGGGCATATCGATTGGCCAGCCGACGGCCGCTGCGGATGTAGTCACCGGTCTGGTGAACGAGGCACAGGCGCTCGGGATCAGCGGCGACTCCCGCTACAACGGGACCGGACCGAGCGGCATCGACCTGAGCCAGGTGGCCGGCGCGGTTATCAACTACACCAACAGCGGCGATCCGTTCGACACCGCCAACCAGAACGGCAACGGCCTGGTGTATGAGACCGGCTGGTGGGACGTACGCTGGGACGTGGAGAACTTCGTCACCGACTGGAAACTCAGCAAGTCCCTGGGCGACCACAATCTCACGTTTGGCCTGTATTTTGGCCGCATGGAGACCGAGAACCTGAAGGACTGGGCCAACATCCTGCACGATTTCAAGGAGCGTACCGAACTCGTCGACATTACGTTCACCGATGCCAACGGAGACCCGCTGCTGGACGCCGAGGGCAACCCCGTACAGCGCACGGAAAACGGCGTCTGGCGCTACGGCTTCAACTACGAAGAACGCAGCGACGAGATGACCACTGTCGCGCTCTATTTCTACGATGAGTGGAACGCAACCGATACGGTGCGCCTGGACTTCGGCTTTCGCTGGGATCAGAACAACTACCGCGGCTCGGTCGGCGTCGTGCCGGGGCCGCAGGACTTCGACGGCAATGCGGTCGATTCGCTGTTCCTCGCGCGCGACGGTGTAACCGACGGAATACCGGTACGCTTCGACGACTACGAGCGGACCCTGACCGAGCTGTCGTGGACCGTTGGCGGCAACTGGGCGTTCAGCGACAGTCAGGCGCTGTTCGCTCGCGCCAGCGTCGGTTACGACTTTCCCAAAGCGGTCGATACGATCCAGGTCGTGGTGCCGGCGACGGGAGAAGCCGTCGAGGCCTCCGAGGTCACGCAGCTTGAGCTGGGCTACAAACTCTCGTCCGACCGCTGGTCCGTCTTTGCCTCGGTGTTCCAGAGTGACGTCGAGGACCAGATCTTCAACGACAACGTCATCCTTCCCGACGGCTCGCAAACTCAGCTCAACCTGCTGTACGGAACCGAGACCACGGGCGCGGAAGTCGAGGTCATCTGGTACGCGCTGGACAACTTCGAAATTTCGGCCACGGCCACCTTCCAGCAACCCGAGTACGAAGATTTCGGCATCGTGACCGGCAACCAGGTCCGCCGTATTCCGGAAGAGATTTTTGTCCTGACACCGACCTACCGCTTCGGTAACGGCAGCTACGTCTATCTGAGCTACTTCCGCGGCGGCGCTCGGTTTGCGGATTTTGCGAACAACCTGGAGCTGCCGTCCTACGATACGATCGACGCCGGCGTCTCCTGGTACGTCAACGACAGCCTTAACGTTCGTCTGCAGGGCTTCAACCTGACCGACGAAATCGGTCTGACCGAAGGCAATCCGCGCGGCAACGGCACCACCTTCGGTGAGCTGTTCACGGCGCGGCCAATACTTGGCCGGCACTTTCGGGCAAACTTCACTTGGGACTTCTAGTGCAGTCGGCGACTGGAACCTCGGGCGGAGATTTGTAGCGTCGCGCGCCATGTCCGGGCACCGTCGTCAGGCGGCGGGGCCCGGCCGCACAGGCCAGGCCGGGGGGCGTTGATCACAATATGAACGTCGATTTAAGTTCCGTCGATATGGCGGTGATCGTCGGTTACTTTACGGTGGTCATCGTCATTGGCATCTGGGTCGGCCTGACGACCCGGACCGGCGAAGATCTGTTCCTCGGCGGCCGTACACTGACCTGGGCAATCATCGGCAGCTCGCTGTTTGCCTCGAACATCTCGAGCACGACACTGATCGGCCTCACCGGCACGGCCTACACCACCGGCATATCGGTATCGAATTACGAGTGGCTGGCGGGACTGCCCCTGATACTCATGGCGGCGGTGTTCATTCCGATTTACCTGAAAGCGCGGATCACGACCGTGCCGGAATACCTTGAGCTGCGCTACGACCGCCGCTCGCGCCGGCTGTTTTCCGCCATCACGATCTTCATCAGTATCGTCGTGGACACCGCGGGCGGGCTGTACGCGGGCGCCGTGGTCCTCAAAGTCTTCTTTCCGGATCTGGTGATCTGGCAGACCACGCTGATGCTCGCGCTGATTGCCGGTTTCTACACCGCGTTCGGCGGCCTCAAGGCGGTCGCCTATACCGACGCGCTGCAGGCCGTCATCCTCATCGTCGGCTGTTCGATGCTAACCTGGATTCTGTTTGCGGACTTCGGCTTCTCGTGGAGCGCGGTCGAGACATCGCTGCCGGACGGCCATCTCTCCGTGATACGGCCGCTCGACGACCCGACCCTGCCGTGGCTCGGCACGCTGATCGGCGTGCCGCTCCTCGGGTTCTGGTACTGGGTGACGAATCAGTACGTAACCCAGCGCGTGCTGGCCGCGAAGAACATCAGCCACGCGCGCTGGGGCGCCATATTCGGCGGGTTTCTCAAGATCCTGCCACTGTTCATCATGGTGCTCGCCGGGGCCATGGCGGTCTCGGTGCTTCCCGGCATTTCGCACCCGGACATGGTGTTCCCGACCCTGGTGGCTGAAGTGCTGCCGGCCGGCGTGGTCGGCATTGTGCTGGCGGGATTGATCTCGGCGATCATGTCGAGCGTCGACTCGACCCTCAACTCGGCCTCGACCCTGGTCGTCATGGATTTTGTGAAGCCGTCGCGTCCGAACATTACGCCGAACGACGTCGCAACCTGGGGCCGGGTAACCACGATTCTACTCATGTTCGTCGCAGCGCTGTGGGCGCCAATGATCGCCAACTTCGGCGGTCTCTGGCTGTATCTGCAGCAGATGTTCTCGATCATCGTGCCGCCGATTGCGGCGATCTTCCTGCTCGGCGTGTTCTACAAGCGCGGCAGCGGCCAGGCAGCTTTTTCCACTCTGCTCGCCGGTTTTGCCATCGGCGTCGGCATCTTCGCCGCGTCGAGCGCGGGACTCTGGACCCTGCACTTTTCTATCAACGTCGGCGTCAGCTTCGCGGCCAGCGCGGCCGTCTTCCTGTTCGTCAGCCGCCGGACGCCGGAGCCGGATGCCGAACGCATCGCCGGGCTCGTCTATCGGCCGGGCCTGACCGATCCCGAAGAACCAGGATCCTGGTACGCAGACTACCGCTACCAGGCCGCGGGGCTGCTCGCCTGCCTGCTGGGTATCCTCTTAGCCTTTTGGTGAAGAATTCCGTGCCCTGACCCGCCCGGCCGCCGCGGTTTCGATGCGTTGGGCAGGATGACCCCGAGAAGGCGCACATCCGTGCCCGGACCCGGGATTATGGTAAGTTAATCAGGGCAAACGGAGTCCTTCACCGATGGTGGCAGTCGCTCGAAGCCGGTGGATGCGGAAAGTCCTTGCGAAAAACCCGGTCTAAAGAAGATCGCCACTGCAGCCGATTACTACCCGTATACGCGGTAAGACAGGACTTCGGATCGAGATGCAGGCAAAACAGGGCACGATTGGCCGCTACGAGCTCATCCGTTCGATCGGCAGAGGCTCGCAGGGCGCCGTCTACCTCGGGCGCGATCCAACGCTGGAGCGGCTGGTCGCGATCAAGCTCTTGACCAACCGCGACGCTGAGCTGAACAGCGTGAGCGACGACGGCGTGCCGCTCGAAGGCCGGATGTCGAGCAAGCTCAAACATCCGAACATCATTCCGATTTTTGACGCCGGACAGTGCGCCAGGGGGCCGTACCTGGTGTTCGAATACGTCAAGGGCAAATCGCTGGCCGACACACTCGCGAAAGAGGGCCCCCGAGCCGTCGAGGACGCGGTGCCGCTGATTGGCCCGATACTCAAGGCGGTAGCAACGGCACACGAAGCCTCGATCGTGCATCTCGACCTCAACCCGAGGAACATCCTGCTGGACGCCGAGGGTGTACCTCGCGTGATGGACTTTGGTCTGGCGCAATACGTCAGCAGCGCGCGTGAACCGCGCGACTCGACGACAGGTACGCTGCGCTACATGGCGCCGGAGCATTTTGTCGGCCGGCCGCTGGGGCCCTGGACCGACGTCTTTGCGCTGGGCTCCACGTTTTATGAAGTCGTCACGGGCCGCCGCGCCATGGCCGGCGACAGCCTCGAGACGATCAGGGACCAGATACTCTCGGCCCGCGTGGACTTTTCGCCGCTCAAGACAGATCGATTCGGCGACGCTTTTGCCCGCTTCCTCGCCGGGGCGCTCGAGAAACGCGAGTCGGGGCGGTATGCCGACGCCGCGATCATGAACGAAGCGTTCGAACTGTTCTTGAGCGAAAGCGAACTGGCCGGCAAAGCGGAACCCGCGTCCTCCAGCCACAGCACGGTCGAGTTCCTGCTGCGGCGTATGCAGCGGACCGGGGACTTCCCGGCAATTTCGCAGACCATGGCGGACATCAACCGGCTGACGGGAGACGATGCGGGCGCCAACGCCGACAAGCTTGCGAACGTCATCCTGAGGGACTTCGCGCTGACCGGAAAACTCTTGAAACTGGTCAACTCGGCGTTCTACAACTCGCGCAGCATCGAGGTCACCAAAGTTTCCGAAGCGGTCGTAATGCTGGGCGTCGAGAAGGTTCGCATGACGGCGAACAGCCTGGCCTTCTTCAGCCATATGAAAAGCGACTCGGCGATCCTCAAGGATTCGATGACGAAGTCGTTTCTGAGCGGCCTGATGGCACGCCACCTGGCGCAACGGGCAAAACTGCGCGAGGCCGAGGAGGCGTTCATTTGCGGCATGTGTCAGAACCTCGGGGAAAACCTCGTCATTCACTACTTCGCCGAAGAGTTTGCCGACATCGACGAGTCGATGCGGAACAAGGGTTTGAGCAAGGAGGCTGCCGCCCGTGGCGTGCTGGGCGTGGCCTACTCGGAACTCGGCGCCGCCGTTGCAAAAAGCTGGAACCTGCCGGATTCGATCATCGACTCCATTCGCGGCATGCCGCCGGGCCCGGTAACGAAGCCGGGCTCGCCGGCTGAGCGGCTCCGGGATTTTGCAGTGTTCGCCAACGAACTGTGCAGCCTCTTCGAGCATGTCGAAGCGGACGCCATCGAGGCGTCGATCGGCGAGCTGTCGGAGCGGTTTGCCTCGAGTATCGAACTCGAAACCGACTACTCGATCAAACTCGTGACCGCCGCCTTCGAGAAGCTCCGGCAGTTTGCGCCGATCTTCGAGATCAACGTTGCAAAGAGCCGCTATTGCCAGTGGGTGCAGCACTGGCTCGATCGGCAGGCCGCGGAAGCCGGATCGTCAAACGGGGAAAGGGCCATCGGGCAAACAGCCTAGCCGGAGCGCCGAAAGACCGGCCCCGTCGGCAAGACGGCACGTTGAGCCGAACCCCACCCTTATGTGCCTGAAAAACAAGGGCCTGCACCCTGCCTCGGCGTACTGACCTGCATCGGACACGTAATACCGCGGCCGCACCGTAACGGGGCACGTATGCCAGGGCCCGGGGGCACTGTTGGCGGACTCCGAGATTCGCTAGACTCCGTGCGCTGCCGCTCGGCCGTGCGCCGGCGACGGCACCCCATCGGCGCAACCTATCGGGCATTCACCCCGGAAAACCATGAGCAAACAGAGCGAACTGCTGGACCAACTCAAGATCGACCGCTCCGAGTCCGCGGCCGGGGGCATGGGTCCCGTCGGCGTTAGCATCATTGCGGTGGTAGCCGCCGTGGTGGGCGGTCTCGGCGGCGCATTGCTGCTGCGCGGTGACGCCTCTCCCGTGGACGACCGCTCTGCGGCGGCGGCTGTCGAAGAGCCGAGGACTGCCTCCGACGATCCCGCGGACGCAGCGCCGTCCACGAGCACCGCGCCCGCTGCCCGCCGCGCGGCGCCGGCAGACAACCGAATTCTCAACGCATCGGGTTACATCACGGCACGGCGCATAGCGACCGTGTCGTCACAGATTACGGGGCTCATTACCGAGGTCAACGTCGAAGAAGGCATGCTGGTCGAGCCCGGACAGGTGCTCGCCCGGCTCGATGACGCCATTGCGCAAGTCGATCTCGACCTTGCCGTTGCGCGGCTGGAATCACAGAGGGCCGGCGTCGAAAGCACCCGCGCCGATCTGGCCGAAGCCGAACGCGTTTTCAAACGCGCCGAGCGATTGCGGCCGCAGGGACTGGTCTCCGAGGCGGATCTTACCGAGGCGACGGCACGGTACGATGCGCTTCGCGCCGACCTGAAGCGCGCGGAGGCGGACATTGTCGTTCGCGAGTTCGAAGTCGCCAACCAGCGGGAGCGCCTCCAGGATCACGTCATTACGGCGCCGTTTGCCGGCGTCGTGACGGTCAAGAACGCACAGACCGGGGAAATTGTGTCGCCGAGCTCCGCCGGCGGCGGCTTCACACGGACCGGTATTTGCACGATCGTCGACATGGCCTCGCTGGAAATCGAGGTCGACGTCAACGAAGCCTTCATTGGCCGCGTATTTGCCGAGCAGACGGTTGTTGCGAACCTGGACGCTTATCCCGACTGGGACATTGCCGCGTCGGTGATAGCCATTATTCCGACCGCCGACCGCGCCAAAGCCACGGTCCGCGTACGCATCGGTATCGAGGCGCGCGACCCGCGTATACTGCCGGACATGGGCGTCAAGGTCGCATTTCTTAGAGACTGAACGTGAGCGGACGGCTCGCGAACGAACATGGAGAACAAGCATGAGTGACGACATCCTCTTCGACCTCAAGGGCGTGTCCAAACAGTTCGTCAAGGGCAAGGAAACGATCACGATCTTCGACGGTCTCGACATGTCCATTGCTCGAGGCGATTTTCTGGCAATCATGGGGCCCTCGGGCTCGGGCAAGACCACGCTGCTCAACATGCTGGGCGGCGTCGATCAGCCGACTTCCGGCGAGATCCATTTCGACGGCAAACGCGTCGATACGCTTTCGGAAACGCAGCTTGCAGCCTGGCGAGCCAACAACATTGGCTTCATTTTCCAGTTCTACAACCTGATGCCGATGCTCAACGCACACCGCAACGTGGAACTGCCGCTGCTGCTGACCAATCTCGGCAAGGGGCACCGCAAGAAGAGTGTTGCCGCGGCGCTCGAGCTGGTCAGCCTCTCGGACCGCGCAAAACACATGCCGAAGGAAATGTCGGGCGGCCAACAGCAGCGCGTGGCGATCGCCCGTGCGCTGGTTTCCGATCCCAAGCTCCTCTTGTGCGACGAGCCCACGGGTGACCTCGACCGGCAAACCGCCGACGAAATTCTCGAAATGCTGCAGCTACTCAATCGGGAGTACGGCAAAACCATCGTCATGGTCACGCACGACGCTGAAGCCGCCAAGTACGCCAGGCGCACACTGCATCTCGACAAAGGAGAATTCGTCGAGAAGGATCTGGCGGCGTGAAAGACGTCTACCTCATTCTGAAAAACCTTACGCGCAAGCCGTTGCGGCTCTTCCTGACTGTGTTCGCGACGTTTATCGCGTTCATGATCTTCGGTACGCTGACCGCGTTCCAGCAGGCCTTCGACGCCGGCGTCGACCTTGCGGCCGACGACCGCCTCGTGGTGGTCAACAAGATCAACTTCACGCAAAGCCTGCCGATCGCCTACGTCAACCGTGTACGCGCCGTCGAAGACGTGGAGGCGGTGACGCACCTCAACTGGTTTGGCGGGTATTACCAGGAACCGGTCGACCAGTTTGCGATGTTCGCCGTCGATGCCGAGAACTTCCTGACGGTGTACGACGAACTCCTGGTCAGCGACAGCGAACGCGCGGCCTGGATCGCCAACCGCCAGGGATTGATCGCTGGCAAATCCATCGCCGAGAGATTCGGCTGGCAGGTGGGCGAGCGTATCCCCGTAAACTCGAACATTTTTTCGCAGCGCGACGGACGCACGGACTGGGATTTCGACGTCATTGCCATTTACGAGGGCGCTGATCCTCAGACCGACACGAACAGCGTCTATTTCCACTACGAGTACTTCAACGAGACCCAGTCGTTCGGCGGCGACTGGATTGGCTTCATGGGCGTGCGCACCAGCGATCCGGAGCGCAACGAGGCTGTCATCCAGGCGATCGACGAACTGTTCGTCAACTCACCCGCCGAAACGGAAACGGTGCCCGAGAAGGCTTTCAACAAAGCGTTCATCGAGCAAATCGGCAACCTGAGTCTCATCCTGACGTCGGTTGTGCTTGCCGCGTTTTTTGTCATCCTCGTTATCGTCGGCAATTCGATGATCCTGTCGATTCGCGAGCGGACAAGCGAAATTGGCGTCATGAAGACGCTGGGCTTCACGTCCGGGCGGATCTTTCGCATGGTGCTGGCGGAGTCTCTGTTGCTCGCGATCCTTGGCGGCGTGCTCGGCATACTGGCCTCCGGCGCAATGGTGGCGCTGGTCAACCAGGCGCCGATCCAGCTGCCGGTCCTCGTGCTGGGCGGCTCGGTCTGGAGCCAGGCGCTCCTGTTCATGATCGGGCTCGGCCTCATTACGGGTATCGTACCGGCGACCAACGCACTACGACTGAACATCATTACGGCACTGAGCCGCAGCTAATTCTCCGGAGTCACGCATGCGCGGATTTTTCTCGCAAATAGCCACTGTGGTCGCAATGAACATCATGAGCCTGCCGAGGCGCTTGTGGATGTCGCTGGCCGCCGTGTTTGCCGTCAGTGTCGTCGTTGCCGTACTGCTGGCGTTCCTCGCCATGGCCAAAGGCTTCGAGGAAACGCTTGCGGGCACGGGCACCGAGAGCGTTGCGATCATCACCCGCACCGGTTCGCAGTCGGAACTCAACAGCTCCATGTCGCGCGACACGGTCAACCTGGTATCCACGGCGCCGGGCATTGCCCAGAACGCCGCGGGCGACCCGGAGTATTCGGCGGAGCTTTACGTGATCGTCGACGGCATCAAGCGCAGCACTCAGGGCAAGGCGAACATACCGATGCGCGGCATTTCACCGCAAGGCTTCAGCCTGCGCGAACAGGTAACCATCGTCGAAGGCCGAATGTTCGAACCGGGCCGTAACGAGATTGTCGCGGGCCAGGGTGTACAGCGTGAGTTCGACGGCTTCGAGCTCGGCCGCGAAATTCGCTTCGGCAAGACGGCCTGGGAGGTTGTCGGCATTTTTTCGACGGGCGGGTCGGCGTTTGAAAGTGAGCTATGGGCGGATGCGCCGACGGTGCAAAGCCAGTTTCAGCGCGGCTCTTCGTTTCAGACGGTACGCGCTCGCCTCGAGCAGCCCGGCAACGTCGAACCCATCCAGCAATTTATCGACAACGACCCCCAGCTCATCCTCGACGTGGAGACCGAGGCGGACTTTTTTGCGGGTCAGGGCCGCGCACTTACCGGCATCGCCATCTTCGGCTGGATCTTGAGTTTCGTTATGGGTCTCGGCGCGCTCGCCGGCGCTCTCAATACCATGTACACGTCCGTAGCCTCGCGGATTCGCGAAATCGCCACCTTGCGCGCCATTGGCTTTAGCAACAGTTCGGCGTTTGTCGGTACGCTGGTCGAATCGCTCGTGCTATCGGTCATAGGCGGCATTGTGGGCGCGCTGGCCGCGTGGCTGTTTTTCGACGGCTTCAGCGCGTCGACGCTGGGCGCCAGCTTCACACAGGTAGTGTTTACCTTCGAACTCACGCCAGAGCTGTTCATCAACGGCATACTGCTCGCGCTGACGATTGGCCTCATTGGCGGGCTGTTTCCAGCGTGGCGCGCGGCACGCGTGCCGGTCGTCATGGCGTTCCAGGGCGGCGAGTAGCACCGCTGAAGCTGTGGCCGACCGGTCGAATCCCGGTCGGCCCGCTAATCGACTATAGCCTGGTAGATCAGCGCGCGGACTTTCGCATGGTCGTCGAGTCCGGTCGCAGGTCTGACCTGCGTCAGGTAAACGACGATCAGTTCCTCTTCCGGATCGACCCAGTAGGTCGTGTGATACGCACCACCCCAGCCGTACGCACCCGGCGACCCGGGCTTGCCGTAGCTGCCCAGGTCTTCGACGACGTAAAACCCGAGCCCAAAACCGGCGCCGGGCATATGCTCCCCCAGCTGCTTGCGGGTCACGTGTCTGACCGTCATAAGCTCGACCGTTTTTCGGCTCAGGAGGCGAACCCCGTCGAGTTCGCCGCCGTTGAGCAACATCTGCAGGAAGCGCGCGTAGTCGCTCGCCGTCGACAATAAACCGGCGCCGCCCGAAAAACTCTGCCTCGGACCGTCGACGTAGGCGCCTTGCCCCACCATGCCGCCGGGATCGGGCGCCCGCTCGAGACCGCCCTCCTCGGTCACGGAATAGACGGCAGCAAGGCGCTGCCGTTTCGACTCGGGCAGGAAGAAATGGGTATCCGTCATGCCTAGAGGCTCGAGAATCCGTTCTTCGAGAAACCTATCGAGCGTTTGCCCGCTGATCTGCTCGATGACGACCCCCAGGATGTCGGTCGCGTAACCGTAAACCCAGCGCTCTCCCGGTTGCGCGTCGAAGGGCAACTCCGCCAGGCGCGCAACCGTCGCGGCTATAGGTTCGTCACGATCCGCAAAGTACCAGCCGGTGATACCGGCCGCCTCCCACTGGGCTCTTGCCGGGCCTTCGCCGTAGCCTATGCCGGCTGTGTGGGTCAGCAAATCCCGTATTGTGATCGGCCGATACGCCGGCACAGCCTGCAGGCTCTGGCCGTCCGATGCGACAACGGTCGTTTGTCGATATTCCGGCAGATACTTGCCGACGGGATCGGCCAACAGTAGCTTCCCCTCCTCCTGCAGCATCATGATGCCCACGCTCACGAGCGCCTTGGTCTGCGAGGCAATCCGGAAAATGCTGTCTGTTTGCATGACGGCTTGTCCGTCGCTCGAGCCGAACGCTTCGAAGTGGACCGTTTTGCCTTGCCGGGCGACGAATACAACCCCGCCGGGTAACTCACTCGAATCCACGTAGTCCTGCAACGTGTTGTCCAAACGCTCCAGTCTGGCCGAAGACATCCCGACGGTTTCGGGCGGCACAGCTTCGAGGACGCCGGCGTGGGTGCTCCCTAAAGCGGACAGCGCCAGTAAAGTGGCGAGCACGCCGCGGCAGGCGGATCGAGGGTTGGCGAAAAGCGTTGTCATATCGGCAGCCCCGGGTAAATCTCCTGAAAGCACGCTCTACACAATAAACACAATTGGCAGAAGCCGCCAAATTATAATGGGCGCTCGCGGACAGACTCCTTCTGTTCACCAGCCGACGAGGACAACAACGTGACTGAAGATACGCAGCAAACCTGCCGCTGCGCGTGCGGGGCAACACAATTCCGCGTGACGGGAAAACCGCTGTTTCGCATGTTGTGTCACTGCTCGATCTGCCAGCGCTACAACGCCGCGGACTACGCGGACGTCGTCGTCTATGCCGCTGCCGGTGTCGAGCTGCCGCCGGCAGATGCCGTGACTTTCGACACGTACAAACCGCCGCCGAACGTCAAGCGCGGCAAATGTGCCGAGTGCGAGCAGGCAGCCGTCGAGGTGTTCGACGCTCCGCTGTTTCCGAAGCTGACGATCGTGCCGTTTGCAATGCATACGGATACAGCTGGCCTGCCGGCTGCCAGCGGCCACATTTTCTACGACAAGCGGCGCGCGGATGCGCTGGACGACCTGCCCAAGCACAAAGGCTTTTTACGCAGCCAGCTGGCTTTCGGCAGGCAACTGCTCGCAGCCCGACGCCCGGCATCGGGCTGAACACCCTGTTGTCATCCGAGGTTGCGGCTAGTACTCCATACCCGCAATTTTCCGAACCTCGACGGCGGCGAAATCGACAAAAGCGCGAATCCTGGCGGGCACCAGTACGGCCGGTGCCCAGATAGCGCTCATGGTCATGGCGCATTGCGAGTATTCCGGAAGCACTTCGACAACGGCACCCTCGTCGATGGCCTCCTGGAACGCCCAGCGAGGACCTGCGTGAATGCCGCAGCCGCGTTTCACGGCCTCGACGAGCGAATACACGGCGTTGATGGTCACGCGCCCGGTGCGCTTGATTTTGTGTGTCCGGCCCTGCGTATCGATCAGCTCCAGCGCACCCTGCCGGTTCGCTGCTGAATAGAAGATGTGGCGGTGCGCTTCGAGATCGCCCGGCGCTCCGGGAACACCGTGTTTTTCGAGATAGCCGGGCGCGGCGACGAGCACGCGAGGGACGGCCGCCAGCCGCCGGGCTTTCAGCGAAGAATCCCTCAAGCGCCCAACCCGTATGGCGACGTCGACGCCTTCCGCAACGAGATCGACGTGTCGGCTGGACAGGGACAATTCGACGTCGAGCGCCGGGTGGCGCTCCTGGAACTCGAGCAGCCAGCCCGCAACGTGCCGCTGGCCGAAGTCGATCGCGGCGTTTACCTTGAGCAGGCCCTTCGGCGTCTCCGCTTCTCCTGCAATCCTGGCCTCCACCGCTTCCAGCTGCGGCAACAGGACGCGCATGTGTTCATAGTACTGAGCGCCGGCGTCGCTCAGTCGCGTCCGATTCTGGGCCCGCTCCAGGAGTTTGCTTCCCAGCCGGGCCTCCAGCCGGTTCATGCGCCTCGAGATGCTCGACGGCTCGACATCCGCCTCGCGCGCGGCGGCGCGGATCGAGCCCAGCTCGACAACGCGTTGAAACAAGCGAATGTCTTCGTAGGGATCCATGAGCCTCGCCTGATGTTGCGTAAACCGCAACAGCTTGATGTCGAAACAGTGTCTGCTGCCAATGTTTCGCAACATATAGCATGCCTGCACATTCAACAACACCTTCAAGCGAGGCAGACATGACAGCAACACTCACAGGAAAGATTGCGCTGGTAACCGGCGGCAGCCGCAACATCGGCCGAGAAACGGCTTTGACGCTGGCGGACCGCGGCGCCGACGTCGTAATCACCTATCGACAACAGCGGGATTCTGCGGCGAGCGTGGTCGAACAGATACGCGCCAAAGGCGTGCGGGCGGCAGCGCTGAAGGTCGATTTCGACGGTACCGAAGGTCTCGACGACTTTGTCCAGGCGTTCCGAAACGTTCTGAACGAATGGGGCGCATCGAGTTTCGACATCCTCGTGAACAACGCCGGGCTACTCAAGCTCGGAACGTTTGACCGCACCAGCGAAGACGATCTGGATACGATCTATCGCGTCAACTACAAGAGCCCCTACTTTCTGACTCAGCGCCTGGCGGAACACATTTCCGACGGTGGCCGGATCGTCAACCTTGGCTCGGGCACGGCACGCATGGCCTTCGCTCCGCTCGTGAGCTACGGCCCGCTCAAGGCGGCGCTGCAAAGCCTGACCTTGTACTGGGCAAACCATTTCGGGCCTAAAGGCATTACGGCCAACGCGGTTGCGCCCGGCGGCCTCGACGACGATTTTAATGCTCCGCTGTTCGAGGTCATGCCGCAGGCGCGCGACTACCTGGCATCGAACACGGCGGTAGGGAGAGTCGGTCTGCCGAACGACGTTGCCGGCGTCATTGCCTTCCTGTGCGAGCCCGAGGCTTCGTTCATTAACGGCGCGGTCATCAACGTCGACGGCGGTTATCACCTTTGATCTTGATGCGGTCTTGTTGCCGCAAACGGTGTCGTTCCGAGCCGTCTTCGCTGCAAACCAGCAGCGAAGACGGTGTTACGTGGGACGTCACGGTGCCAAGGGACCGAGCTTCGTGCTCACGCCGCCGGACAACCCATGCCTACCGAAGACCGAGTAAACCCTGAACCTGACGCACGATCGACCTGGTCTCATCAGCAGCGATCACAAGCACGCCGACCTCGCTGTCATCAGCTGCCAGATTAACGGGCGCCCCCCCAGGCACTGTCTCCGGTGGCTCGATGGAAACGCCTTCGAGGCGCTCACAAACGGCGCCGATCAGCCACGGGTGATGCTCTCCCACGCCACCGCTGAACACGAGGGCGTCGACCCCGCCGAGCACAGCCCGGTACGCACCAATGTACTTGCGAATCCTGTAGACGTAGATGTCGATCGCGCGCTGCGCTGCCGCGTCACCGGCCAGCGCCAATGCCCGGACGCTACGCATGTCGGATTCACCGCAGAGGCCCAGGAGACCGCTCCGCCGGTTGACGAGCAAATCCAGCGCTTCGCCATCCAGGCCGTCCTCTCTCGCAACGTGCGCGAGCACCCCCGGATCGACGTCGCCCGATCGCGTGCCCATGACCAACCCTTCGGCCGGTGTCATGCCCATGCTCGTGTCGACGCTGCGGCCGCGCTCGATTGCCGTTACGCTCGCGCCGTTGCCGAGGTGTAGCGTAATCAGGTTGAGCTCGTCGACAGGACGGTCGAGGAAAGCCGCCGCGTCCAGCATAAGCTGCTCGTGGGAGATACCGTGGAAACCGAAGCGGCGCAGCTGAAGACGATCCGCGAGGTCCGACGGCAGCGCGTAACAGCGAGCGCGCTCGGGCAAGGTAGCGTGAAACCCCGTATCGAATACGGCAACATGCACCGCTTCCGGCCATGCGCGGCGGCAGGCCGCGATCGCGTGCAGGTTGACCGGGTTGTGCAGCGGCGCGTAGCGGGCGGCGCCTTCAACCGCGGCCACGATCCGATCATCGATACGCACCGGTTGAGCAAGATCCGGGCCGCCGTGGACAACCCGATGCCCTGTTGCATCAGGCGCCGGAAACGCTTCCAGGTGCTCGAACATCCGGCGGCAGGCATCATCGATGTCGCCGCGAGTTTCGATTGTCTCGTCGGCCAGGCGCCTGTGCTTACCGGTCTCCAGCAACGAATAACGCAGCGTCGAACTGCCGGCATTGACGACAAGAACATGCATGGCCGCCACCGCTCCTCTAGGTCACCGGGTACGGCCAACGCCAGTTGCGGTACTCCGGCTTGTCGATGCCGTGTTCGTGCGCGTATTCACGCGCGTCGATCTGCATGTCTTTCAGGTCGTCCTTGATGTGTGCGCCGGCGACGTGCAGCTCGGGCAGGCGATCGATAACGTCGATTGCCAGGCTGAAGCGATCGATCTCGTTGGAGATCGCAAGCTCCAGCGGCGTGTTGATGTTGCCCTTTTCCTTGTAGCCGCGCACGTGCAGATTCTCGTGATTGGTTCGGCGGTACGCAAGACGGTGAATTAACCAGGGGTACCCGTGGAAGTTGAAGATGACCGGCCTGTCCTTCGTAAACAGGCTGTCGAAATCCCGGTCCGACAGACCGTGCGGGTGCTCGCCCGCGGGCTGCATGCGAAACAGATCGATGACGTTGATGAAGCGGATCTTCAAGTCGGGGAAGTACTCGCGCAGCAGCGCCGTTGCCGCGAGCGCCTCCTGAGTCGGGATATCGCCGCAACCCACCATGACGACGTCGGGTTCGCTGCCGTGATCATTGCTCGCCCAGTCCCAGGTACCCACACCTTTCTCACAGTGTTTCGCGGCCGCTTCGATATCCATGTACTGCAGGTGCGACTGCTTGTCGCAGACGATCACGTTGATGTTGTCGGTGCTGCGGAGGCAGTGATCAGCGACGCAAAGCAATGAATTGACATCCGGCGGCAGATAGATACGAGTGACTTCCGGGTTCTTGTTGACGACGACGTCGAGAAATCCGGGGTCCTGATGGGTAAAGCCGTTGTGATCCTGACGCCAGACCGTCGACGTGATCAACAGGTTGACCGAAGACACGGGCACGCGCCACTGGATGCCCCGGCTCAGCGCCAGCCACTTTGCGTGCTGGTTGTACATCGAGTCGATAACGTGCACGAACGCTTCGTAGGTTGCGAAGAAGCCGTGACGCCCGCTCAGCACGTAGCCCTCGTACCAGCCCTCCAGCGTATGCTCCGAGAGCATCTCCATGACTCGCCCATCGGGTGACAGCTCACCGCCGTCCTCGTCTTCGGGCAGATAGTCGGCCAGCCACAGCTTCTTGCTGACTTCGTAAATCGCATCGAGTTTGTTCGAGGTGTTTTCGTCGGGGCCAAATACGCGAAACGTCTCGGGGTTCTTCTGCATGATGTCGCGCAGAAACGCGCCCAGCGGACGGGTGTTCATCGACTTCAGCTCCGCCGGCTTGTCGACCGCTATTGCATAGTCGCGAAACTCCGGCATACGCAGAGCGCGGCGCAGCAATCCGCCGTTGGCATGTGGACTTGCACTCATGCGCTTGACACCCGCGGGCGCAAGCTCGCGCAGCTCCGGCGCCAGTCGGCCGGCGTCGTCGAACAGCTCCTCGGGCCGATAACTCTTGAGCCAGTCCTCGAGCTCGCGGAGATGTGCGGGCTTGTCGTGGATGCCGCCCAGCGGCACCTGATGCGAGCGCCAGTAGCCGGCCACCTTGCGGCCGTCGACCTCAGCGGGACCGGTCCAGCCTTTGGGGGTGCGTAGAACGATCATGGGCCAGCGACCGTAGCTGACGTCACCACCGCTGCGCGCCGCGTCCTGAATCTCCCGGATACGCGCGTAGCACGCATCAAGCGTGGTCGCCATCTTGCGATGCATGTCGAAAGGTTCATCACCCTCGACGTAATGCGGCTCCCAGCCGTAGCCGCGGAACAATTGATCGAGTTCGTCGTGCGGGATGCGCGACAGTATCGTCGGGTTGTTGATCTTGTAGCCGTTCAAATGAAGCATTGGCAGAACGGCGCCGTCACGCACGGGGTTCAGAAACTTGTTCGAGTGCCAGGAGGTGGCAAGCGGACCGGTTTCAGCCTCGCCGTCGCCGACGGCAACAGCGACAATCAGGTCCGGGTTGTCGAAGGCGGCACCAAAAGCGTGCGACACGCTGTAGCCGAGTTCGCCGCCCTCGTGAATCGATCCGGGCGTTTCCGGCGTGCAGTGGCTGCCGATGCCACCCGGGAACGAAAACTGCTTGAAGAAACGGCGCATGCCGTCCTCGTCCTCGGATTTGTCGGGGTAGATTTCCGAATAGGTCCCTTCGAGGTACACAGGCGCCAGCACGCCGGGCGCGCCGTGACCCGGACCGGCCAGGAAGATAGCGTCGACGTCCCTTTCCCGGATCAGCCGGTTCATGTGCACGTACATGAACGCGAGTCCGGGACTCGCACCCCAGTGGCCCAGCAGCCTCTGCTTGACGTGCTCGGTGGCGAGCGGCTCGCGGAGCAGCGGGTTGGCACGTAGATAAATCATACCGGCCGCCAGGTAGTTACAGGCGCGCCAGTAGGCATCAATGCGGGATACGTCGTGCTCGGACAGGGTTTCGCTCATCGTCGGCTCGGCTTGGACTGGGTCTAGCCGCTACGATGACATAGCCGTGTGAATTATGAATTACGGATACTGCGTACTGACCAAGGCCGCGGATGGTTTTAATCCATTTGCGGGTTTCCGGCACCTAAGAGAGGCATATGGAGAAACCGACCGGAAACACACGCTGGACAGGACTGCTGCTCGAGATTCTGATGATCGTCATCGGCATCAACATTGCGCTGTGGTTCGAGAGCTGGTTCCAGGATCTGGAAGACGCCGACATCGAGGCGCAGTACATGGCGGATCTCCGGGACGACCTGCTGGCGAACGTCGAAAGCCTCGAACTCGCGATCGAAAGTGGCGAATCGAAACTGGCGCGGACGCTCAAGTTCATCGACCTGATGCCGAGACTCGCGGAACTGCCGGCGGAGGAACAGGCGCAAGCCATCTACACACCGTCGAACTACCGGTTTTTTCGGCCTTCCGACTACACGTACCGGGCGATGCAGGAAAGCGGCGACTTTCGCCTGCTGCGCAACACCGAAATCAAGAGGCGGATATTGAAGCTCGATCGGCGCCACCGGGACATCGCCACCTTGCAGGGAAACTTCTTACAGGCACTTGATGATGAGTACATTCCGCTGCTCATGAACCAGTTCGACATTGCGACGATGCGGGTGACCGATCCTGCGCTGCTCGAAAACCAGCTCTTTCGAAACTTCTTCGTGTATACGAAACAGGATACGGATGCTTTGCTTGAACTCTACCGTTTGACGAAGTCCGAGTCGCTGGCCCTCCTCGGGCTTATTGAGGAAGAAACCGGGGGTAGAAGCGTCGAAGTCGCGGCCCAGCCGAAAGGCGGAGGCGGTTAGCGAGTCAACAAGCGCAACAGCACCGCGTTGGTCCAGCCAAACCCATCCTGCACGGGATACTCTCCACCCGCGCCTGCAACACCGACCGACTCCACGTTGTATTTTTCGAGTAGCCGGCCGCTGCCCTCGTAGACGGCAAGGTTGGCGCGCACCCATCGTCGTGCGCCCTCCTCCGCCGCCTGCTCGTGGCCGTATCGCTTCAAGCCCTCGTAGGTGACCCACTGCATCGGCGCCCAGCCGTTTGGGCTATCCCACTGCTGGCCGCTTGCGCAGTTCGAGGTTACCCAGCCGCCGAGTTTGAGAAAATCTCGCTGAATGACTTCTGCTACCCGTTGCGCCTGCGAGGACTCGGCGGCGCCGAGAAACAGCGGGTAGGCCGCTGCAATCGACAGCACGCCGGAGGGCTTAAGATCGGGCAGGACAAGATCGACGAACAGACCTTCGTCCGCATCGAAGAATAGCGACCGCAGTGCGTCCAGCCGCCGCTCTGCAGAGCGCTCATACGTGCCCGCCCGGGTTGCGTCGCCGGCATCGCGACAGGCACGCGCAAGCGTTTTTTCGAGGTGCCACATTAGCGTGTTGAGGTCGACCGGCACGACGTCGGTCGTGCGAATCGAACTCAGGGACTGAGAATCCGCCAGCCAGCGGGAGCTGTAATCCCAGCCGGACTCGGCGCCGGCGCGCAGGTCCCGATACAGCGTCTCCGAGTTCCGATGGGCGCCTGCCGCGAGATCGACGTCTTCAATGTAGCTTTCCGGGCGCGGCGTCCCGAGATCATCCCAGTATCGGTTCAGCGGACCCATCGGGCCGCGGACAACGTGTCGGTACGCAGGTGTCTCCAGGGACAGCTGCTCGCTGCCGTCCATCCAGAAACGATACTCGCGTTCGAGCTGCGGCAGATAGCGCGCATACACGGAGTTGTCACCCTCGACCTCGGCCAGCAGCCCGATCATCAGCGAGAAATACGGCGGCTGCGAACGCGTGCAGTAATAGCTGCGATTGCCATTGGGCACAAAACCGATCTCGTCGATCAGGTAGGCGAAGTTATCCACCATGTCGCGAACACGCTGCGTGTGACCCGACGCAGCCAACCCGAGCATCGAGAAATAGCTGTCCCAGTAGTAAATCTCACGAAAACGGCCGCCGGGAACAACATAAGGATTCGGCAGCGGGATCAGCGAAGAAAAATCGACGGTCTGATCGGGCTCTCGGGCCAGCGTGTTCCACAGGGTCTCGATACGTTCTGCAACGGGTTCTGCCGCGCTATCCTGGTCTTGCTGTGCCGTGTTGTCGGGCAACTCGAAATGCGCCCTCACGAACGCCGCCAGATCGAAGTCTTCCGCGCTTCGCACACGGCGATAAGCACGGCAGATGGCTTCCGGCTCTTGCTGGGGAACAGCGTCCACGAACACTTTCGAGTCACCCAGCACCTTCGAGGACTGTACGGCCTCGAACAGCTCTGGAAACAGGATATCGGGTGTTCGATGGGTGTTCATGAGCTCGATTCGGGGCCCGGCGTTTGCTCGCTCAAGCGCTTGAACACCAGCACTGCAATGAACATCGCGACAATCGGGAGTAACGAGAAGTAAAACGCTGTCTTGCCCCCGAACGCTTGAAACAAGGCACCTGTGATCATCGAACCCGAGGTTCCGCCCAGCGCCGAAAACACGACTATCAGACCGGCCATTGCGGCGTGGCGCTGTTTCGGCAACGACGACAGGATAACGGAATTGATTGCCGGATAAACGGGCGCCAGCAGAAACCCGATCAGCGGAAAGACAAAAGCCGCTAGCGGCGCTGCCGACCAGGCTGTAATGGGTTGTTCACTCGTACTGCCCGCCAGCGGCAGCGCCAGTAAGACAAGGATTGCGGCACAGACAAGGCTGGTCAGCAACACGCGCGACCAGTCGAAACGCTGTAACACAAAGCCCGCGGCAAACCGCCCCAGGGCCGTTGCGGCAGCCAGGATGCTCGCCATCTCGATGCTCAGTGAAGGGGACAGATTCAGGATCCTGCTGTTGAACGTCGGCAGCCAGGACATGATGCTCTGCTCGATCAGGACGTACAGAAACGCGCTGACGATGAACACGAGAACCAGAGGTAAGGCCACGAGACGCAGCATGTCGACAAATTCCCGCTCCAGGGATTTCTCGGCATCATCCGGCACCGGTGTGTCGATACGAGCGGCGCTCAACAGGACAAACGCCAGCAGAGCCAGGCCGGCCAGTACGTAGTAGACGTTCAGCCACGCGAGCGACTCCGGTTGTGCATCGTCGACAAACGCGCTGAACAAAAAATAGCCGGAGAGCACGCCGACCATGAAGAACGATTCAAGGAAGTTCATCATGCCGGCGTGCGCCTTCCTCGAGTCGGTGACCACGCCGATCGTCGCAAATACCGAAATCTTGACGAGTGCAAAACCCACACCGGTCGCCGCAAACATCACCTTGCTCATCCAGAATGCCGGCAGCGACGGCATAGCAAGCGCTGCGGCGGCCACGAGGGCAAGCGCAATCTGCATCGATTGCCGATAGCCAATACGTGCAATGAAGGAGGCAATCAGGAACGAGGTGATCGCTATCGGCAGATCCTTGAAGGCCTCGAGTACCGCCGCGGCCGACTCGCTGACAC
Organism: Woeseiaceae bacterium; assembly: GCA_028289545.1. GTDB lineage: Bacteria > Pseudomonadota > Gammaproteobacteria > Steroidobacterales > Woeseiaceae > UBA1847. Next base: position 85,281 of record JANQPG010000102.1, read on the forward strand.
CGTAGGTGTTTTGTACCTGCAGGATGACGGTGCCGACGCTGTTCAGGAGTATCGCAAAGACAAAGTAATTTACGAACAACGAGAGCGTAACCAGTGTGCGATTCATGTAGGACTCGTCGTTCGGAACAGGGATGAGGACGGCATTAGGGACCGCTGACAGTGGAGCAGCTTGTAGCCTGCTCCACTGTCAGCGGCGGACGAACGTAATGTCAAGGTCCGTTGCCCGGCCTCAAAACTCGTAGCCGACGCTAAACTCGACCGTGCGCGGCATGATGAAGCGGCCGTTCGGCGAGGTAACGTTGCGCGGATCGCCTTCGGTCAGGCCCTGTTCGTCGGTCAGGTTGTCGACGGCAAGCTGCACGAGGAACCGTTCGTTGATGCGCAGCAGCACGCCGAGATCGACCTTCTCGTAGCCATCGAGCGTGTTCAGGTTTTCCGGCTCGCTCCAGCGGTCGTCGACGGCGCTGAACGTTCCGTAGACTGTCGCGTCGACACCGCCCGCATCGAACTGATAGCGAGGCGTCAGCCGCAGTTGCCAGCCGGGCTGGCGTGGCGTTTCGTTGCCGTCGTTGGGGCCCGAGACAATCTCGGCATCCTGCACGGTGGCGTTCATGGAGACCGAGAAACCCGTGTCCACGGGCGCCCAGATCGCGTCGATCTCCACGCCCGTCGACTCCTGCGTCTGGATCACGGCGCCTTGACCGGTCAGGGCGACAAAGAAGCTCGGATCGACTTCAGTGTAGAAACCCGTTGCGTAGACGCTGAGGTTGTCGGTTACCCACTTCAGACCCAGTTCGAACTGATCGACCTCCTGAATGAGATCGTTGCCGGCCGCGAAAGCGTCGCGATTATCCCGGAAATCGTCGAAGTACGGCATCTTGCTGCCGCTGTTGATGCGGCCGAAGACACTGACCGTATCGCTGATCAGGTAGTTGCCGGCAGCGGTCCAGGAGAACTCCGTCTCGTCGAAGTCGACCGCCAGCGTCACCTGACCGTCGAGTCCTTCGTCGACCGAATAATTGACCTCGTGTTTTTCGCTCCGCACGCCGACATCAACGGTGAACCGATCGCTGAGATCGAACGTGGTGGCGGCATACAGCGCGTTGGTCGTTGCGTCGCCGCGTGCGTCGATATCGTAGTTCCAGTTGCAGCTGTCGATCGTGGGATCGTCATTGCACTCGATACCCGTGACCCGCTCGCCGCCCTGCTGGATGACCTCGTATTTGTGATTGCCGAGCGACCAGAACTCGTCAGCGGACGCGTTGGCCGTGTACAGACCAAACGTCAGCCGACCGCGGTCCCAGTCGAAGGCGAGGCTCAGATCGTTGGTGAAGGCTTCAATGTCCTTGCGAACCTCCCAGGCGCCCCAGCGCTGGATAAACTCGTCGTTGCCGATTGCTCGTCCGGTGATGGCGCCGGTAATTGGACCCGTGACGTTGGCGAGTTCGTCGACCAGGGGATCGGCCAGCAGATCGCCAACCCGGACGGCGCCACCGTCCGGCACCAGACCCAGCGTGTCCGCGTTGCCGGCCGTGTAGCTGAAGCGATCCGTGAATTCCCAGCTGTCGCTGAGTTCCAGGATGATGGAACCGCCGGTCATCGAGCCATCCCAGCCGCGGCCCTCACCCAGATCCAGCGTCTTCTCGCCGGGATCTTCGAAAGCCTGATCACCCGAATCGTTCGCGAATAGAATGCGGCGCTGACGATTGAGCGTGCCGAGTTGACTGTACTCGGCATCCACGCCGGGCGCGTTCAGCGGCGAGGGCAAATACCATTGGCCGTGATCGTTGGTGTTGCGGTGAAAGACGTTGATCGTGCCGTTATCGAGATCTTTGGTGAGGTTGATCGTGAACTGATTGCCTTCACGTGCGTTGAAGCCCGCATCGCGAATGCCGGGCGAACTCGCGAGGTAGCCGCCCACCATGTAGTAAAAGCTGTCGGCAATCTCACCGCTCAGGTAGCCGTCGAAACGTCGCAGATCGTAGTCCGACGTCGTGTACTTGACGAGACCCTCGGTGTCCTCTCCACCTTCGCGCAATATGAAGTTGGTCGTCAGGCCCGGTTGCCCGTTCGAGAAGACAGGGTTCGGTCCACCGCGCAGCGCTTCGACACGCTGGATGGTTTCGTCGACACGGAACAAGGTCGTATTCTCGAGAAAAGACAACGTGGGCGGCGGGAAGATCGGCGCACCGTTGACCTGCAGCGTGAAGAACGGCGCATCGCCACCGCCCGGGAAACCGCGCACAAAGACGTTCGCCCCGGCGACACCGCCGGAGCTCTCCGCCCAGATACCCGGCACCAGCTTCAGTAGATCGGCCGTGCTCTGCGGCGAGTATTCGTTGATGTCGGTGTCGCTGACGGTTGTGATCGCAAAGCTCGCTTCAAATTTGCGCAGCTCGGCGCCGCCGGCCGTTCCCGTGACGATGACCTCTTCGATCCAGGCGGATTCCCCTTCGTCATCATCGGTGGACTGCGCAAGCACGGGCTCCGTCATGTATGCGAGCAACAACAGACCGGACAGCGGCATCGTGATTTGACGCCAAAAACCTGCGTTTTTCATCGTTTCCCCCCAAGGTCAATGCTGTAACGCTAGGACGACCGTACCCAGTTATGAAATGCATTTCAAGAAATGCATTTCAATTTCTTTGAAATTGGTTTCAATCGCGGTACTATCTTGACCTGCGTCGGGGAAGAAACCGTTGAAAGATAAAGAAAAACGCGCAATCACGATGGCGGATATCGCACGCCTGGCCAACGTCTCGAAACCGACCGTCTCGCGAGCGCTCAGCAACAACCCGCTGGTCAACGAAAAGACCCGCAACCGCGTATTGTCGGTTGCCGCGGAACACGGCTACGCCGTCAACCGCAACGCCCAGAAACTGCGCCACAAGCGCACGAACACGATCGCGGTATCGATGGATTTCCGCTCCCATCGACAGAATCGCATCTCCGACCCTTTTATGTTCGAACTGCTGGCCGGTGTATCCGAGGCTCTCGGCGATCACAACCAGGATCTGCTGCTGTGCGCGCCGAATCACAACGACGCGTCAGCATTCCGCCAGATTCTGACGGAACGCGGAGCGGACGGATTTATCATCCTCGGGCAGGGACACCGCGAAAAAATGCTGGCCGACTGTGCCGCCGCCGGCACGCCGCTGGTTGTCTGGGGTGCGGCCGCACCCGACGCAAACTACTGCGTCGTCGGCAGCGATAACTTTCTCGGCGGCCAGCTGGCTGGAGAACACTTTATTCGGCAGGGGCGCCGACGATTCCTGTTTGTCGGCGATACCTCCTTTCGCGAGATCCACGAACGCCGACAGGGACTCAAACACGTCATCAACAATAGCGATCAAGCGATTGTGTTCGACGACGTCGAACTGCAGAGTTTCCGCTACGAGTCCGCCCACGATGCGGCCGTGCGTTATCTCGATGTCAACGAGACGATCCCGGACGCGGTGTTCACCTGGAGCGATACGGCCGCAATGGCCTTCATTTCGGCGTTTCGCGACGCGGGCGCGCACGCGCCGGATGACGTCTCCTTCGTCGGCTATAACGACATTCCCGAGGCGCGCTATTTCTACCCGCCGCTCACCACCATACGCCAGGATACCTATCAAGCTGGGCGCATGCTGGCCGCAAAACTGCTGCGTATCATTGACGGTGAATCGCCGAAGTCGGCAACGATCAGGACCGAGCTGATCGTGCGCAGCACATAGATCAAGCTGGGCGCACGAGTTTCTCTTGGCGCCGCCGGGCGCTACGATAGACTTCGAGTCAGCCGCATCCTTGCGGGCAACGCCTGAGAAACAGACATGGCCGAACGCAGCAATTCGCAGAGTTTCGTCGCAATCCTGATTGCCATCATCTTGGGCGGCGCGATCGCGTGGGCGGGTAGCGACGGCGGCGCCGTACGCCACGGTGTGCCCGTTTTTGCGTTATGCGGTGCGCTGGCGTTTGCGATCAACTGGCTTGCCTTCGTGCCGTCCGCCGCGCTCGAGACGGAGCACTACTACGACCTGACGGGTGGCGTTAGTTACATCTCGGTGATCGCCGTTGCCGCATTGCTGTCGCACGAACTCGACCTGCGCGCGACGCTGGTGGCTGCCATGGTCATGATCTGGGCGCTGCGCCTGTCGACGTTCCTGTTCTTGAGAATCTCGAAGAGCGGCAGGGACGACCGTTTCGATACGATCAAGACTCAGCCCGTCCGCTTCCTGATGGCCTGGACGTTGCAGGGCCTGTGGGTACTGCTGACCGCCGCCGCGGCACTTGCCGTCATTACCGGTGGCGTTCGCGAGCCGCTCGGTATCGTTGGCGTTGCCGGTATAATAATCTGGGTCTTCGGTTTTCTCATCGAAATCGTCGCAGACCGGCAGAAATCACAATTCAAAAGCGACCCGGCGAACAGCGGCAGGTTCATCGACACAGGCTTGTGGGCCTGGTCGCGGCATCCGAACTACTTTGGCGAAATTGTGCTGTGGGCGGGCATGGCCGTCGTAGCGCTGCCGGTGCTGGAGGGCTGGCAGTGGACAACCTTGATCTCGCCGCTGTTCGTCTGGCTATTGCTCACCCGGGTGAGCGGCGTTCCGCTGCTGGAGAAAAAGGCCGACGAGCGCTGGGGCGGCCAGGCCGACTACGAAGACTACAAGCGCCGGACACCCGTCCTGATTCCGAGGCCGCCTGCCGCTCGCGGCCAGGCCAGGCAGCGGCGGCGCTGAGCATCGCTTTTTCCGCCGGGCGATTCTATAGTTGGGTTATCTACCCTGGATTGCCTGTTTTGATTGGCAGGCGACTCGCTCACCCTACTCGGCAAACTACCCCTCGACGTGCAACCCGACGACATTGGCTAAGCTATTCATCAGTTATCGACGCGGTGGCGTAAGAGCCAGAACCTACCGGCTCGCTGACCGACTCAAAGATCGCTTCGGCATTGACAACGTTTTTCTCGATATCGATTCCATTGGCCCGGGCTCGCGTTTTGCGGACGTCATACGAGAGGCCATCTTATCCAGTTCGTTTGTCCTGATAATGATCGGCCCCAAATGGCTGGAGATGAAAAACGAAGATGGACAACGCCGGCTGGATGCGGAAGACGATCACTTGAGGCTGGAAGTCGAAGCGGCAATCGAGTCCCCCGCAACGGTCATACCCGTGCTCGTGGACGGCGCCAAGATGCCGACACGCTCGGACCTGCCCGAGGCCATACGGGAACTCGCCGATCTGAACGCGCACACACTTGCGGATTCTCACTGGGACTACGACGTCGATCGGCTGCTCGAGCATATTGGCCCGCCGACGGCGCCGGACGAGCAACTTATGCCGCAGGCCTGGATCAGCGTTGCGCTCGTAGGGCTTGCGCTACTTGGGCTGGCAGACGGCGAAAACGATGCGGATGTCTGGCTCGGCGCAGCTTCGTTTGCAATATCCGCCGTCGCTCTCGCCGTTTGGACCCTGTTGCGGAAGAAACCCGGCAAGTTACTCAACAGGCTGTTGTGCTCTCTGGGCATCTTCGCGGGTGTCTCGTTGGCAGCCGTCTCTTTCTGGCAATACTCCCTGCTGACGCCGTAGGCTGGCGTTGAGTTCGCCCTACGGGTCGCATCAATCGAGAGCGCCTTTATGCGGCTGAGTTTACTCTTACTATTGGCGGTACCTGGCGTCACCCCGTGGGCACAGCAGGAAATACACCGTTGCCCGCAGGCCGACGGCACGGTTGCTTTCCAGGAAACGCCTTGTCCGGAAACGACGGATGATAACCCTGCCGCTGACGATCGGGCCGAGGACGACACGCCGCCTGCGACCGACAGCGCCTTCGATTTTGTTAACCCTTTCGACAACCCGCCAGTGGCCGAGCCCGCGCCGGCGCTAGAACAGCAAGGGCTCCCTTCGCAAGATCGCGCCGAATGCGAAAAGCTGACACGTGACGCCATCGATGCGATCGATCTCGAGATGCGCAAGGCCTATACGGAAGAACAAGGCCGCCAGTACCTCGCCGAGCTGCTGGAGCTAACCCGTCAACTGAGAGCCTGCAAGACGCTATAGGATTTTGGTCCCACGGATGACGGCCGTGCTCCCTATTTTCTATCGCGGACGCGCGCGATCGGTCGCAAAGCGGAAACCCCGTGCGGTTGTGCTTTATGATGAACGGATGGGGGAAACGGGCGACAAGCTGACCCGCCTGCTGGAGCGCGCGGCGGCCGGGGACGACGATGCGAACGAAGACTTGTTCGCCAGGCTCTATCCGACATTACGTAAACTGGCGCGATCGCAGCTCAACCGCCACCGGCGCGGTACGCTGTGTACGACGGAACTCGTCAACGAAGCGTCGATGAAACTCTTCGGCGCCGAACAGCTGGGGCAGCTCGAAAACCGTGAGCATCTGATCGCAACGGCCGCGCGCGCAATGCGCCACGTACTCGTCGACCACGCGCGCCGAAAAAACTCGCAAAAGCGGGGCGGCGACTGGTTCAGAATGGACCTGGACGAAAACGAGCTACCTGTGAACCGCCTCTCGGAGCAGGTTCTCGCGCTCGATGATGCACTCAAGCTTCTCGACGACGTCGATCAGCGCGGTCACCAGGTGGTCGAACTCAAGTTCTTCGGCGGCTGCACGATCGAAGAAATTGCGGAACTCCTCGACGTATCGGACGGCACGGTCAAACTCGCGTGGCGAAGAGCACGAGCGTTTCTCTACTCGGAGATGCAAAAGCCGTGAGTACCGAAAGTGATCGCCGCGCGATGGCGCTGTTCGAGCGGGCGCTGGATATCCCGGCAGACGAGCGTCGCGCGTTTCTTGACGAACACTGCGAGGATCCCGACGTTAGGCGACGCATCGAGTCGATGCTGGCGGCCGACGCAAAGGATGACGGCCTGCTGGAAGACGACGCGGACCGTCATCTTGCGGAACTCACGGGCGACCCGGATGCCCGCGTGCCTGAGCGCATCGGCGCCTACCGGGTCATCGAGCGGCTTGGACAGGGCGGCATGGCCACGGTCTATCGCGGCGAACGGGCGACGGGCGATTTTGAACAGACGGCGGCGCTCAAGCTAATTCTGCCGTCGCGGCGATCGGAACACTGGCAGGCCCGGTTCCTCAACGAACGACAGATACTGGCTTCCCTGCGGCATCCCAATATTGCGCAACTACTGGAAGGCGGGCTCACACGCGACGGCGATCCTTACTTCGCCATGGAGTTCGTCAACGGACAACCGATCACCAACTATTGCAACAGCGAGCGCCTGTCGGTCGACGAACGTATCGAACTGCTCCTGTCCGTATGCGACGCCATCAGTTACGCACACGGTAAGCTGATCGTGCACCGCGACCTGAAGCCCAGCAACATACTCGTGGACCGCAGCGGTCACGCAAAGCTACTCGATTTTGGCATCGCGAAGCTGCTGTCGGACGAAGATACCAGCCGCACAAAAACGACTCTGCGGGCTCTGACGCCGGACTACGCCGCACCCGAACAGTTTGCCGGCAACGAAGTCACAACCTCGGTCGATGTCTACGCGCTGGGCGGCCTGCTCTACGAAATACTGGCGGGCCGGCGACCGTTCGCCGGCGTGGCGGGATCAGCGCTCGAGATCGAACGCCGCATCCGCGAGACCGGCGCTCCAACGTTTGCAAGGCTGGCCGCGGATATCGACAGCGGCGAACGAGACACCATCGCCGCGGAACGAGGCACGTCGTGGCGACGCCTCGAGCGAGCGATCCAGGGCGATCTGGAGAACATTGCGCTGAAAGCGCTGCGGGCCGAACCCGAACGCCGCTATTCGTCGGTCGAGGCATTTGCCGCCGATCTGCAGCGCTATCTGGACGGGCTGCCGGTCCGCGCGCGCGCGGACACGGCCTGGTATCGGTTGAGAAAGTTCTCGAGCAGACATCCGGTTGGCTTTCCGCTGGGTTTGCTCGCCGCACTCGGCCTGCTGCTGAGCACGGGCTACGCGCTGCATCAGGCTGAAGAAGCCCGCACGGCAGCAACCATTGCTCGCCTCGAGGCGGCAAAGGCCAACGAGACCAGAGACTTTATTACGAGCCTGTTCGAATTTGCGGCGCCCGACAAAAGCCTGGGCGATCGCCTGACCGCACGCCAGCTGCTCGACCTCGGGGCCAACCGCGTTAACGAGGAACTGGCCGGCCAGCCCCTGCTGCACGCCGAGATGCTGCTGCTGCTGGCGACAACCTACGGTCAACTCGGACTGTACGACACGGCCTTGCCGCTCGCCGAGCAATCGACGGCGCTGTATGCGTCGGAAGGTGAATCGGCACTCGAGGCGGACGCCCTGGTTGCGAGTTCGCGGCTGAACCGCCTGAAAGGAGAATTTGCAGCCGCGATGGGGCAGCTCGACTCCGCGGAGAGTCTCATCGACGACGGCGACGAGGCGCGACGTGCGGCGTTGTTGATCGAGCGGGGAGAAAACCTCCGCGAGCAGGCGCAGTTCGAACCGGCTGCAGCCGCGTTCGAGGCGGCGTTGGCGATCGACCGTGCACGGCTGGCGACGCCGTCCGAAATTGCCCGGGACCTGTATCGACTGGGTACGCTGCGTTTCAGCGAGGGCGATAGCGCTGAGGCGCTGGACCTGCTGCGCGAAGCTTCGCAAAGGCTCATCGACAACAATGCCGCGGAGACCACGCAGCACGCGTCGATCGAGCACGACATGGGCGTCATGCTCATTCAGCGCGGCGAGCTGGATGCCGCGCAATCGCTGCTCGAGCACGTGCGCTCGACACGGACGAAGCTGCTGGGTGAGAACCACCCCGATCTTGCGGTCACACTCAAGGAACTCGCGGGCATTGCGCGCCAGCACCATCGTAACGATGACGCCGAAAGTCTGTATCTCGAGGCGCTGCGTATCAACGACGCCATGCTCGGCCCCGATCATCCGGAAACGGCCAATAACCTGAACTCGCTGGCCGTGTTCTTTCGCGGCCTCGGCGACGACGAGCGGGCGTTGCAGTACGCCGAACGCGCTCTTGCCGGCGCCACGCGCGCCTACGGTAATCAGCACCCCACCGTGGGCCTCATGACGATGAACGTAGGCTCGATGCGGCGAATGCTCGGAGATCTCGACGGCGCCACGCGGGACATTCGCGAGGGCTTGCGCATACTCTTGGCGGCGCTTGGCGAGGAACATCACCTCGCGGGCGTTGCCTACAACGCACTCGCCGGCGTGCAGTCGGATCGGGGCGAACTCGAACCCGCCGAGAGCAATTTTCGGCGTGCCCTTGGCATCTTTGAAGCTACGGCCGGCGCCAATCATCCGCACACTGTTGCAATACTGAACGGCCTTGCGTCGGTCTTGCTGGCCACCGGTCAGACGGACGAAGCGGAGGCGCAATACCGGCGCGCCGCGGAAACGGCCGAGGCCGTATTGCCCGCGGAGCACCCGAACCGCGCCATTGTCGAGCTGGGTCTCGCCCGTATCGCCGCCGGCCGCGGCAACTGTGCCGAAGCCCGGCAGATTGCAGAACATTACAAACCGATCCTCGATGCCGCCGGACAGTCGGACCGGCAGGACATCGTAGCCGCCAGCGCCGCTATCTCAGACTGCCGCTAACCCGCACGGCCGGCCGCAGCTGGTCAACCAGCACAGCATCTCCTTCGCGACCAGATTGCCCGATTTGGGGCCGGTTTGCGTATTACCGCTTGAGACCCCTCAATGCGCCACCGCCGGAGGAGCGGCTATGCCTTTGTTTTCGCTCGGAAACCAGCCCACAGGCCGCAACAGTGCGGTCGTCGTGGCGTTCGTCCTGGCCGCCCTGTCCGGCTGCTCTGGCGACGACTCGAGCGACGACTCGAACAACTCCGGGCGGGATGTAGAACAAGCAGCCAGCTCGACGGCCGACGGCCGCAGTTCGGGGACCGGGTTCAATCGCTACGACTACGACGAAGACGACCCGATCGGCGACCGCAAGCTCGACCTGAATTATCCGAATCCGCCGTACCCGCCGGACGATCGCGTCATCACCCCGTTCAGGGAGGCGTTCAAGACCGGCGATCTCGACGGGATGGTCGAAGCCTGGTCACAAATGGGCCCGCAACAACGACTGGAAGCGCTTCAGTGGGGCCAGGAATACCGCTTTGCCGTCCCGCTCGAAGACGAAGACCAGCTGGACGCCGTGCAAACGCCTTTCGACTTCCTCGGCAGAGTCGATGTAGGGCAGCTCGAGTACGACGCCCGCGCTGATGCCCGCGGCGAACCCCTGCAGCGACCAGGCCAGGACAGCGGGCTCGAGCTGCCCGACGAACTCGGCCACGTCCGCGGCGTGGTCGTCGACCGCGACACCGGCGAGCCCGTGCCCGGCGTTACCGTTGCCGCCAGCTTCCCGCAGATGATGATTTTTTCGCTGACCGGCGAAACGGCGCGCTGGGAAACGATCACGGCCGACGACGGCAGTTTCGAGATTCGTGACATCCCGGCCGGCGACGCCGCGTTACTCGTGCATCGCCTGCCGGAATACAACCTGCTGCAGCACAAATTTACGGTCGCAGCCGACGAAACCATAACCGAGACGGTGGCGCTACCGAGGCTCGGTCGGGTCCAACTCGAGCTGCCGACTTTCGTGAGCGGCACGGTCACCGACAGTGAAACCGGCGAGCCCGTGCCGGACGTGCTGGTCTCGGTCGGCAACAGCGCGTACACCGGTCGAACCAACGGCCAGGGTGCGTACATCATTCGCAGGGTCGATCCGGGCGAACACACCATGCTCGCTCGCCACGCCGATTATCACGACGGCAGCGACCGCATCGTCGCGGACGGACCGGGCAAGATCGAGCTCAATTTTTCCATCGATCCGATTACAACCGGCATCGTTGTCGGCACGGCCATTAACAGCGCTACGGGTGCGCCGCTCGCCAACGTGACCGTCACGATTGCCGGGCAGACCGTCACGACCGACTCCGTTGGACGGTTCCGCATCGTCGACATCGAATCCGGCGATCTGCACGTTCAGGCGGGCGGCGAAGGCTACCGGCCCGCGAGGACCGACGTCACGCTCGAAGCGCGAACCACCGTCGAGACGGTGCTCGAACTCGAGCCGATTACCGAAGGCACGGTACGCGGCGTCGTTCGAAATGCGGCGACGGGCGAGCCGGTTGCCAACGCCGACATCCAGATTGGTCCGCAGCACGCCGTGACGGACGACGCCGGCCGCTTCGAGGTCGCGGACGTCACGCAAGGCGACACGAGCGTCGCTGTGCGGAAAACGTTGTTCGAGCCTGCCATGGAAACGGTCGACGTGATTGCGATGCAGGCTGTCGATGTCGACATTGCGATCACTCCGATCACCTACGGCGACCTCGTAGTGACCGTAACGGATGCGTCGAGCGGCCAGCCGCTCGCGGCGACTCTTGTGCGACTGACTGCCGACCTGAGCGGCGAGACCGGTGCCGACGGTCGCGTCCGCTTCGAAAAAGTACCGGCCGGTGAAGGTTTGCTCTCGGCGACACGCCATGCCTACGTGGCTAACGAACAAAACTACGTGCTGGAACCGGCAACCGAACTCGAACAGACTCTTGCGCTGGAACCGGTCACGGTCGGTTCGGTCGCTGGCATGGTTGTCAACGCGGACAGCGGCGAAGCGCTGGCCGGCGCCACGGTGACGATCGGCGCCCGCAAGGCTATGACGGACGACGACGGTCGGTTCCGAATCGACGAACTTGCGGCCGGCGAAATCAACGTCAGCGCCGTCAAACCCGTCTTCGAAGCGAGCCGCGTAGGCGCAACCGTTATTGCGGCTGAAACAGTCGACGTAGAACTGACCCTCGAACCCGTCACTTACGGCACGATCCGCGGTGTCGTTGTCGACGCGACGACAAGCCGGCCGATCGCCGATGCCACGATTGCCGTATCCGGACGCAATACCCGCACGAACGCCGCCGGCGAATTCGAACTCGATCGCGTCTCGGCGGGTGAACTGTTGCTGACGGCGAACAAGCGAGTCTACGAACAGGTCGAGGACCGTTTCGAACTTTCGCCCGCGGAGGCGGAAACCCGGCGCATCGCGCTGCCTCCCATCACCTACGGCGACGTCCAGGGCACGGTGGTCGACGCAGACAGCGGCGCGCCGCTGGCCGGCGTCGAAGTGAGCCTCGGCACTGTTCGCGTTCAGACGGACGCAGACGGCCGCTTCGGACCGCAACGGGTCGACGCCGGCCCATTGAACCTCAGCGCTTACAAGAACGGCTATGAGTCCGGCGGCCTGCTGGTCGACATCTCGGCGGCCGGTTTGACGGACGGCTTCATCGAACTCGAACCGATTCGTATCGGCACCGTCGTCGGTACGGTTGTCGACGCGAAGACCGGCGAAACCGTCAAGGGTGCGCGCGTCACCCTTGCCGCCAATGCGCAGGAAACGGGGACGGACGGTCGCTTTCGTTTCGAAGCCGTCAAGACGGGCTCCGTGGGTGTGGCAGTCCGACACGCAGACTACGGTAACGGCGCGGCGAGCGGCGACCTTGCCGGCGGCGCGACACTGGAGCTGATCGTGCGCGTCGACCTGCGCCGCGAAGACGTCACCCAGCTCGAAGCCAGTCTGGCGTCAGGCGGCTCGATCGACCTCTACGGGATTCATTTCGACTCGGGCAAAGATCAGTTCAAGGCCTCTTCGCTCGGCACGCTGAATGCCGTACTCGCCGTCATGAAGCGCGCGCCTGAGCGCCGCTTCACGATCGTCGGGCATACCGATTCTGACGGCAGCGACGCCTCCAACCAGGATCTCTCGGAGCGGCGCGCAAGAACCGTCATCAACTGGCTGATCGAACACGGCATCGAAGCAAGACGCCTGACGGCGCGAGGCTTTGGCGAATCGCGACCCACCGCACCCAACGAAACGGAATCCGGCAAGGCGCTCAACCGCCGCGTCGAGCTCGGTTTTACGGAGTAGCCGGCGGTGTCCGCAAGATCGATTCACGCAAAACCGGCATTGGCGCGATCCATGTCGGGCCAGTCGAAGAACCTGCTGGCGGTGCTGGGCATGCTGGCGATAGCCGGAACAGCACTCGCCGGCAGCCTGCTCTATCAATGGCACAAGAATCGCCTCGCCGGCCTGCCCGAAGCCAGCCTCGGCTGGCCGTCGGTCAGCGGGTTGATTGTCCGCTCCACGCTCGACGTACGGACCTCGATTCTGCGCAGCAGGCGCAGGGTGCACAACGTGCGTGTCGTCTACGAATACGTTGTCGACGCCCGGTCCTACCGCAACGATGTCGTTCGCTTCGATCAGGCAGAGATCTCCCTTGCGGAAAAGGAAGCGATCGTCAGCTCGCACCCGGTCGGGCGTACGGTGCCGGTTTACTACAACCCGGAAAAGCCCGGGCAGTCGGTGCTCTTGCGCGAGGCCGGCGAGCGATGACCGGCAACCACAACAACACAACACAGGGAGGAAACCTTCATGGGTGAGGCCACTGGCACCGTTATCGTATTGATCGCGCTGGGCATCGTGTTTCTGTATCGCGCCCGAAAACAGAACGAGCGCGTACGGACCCTGATCGAGCGCGGCGAAACCGGCAGCGCCTACGTCACCGAACTCAAGCGCGACAACAACAAGCGTTCGAGCTTCAAACACTCCGTGGCGTATACGTTTACGGCGCAAAACGGACGGACCTACACGAACAGAAACATCGTTTCGCATAGCGAATTCGGTACCTATGCCCAACGGCAGCGGATCGAGATCGTTTACGACCCGGACAACCCCATGAACAGCATGCTCAAAGCCATCGTGGACGAGGCGCGCCACGACCTGGGCCTCGCGGGCATCGAATGAACAACCAGCCAATACCTATCAAGCGCGCAGGAGTAAACACGATGAACGCATTGTATCGATTGACGACCCTGGCGGTCGCGACAACGCTAACGGCCATCCCGGCATCGGCAAAAGATGTCGAGGAACCGGCCATTCCGCACTGCGATGAACCTTACGGGACGATCGCGCTCCAGGAGGCCGCCGGTGGCGACTGGTGGGACAGCTACGATCTCGAGAATCCGGAAGCGCTGATCAAGCTGTACGTCAACGAGTCGGGGTGCTTTACGCTCGTAGACCGCGGCGCCGGCCTCGAAATGAATACGAATGAACGCATGATCGCCGAGTCCGGCGGTATGCAGGTGGGCTCGAACGTCGGCAGCGGCCAGCTGCTCGCCGCGGACTTTTTCCTCGTGCCGGACTTGATCACAAACGACGACGACAGCGGCGGCCGACGCATAGGCGGAATCCTGGGCGGCAAGATCGGCGACTCGATCGGCGGCATCCTGGGCGACGTCAAGACCAAAAAGCTCGAGGCCGACACGATACTCACGCTCGTCAATGCCCGTACCGGCGTACAAACCGCGACCGCTCGCGGCAAGGCAGAGAAACGCGACGTGTCATTCGACGTCGGCGGCATACTCGGCGTGGCCGGCGGCGTCAGCAGCTATCAGGACACCCAGATTGGACGCGTGATTGCGGCAGCCTATGCGACGGCGTATTCGGAACTGATCGCAAAGGTCGAGGCATCGGGCGGCGCTGTCGCGTCCGCGGACGCACCTGTCGAATCCTACGTCATTGCCATCGACACCGACATGTACAAGGCGCCTTCGCGCGGCGAGGCGGTGCGCGGGCTGCGCCAGGGCATGTTCGTCTACCCGACCGGAAACCGCGATGGTGCATTCCTGGAAGTCAAAGACAAGTTCGGCACGACCGGCTGGGTATCGGTCGAAGACTTGCAGTAAGCGTGTCCGCCGTCACGCCGAATCGAGGGAAATCACTATGACTATTCAACGTGTACTCAAGAGAGCGATGGCTCTGATGCTGTTGCTCGCTACACCGATCGTCTTCGCGCAACCGTTTGCGCTCGACGAGAACATAAAGCCTCTCGAACTGACGCTCAAGGAAGAGCCGAATCATGAAGGCATCCTGTGGACGGGCGCCCACGGAACGATCGGGGCAATGGCGGACTACCTCTTCGTCAACGGCTTGAGCCCTCGGCGTGTCATCGAGGCGCACCTGATTGCGATAAACGCGGAGGAGCCCGTGACCTTGACCGTCGTCAAGAACCTGTGGAGTGATCCGGGTCAATCTTGCAACACCGGTTCGGGCGGCATGTGCAAGGTGAAATTTCGGACCAGCGGCGATGCCGGAATCAGGGTCGATGGCATCAACGGCAGCCGCTGGCGCCTGCTGCTGCTCGCGAGCCCGGAAGTGCCGCTGGATCTGCTCATGCCATCACCCATGTTCGAAGCCCGTAAAGCGGACGCGGCTCAGTATGAACACGGTGGCGCAGCAGCAACCGTAGCCTCTACGGGCTCGAACACACCCGCCACAACGGAAGAAAAGGCGGGCCCCATGGTCTGGATAGCTGCGGCCGGCGTTGTGATGCTCGGAATTATTGCCGTCCTGCTTGCGAAAGTCGTCAAGAACTCGGGCGGCTCGGGGGTGAACATTCTGCTGCCCACGCTCATTGTCCTCGTAGCCTGTCTCGCCATCCCCTACTCGGGAAGCGCCGATGCCGCGGAGGAAACGGATTCTGAATCGATCGATATAGACCTCTCCGAAATCGACGAAGCGATCGCAAGAGAAGTCAAAGAGCGGGAGGAAGCCAAAAAGAGGATCGAAGAAGTCTCGAAAGAAATCAACAGGGCGCTGAAGCTGCTCATCGATGCGCGCAAAGTGTATGACACCTGGTTCGGCGACCTCAGCAATTGCTCTGCAATGGGAAATCCGCCCGGCACACCGCGAATCCCGTCGTTTTGCGAGGGTAACGTCAACTGCAAGTCGTGTTACGCGAATGCCCGAAAAGGCTTCAACGAAACCCGGCACACGTTCGAGCAGCTTCGCATCATCTACAGCTGCAACAAGCGAGCCATCGACGCCGCCATCAAGTTCGGCGACGGCGGCTCGGCCGTTCACGGCGTGACGGCCCTGGCTTGGCAAACCATCAAGCTCGATATCGAAACGTCGGTCAAGAAGCTGAAGCAGGCCTACGACAATAAGTACGTCGAGCTCGGCGGCCGGCTTCACGATTCGATGATCGACATCGCCATGTGCGAGGCTCGCTACGGAGAGAAGGACTGGTACGATCGCTTCGGCTACGTCTACTACGAGTTCATGATGGACAAGTACAAGCGAACAAACTAGAAAGGATTCGCTCAACAAAAAACGCCGCGGGCAGAGCCGCGGCGTTTTTTTTATGCCCAGCTGATCGGCTAGTAAAGATACGGCCCTTTCAGTTCCGCGATCGAGCCGTTGCGGTCGAAGCGCAGATTGACGAACACCGCATGCTGATGATCGACCTGGTCGTTTTCAGCGGGAGTCAGCCGGGCGTCGATCGTGTACCAGACGTCGGGCCGTATATCGATTGGAGCATTGCCGCTCTCGAGTTTGATGGCCGCCACGTCGGGCCGTTTTCGAAACGGCGACGGCACTGGAAAGTAAGCGACACGCCTTGTCTTCTGACCTCGAATTATGATGGGCAGCTCGATACTGCCGCCGCGCTGAACGACGATGTCAAAAGAACCGCGCGCCGGATAATAAGGCACCCGCCGCCGGTCGATGTTGACCCGCTGTCGATAATCGAAGTGCCCTTCGATAATGCTGGCGTCGATCTGATTGCCAGCGAACGCAAAGGTGTTGCTGCCGGCGTTTGCCAGGACAACGTTGAACGACAGATCGTTGGCGCGCAGCATCGCACCTCGCAGCCGTGGCTTTTCCAACGCAACCTCGTGCAGCTTAACCGTGTGGATATCGAATTTGGCGCGCTGCGACGTGTTGATCGGCACACGAACGCTTGTTGTCGCTTTGGTATTGATCTGCGACTTGGGTTGCTGACGCTGCACTTCGTGTTCGGTCGGGCGTTTGGGTTCGGGCCGGGGTTCCGGTAACCGGGGCGCTTGCGCTACCGCGGGCGCTGCAATGGCGAGCGCTACGGCGCACGCCAGCCCGTTGGTACGTTTACTGGGCGATGTCATTGTTGTCTCCATATTGGTCTTCCTCAATAGGGAATACGCAAACGGACCACAATCTGGTCAACCGGCGCTTGATGCGCCGTCGGAGACTGTCGCCATATGGCGACTGTTTAATGGGAATTCGTGATTCTGTAACGATCGGCAATAGGCGGCCTGCCCGCGTGTGATAATGTCGGCGGATGAGCCGGCTTGGGTGCTGATGATGCTCGCTGACAAGTTTCGAAACACACTGTGCACGTTGCGCCGCCTGTGCACGCTGACCTTCGCGTTTGCTCTCACCGCCTGCGGCGGTGGAGGCGGCGACGCGACGTCGCCACCCCCACCACCTCCGCCTCCCCCTCCACCGCCAACAACGGTGGACCCCACGCTGTCGATCAGCGACGCCATCGTCACGGAGGGTGATACCGGTACAACCACGCTGCAATTTACGGTGCAGGCGAGCGGCTTTGCTCCCGCACCAGCGGTCTTTTCAGATTCCAGCGTCGAATACACAACCTCGGCCGGCACGGCCACTGAAGGCGTCGACTATCAGGCCGCGAGCGGCACCGTGCAGATTCCGGGTAACGTGGGTCAGGCGACGGTCGATATCGAGATTGTGGGCGACGCCGACATCGAGCCCAACGAGACGTTTACCGTGACCTTGTCGTCACCCAGCAACGCCACGATCGGGCAGGCCACGGCAACCGGAACCATTCGTGACGACGATTCACCCAGCGGCGCCTCCGGCCTGGACAACCGACCTGACAACCAGACCTGTGTTGCTCCCGCGCGGCCAACCGGAAACGCATCGGTATCGGTGAACGACCCTTATCCATCGCTACCGAATCTTGTGCAGCCCACGAAGATTCTGCTGGAACCCGGCGGCAGCCGCTGGTTTGTGCTGCAGAAAGGCGGACAGATCCTCAGCTTTCCGACAAATAACCCGAGCGACTTCACGGAGTACATGGATTTAACCGACGGCCGGTCCATACGCACGGCATCCGAAGGCGGCCTGCTCGGCATGGCGTTTCATCCGGATTACCCGAGCACGCCGGAGATCTTCCTGTCGTACACGATCAATCACACAAACCCCGACATGCGCCACATCCTGTCGCGCATGGTGCTCGACAACGTCAACAACCCGGGTGCCGGGACCGTGGAACAGGTGATACTCGAAGTCGACCAGGATTTCGACAACCACAACGGCGGCGACATTGCGTTTGGTCCCGACGGCTACCTGTACTTCGGCCTGGGCGATGGCGGCAGCGGCAACGACCCGCGCCAGCGCGCGCAGAATACAACCCGGCTACTGGGCTCGATGCTGCGCATCGACGTACGGGGCACGGGTGCCGACTACGATGTGCCGGCGGACAACCCGTTTGCGCCGAACGCCAAGTGCGGCCCGGGCGCCAATGCCAACGACTGCCCGGAAATCTACGCATGGGGCCTCCGGAATCCCTGGCGCTGGAGCTTCGACCCCGATACGAGTGAGCTGTGGGCCGCCGACGTGGGTCAAGGCGCGCGCGAAGAAGTGAACCTCATCGAACTCGGCGGCAACTACGGCTGGCGTTGCCGGGAAGGCACGCTCGATACGTCCAATGCCGGCGACTGCAGTGCGAGCGACAGCCTGATTGACCCGGTCACCGAATACAACCGCAGCCAAGGCACGTCAATTACGGGCGGCTACGTGTACCGGGGAAGCGCCATCCCCGAGCTTGTCGGCCTGTACATCTTTGCCGATTACGGCTCCGGTCGTTTCTGGGCTGCGCAACCCGATGGTCAGGGTGGCTTCGACAACGACGAACTCATCGATACAAGCTTTCAGCCGACCGCTTTCGGGGTCGGCCCCGACGGCGAGCTGTATTTTGTCGACATCGACAGCAGCAACGGTATCGGCCGCGTACGCCGCATCGATCCGCCGGGAAGCCCGGTCCCCGACACGATTCCCGAACTTCTCTCGGACACCGGCTGCGTCGACCCCGGCGACGTTACACAGCCGTACGGCGGACTGCTGCCTTACGACCTGAACGCACCGTTCTGGTCGGACGGCGCCGACAAGGACCGCTACATCGGCCTACCGAACGGCACAACGATCAACATTGGCGCGGACGGCGATTTCGATTTCCCGAACGGCACCGTGATCGTCAAGAACTTCCGTCTCGGCGGCAATCTCATCGAGACACGGCACCTGATGCGCCACCCGGACGGCGTATGGGCCGGCTACACCTACGAGTGGAACGCCGCGCAAACCGAAGCAACCCGCGTGCGCGGCGGCAAGGTCGTCGAGATCAACGGCCAGGACTGGATCTACCCGTCCGAGGGCCAGTGTATGCAGTGTCACACGGGCGCCGCCGGGTTTGCGCTCGGGCCCGAGATTGCGCAGCTCAATAAGGACGTTACCTACGCGTCGACCGGGCGGCTCGCCAATCAGCTCGAAACGATCGAGCACATTATGATGTTCTCGACGCCGCTGCCGGCGCCCGTCGTTTCGCTCGACGTGCTCGCCGACCCTGAGGATACGGCGGCGCCGCTCGAACCTCGCGCCCGGGCTTACCTGCATACGAACTGCTCGCAGTGCCATCGGCCCAATGCCCCGGTACCGTCGACGATGGATTTACGCTACCCGACAACGCTCACCAACACGAGCGCGTGTGACGCAACGCCGCAGGGTGGCGATCTCGGCGTTCCCAACGCACGACTGATCGCGCCGGGCAATTCGACCGCATCGCTGCTGATCAACCGCATGCAGCGACGCGACGTTCACGGTATGCCCCCGATCGGATCGAACGTAGTCGACACGCTAAACGTCGCGCGGCTGAGCGCGTGGATCGACTCCTTAAGCAACTGTAACTAACAGCGGTCTCCAGGGTGCTCCGCGCCGCGGACGCGGCAGCGGCTTTTTGGCATTCGGCAAGGCAATCCCGCTACACTTGCGGGACGGAGTGGCATCCCATGTTTCACCATGCCGCCCGAAGGAGTGCCCGTCGTGATAATAAAAAACGGCCACCACGATGACTGAGCCCAATTGGGATCGCCTGCAGCAGCTCTTCGAAGCTGTGCTGAAGCTACCGGAAGCGGAGCGTGCTGCGTTCCTGGACGAGCAGTGCCGCGACGACCCGTCTCTGCGGCAAAAGATCGAAGCACTTCTCGAAGCCGACGAGCAAAACCTCGCCAGCGACGACCGGCGCCCGCTTCGCAAGTACGTGAAGGCGCCGGACAGCGAGATGGTCGGCACGACAGTCGACGGCTGGCGGATTCTCGAGCGAGTCGGCACCGGCGGCATGGGCAAGGTATACCTCGCTGAACGCGCCGACGGCGAATTCGAGCAGCGTGTTGCGCTCAAGATTGTCAAGAAAGGCATGGACTCGGAAGTGGTCCTGCAGCGCTTCCGGCAGGAGCGGCAAATACTGGCGCGCCTCCATCATCCGAACATCGCGAGTTTTCTCGACGGCGGCATGACGCCGGACGGGCGCCCGTACTTTGCCATGGAGTTTGTCGACGGGCTACCGATAACGGCGTACTGCGACGAACACCGCCTGCCCCTGGAGAAACGGCTGGCGCTGTTCCAGAAAGCGTGTGACGCCGTGCACCACGCGCACAAGAGTCTCATTGTGCATCGCGATCTCAAGCCGTCGAACATCATTGTCATGGCGAACGGCGAACTCAAGCTCCTCGACTTCGGCATTGCCAAACTGCTCGACGACAGCGAGGTTGACGATCGACTGACGCGCACGGGCATGCAGGTGCTGACGCCCGCGTACGCAGCACCCGAGCAGCTCATGAACGGCGACGTGACGACCGCAACCGACGTCTATGCGCTCGGCATTGTGCTGTACGAACTGCTCAGCGGCCGTCGGCCTTTCGAGGTCCGTCGTACACCGAAGGAGTTGCTCGACCTCGTACTGACAGGCGATCCGTTGAAACCGAGCGTAGCCGTGCTGCAGGTTCCGGCGGACACCGACGGCCGCGTCGGCACGCAGACGGTTGAGGAGCTGAGCGCCGCACGCGGTACGCGGACCGAGCAATTGCGCAAGCGGCTCAGCGGCGACCTCGACACGATTTGCCTGATGGCGATGCACAAAGAGCCGGACCACCGCTACACCTCGGCGGATCAACTGGCCGCGGACATTCGCCGCCATCTCGACGGCTTGCCGGTTGTCGCGAGCCCGGACTCGCTGGCGTACCGGATCGGCAAGTTCTACAAACGCCATCGGCCTGCGGTCATCAGCACGGTCGGCGTGATTACGGCTTTTGTCGCCATGAGCGTCTTTTACACGCTGAAACTGGCCGACGAACGCGACCGTGCACGCCTCGAAGCCGACCGCGCGGCCGCAACCACACAGTTTCTCGTCAACATTTTTGAGCTGTCCGATCCCGACAAGACCGCGGGTGAAACCGTAACGGCCAAGGAGATTCTCGACCTCGGGGCCCGGAACTTGAGAGAGGACCTCGAGCGCGTGCCGGAAACCAAAGCGGCGCTGGGCGTGACGATCGGCGCCGTCTACGAAAGCCTCGGGCTGTACGACGATGCCCTGGCGCAGCACGCCTACGCGTTGCAGCTACGCGAGGAGGCCGGCGACCTGGAAGGCGTCGCCGAAAGTCTGCGCGAACTCGGCACCGTGCAGTACGAACTGGGGGAACTCGAGGCCGCCAACGAGTCGCTGGCGCGAGCGCTCGAAATCAACCGAAGCCTGCTGCCCGGGAATCACCTCAAGATTGCAACCAATCTCAACGATCTGGGACACATCATCTACGCGCGCGGCGATTACGACACGGCCATCGACATCTATCGTGACGCCATCGCGATGTACGAAACGCTCGGCGAGCTCTCCGATCCGGGCTACGCGGACACGCTGCACGATCTTGGCCAGGTACAGCAGCTGCAGGGCCACCTTGTGCCGGCCGAGAAAAACTTCCGCAGCGCACTCGACGCCGCCCTCGACATCTACGGCGAAATGAACTCCGTCACGACAACCTACATGCACGACCTCGCCGTGATCATCCATGAAATGGACGACTACGAGGCGGCGGAGGCGCTGTATCTGCGCGTCATCGATCTGGATAGAAAACTGTTTGGTGGCGACAATCACCCGGACATGGAAGTCCTGATGACGAACCTGGGCAGACTGTACGGAGACATGGGTCGTCTGGACGAGGCGGAAAACTACCTGCGCGAAGCCGTGGACATTGCCGTTCGGCTGCGCGGGCCAACACATACGTTTACGGCCTACGACACGGTCAACCTCGCGAATCTTCTCACGATGAAGGGAGAGAACGACGAGGCAAAAGCGCTGTTTGAAACCGCGCTCGAGATTTATGACGGGAACCTCGACGAAGATCACCCGTACATTGCGTCAGCCAGCGCCGGTTTTGCCGCGCTACTGAATCAGATGCGGCTGCCCGACGAAAGCCTCGTGCACAGCCAGCGCGCACTCGACATCTGTGCGGCATCACTCCCGGCGGGCCACTGGCTCGCGGCAAGCGCCAACAGTGTCCGCGGCGAATCGTTGATGCTGTTGGGTGATCTGGAAGCAGCAGAGCCGCTGCTCCTGGAGGGTTATGCCGGTGTGGCCGAAGCGCGACCCCGGGACCGCATCACGAAGAACGCCGTTCGCCGGCTCGTGGACTTTTACGTGGCCACGGACAACCCCGATGAAGCCGAGCGTTTCAGGCAATTGATGCCCGAAGAATGGATCGACGAGCGGCAATAAACAGGCCCCGAAGACGTCGCCGCCTTCAGGGCCTGCCGGAGCGATCGACTGCCGCTGCAGTTGGTTAACAGCCGCCCGAGGGAGCTGCCATGCAGTCGGTGTAGCGGGTCTTCTGCACGGCCGGCGGCGTTGCCGAGGTCAAGTCGAAGTTGACGACGTCCTGGAACTCCTCGACGGTCATTCCGCGCAACGCTTCACCCCGCAGGTTGAACAGATCGTCGGCGCTGGTCTGGGCAACGGTCCGGTCGGCATTCTGCGAGGCAAAATGCATCAGGATTGCGCGACCCAGCGCCGGTACCTCGACGTCGAACGAAAACTGGATCCTTCCGATCGGCGCAGAGACCGAGGACGGTTGAACGGTACCGTTGGCGCCGGCATATACGTGCGCCAGTGTTGGGTCGCCGCCGCCGTTCGAGGCATCGTCCGACACGATGAAGCGATCGCCGTTGTCCACCGTCGTATCGCCGCTGGAGGTCGAGACGATCACCGTGCCGCCGTCCGATCCCAGGTTGGTGTCCAACAGGATAGTCGCAGTGATCGGCGCATTGGTCGGGTTTTCGAGCACTTCAAGGAAACGCGCAAAAGCCTCGACGTCGGAGACGAACACGCGCCGCGTGACGTCCAGGTCGCTCAGGATCGCCCGCCTTAGCCGCAATTCGCGGCCGCCCTGCAATTCGACGGCGCGCTCGTTGTCGGGATACGCCACACCGTCCACCCTCAGCACGAGTCCCCGGTCGTACGCGTCGCGCGTGCCGTTAAGGATATTGCCGTTGCGCTGAATGTCCCAGAGGAAGCCGTTGGCGTCGTTCAGGTTGGCCGGTAGCGTAATGCTCGCAATGTCGTCGGTCGGGTCCAGCGGATTCGTGGCGTCTTCGAGCACCTCGAGGCCGTCGTCCGTGCCGCCTCCGTCAGTATCGGAGAGGACGGGGTCGCTCATGTGCACGTTGACCTCGTCGCCGTCGCTCAAGGCGTCGCCATCGCTGTCCTGGACGAGCGGATTGCTCAGATGAACGTTGACCTCGTCACCGTCGGTCAGACCGTCACCGTCCGTGTCCGCAACACGCGGCTCGGTGCTTGCCGTTTGTTCGTCGAGGTTGTTTAGACCGTCGCCATCGGCATCGCCCGTGTCGTCACCGGCTGCATTCGGGTCGAAGCCGTTGCGGACCTCGAAGCGGTCCAGCAAACCGTCACCGTCGGAATCCTCGAGTGCCGGGTCGGTTCCCAACACGGCCTCCTCGGCGTCGAGCAGGCGGTCGCCGTCAGCGTCCGGACCCAGCGTCAGGAGACTCAGCCCGTGGGCAACGACGTTCGGTGCATACAGATCCCGCGCCACGTCCGGGTTGCCGTTGGCGAGATAGAAATCCAGCGGAATCGACGAGTAAACCACGTAGCCGTCGCCAAACGGGTACGCCATGGTCACCCAACGCCCGTTGTCCTCCCGCAGCAGTAGCCCTTCAGAACCGGGAGGCGCATTCGCCGGGTCCACGTCGCCGAAGGTCACGAAGTTCGAGAGGGTATCGAAGGTCGTGTTTTCGATGACACCGGCTGGCCCGTCGGCAAACACGCTGTTTGCATGGACCACATCATACAGCGACGCGGACAGAACACTGCCCGACAGCGTACCCGGGCTGCCCGGCAACAACGGATCCATGTCGGCGACGCGGCGATCGTGAAAGATCAGCACGCCGCCGTTCGAAACGAAATCCTCGACTTTCGCGAGGTTGGCCGGATCGACGTACGCACCGGTCGGCACGGATTGGATCGGATTCTGTACGAACAGCATGTCGACGTCGGTCAGCGTTGCGGCAGTAATGTCACCGATATCGACGGGTGTTGCCCCGTTGAACGTAATGGGCGCGGCCTGCGGCGCTGCGCCAGCGTTCAGGAAGAGGTCGTAGTAGCCGACCGCCGCCGTCTGCGGCTCGAGCACGAGTATCGTCAAGGTCTGGTCGAGCGTCAGCCCTCCGCCGTCGGTTGCGCGCACGATCACTTCGTACTGCGACTGACCCGCAAAATCGAGCACGCCCGCGTCGATGGTCAACTCGTCGTTTGCAATCGTGAAACTGCCGGCATCCGCCCCGCCCTGCACGCTGAGGGTCAGCGTATCGCCGGCATCCGGGTCTTCGGCAAACAGCGTCCCGACGACTTTACCACCGGTTGTGTCAACGCCGCTGTTGAGAGAAACGTCGCTGATTGCAATGCGGCTCGGCGCGTTGTTGGTCGGAGGAGGAGGCGGAGGCGGCGGGCTTTGCGCACCCCCTCCTCCACCACCGCCGCAGGCTGCGAGCGACAGCAATGCTGCCAGCATGGCCATGAGGCCGCCGTAACGGCCGGAAACTGAACTGCTGAAGAACGTTTTCATTGTTGTTTACCCCAAAGGTTTCTTCACTCGAACCGTGAGCCCGCGGCGTCGAACAACGACGTCTATTGGGCTGTCATTGGGTAAAGCTGAAAACCTGAAGGGTTTTGCCCACGGCCAACAAAAAAACCGAGAAAACGATGCTGAACAGCTTGCAACGCAAGGGTGGCATGGGGTTGGCGAATGCCGAAGGAAGCAGCCGTTGCTGCCTGTGAGCCGAAGCTTATGTCAATTCAGGACGCCGCTCGCGCTACTGGCTGCGAAGCGCCGACTGCCACTGCCTCAGGAACCGCTGCCGTTTCACGCGATCGAGGTAGACGATCAAGGTTGGCCCCATCTTGATCGGCACAATGTTGGAGACGGTGTTCCGCAAATCGCTGGCCGTATGATCACCTTCGATATCCGGATGCAGCGCGTACTGGCCCGACATGCCGGCAACGGTCGTTTGCCCTTCCTTCGACAGCAAGAACTCGAGAAAACCCTCAGCGAGCCTTGGCTCCTTCGCAAGCGCGGGCAGCACGGCCGTTCGCGTCATCATGAGGGTGTAGTCGTCCGGGAGAATGACACCGAGGTTCGGTTCCTGTTCGGCGCGCTGTTCTGCGTAGGAGCCGAGCAGGTTGTAGCCAATGATGTACTTGCCGCTGGCAATATGGTCCAGCATGGCGGCCGTGTTGGTGTAAAGCCGGGTGGAACTCCCGCCCATTGCATTGACGAGAGACCATATCTCCTCCGACCTTAAAGCGTCCTGCGTCAGGAACAGAAATCCGAGACCGCTGCGCTCGATGTCGTACGTGGTTATGCGGCCAAACAGATCCTCGCCGTTGTTTTCGATCAGCGCCTGCAGACCCGCGCGCGTCGTGGGCACGCTATCAGCCGCCAGCAACGTCTTGTTGTAGACCAGCACGGCCGGCTCGAAGCTGAACCCGAACACCTCTCTGCGCCATTGCGACCATTCCGGCATTGCCGCCGTCGCCTGCGACGTGTACTGCCGTACATAGCCGTCGTTGGCCAGCTTGACCTGCAGATCCATGGCAGGACTGAGCAGTATGTCGGCGGTAGGTTCGCCCCTCTCGGCGCCGTCGACCAGGCGGGAGTAGATTTCCAGCGTGTCGAGTTCGTGGTAGGTCACCGCAATTGTCGGCCTCAGCCGCTGATAGTGCTCGATCAACGGCCGCGCGGAGCCTATGTCCATCGAGCCGTAGATCGTGAGCTGCCTCGACCCGCTGTTATTTCCGGCCGGAAACTCGTGGGCCTCCGCTGCAGCGCGTGGAGGTGCGGCAAGTGACGCCAGCAACAGGAAAGCGACGAAGAAAACGCAGCGTCGATTCGCGGAAAATCGACTCCCGGCAACGGTTCCGGGATGCAACTCAAGGCTCGACCAGCACACTCTCCGCATACTTGAGACTCCCCGTCCCGGCATCGTAAAACCTTATCGACACTTGTGGCCGGGGGTACGCCATCCAGCGCGCGCTGCCGTCCGCATCGGCGTTGTCGAATACGTTGTTCACGCCGATAATCGCATAAATCGGCGTACGCCGTGCCTGTTTCGGCGTGTCCTTGAAATAGTGCGTGGACCAGCGAATGGTCGTATCGATGCCGGCCGAAACATACGGTCCGTTGGGAGGCACGCCGGAGCCGTCCGGCTCTCCGATTGCGCGATTCAGCGAGCCGATGGGTCCCGCCGAAAACTCCCACAGTCTGTCGTTGAACTTCACGGAAAACGCATTGTGCAAATCGCCGGTCACGAGGATGACGGTCTTACCGCTGTCTTCGAACACCTGGAACAACTCGGCACGCTCGGCGGCATAGCCGGTCCAGGACTGATCGTCGATGCCCTTGGGTGTGTTCGACACGTGCGGGATCGTAAAGCTGACGGACGACAGCACAAAAATGATGCTGGCCGTGCTGTCCTCGATGCGTTTGAGGAACCAGCGTTTCTGCTCCTCACCCAGCATCGTGGGCGTATCGGAGTTGAGCGAAGAGCGTCGCCTGCTCCGAGTATCAAGGCCTATGAGTTCGGCGTTCGACAACCGCTTGCTGAAGTAGTAGGGCGCGCCGCCGATGGAGTAGGCAGACTCGCCGGACCGCGGCGGAGGTGGATCGAGCAGCAGCGTGTGATTGTCGAGCACACGTTCGATTGCGTAGACCATTGCATTCGGATCCGCCGGCCCGGCGCTGTCGATTGCGGCGCTCAGCGCGGAGCGATTGTTGGCATCGGTGTCGCGATGACCCGCGTCGAGGTTACCCCACAGCACGTGCAGGGTTTGCTCTTCGTTCGCCTTGAGTTCATCAAAAGACGCATCCGGATCGTGCAGCGTGCCGGTGCCGGCGTCGATTGCCGCTCGGCCAAAACGAATCCCCGGCACCTCGGCAACAGGATTGCTCCAGCCCAGGTAGTCCTGCCACGCTCGAAGGCTCGGGTCGCGAAACAGAGCGTCGCGGCCCGTGTGACCCGGCACCGTCGCATCCTGAAAGTTGTTGAGTAATTCGTGATCGTCGAACAGGAACAGGGAAGGCACTCTTGCGTGCCACTCGGCCAGGCTCCAGTCGTTCTCGTAGTAGGTCTTGTAGTTTTGCCAGGCGCCGGCGAGGCTCGGCGCCGCTTGGAGTAAACCCGGCATCGCCGTGCCCTGCGGCGCCGATCGGCCTAGCCACGTAGCGGGATCGAGACGCCGGTCCTGTTCGTAGAGCCAATCGCCGAGCACGACGTGAAAGTCAACCTCGTCCGCGGTATCGCCCAGCATCAAGGAATGCAGGAAACCGCGCTGTCCCTGGGTGGGTGATTGTTTCGCACACGAGGTTGCCGAGAACGAGAAGTTAAAGAGTCCGTCCGGATTGTGGCGCCCGAGCCGAATGTCGGCAGACGGAGGCGTTCGAAACTCGAAAACCGGCGTCTCGTAGCGGCCGTTCTCTTCGACGATGACCTGATAGTAATAGCGTGTCGCCGGCCGAAGGCCCGGCAGCGTTGTCCACGCCGTGTTGTCGTATTCCAGTCTCGAGGATACGGTGTCGGACCGGCTATCCAGGGTGTCCGCCGACGATCCGTAGCGAACATGGAAGCGCGCGGGTTTCGACGTCCGCACCCAAACGCCAATACTGTCTGGCGTAAGCCGTCCGAGCACTGGGCCGTGCGACACGTGGATATCGATATCGGGTTCCAGCTGGCTTGCGCCAGCCGGAACCGATGTCAGAACCGCTACCCAGACAAGTGTGGTGAGCAGCCGGGAACGTAGCACTAAAACACGCCTTGAATACCGAGTGCCGTCGTATACCCGTAGACCTCGTACTGTCGCAGGAAGCGGCTGCTGCTTCCGCCGTAGACGACGCTCTGCGGTTCGTCGTTGGCGTTACTGTGCTCGAGGTAGATCGTAAACGCGTCCGTAATATTGTATTTGACCGTGAAGTCCAGCTGGGTGTGTTCGCGAACGTAGTTGTCGGCGGCAGCGTCCGACGGATCCTCCAGAAGGTCGAGGTAGGCATCCCGGTAGGCGACCGACGCCCTCAGGCTCCAACGGTTTTTCTCGTAGCCGATCGACAGGTTACCGACGGTATCGGATTGTCGTGGCAGCGGTATTTTTTCGCCTCCGCGGATACTGCCGAGATCGGCCTCACTATCAATAACCGCCGCATTGGCGCTGATCAGGAAACCGTCCCAGGGAGCGGGAAGATTGTCGAAAGACTGCTGGTAGTAAACCTCGAACCCGAGCACTTCCGCGTCGTCACCGTTGATCGGTTTGATGACTTCGGCAAACCCCGTCGACAACGGGAAGTCCGGGTCGGTACCGAGCACGTCGGCCTCGACTATGAAGTCGTCCAGCATCTTGTAGAAAACGCCGGCGCCAACAGCCGCCTGAACCCCTTCCGGATACCACGCAACCGACAGATCGAACGCCTGGGACCGGATCGGATCGAGTTCCGGGTTGCCGGCAAACACGTCACCGTCGTCGTCAATCAGGCGGTTGGCGGACTGATTGAACAGAGGGCGTACGAGTGATGCTGAGTAAGACGCACGCAGTATCACGTTGTCCGACGTGTTCCAGCGCAGATGCAGGCTCGGCAGCACATCGGAGTAGGAATTGCTGATTTTGGGCGCCAGGCTGGCCGTTTCGTTCTCGATATCGACGATCCTGCCCTGCGTCTCGAACTCGGTGTGCTCATAGCGGACTCCACCAATCAGCCGAACGTCGTCGCTCAGATCGACGGTACCCATCAGATACGCAGACGTCACGTCCTCGGACGACTCGAAATCGCCAACGTTCGAGTCCTCGTTGGTGCCCCCGGTATCGAGACCCGTTGCACGCAAGGTATCGAGGTTCGAGAAGAAATAGCTGCTGAGCGCGTCGGCGCTAATCCTCGGCCCAAACGGCCCGAGATTGAAACCCGATTGCTCACCTTCCACAAACTGCGACAAGAACGGTACGCCACCGACACCGGCGAAGTCGTCAAACACTTCGCGATCTTCGTTGTCGGTCTTGTCGCGAAGCCTGAGCGCTGCACCGAACTTGATCGAAGCCGGGCGGTCGCCCAGCGACAGAAAACGTTTGAGATTGATCCGGAACGCCGTCTCGTCGTCCTCGGCATTCTGCTGTCGCAGCTCCAGGTCCTCGAGCGGAAACGCGCCGGGGTTCGTGAAGTCCGCCTCGGCACCGATGAACTGGACGGAGGTGGGTCCGGTGACGTAACCGACGTCGATACCGCCGGTCCTGAAGGTGGCGTCGATTCGGTTACCAACGTCCGCTTTGGCGCGAGAGTACGCGGCGCTGTAGTCGATCAGCCAGTTGCTGCTCTGGTTTTCGCCACTCAGCACCATGGACGTAATGGTCTGGTCGATCTTACGGGTGCGGTATTCGCGATCGACGCGCGTATCGGTGAACTGCCCCGTGCCCTCACCGAGCGTACCGGCAACGAGATCGCCGCGGCCGAAGGCCACCTCGTTTCGCCGCCGGGTTTCTATGTCCTCGAAATCGCTGTGCAGTATCTGCAGCGAATACTTCGAGGTATCCGAATGCAGGTAGTCGATACTCAACGTGGCGCCCAGCCGGTCGCGGGTGATTTCGTAGGCACGCTGCTCCAGTTCGCCGAACGCGAAGAAGTCGCCGGTTGTGTCTGTCGTCAGCTCGGGCGGGCCATCCGCCTCGACGTTGTCGCTCTCGGCCTCTCGATTGAAGAAACTCACTGAAGCGGCGATGCCGAGATTCCCGGAACCTCCGTTGACGTCGAAGATATCGGTCCAGACCACGGAGCCTTTAGGGCTGAACTCCTCGGACTCTTCGTTGTAGCTGCCTTCACCCCGAAACTGCAACGAAAAACCGCCTCGATCGAAAGCGGAAAGACTGCGGATATTGATGGCGCCGCCAATCGAATCTCCATCCATGTCGGGCGTCAGCGACTTGGTGACCTCGAGCTTCTCGAGCAGGTCCGCCGGGATGACGTCGAGCGGCACTGAACGTTCGGAACCGACCGGAGACGGAACGCGCGCACCGTTGATCGTAATGGCGTTGAAGTTTGGATCGGCGCCTCTAACAACCGGAAAACGGCCCTCACCCTGATCGCGGGTAACCGACAACCCGGGAAGCCGCTGCAGCGCTTCCGCTACGTTCTGATCCGGGAAGTTACCAATCTGATCCGACGCCACGACAGACACGAGGGCGTCGGAAGCACGCTCCTGACTGAGCGATGCAGCCTGCCCGCCCTTTTGCCCCAGCACGACAATTTCCTCGATGTCACTACCCGTCGATCCCGCGGCCAGTCGCGACAGAATGACGGGCTCGAGCCGGTTGGCGCTTCCCGGCGCGAACGACACCGACCGCCGGGCCGGCTCGAGGCCAACATACTCGACCTGCAGCTCGTACTCTCCGGCCGTAACCTGCGGGAAACGAAAGCGACCATCACGACCGGTCGTAACCTGCGGCCCGCTCGGTACAAGACGAACGAGCGCACCTTCGAGACCCACTTGATCTGCCGCGGCAACAACCCGGCCGGACACCGAAGCCGTTGATTCCTGGGCAATACCTGCTGTCGATTGAAACGCGAACGACGCGAACGCAATAGCCGTGAACAATGTACGAGCTGCTGTTGTGCTTAACATTGCTTTCCCCCAATGCCTGCCATGATGTAACCACAGGCTGCCGACCTTACTGCGTCAAACTGTCACCAGCCTGTCACTCGCTTACGGATTGCACACATCAATCGGTAACCGCGCGCCGCCATCGTTTACGCAACACGGGAAGCAGCACGATCAGCACCGTCAAGACCATAATCAGCAGCGTAATTGGCCTCTCCCAAACGAAAGAGAACGAATCATCATAAAGGACCATTGATCGCCGCAGGTTGGTTTCCAACAGCCCGCCGAGTGTAAAGCCGACAATCATTGGTGCCATCGGATACCGGAATCGTCGTAACACAACCGCAACAGCGCCGAAGGCAATCATTAGGTAAAGGTCGAAGACGTTGAAGGAAACCAGGTAAACGCCAACCAGACAGAAGAACACGATCAACGGCACAAGGAAGGTTTGAGGCAATGCGAGAATTCGGGCGAAGTACGGGATGAGCGGTAGATTCAGAATCAACAACACAACGTTGCCAACGTACATGGACACGATCACGCCCCAAAAGACATCTGGCCTATCGACGAACAGAGACGGTCCCGGGTTGATCCCGTAGGAAATCAACGCGCCGAGCATCACTGCCGTGGTCGCCGAGCCTGGCACACCCAGAGTCAGTAGCGGCACAAAAGAGCCGGAGGACGCTGCGTTGTTTGCGCTTTCGGGAGCCGCCAGACCGCGCAGCGAACCCTTGCCAAACTCTTTCTGTGCTTTCGGTGCGGCCAGATTGCGCTCGAACGCGTAACTCATAAACGATGCAATCGTCGCCCCCGCTCCCGGCAGAACGCCAATCAAAAAGCCGAGCAACGAAGAACGCCCGATAGCGGGAGCGACGTCTTGTACTTCTTTGCGCGAAAGCTTGAGGCTGCCCATGTCGGCAAGCTTGTTCGTCGTCTGACGAGTCTCGCCGTTCAGCGCTGCAAGCAGGACTTCGGACAGCGCAAACGCCGCCATTGCGAGCAACAGAAAACTGATTCCGTCCAGAAGATCCAGGCGGCCGAAAGTGAACCGCATAACTCCGTCCGTGCGATCCGTCCCGACGGTGGCCAGCATCAATCCGACAACGGCCATGAGCGTGGACTTCGCGAAACCACCCTCGCCGGCGAATGCCGTTACCGCGATCAGCCCCAGAACCATCAGCGCGAAGTATTCGGGCGACTGGAACGACAGGCTGACCGTCGCCAGCGCCGGCGCCGCGACGAGCAGCATCACGGCTGCCAGCGTCCCTCCGGAGAACGATGCGTAGGCCGCAACCGCCAGCGCCTTGCCGGCCGCACCGCTTCGCGCCAACGGGAATCCGTCGAAGGTTGTCGCAACGGTGCCCGCAACCCCTGGTGCGTTCAGGAGAATTGCGGACGTCGAGCCGCCGAAGACCGCGCCATAGTAGACGCCGGCCAGGAGAATCAGCGCTCCGGCGGGGTCGAACGCATAGGTAACCGGGATTAGCAGCGCAATCGCGGACACCGGCCCTAGGCCGGGCAACATACCGATCAAGGTGCCTGCGAAACAGCCCGCGGAGACCAGCAACAGGTTTGTCGGCCGCGTTGCGACCTCGAGGCCAGCCATGATGCCGTCGAACACGGCCTACGCCCCCGGCCAGCTGAAAGAAGGCAGGTGGATGTCCAGCGCGAACTCCAGCAAAGCCCAGAAGATGAGCGGTGGTGCAACCGCTGCCGCGATCAGCGGGACCCATCGACGTTCGCCCATGACCAGCATCCCGGCGGCGAGAAACAGGGTTGTCGAGACGATGAACCCGGTACGCTCCAGCAAAAAGCTGTATGCAACGGAAACGGCAATGAGCGCCGCGAAACGCAGCCAATCCAGTTGCCTCCTTACGGGTTGACCGGCCTCCTCTGCCTCGGCATCGGCACCTGCTTTGACGGCAATGTAGAGCGCGCAAAGCAGGCCCACTATCGTCAATCCATACGGAAAGGATCGACTCGTAATGAGTTCATGCTCGCGCCCGGGAAACACGGCTATCGTTGTCGCCGACAGTCCGTAGAACAGGCAGAACGCCACGAACGCCAGCGCCATCAGGCGCTCACTGAAGGCCTTCATTGCGTCGCCGCCTTCTTTCCGGCTCGGACCGAATCCATAAGCCGGTCGAGCTGCCGGCGATTGTCGCGAAGAAACGCGTCGAACGCCGTCCCTCGTCGGACAAAATTGGTGAGCGCCAACCTGGAACGCTGTGTTTCCCACTCGGGCGTCCGGGTCATCGTTTCGATGACGCATGCAATGCGCTTACGCTCATCTTCCGTCATCCCCGGGGGACCGAAGAAACCTCGCCAGTTGGCGAACTCGGCGTCGACGCCCAGTTCCAGCAGGGTTGGCACCTCCGGCAACTCCGGGAGCCGCTCTGGCGACGTGATCGCCAGTATCCTTACCTGGCCTTGATCGGACGCTGCCGCCACTTCGGAGACACCGGTGGACAGCACCTGTGTTTCGCCCGATAGCAGGCTGGTCAGGGCTTGCCCGCCGGCGTCGTAGGCAACGTAGGGGACACGTCCCGCTGGATGGCCCGCGGCAATCATTGCCAGCTCGAGTACGAGATGGTCCATGCCGCCGCGAACGGAGCCGCCCGCAACCTTGTTCTGCCTGGGGTTTTCCGCCACTGCGGTGCTCAACTGCGCAAAATCCTGTAGCGGGGAATCGGCACGTACGACTAGCGCGCCGTAGT
Organism: Woeseiaceae bacterium; assembly: GCA_028289545.1. Lineage (GTDB taxonomy): Bacteria > Pseudomonadota > Gammaproteobacteria > Steroidobacterales > Woeseiaceae > UBA1847. The sequence continues at coordinate 119,046 of JANQPG010000102.1, forward strand.
CGGCAACAACGCTCGCGATCGGCACGAGTTCATCGATATCCTGCGGCAGGAGACCGCCGAGCGACCGGATGACGAGCGCCGTGGAACCGACAAAAACCGTATTCTGCTGCCGGCCCGCGGTCTCGATAAAGTGCGCAATGGCGACACCGCCGCCGCCTCCGGAACGGTTCTCGTAGCTCACCCGGGCCGCCAGCCCTGAACGGCGCAGCGCCTCGCCCACCGCACGCGCCGTGCTGTCCCAGCCGCCGCCAGCGCCGCCCGGAACGAGGAAATGCAGTCTGGCCATATCCGCCGGCGTATCGCCCGTGGCATCACACGCTTCCGCCGCAACACCCTGCAGGCAAACGTACGCAAGCAAGACTGCGCAAAAACAAGAGCGGCGTAGGAAAAGCGGTTTCAATATCGATGGCATCGAGCAAATTGTCTTTCGGCGGTTACGATGTCATGTTATATCGGCAACCTGACAGGACCCTTTCACGCGGGAAAGCCCATGAGAATCCTGCTCATAGAAGACGATAGCTCGCTAGCCGAAGCATTGCGAAAGGCCCTGCAACAGCAGAACTACGCGGTTGACGTCGCGGCGGACGGACTATCGGCGAGCCATTTCCTCGCCGTGGAATCGTTTGACCTCGTCATCCTGGATCTTGGCCTGCCGAAGCTTGGCGGTCAGGAGGTTCTGCGGCGGCTTCGGGATGCGGGCAACCTGACGCCGGTCATCATACTGACCGCAAGGAAATCGCTCGGCCACAAAATCGAGGGACTCGACCTCGGTGCCGACGACTACATAACGAAGCCGTTCAGCCTGGAGGAATTGCTTGCCAGGGTTCGGGCCATACTGCGCCGTGGCGTCAACCAGAGCGCCCCAACCTTGACGCACGGGCGCCTCGTCTTCGACACCGTGTCCCGAACGGTACGAATCGACGACCAGGAGGCTCAGCTCCGGGCCCGCGAGCTGGGCTTGCTCGAAGCGCTGCTTCGATCGACGGGGCGGGTTATCACAAAACAACAGCTGGCGGAGCATCTTTACGGCCTCGACGAGTCCATTGGCGACAATGCCATCGAGGTGTACATCAGCCGGCTCCGAAAAAAGCTGCCGTCACATTCGTTTTCACTTCGGACCATTCGCGGCATCGGTTACGTTCTCGAGTCGCCTGAATGAATCTGTCCGTTCGCACGACGGTTATCGTCTGGCTTTGCGTGCCGCTGGTGTTAGCCGCAGCGCTGCTCCTGTTCGACAATTATCGTAATGCATTGCATTCCGCCAACAGCGCCTACGACAACGCCCTGTATGCGTCGGCGCTGGCGATTGCGGATCGAGTCGTTCTGGACGGCGAGGAACTGGAAGTCGATCTTCCTTACATTGCGCTGGAAATGCTCTCCGCGGCCAGCGAAGACCACGTTTACTACAAGGTCGTCTCCGGTGACGGCTCGCTGGTAACGGGGTACAAGGATTTGCCGAGTGCCGATGCGGAACCGGAATCCCTCGACGGGGACGCGGCGTTTTTCGAGTCCCGGTTCCGCAATCAGGTCGTGAGAGTTGCCGAGATAGAACGGAGCATACAAAGGCAGTCCCGAAGCATCTTTTTCGACGTTGTGGTTGCCCAGACCGTCGGGGAGAGAGACAAGCTCGCAAGGGAATTGACCGTATTGTACGGATCACGTTACCTGTTGCTGGTCATTGTCGTCATTGCGGCCGCCTGGATCAGCGCCAGCATGGCGCTGAAGCCCTTGAAGCGACTGCAGCACTCGCTGGAAAAGCGCTCGAATCACGACCTGACACCTATAGAAGTGTCTGCCGCCCCCGAGATCGACGTCGTCGTTGCCGCAATAAACCGGCTTATGGAACGCCTGAGAGAGAGCTTCCTCGACGTCAGAGCACTGGTCGACGATGCATCGCATCAGCTGCGAACGCCCATTGCGTCGCTGAAAACCCAGATTGAGGTTGCACTCGCGGAGGACAATCCGGAGAAGATCAAGGAATCTCTCAACACCCTGCTCGACACGGCAAACCGCACCGGCCGTCTGGCGGAACAACTGCTGACGCATACCAAGACGTCGGAGATGCCAGACTTCGAAAACACGAACCTTAGCGAGCTACTCGAGGGTGTGGTCCGCGGTTGGGTTATCCGTGCTCTCGAATCGGACATTGACCTTGGCCTCGAGCACACCGACGACAAGATCTGTATCGCCTGCAGCCCGACGCTTCTAGAGGAAGCGCTCAACAATCTTCTGCACAACGCCATTCAGTATTGCCCCGCGGGCACGTCGGTCACCGTTCGCCTGTACCGTTCTTCCGGCAAGGTGAACATCGAGGTAGAGGACAACGGCCCCGGAATTGCGGAGGCCGACAGAAGTGATGCGCTGAAGCGGTTTCGCAGAATCAACCCGGCGGACACGATAGGCTGCGGCCTCGGCCTCGCGATCGCGGCGGAAGTTGTCGAGCTTCACCACGGGAAACTGTCGCTGCTTGACGCCGACAGCAGCAGTGGACTCAAGGTTCTGATCGAGATACCGGACGCCGATCGAGCGACGGAGTGATCTGACCTGCCCGATATCCTCGTTCCCTTACGGATCTGACCGCGGCGGGACTCTTTACGAGTATCGACACACCCTGCGCACACGCGATGGAGACGCCATGATTGATCGCCGCGATTTGTTGAAGCTCGCCACCGCCGGCATGTTGTTGCCGCCTGCTCTCACTCTCGCGTCCGGCAAAAACGGCCTTCGCGAGCGCCTGCTCGCCGCGCAATCCAGCCCGGTGCTGCGCCGGGACCGGCTCCGCGACCCCATCGTCATTGAATCGGTCGAACTACTCCGCCGGGATGAACAGTTTTTTGTCCGTGTGCGCTCGAAAGACGGAGCTCAGGGCCTTGCACTCACCAACAAGCAGATCGTCCGACACATCTACCCGTTGCTGTCGACACGGGTCATGCCGCGTTTTGTGGGTAGGGACGCGCGGGATCTGGACAAGCTGGTCCACGACGTCTTCGTCTGGGGACAGAATTACAAGTGGCAGGGACTCGGGTTCTGGTCGTGTGTGGCCTGGGTCGAGTTTGCCGTGCTCGACCTGATCGGCAACCTGGTGGGTGCGCCACTCGGAGAACTCGTCGGCGAGCGCATCCGTGACCGCAGCGCTATCTATTACGCCAACGGCGACCGAACCAGCAGCGCAGACGGCGTGGTCGACCAGCTCGAAGAGCTCATCGCCATCTCCGGAGCCAAAGCCGTAAAATTCAAGCTCGGCGCACGCATGAACTACACAGACGCCTCTACTCAGCGCGATCTCGAGTTGATCCCGCTGGCACGGAAACGACTCGGTGACGAGCTGACGCTGTTTACGGACTCCAACAGCTCCTACGACGTTCCGCTGGCAATCCGTATCGGTCGCCTGCTCGAGGAGTACAACTACGGTTTCTTCGAAGAGCCCGTGCAGTTCGACCATCTCTGGGAAACCAAAGCCGTCACCGATGCGCTCGACATTGCCGTTGCCGGCGGCGAAGAGGAGTACAGCATGCGGCGATTCCAGTGGCTGATCGAAAACGCGGCGCTCGACATCGTACAGCCGGATCTCTTGTTCTTCGGCGGTTTTGTGCGCTCGATCCGGGTAGCGCGCATGGCCGAAGCCGCGGGCCTGCGCATCGTCCCGCACATGTCCGGGTTCGGCCTGGGCAGCCTGCACGTACTACATTTTGCGTCGGTGGCGCCGAACTCGATGGATTATCAGGAATTCAAAGGCGACAAGGACGGCCTGCCCTATGAAGTCATCGGAACCGGCAAACCGCTCGAGGCCGTCGACGGCAAGATCGATATTCCTTCAGGACCGGGGCTCGGCGTCCGCTTCGATCCGGACTACATGAAGCAGCTCAAGCCCGTTGTGCTGTGAACGTACGACGTCGCGAACACCTCGCGAGAACGGCTGCCGGGAAACCCGCCGACTACTGCGCCGTGCCGCTCGCGGGCGTGTTGCCGTCGCAGCGAAAGCCGGCTCGCCGGACGCGAATGTAGCTGCGGTCTCCGGACTCTCGCGGCCCCTGAACGGTGGCACTCTCGTGAATAAAGGGATCGCCGTTGGCAAGCACTTTGGCGGTCATTGACGTCAACCGGGTTTCGCCTACGGCACACTGACCGCTCTTCCATCCGGTTGCCGTTGCGAGCTGTGCCGCTCTGGTTACGGCACCGCCGGTGCTACCGGAGTGCTCCACTTCGGTCGCGACGGAACCGGTGACCTCCAACGCCGGCCCGTCTTTGGACTTGCCCGCGGTGCCGCCGACCTGCAAGCCGAGTTTGGTCGTGACTTGCTCGTAGCCGCTAACCGCGCTCTGATGGAGAGTCATCCGTCCCAGGCCAGAGGTCTCCACGATCAGTTCGCCGCGTGCCGTGCCGTCGAGTGTCCAGCCGGTATCGACCTCGGCGCGCATCGCCGGAATGTAGAGGTCGTACTCGACCCAGATCACAGGATTGGGACAACAGCTTTCACAACGTTCCGGGTTTGTCTGCCCGGGTGACTTGCAGACTATGGTCCAGTCGTGAGACTGCCGACCCTGATCGCTCTCGGCAACGTCCTCGACGGCACCGCCGCGATCGCTGGCAAACGCGCGAAGCCAGCTGGTTTCCGGCCCGCTGCAGGTCGATGACCACACACGCGATCCGAACGTTTCATATTCGGTAATCCAGTCGCTGCTGCAGCTTACCGGATCTCCCGGCGTGGTGACGAGCGCGCAGCGACACTCGCCGGACCGTTCGGAGATCCCAATGCCGCTGTTCTGATCCCGCCAGTCTTTGATACTGCCCAACAACTCCTTGTAGCCGAGCTTGTGCTTGTTGGTCAGTGCGTAGTCTGAGAACTGAAACAGAGTGTTACGCTGAAGCCCGTCGGTGACGAGTACGTCGAACAAGTGGGTGCCTCCGGGACCAGGCGCCATGAGTGCGTCGGCAACCTGCGCAAAATTCGGCTGGTCCAACCATTCGTTGTTCAGGCGAAACTGAATACGAAAAGGCTCTCCGCTCGGATCAGTCATCGGCTCGATAACAAGGCCCGGTTCCTGTGCCTGAATGCCGGCGTGCGCCGGCGTGAATTCGATGCTCGGTGCCGCACCCGTGAACGGGTCGATGTCTACGGTAGCCGCTGCACGGCAAACCGGTTCCCCTTTGCCGGTGCGGATGTCGACGTTGAAAGGTCCGGGCTGCAGATGCACCCCCGGCTCCGGCGACTGCACGATGGCTACGCCGTCGATCGTCGCCTTCTCGCTGAACACCTGCGGCATGACGGCATGGTATTGGCCGGGGATCGTGAGCAGGTCCCAGCTCTTCTGCGCGCAGACCTGGCGCGCCGTATCGATTGTCAGGGTACGGGGTTCGGGCGCCTCGGATTCGGCTGAATGAGCACCCGGCGCCATACCCGCCGCGCAGGCGAGCAGGACCAGCACGCTGCCGGGTGAAGAGAGATTTCGCTGTTTCATGTCATTACCTGAAGTTTGCGTCCGGACGAAGCGCCTAGTCGACCAGTTCGAACAGCATATCGATTTCGTACAGCCCACCGTTCGGAACCGTTCTCTGGACCACCACACCCTGACTGTTCTCTTCGAATTTAATTTCCTGGGTGGTGACCGTACGCCCCCTGTGCAGCTTGGGCCCGTCGCTCCGGAACGGCATCGTCTTGAAGTTTCTCGGCTTCAGGGTAATCCAGCTCTCCCAGTGGAACGCCGAGTTGTCCGGCTCCCAATGGGTGACTGCCTTGACCTGCAGCGGCTGAAACGCTTCCGGCCCGACGAGCTGCTCAAACCACGAACGAATGCCCTTGATACCATGCTCCCGTAGCAAGTCCTTCGCCTGTTCGGTCAGATCAGACGGCAAGCCGGGGGCCGTCATCAGATAATCGGCCGCGGCGGTCAGACCGGCGGACAGAAGGAGCGACAAAAAAATGCCCAGTCCGGTTGCTGTCGACGGCTCTACCCAGTCCACTTCCCAACACAGAAGCGTTGCGTGAAACTCGACGTTTAGCTGGAGCGGAACGACGACAACGTTCTTGAGCACGTGTTCGGGCCCCGGGTTGTCCTCGGGGTCACCCGTAAAGTCCTCGTCTTTACCCAGCAGCGCAAATTCGGTGCCGTTCTTGAAATCCTGCCGGTACTCCTGCAGATGTCCGCGGCCACTGGATCCGTAGGTGTAGCCACCCGAGATCAGGAATTCGTCGGTGTCGTCGCCTCCCACGGTGATGCGGTTGCATTTGATCCGTTTGACCCGGAGTTCGAGCCTGTAGTTGGCGTTGGGCGGCGGTGCGCTCTCTTCCTCGGTCGGCGTATCCTCGGTCGGTGTATCCTCGGTCGGCGTATCCTCGGTCGGCGTATCCTCGGTCGGTGGAGGCGGGTCCTTCCTGACCTCCTCGGCAGCCTCCTTGATCGCGCGTAGAGCATCGTCCACGAATCGCCGGGCTGCGTCGAGAGGCGCTTCGAGGTCTTCGGGCGTAATCGGTGGACTAAACAGACCCGCCAATGCTGGAAGGCTGCGCGGCCCTTCGATTTTCTCAGACGGAATGCCGTGCAGCAGCGCCCACGCGCCCTCTTTGATATCTGCCGAGCCGCCGTTGGTCAGCAGCGCCTCGGCGACGATATAGCGCAATATCCGATTCGCGTCGTTTTCGATCATGACTCCCCCTTCTTATTCTTTTTAGTAATGAGGCAGGCGTATCGACTGACAGTCTCTATTGCCTGTCCGCTTGAACATAATAGCGGAAACCACACGGACTGGCCCTCATGCGCCTGCGTCGGGCCACGGGCAGCAGGCAGCGTTCAACCAGGCCGGTTTAGCGGCCGAACCATCCATTGTTAAGTACGCTTTTGCCGCAGCTCTTCGATGAGCTGCCTGCGCTGTATCTCCGCGCTGTCGCCACCGCCGAAAATAAACAGACCCGACGAGTACGACGTGCCATAAGACAGCACAACGTTTGCGGTCTGACCCAGTCCCGTCAAAAACTGATCGTCAGACAGTTCGCTCAGCGGATGAATGAACGTGCCCCACAGCTGACCGTTGGCGATTGCGTAGCGCGCATCGAGCGCGGTGTCGTAGTTCGCCTGCAGTATGCGAACGAGCTCCTCCTTGGGCAGGTCCTCGGCCGGCCCAATCGGAATGACGATGCGCATCCGGTCCGCCGCCTCATCGCAGACCACCGCCGCTTCCAGGTCGGCGACGACGAACAGCCAGGTCGTATCTTCCAGGCGCGCATCCTCGTCAACGTTTCGAATCAGCTCGCCGAGCCGTTCGGCGGTCATTGCAGTAGCGGGTAAACCCTCGCCGCCGTCCGCGAGGGCTTCCGAATCATCCTGGCCAGCACAGGCGTAGCCGAGCAATGCCAGGCTTGCGATAACGGCGATGGACACTGGACGAGAGAGGTTTCGTGAAGGGTTACTCATGGCGATGACACCCGTTATTCATGGAGACTCGCGTCCAGCCTGCCCTTATTTGTAGACGAAGTCACCCTCGGGTCGGCGCTTCGATGTGACCATTGCGGTACACTGCCAGACTGGCGCTACCTGGGCTCTCCGGGATGGAGAGCCCGGCTCGATTCTTATTGTCCATTCCACACGTTTGCAGCACGGACACGCTTGATGAACAGGTTAACGCTGAGGCGACCGAGCCTGTTGTCGGCGAGTACGCCCGCAACGACCGTTGAAGTCGCGTGAGTCAATCGGCTCTCAGAAACCGCGACTACCTCGTCTACTTGACGGGCGCTACAGTTTCCCTGCACGGCGTGTGGATCTACCGCGTAGCGCTCGGATGGTTCGCATGGGAACTCTCCGCGTCCGAATTGTGGGTAGGCATCGTCGCATTTACACAGTTCGCGCCGGCTGTGCTATTCGGCCCGGTTGCCGGCGTATTGGCCGACCGGTTCGACCGACGTGCGGTGTCTGTCGTACTCAACTCCCTGAGCGTCGTCAACATGCTGATACTCGGGGCCCTTACGTCTCTGGGTTACATTGACATTGGTCTGCTTGCGTTGCTGTCACTCATGCAGGGTACCCTCGACGGCGCACACGCACCGGTTCGGATGTCCATCGTGCCGAACCTCGTGCGGGCCGATCAGCTGCACAGCGCGATCGCGCTGACTTCAATCTCCTTCAACCTGTCGCGATTTATCGGGCCTGCGCTCGCCGGGCTCGTGATTGCGCTCGCGGGAGTCGGCGCGGCATTCGTCATCAACGGCGTGAGCTATCTCGGCATGGTTGTCGCCATGCTCGTCATAAGAACCAACCCGTCACCTGACGCAACCGAAGATCGCAAGCATCCGTGGCTGGAGCTGATGGAAGGTCTGCGCTACGCCCGGTCTCACGAGGCTATCCGCAGCCTGCTGATACTTGCCGCGCTGGGCTCGGTATTCGGGCGTGGCGCCCTCGAGATGCTGCCGGTGTTCGCGGACACGGTGTTCAGAGGCGGAGCCTCGGCACTGGCGATGCTGACGTCCGCCGGCGGCGGCGGCGCTGTCGTTGCCGGGATCGTACTGTCCCGAGGGACGCGTTGGTTATCGATAAGAGTCGTCAATGCGGGCCTGATTGTCGGCGGGCTGCTCGTCGTACTACTTAGCGTCATTGACCGGTTCGAGCTGGCCATCGCGGTGGTTGCCCTCTTAGGTGTAACGCTGGCGTTGTGCGGAGTGGGATCGCAGATAATCCTCCAGACCCGTGTCGATGATCAGGTTCGCGGCCGCGTCAGCAGCTTCTGGGGAATGATTGTCTTCGGCGGCACCTCGTTGGGCAGTCTCGCGGTCGGCGCGGCGGCGAGTATCTGGAGTCTTCAGACCGCGGTCATGGTGACCGGTGCGGTACTGGCAGTTACAGCAATACTGGTTGCGCGAGCGCGGTCCTGAGAGCCGGTGGGTTTATGGCGTGCGACAGTGGCGGAAGTCTTTGGAGCGCACACAGCTAGCGCGTACGCGGCAACCTGATCTCGATGCTGAGACCCCCGGCGGCGTTCGACGCTGTCATCGATCCCTCGTGCATGGCAACGGCTCTCGCCACGATGGCGAGACCCAGGCCACTGCCGTTTTTTGCTTGCCCGCGGTCGGTATGTACCCGAAAAAACGGTTCGAAAATCTGGCTGAGCTGGTCTTCGGGTACGCCGCCACCCTGATCTGAAACGGTAATGACGGCATCCGTTTCGTCCTGGCGAAGCTGCACGGTGACTCCACCCTTCTCGGCGCCGTGCTGCATGGCGTTCCGCAGCAGGTTCTCGACGGCGCTCCTGAGCGCGGATGGATATCCACTGATCGCGATGCTGCGATCCGCGTCGAACGCAATGCCCGGGTCGCTATCGACGCATCCATACTCGTAGCGGGCGTCTTCCACGACAGAAAGGACGAGATCGTTGAGATCGATATCGACCGTGTCTTCGCGCACATCGGAATCCAGGCGGGAGAACTCCAGTATCTGGCCAATCAAACCGTTGAGGCGCTCGGTTTCGAGGTCGATCTTGTCGAGCTCCGGGAGCTGACCTTTTTTGCGGCGGGCCAGCTCGAGCGCGACGCGCAGCCGCGCCAGCGGTGAACGCAATTCGTGCGATACGTTCCGCATGAGTTCCGTTTGCCGCTGCCATGCGAGCTGCAGTCCACGAGCCATGCGATCGAAGTCCTGAGCGAGCAAGCCGATTTCGTCGCTACGCCTGCCGACGCGATCCGCCACGCGTGTCTCGAGATTGCCGCCAGCGATCGCGTCCGCGGATTCCCGCAGGCGCCGAACGGGGGTCGAGATGGCACGTGCGAGCCAATACGAAATGCCTGCGCTGACCAGCAACGCCAGGAATACCAAGCCGGCCAGGCCGCGCTCCGCAAACCACTTCGCCAGCTTGCCGCGGGGCGGCAGTACAAACAGCGTATAGGTATCGCCCGCGGGGCCGACAAGCTGCGTGAACGGCCTTGCGGGCCGCAGGTTTCGGAATTCGCGCTCTGGTGGCGGTCCGAATCGCATCCCGCCGAAGCGCCGCATGGCAATCTCCACGGCCGCGGGCAGCGGTCGCTCGAGCAGATCACGGCCGCGATCGTCGAGCACGTAGATCATCGATCCCGTGACGGCGGGCAACGAACGCAGCCAATCGGTCAGGCCTTCCCGCCCGTGCTGCTGCAGCGAAGCGCTGGCCTCCAGCATGGCGTCGCTGACCTCGAAATTCTGCAGACTGTCGCGCACACGCTCGGCATAGGCGTAACCCAGGACACCGGCGGTGGCGATCGTAATGACGATGATTGCCCAGAAGGAAACAAAGATCCGAATCAGAAGGCTTCGCATACTAATTAGCCTCGTGTTCGAACAGCAGGGAGTAACCGACTCCGCGCCGGCTCTGGATGGTCGGGTTCGACACACCGGCGCCCGTGAGCTTGCGCCGAAGATTGCTAATGTGCGTGTCGATGCTGCGGTCGTACGGCAGATGGCGCCGGCCAAGCGCCTGCTGGGATAACTGCTCCTTGCTGACGACCTCGCCGGCCGACTCGGCCAGGCGGTGCAGTAGCTCGAACTCCGTACCGGTCAGTCGGATCGACGTGCCACCGGCGCTAACCTGCCGCGAACGGCTGTCGATCTCGATATCGCCGACGTCGAGCGCCTGGCGCCGGGTGCTTGCAGGCCGGGAGCGGCGCATGATCGCTTTGATGCGAGCGAGTAGCTCCCGCGGATTGAACGGCTTGGCGAGATAGTCGTCCGCGCCAAACTCCAGGCCGAGAATCCGGTCGACGTCGTCACCTCTTGCCGTCAGCATGATCACCGGAACGCCGCTGAACTGCCGGAGTTCCTTGAGCACGTCGATGCCGCTCATGCGCGGCAGCATGATGTCCAGAATGACGAGCGCATAGTCTTCTTCTCTCAGCGCCCGCAAGCCGTCCTCACCCGTCTGCCGTGCGCTGAGCTCGAAGTGATCCGGCGCCAGAAACTCCCGGAGCATGTCGCCAAGCTCGCGGTCGTCGTCGACGATCAGGATTTGTACAGGGTTCGCTTGTTCATTCATCGCACCTTGCCTCTGACGACATCGTGGAGCATTCCCCAGCACGCCGCAACGGCAACGGCGCGATCCTCACAGTTCTTAACAAACCTTGTCCCAGCGCTGACCTATGGCGACGTACGAGCGCCTATTCTGAGCCTCAAGCCAATACCGGCGATTTCACGAAGCAAGGAGAAACACGATGAAGAGCTATGCAGTTGCGCTACTCGTTCTGATGGCAATGGCGTTCTCGGCGAGCGCACTGGCGGACTTCGGCGGTGGGCCCGGCAAGCGGTTCGCGGATCCGGAATTGATGGTGGAACGCATGACCGACCACCTCGATCTGGATGACGCGCAGCGTGCCGATGTTCTCAACATCCTCGAAGCCGCGAAACCGGAAGCACAGGCGCTTCGCGAACAGATGATCGCCAATAAGGAAGCGCTCAAATCGCTCGACGTGAGTGATCCCGCCTATGCGACGGAGCTGAACAACATTGCGCTGTCCAACGGCCAGCTGGCAACCGAAGGCACGCTGCTGTTCACACGTGTACGCACGGAGATCGGCGCGGTGCTGACGGATGAACAACGCGACAAACTCGAACGCAGCATGGAGCGTAAGCGCGAGCGTTTCGAGCGTCGGCTTCAGCAACGGTAACCCGGCGACCGGCGCGCACGGTATCCCTCCTCCCCCGGGGAGCCGTGCGTTGCCGGTCCAATTTACGCCTGGGTGACGAACGGCATCGCCGGTAAACTCGACACCTTCGTTTTTGAGCCGTCCGAACACACCGCGGCGTGTTTGCTCGCAGCGCCGGGCGGCGAACGCAAGACTTCCATTGTAATTCCGCGGGTTGGGGGTTCGATTTCGCCTCTGGCGGAAACCGAACTCAGCTAGTTATCCTCCGGCGCATCAAACACTCTCGAAAAGAACAACGCATTCAGAAACAGCTTGTTCGTGCCGTACCAGTAGCCGCGAAAGTTTGTATTGTCGGCGAACAGGATCACGCTGCCTTCGCCTGAACGCTCCGCGATCAGCGCCGGAGTGCCTGCCAGAGTGTCGCGATTTTCGTCCGAAACGTAGCCCGAGTAAACCGGATCGTCCGTATAGGCAATGACGGTGGCGAACGGATTCTCCGCAACCTCCATCGGCTCCTCGACGTTCTTATGCAGGAATATCGCCCTGTCTGAATAGCCGAATCCCAGCGGATGCGAGTTGTCGAGGTCGGCGGCAAATATCGCGCCGCCAATCACGTTCTCCGCTTCGTGGTCCGCCTTGTCAGCGTACGGCAGACGTTCGGTTTCCTCCGCCTCTGCTTCCTCTTCCTCTTCTTTCTTCTTTGCCTCAACCTGGGCGGCCTCGACGGCCTCCAGATCTTCCGGATCGATCCAGTCGAGTGTGTTGGCACGCACCCACGGCGCCGCGTCACGCATACCGATCACCGAGCCGCCTTCGGCCACCCAGGTTCTCATGCGGCCCGCCCATTCCGGCTCGAACTCTTCGTACTCACCGGACGGAAAAATCATATGCGTGTAGCGATTCCAGTCGATGTCTCCAAGCTGGTCACGCGGCCGCAAAGTCACGGGCATGTTCATGCGATAGTCGGTGAGGTGCCAGATCTCACCGGCGTCGTACAGGTTGACGCCATCACCGATGACCAGGAGCGCATGGACCGGCTTCACCGGTCTCGCGGCTGGCCCGCCGACGTTCACATCGACTGACCCGGTCGTGCTGCGACCGGACGTCAACGCATGTACTTCGACGCCATCCTCAGCCGCGATCGTTCGCATGAGTTCGTGGATGTCGCTCGGGCGCCGTTCCTGCCGATCGAGCGGCACGATAATACTGCCCACCGGCAAGCTGCGATCCCCCGCCGTCGTTGCAACGTTGATGGGCTTGGTCGCGACGCGAGCGAGCATCTCGCTTTCGAGGACCCGCTGCAGTGCGCGAGGCGCATGGTACGGGCCCCACTCGAACACATACGCATACCCCGATTCATCAGGCGCCTCCGCAACCGGCATGGCTGTCGCGTACTCGCTCCCAACCAGGTTGTCGCGGAATACGCGTCCAGAGAGCGCCGCGTAGTCCAGCCCGAACGCCGGCGGCAACGTCCAGGTCGAGACGTCGTAGAACGTCTCATCCTCGAACTCGGTCAGGGTCTCGAAGATGCTTCGTATCAGCCGATACTGCGGCTGCGATACCGGCACGATCAGCGACTCGGCGGCGCTGAAGCGCTTGCCGGCCACTTCGATATCGCGCATCAGCCGATGCGTGCTGATACGGTGGTAGTTCAGTAAGTCCGCAAACACGTGCATGCGCGCCGGGTCTCCCGGCGCCGAAAACACCCACGCCCGGGTCGAGCTGTCGTTCGCCTCGTCGAGAGCGCTGTTATAAAAGTCCAGCTGGTACTCGAGGAACGGCTGCCTCAGGTTGACGGCGCCCTCGATGCTCGCGACGCTCGTCCGGTACTGTTTACGGATGTTCTCGCGATACGTCCTGAGGCCGTTTCGCGTTTCGATTTCGCGGCCCCGTGTCGACGACGCTTCGTAAAGAATGCCCACTCCGCCATTGACGAGCGGAAAGGTCGAACCCTTGCCAACATAGAAGTTGTCGAAGCCTTCACCCTGGTAGTACAGGCGGCCCTCGCTATCCAGGAAGTCCTCCGAAGTCCGCACGACCTCGGCCATCAACTCCTCGGCGCGCTCCGGCGCCAGCGGGTTCGTGCGCGTCGCAACGCCCGGATGGAAATAGTACGTGTTGTTCGAGCCCATCTCGTGGTAGTCCACGGTCAGGTTCGGGCGCCACTCGTGCCACTTCCGCATCCAGGCGCGTGGCTCGGGCTGGGTGAGCAACAACCACTGGCGATTCAGGTCGAAGAAGTAGTGGTTCGTGCGCGCAAAACGCCAGTCGGATATGTGCTCCATGTGTGCCGGATCCGAGATGCGGCGCTTGCCACCAAAGGCGTCCTCCCAGGCGATGCGCTTGGCATGACCGTCGGGGTTGAACACGGCGGTAACGAGGACCACCGACTCCTCGAGGACTCGCTCGATTGCTTCACCCTGCGCCGCGGCAAGGTGATAGACAAACGGCAGTGACGCGTCCATGCCGCTGGCCTCGGCGCCGTGTACGCCGTAGTTGAGCCACGTCACAACCGGCATGTCGTCGCTGATCTCCTGCCCGCTGCCGGGCTCCGTCAACGCAATATGTTGTGCACGAATCTCATCGATGCGCGCCTGGTTCCCCGGTGACGTGGCGACCATAAACAGGATCGGTCGCCGCTCGTGCGAATAGCCGATTGTCTCCAGGGTCAGGCGATCGCTGAGCTCAGCGACGTGCCGGATGTAGTCGACGAGCTGATGATGGCGAACCGGTTCGTGCCCCAGCTGAAAGCCCAGGAACTCGGACGGCGTTGGGATGGCATTGTCGAAGGTAGTGTCCGGCGAGAACATGGCGACGTCCGCATCGCGCACATCTACTTTGACCGATGTGACCGTTTGTGCCGCCGCCACGTCGCAGATAGAGACAAGGGCGGTCGCCATGACCGCGAGCAGCCGGGTTTGCATTCTATAAATCTCCTGATACCGGGACGGTAGGTTCGTTGTTTTTCGTATTACTTCCGGTCTGACGCAGTTTACAGCTAATAGCCTGTCGGCGACTTGCCACAACCTATCCCTCGCCCGGCGCGAACAGCGCCAGCGCATGGCGAGCAGAAATCTGCGTCTGCACGGATTCCCCGTCCGACAGACGTACGTCGTGGCTGACACGGGCCTGCAGGCGGGTACCGTCGCGCAGACAAATGGCGTACAGGCGCGTTTCGCCCTCATAACGACTCCATTCGATGACGGCATTGCCGCTCGAGTCAGCCACGAGCGCAACGTCATGAGGACGAATCAGAGCGTCCACTTCGCCGCCGTGGGCAAGCTCGGCCGCAGCGGCAGGGTCGGCGAGCGCCGACTCACCAATTCCGGTCTTGAGCGTCGCTCCATCCAGACGGCCGCGAACAAAAAAACCCTCACCCAGAAACCGCGCGACAAAACGCGTTTGCGGCGCGCGATAACACTCTTCGGGCTCCCCTATCTGCTCGAGGCGGCCGCTGTGCATGATGCCAACCCGATCGCCCACCGACAGGGCCTCGTCCTGGTCGTGGGTCACCCACAGGGCCGGCACGCCTGACGTCTTGAGCGCCTCGCGGATGTCCCACCGCAAGCTCGATTTCAGCGCTGCATCGAGATTCGACAAGGGTTCGTCGAGCAGCACAAGCGCCGGCTGGTGCGCCAGCGAGCGCGCCAGCGCGACGCGTTGTTTCTGGCCACCGGACAGCGTCGCCGGCATTGCTTCGCGATGACCGCTCAGCCCCAGCCGATCGATCCAATGCTCGACAAGTTTTTTGTCCTCGACCTTGAAACCGATGTTTTCGGCGACCGTCATGTGCGGGAATAGCGCGAAGTCCTGGAATACCAGGCCGGTGCGGCGTTTCTCCGGCGGCACCGGGTGATTGGGGTCGATCTCGAGATCGCCAATGACGATGGCGCCGGTTGCGGGCTGCTCGAAGCCCGCAACCGCGCGCAACACACTGCTCTTGCCGCAGCCGGTTGGACCCACGAGCGTGACGATCTCTCCGTCACCGAGCGCAAGGTCGAAGTGCTCGACCGCAATCCGATCGTCGTAACGCACCGTAAGATTGCGAATCTCGAGCATCAGATTCCCCGTGAAGCTTTTCGCGTCGTAAGCCGGTCTTCGCCCGAAAGCATGAACACCAGCGCCACGGAAGAAATGGCGATCAGCAGCAACCCGGGAACGGCAGCGCGGCCGAAGTAACCTGCCTCGTACACCTGCCACAGCTCCGTGGTGAGTGTTTCGAGGCCCGTCGGCCGCAGCAGCAAGGTTATCGGTAATTCACGCATGGCCTCGAGGAACACGAGAGCGCCGCCCGCGATCGCGCCCGGCAGAAGCAGCGGCACGCTAACCCTCGTGAAGGCTTCGAACGGCGAAGCGCCAAGGTTCCGCGCGGCCGCCAGCAAATTGGCGTCCAGCCGCGCAACACAATTGCGCACCGGACCGACGGCCAGCGGAAGGAAGCGCAACACATAACCCAGCACGAGCAGCGCGACGGTCTGGTAGAGGAAATCGAGCTGCAAACCGACGTAGAGCAAGGCCGTTCCCATCACAATGCCGGGGATCCCAAAGCCCAGAGTAGCAATACGTTCCAACCAGCGTCCCACTTTGCCGCGAACGGCCGCGTGCGCAACCGGCAAAGCCACGAACACGGTGACAAGCGCGGCAAGGAGCGCCGGGTAAGCGGAATTCCACGCCAGCCACGGGTCGAAACCGCCTGCGCCGTCACGCCACAGCCAGACGCCGAAGACCAGCGCGGGCAGCAGCAGCGAGGCGGCAAGCACGACGAGCATAAACGCCATGAGCACCGTTCTTGCGCGCGGGCCGAGCGTAATCTCCAGCTTCTCCTGAGCCGCCTCGCGTTCCACGCCGACCCGCGATTCGAGGAGCAACACAAAAGCGACGAGCGCCAGAAGCTGCAGCGACAACAGCGCCGCGCGAGCGAGACCAAAAGCGTTGTACTCGACGTAGATGCTGCGGATGAAGGTATCCAGTCCGAGAATCGCGGGAGTCGCGAAATCACTCATGGCGTACAGGGCAACCAACAGCGCTCCTCCCGCAATGCCGCTGCGGACCCGTGGTAACACGATGCGAAGCAGCACAACGGGCAGCGTTGCACCCAGAGAGCGGGCGGCTTCGACCGTTCTACCGTCCAGCTGACTCAATGCCGCGCGCGTCGCCAGCATGACAAACGGGTAGGTATATAACGTCATGACCAGCGCCGTACCGCCGAACCCGCGCACGGCCGGCACGGCCGCGCCGGTCAATGTCTCGATTTCGCCGCCGGTTCCGAAAGCGGCGAAGTACGCAAAAGCGCCTATGTAGCTGGGTACGGCCAGCGGCGCCGCGAGCAGCGCCAGCCAGAGTCGGCGTCTCGGCAAATTGCAGTGCGCCGTTGCCAGCGCCATCGGCACGCCGATCGCAACGGCGCCCATAACCGTCAACACCGTAACGCCGAGCGTGTTTGCAACCAGCCGGACGGTCTCGCCCCGCAGATCAACGTCTGCGCCAAGCGCCAGAACAACGAGTACGGCAACGGGTGCAAGCACCGCCAGCGCAACCAGCGCGCTGGCGAAATGACTGAGCGAAAAACGACTCACAGCACGCCGGTTTGTCGCAGGAGCCTGAGGGTGGGCTGCAGATCGCCCAGGCGCTCGAGGTCCACTTGCGGCGGCTTGAGTTCGCCGATCGGCGGCAGGCCCTCGGGGCTCGGCACTCCCGCCATCAGCGGCACCTCGTAGGCCTCTCTGGCAAGATAGGATTGCACCTCGCTCGTCAGCAGGTGGCGCACAAAGTCGGTAGCGAGCTCACTGGGTCGCAATACGGCAATACCGGATGCATTCAACAGACAACCGGCGTCGTTCTGAGTAAACGCAAGCTCCACTTCCGCGTCCGGCCTGCCCTGCTTGAGTCGAAGCGTATAGTAGTGATTGGCAAAACCGAGATCGACCTCGCCACGCGAGACAGCCATTACGACGCCAAACTCGCCCGCGAACTCGCTGGACTTACCCGCCATGGCCTCCAGCCACGCACCGGTTGCGTCGTCACCTTCGAGCAACCTCATCGCCGTAATAAACGACTGGAACGCACCGTACGCCGGCGCCCAGCCGAAGCGCGCGTCACTCTCCGGCAGCATCATGACATCTTGCGGCAGCTCAGCGACGTTCAGCTTCTGAGGGTTGTAGGGAATCGTCCGAAAGCGGCCCGAGATCGGCACCCAGTGTTCGTACCGAAAACCGGGCTTGAGCAGATCGCGGAGCGAAGCAGGTATCGCGGGCGGCTCGACCTGCCGGGTCACGAGACCCAGCGAGCTTGCATCGATCGACCAGAACAGATCGGCTCGCAGCCGACCCACCCTGGATTCAGCAACGAGCGTGTTGGCTAGCGCCGTCGACGGGCCGCGGCGGATGCGAAGTTCCAGGTCCGGATTGCGCTTCTCGATGGCGGCAATAATGTCCTCGTACAGTCCGCCTTCGCCACGGCCCAGATACAGCGTGAGTTCGCCGCTCAAGCGCGGCAGCGTATCGACCGAAGCAGGCTCGCCGGCGGAGGGATCGGCGAACGCGCGTAACGGCCGGGCAAACGCGGTCGCGGGACCGAGTAGTGCCAGCGCCCGCAGCAGGGCGCGTCGGCGCACGCCTAGAAAACCTCCGAGCGCGACGCTTCGACGGCTTCCAGGATGCTGCTTGCGTTTTGGAGCTGCGCTTTCATCGACTTGAGCGTACCGTTGATCTCGTCGACCCCGGCACCGCGCTGCATCAGGAGCGGCAACGTCGCGTTGAAGTCCTTCTCGAGCTGCGACACCAGATCAGGGTCGCGCGCAATGAGATCACCTTCCAGACCTTCGAAGCGGCTCATGTAGGTTTCGTGAATCAGCGCCTCGGCGCGGGACAGATTGTCCGCCCGATATTCGGCAACGGCCTGCTCGAGATCGGCAATGATCAGGGCAACGGTCTCAGGACCTGAGGTTGCCGCCTCGTTTTCGGCCGCTGACGGCGCCGTGCCGGTTTGCACCTGATGGGCCGCGAGGCGTACCGCCCCGAAAGACTGCCAAAGCGCCGCCTTCAGGCGCTCTCCGGCGGCAACAACGCCGTCGCTGTCACCCGCTTCGACCTGCTGCTGCAGCAGAATAATGCCCTGCCAGACGCCGGGATACGTCACTATTGCCTGTGTCTCGATCACAGCATGAACACCCACCTCTTCCCAGTGTTCGATCAGCGCGTCGACATCGGCCTTGCCAGGCTGCGGCTTGCTGACGATGACCTCGACATCGGCAACAAGCTCCTCGATTTCTTCGAGAAAGTCGTCCATGTGCTTTTCGAATTCGGCGAGCTGTTCCTCGTCGAATTCGCCATGCGCCAGCGCCGTCTGACTGATTCCTGCCAGGCAAACAACACCGACAACCACGGCAACAAGCGGTTTCCATTGCTGCATAGCTACCTCGTCGATTGCGCCCATGTGTCCAATAGATCCAGGCGCTTGAGCATTGCGGTCGCTCATTTAAATGGAAATTATTCTCATTTGCAATAAAGTTCGGGCGCCTACGCAGCCTTCGCATCGCGGCTACGGCGCCGCTTCCACAGCACAGCGACCGATAGCAACATCAAGCTGCCGAGCAACGCGGGGAGTAGCGCGCTCGCGAGCGCGCGGTCGACCGACAGGATGTCCGGGTGTCCCGTCTGCCACAAGGTCCATTCCGAGCCGATTGCCGTCGCCAGCGACGGATGCCCGGATATCAGCAGGACAAATCCGTCGGACGTTTCCGGGTTGATCCGTATGGAGCTGTTAATGGCCGGATCGTTGACGCCTTCATGTCCAAACACGAAGTCTCCGTCCGGCGTCGGCGCGTAGAGTATGTTGCCCAACCCCCAGATTGCGGCGCCGTACGAAAATCCGTGAGGCTTGCGCATGGCCGCCAGCGTATCGGCCTTGAACGGCGTGCCATTGGTTCCGAGTACGCCCTTGATGAGTCTTTCGAGATCCGACGCCGAGGTCGAAAAACCCGTGGCGGCCGCCGACGCATACCGGTACGTCGGAGCGACGGTACCGTCGGTGTTGAAAGACGGCGCCGCGTTGTCGATCTCACCCAGATAGCGGTAAGTGGATCTCGACATACCCAGGGGGTCCAGCACCGACTCATTAATATGGTTCGCGAACGAATCGCCGCTGATTTCCTCGACCATCAACTGCAGAACGAGATAGCCGCCGCCGGAATACAGGAACTCGCTGCCGGGCTCCTGCCCCACGGCAATAACCGTCTCCACGCCGTTGGACGCCCGCGGCTGCCGCAACTCCTCTTCGATGGGCGGTAACACCTCGTCGTGCGCATAATCGCCAAAACCGAGCTCATCAGTCAGCCCTGCGGTATGGCTCAACAGTCGCCGCGCCGTAACACCGTCATTGTCGAACGCGGAATCCGGGAGCTGCCACCGGCTGAGATACCGCGAGACCGGTGCGTCCAGATCCAGGAGGTCCCGCTCCGCCAGCGACATTACGCCAAACGCCGCAATCCACTTGCTCAACGAGGCTGTCGGAAACATCGTGTCGCGATCGATACCCGGCGAGAAGTGCGTGTGCGCGATCCGGCCGTCTTCGATCATCAAGAACGCCGTGGCGCCGGGGTTGTTGGCCTCGATCTCCGCGACGACCCAGGCATGGAAGCCGGCGTCGTCATCCCGTTCGGCGACCGGCGTCATCCACCAGCCTCGCAAGCCTCCGATCACGGCAATGACGACGCTTACCGCAACGAGCGCCATGCCGACCAGGACCTGCCCGGCACGCCGAACCCACTTGCGGGGCCGCGTCGAGCTGCTGCCTGTTCTTTCCATTGTCGCCGAAGGATCGTTAATAGCAGAGCGTTCGTTCACAGCAGGAGTCCTATTGTAATGAGTAGCGCCGAAAAGACCGCAGCCAGCGTCCGTAGCGAATTGAGGCGGGTCCAACGGTCGAAATAGTGTTCCCAGAAGACGGCCGCCTCGGGCTCGTCCCGCCCGAGCTTCGCGAGCCGCTCGTTCAGCGGCACGTTCCCCGCAATCGTGACGACCCACGTTCCCACGAAGTACGCTACGGCGCCGCCGAGCAGCCACGGCGCCGCCGGCTCCTGCCAACGCGTCACCGCGAAACCGGCCAGCAGCAGACAGAGCACTGCCGTGCCCATAAACACACCGAGAAACCAGCGATTCAGCACAACAACGTTGATCGACTGCATCGCAGCGACGCTCTCGGCCGCGGACAGGCGGTTCAGCGCCTGCATGACAAAATTCGAGAACGCAAAGAAGATGCCGCCGACGACCGCAGCGCCCAGAAGGGCGCTGACGGCAGCGACTGTCATGACAATTGATGTGACGGCGGTCATGCGACGGCCTCCTCACCGTGGGTATTCCACATGCCCCTGGCCGCAATGCGGCGCGCAAAATCCGAGAAGTCGGCAGGCTCACGTCCCAGCGCACGCTGCACGCCGTCGGCAAGGTGCGCGTTGCGGCCGTCGAGGACCCTATCGAACAGGTAGTTGAGGAGCCAGGCTACGTCTTCCGGCACACCGGATTCGGCAATCGCGTCCGAAAACGCGTCTTTGGGTATACGCACGAACTGCACGTCGCGACCGGTGGCCCGTGAGATCTCTCCGGCCAGTTCGGTAAAGGTCATTAATCTTGGTCCCGTTACTTCGTAGATTTCGTATTCGTGACCGTCTTCCGTCAACGCGGCAACCGCTACGTCGACGATATCGTTAACGTCGATAAAAGGCTCGGCAATATCGGCGGCCGGCAGCGTAATCGCTCCTCCCGTAACCATGTCGAGAAATTCCCCCTCGGAGAAGTTCTGCATGAACCAGCTCGCGCGCACGACGGTCCACTCGGCAGTGGATGCCTGAACGATACGCTCGCAGGCCTGCGCTTCTTCTTCGCCTCGTCCGGACAGCAACACGAGCCGTTGTACCCCGTGGGCGACAGCCTTGTTCACGAATTCCTGGATCGCCTCCGTGGCGCCGGGCACGGCCAGGTCCGGTGAATAACTAATGTACGCGGCTCGCACACCTTCGAGCGCGGCGTCCCAGGTCGCGGGATCGTTCCAGTCGAAAGACGGCCGGGTCGAGCGCGATACGGCGCGGGTTGGTACGCCGCGAGCCTCCAGTTGCTTAACGATTCGGCGGCCCGTCTTGCCGCTGCCGCCGATGACAAGAATCGGACGGTCCATCTGTGTTTGTTGAGTAGTGGTCATGCCTGTCTCCTGTTTGTTGAGGTCGTAAGACCAGAAATCGACAGGTGTTACGGTAAGAGGCACGGCCTGAAGTCACCATTCTCGATCGGATCAAAACCATACGAGTTCGTCTAGAATGTCGGAATGGACAACCTGGGAGGACTGCTGGACGCGCCGCGGGCGCGAGGGGCGTTTGCTTTGCGCGCCGTCATGAGCTCCCCGTGGTCCTTGAGGATTCTCGCCGAATCGCCGCTCACGCTGATTGCCGGGGTACAGGGCGAATTGTGGGTGACCCATGACGACGGCGAGCCCATCTGCGTCGGCCCCGGCGACATTGCCGTCACGCGCGCGCCGGATCACTACACGGTAGCCGACTCGCCGACGACCCCGCCAACGGTATTCATCCATCCCGGCCAGGACTGCCGGGATGCTGAAGGCAACTCGCTCCTCGAGGCAATGACCCACGACACGCGCACCTGGGGTAACAACGCCAACGGCCCCACGGTGTTCATTGTCGGGGCTTACGAGCACCTGAGCGACATCAGCGACCGTTTGTTGCGGTCTTTACCGCCGGTGTTGTCGCTATCGCGGGTCGATTGGGAATCCCCGTTGGTGGACCTGCTCTGCGACGAAGTGACCAAAGACGAACCGGGACAGGCGGCGGTCCTCGACCGCCTGCTCGACCTGCTCGTCACCGCGGTGCTCAAAGCCTGGTTCTCTCAGCAGGATGCAAACCGTCCCGAATGGTGGCGGTTTCAGGGAGACCGCGTCGTGGAGCGCGCCCTGCGCCTGATCCACGACGACCCGGCACACGCCTGGACCATGGACACGCTGGCGACCGCGGCGGGCGCGTCGCGGGCCGCGCTCGCACGACGCTTTGGCGATCTTGTCGGCGAACCGCCGATGACGTTCCTGAAGAACTGGCGGATGGCGCTGGCCGCCGATCTCCTGTGCCAACCCGACGAGACCGTGGGCAGCGTCGCGGCCAAGGTCGGCTATGCCACACCCTATGCGTTCAGCACCGCGTTCAAACGAATACGCGGCCTGAGCCCAAACGAACATCGCACGCAGGCAATGTCCTGACGTTTCGAATCGTGATAAGAGACGCCCGTCAGTCTTATTTGTTAGGCTCGATGACACACCGACATTGAGGCAACACAGAAGGCTGAAACGTTCATTGAAACTGTAACCGGAACGGCGCGACCGACACTCGAACGATCGTCGGGACGCGCAAGAATGACGTTCATCAACGGACCTCGCGGGACCGCACTCGACGATTTGCACCAATATGGGTGCAGCAAAGTGCGATTCCCGCGCCACGATGGTGCACACCTGCAGGCTGTGTTGCTGAATACGGCAGGTGGGCTGACGGACGGCGACGAACTGGTCACCAGCGTCGAATGGCGCGAACACACCCGGGCCGTCGTGACGTCGCAGGCCGCGGAGCGCATTTACCGCTCGCGCGGCGGCGACGCCCGGATCGAAACGGCACTCACTGTCGGCAAAGAGGCAACCGCGCTGTGGCTGCCGCAGGAAACCATACTGTTCGACGGCGCGCGTCTCGACCGCAGCACGTCGATCAGCCTTTGCGAATCGAGCCGGCTTATCGTCATCGAGAGCCTGGTGTTCGGCCGCCACGCCATGCGGGAAACCGTTCGCGCCGGTTCGATCACGGAGGCCTGGCGAATCGAACTGGACGGCAAGCTAGTTTTTGCCGATCGCCTGCGGATCAGCGACGACGACGCCCCGCTCGACTCGACGCTGTCGGACATTGCGTGCGCTAACGGTCATGCGGCCCTGGCGACGATGATCTATGCGGCATCGGACTGCGGCGACTACGTCGACGGCGTGCGCTCGGCCATTGCGGGGCAGCGTATCGCCGGCGGCGTCAGCTGCCTCGGCCCGCTCTTGAACATTCGTCTGCTCGCGCCGTCGGGACAGGCGCTTCGTGAAGGCATCGTCACCCTGTTTGCCGCGCTGACGGGCGACACGCCGCAGACGCTGCCTCGGGTTTGGCAGATTTAAAGAGGAACAACGGTAATGCAGCTCACCCCTAGGGAAAAAGACAAACTCCTGGTCTCTATGGCCGCCATGGTGGCGCAGAGACGCCTGGAACGCGGCGTCCGCCTGAATCACCCTGAGGCTGTTGCCTTGATTTCCGATTTTGTCGTGGAGGGTGCCCGCGACGGTAAGTCGGTCGCCACGCTGATGGAAGAAGGCGCAAAAGTCCTGACCCGCGACCAGGTGATGGACGGTATCGCCGAGATGATTCACGACATACAGGTCGAGGCGACCTTTCCCGACGGCACCAAGCTCGTCACTGTGCACCAACCGATACGATGAGGACATGGCTATGATTCCGGGAGAAATTCTGCCCGCCGAAGGCGACATCGAGATCAACGCGGATGCCGAAGTCACGACCTTGACGGTCGCCAATACCGGCGACCGACCGATTCAGGTGGGCTCGCACTATCATTTTTACGAAACCAACCCGGCGCTCGACTTCGATCGCGAAGCCGCGCGCGGGCTGCGTCTCGACATTGCCGCCGGCACGGCTGTGCGTTTCGAACCCGGTCAAACCCGCGATGTCAGGCTCGTCCCGCTGGGCGGCGCGCGCATCGTCTACGGCTTCAGGCAGGACATCATGGGGACACTTTGAGATGACGAGCCTTTCCCGCGGCGCCTACGCCGCCATGTACGGACCGACCACCGGCGATCGCGTGCGACTGGCCGATACCGATCTGATCATCGAAGTCGAATCGGACAGAACCCATTACGGCGACGAGGTGAAGTTCGGCGGCGGCAAAGTCATCCGCGACGGCATGGGACAGTCGCAGGCAACCCGGGCGGACGGCGCCGTGGATACCGTCATTACCAACGCCCTGATTGTCGACGTAAACGGCATCTACAAAGCGGACGTGGGCCTTCGCGACGGACGTATTGCGAAGATCGGCAAAGCGGGCAACCCCGACACGCAACCCGGTGTCGACATAGTGATCGGCCCATCGACCGAGGCCATTGCCGGCGAAGGCAAAATTTTGACGGCGGGCGGTTTCGACGCGCATATCCACTTTATCTGCCCGCAGCAGATCGACGACGCGCTGATGTCGGGGGTCACAACCATGCTTGGCGGCGGCACCGGGCCCGCCACGGGCACCAACGCAACCACCTGCACGCCCGGTGCCTGGCACATTGCGCGCATGCTCGAAGCGGCGGATGCGTTTCCGATGAACCTGGCGTTTGCCGGTAAAGGCAACGCCTCGCTCCCCCGCGCCCTCGAGGAACAGATACTCGGTGGCGCGTGTGCGCTGAAGCTGCACGAAGACTGGGGCACGACACCGGCCGCCATCGACTGCTGCCTGTCGGTCGCCGATGCGTTCGACGTGCAGACGATGATTCACACCGACACGCTCAACGAAAGCGGCTTTGTCGAAGACACGATAGCCGCGTTCAGGGACCGCACAATTCACGCCTTCCACACCGAGGGCGCGGGCGGCGGCCACGCACCGGACATCATCAAGGTCTGCGGGCTGCCGAACGTGTTGCCGTCGTCGACGAACCCGACTCGCCCGTATACGGTCAATACGGTCGACGAGCACCTCGACATGCTCATGGTGTGCCATCACCTCGACCCTTCTATCGCCGAAGACATTGCGTTTGCAGAAAGCCGGATTCGCAAGGAGACGATTGCGGCCGAAGACATCCTTCACGACCTCGGCGCTTTCTCGATCATTGCCTCCGACAGCCAGGCCATGGGCCGCGTGGGCGAAGTGCTCATCCGCACCTGGCAAACGGCCGACAAGATGAAAAAACAGCGCGGCCGGCTGACGGAGGAAACCGGCCACAACGATAACTTCCGCGTACGACGCTATATTGCCAAGTACACGATCAACCCGGCGATTGCCCACGGGATTGCCGATCATGTGGGGTCCATCGAGGAAGGTAAACTCGCTGACCTCGTGTTGTGGTCGCCCGCGTTTTTTGGCGTCAAACCCGACCTGGTGTTGAAGATGGGCAGCATTGCCGCCGCGCCGATGGGTGACCCGAACGCATCGATCCCAACACCGCAGCCCGTGCACTACCGGCCCATGTTCGCCAGCTTCGGCAAAGCCGTGCACAACAGTGCTGTCAGTTTCGTCTCGCAGGCCGCGGAGGATGCCGGCATACGCGAATCGCTGGGACTGCAAAAACAGACTCTACCGGTGCGGAATACACGCGGCGGCATCGGCAAGGCGGACATGCAGCTCAACAGTCACTGCCCCGATATCGAAGTGGATCCCGAGACCTACGAGGTGCGAGCTGACGGTGAGCTCCTCACCTGCGAACCCGCCGCCGAACTCGCCATGGCGCAGCGCTACTTCCTCTACTGATATGACCGCGTTGATCGCAGAGAAGGTCGTGGAAGTGCCGGCAGCGGTCGACGACGCAATCGAGCTCGATTACGACGCCCGACATCGCCGGCGCATTGTCATGCGGACGGAAGCCGGGCGGGAGTTCCTGCTCGATTTACCGAAGGCCACGGCGCTTGAGGAAGGCAACGGTCTCCTGCTCAGCGACGGCACGGTAGTTGCCGTGCACGCTCGCGCCGAAAGAGTTGTGGACGTGCGGGCTAAAAACGCCGAACAGCTCGCCAGGCTGGCCTGGCATCTCGGCAACCGGCACCTGCCGAGCGAGATTCGCGGCGACTCCATTCGCATACGATACGACCACGTCATCGTCGACATGCTGCAGGGGCTCGGTGCCGAAACGCAGGTTCTTGAAGCGCCGTTTCATCCCGAGCGCGGAGCGTATGCGCATGGACACTGACGGCGAGCTGTACCGGCTGATGACCTGGCTGTCTCCGGCTTATCCGGTGGGCGCCTACGCATTCTCTCACGGCCTCGAAAATGCCGTGGACACGGAACTCGTCGTCGATGCGGAGACCACGCACGACTGGATTGCCAGCGTACTGACTCGGGGTAACGCCCAGGCGGACCTCGTTTTCGCCGCTGCCGCGTGGGACGCAACGCCGGATGCCGAAACGCTGGGCACGCTCAACGAGCTGGCGCTCGCCTTTCAAACCACGGCTGAGCTACGGCTCGAAAGCACCGCGCAGGGGCTTGCTTATGTTGCCGTCAGCCGGGATGCCTGGCCTTGCAAGGCCGTCGACGCGCTCACGGCAATGCCGGGCGAAGACGTTGCCTATCCAGTGGCGGTGGGCGCAATCGCTGCGAGCCACGGGGTTGGCAAACGCGCGACGTTGCTGGCGTACGCACATGCTTTTGCGGCCAACCTGGTCTCGGCGGCGGTGCGCCTCGTGCCCCTGGGGCAAACGGACGGCCAACGCATCACGGCAAAACTGATGGCCGTCGCCGAAGCAGCGGTATCAAGATCCCTGAATACACCGGTCGACACCGTTGCCACGGCAACACCCGTTGTCGACCTTGCGTCGATGAATCACGAGTCACAGTACACGAGGCTATTCCGCTCATGAGCAAAAACGGTCCTTTGAGAGTCGGCATAGGCGGTCCGGTCGGATCGGGCAAAACGGCGCTGACCGCGGCGCTGTGCCGGGACATGCGTGACGAATACTCCATTGCCGTTGTGACCAACGACATCTACACAAAAGAAGATGCAGAGTTTCTCGCGCGCGCGGAGGCGCTGCCCGTCGAACGCATTGTCGGCGTAGAAACCGGCGGCTGCCCGCACACGGCCATACGCGAAGATGCATCGATGAATCTCGCGGCTGTTGCCGGGATGCATTCGCAGTTCGAGGACCTCGACCTCGTCATCATCGAGTCCGGCGGCGACAACCTTGCCGCTACGTTCTCGCCCGAGCTCGCCGACATAACAATCTACGTGATCGACGTGTCGGCCGGTGACAAGATTCCGCGAAAGGGCGGGCCCGGCATTACACGCTCCGACCTGCTGGTCATCAACAAGATCGATCTCGCACCGCTTGTCGGAGCGGACCTTGGCGTCATGGATCGGGACGCCAGACGTATGCGCGGCGACCGGCCGTTCGTGTTTGCGAACATGAAGTCGGGCGAGTCGCTGGACGTCATTCGCGGCTTCATTGAACAGACCGGAGGGCTGTCTGCTTCCCGCGAATAGCGGCCTGTCTGCCCCCGGGATCGGGGATGCCTGAGCGCGCAAATTTGAGTTAAGGTGGTGGGCCTTTCTTCGAGTCCCCGCCATGAACACGGTCCCCGAGATGCGCCCAGAGATGCGGAGCCTGCTGGATGAGCTCGGCACCTCGATTATCGATATTGTCCGCGACACCGACGACCGCATTGCCCTTCCGCCCGGATCCGAAGCCGTGTTGGCCGGTCTCAGCGAATCGCTGCCCGAGTCGGGCAGCGGAGCCCGACAGACGCTCGACAGTCTCCTGGAACTCTGCGAACAGGCCGGCGGCAACACATCAGGGCCCAGGTGCTTCCATTTTGTGATCGGCGGCAGCACGCCAGCCGCGCATATTGCCGACCTGATCGCAACCGCGCACGACGCGGTGACCTACACATGGGTGCTGTCGCCCGTCGGCGTACATATGGAGCTGCAGGCGATCGACTGGCTGAAAGAACTGTTTGGCCTGCCGGCGGGCTGGGCGGGCGTCATGGTGACGGGCGCCACCATGTCCAACTTCGTCTGTCTCGCCGCGGCGCGCCAGTGGTGGGGCGAACAACACGGCGTCGACGTGTCGGAGACCGGTCTCGTGGGGCTTCCGCAAATGCCCGTGCTGACCTCCGGCTTTGTGCACGCCAGCACGCTCCGAGTGCTGGCGCTGCAAGGTATCGGCCGCAGCAACGTCCGGCGGTTCTCGGCCGACGAGTTTGGCCGCCTGGACGTGAATGCCTACCGCCACGCGCTCGAGGCGCTCGACGGTCAACCAGCTGTTGTCGTCGTCAACGCGGGCGAAGTGAACGGCGGTGAGTTCGATCCCGTGGAGGAAATGATCGATATTGCCCGAGAGCACAACTGCTGGGTGCACGTCGACGGCGCTTTCGGTTTATTTGCCCGTATTTCGCCGCGCACGGCCGACCTTGCGCCGGGCGTCGAGCGCGCCGATTCGGTAACGGTCGACGGTCACAAGTGGCTCAACGTCCCCTACGACACGGGCTATGCGTTTACACGCGATCACGCCCTCATGGCCAAAGCCTTTCGCTACTCGGCCGACTATCTGCCGTCGGAAGACGACCCGCACCCGACGCCGGGCGCAATTGGCCCGGAGAGCTCAAGGCGCGGACGCAGCTTCGCCACCTGGGCGACCCTCAAAGCCTACGGCCGCGAAGGCCAGCGAGACATTGTCGAGCACTGCCTCGACATTGCGCAGTGCTTTGCGGCAAGGGTCGGAGAGTCGGCCACGCTCGAACTCATGAACGAGCCGCGTCTCAACATTGTTGCGTTCCGCTACAACCCGGGGGGCATGGACGACGACACCCTTGACGAGCTGAACCGCCGCCTCGGCGACGCGGTCATTGCCGACGGCCGCTTCCTGGTCGGCACCTCGAAGCTCGGCGGCCGTACCGTTTTCCGTCCGGCGTTTTCCAATTGGCGAACCCGCGACGAAGACGTCCTCGAGTTTGCCGCGGTAGTGGAGGAACTGGGTGAGCGTCTGTTGCGCCAGCAGAGCTGAATCGAAGACACCTCCACCCACAGGCGGAGTGTAGAATCCGCCCCGCGGAGGAATGCCCGGACCCGAGGGCGCGCTAGGATCTCGGTCTGCGTTCAAAAGGCAAAGGACGACCGATGAAACTTCGCTACAAAATTCTGAACGGCCTGCTGGCGGTCGTTGGAACCCTGGTGCTGGCCCTGGCCATTACGATCAGCTATTCCCCAGGATGCACGCCACCGCCCGTCGTCGCGTCCGGCACGGAGACGATGAAGGCCGTGGTCTCGCGCTGCTACGGCGGACCGGAGTCGCTCGAGTACCTCGACGTCGAGAAACCCGACCCGGGACCCAACGACATCGTCGTCAGGCTGGAAGCTGCCGCCGTCAACCCGCTGGACTATCACTACATGCGCGGTTCGCCGTACGTGATGCGCCTGTCGATGGGTATTGGCCGCCCGGACGATCCGCGCATGGGCGTGGATTTTGCCGGGGTTGTCGTCGAGACCGGCGACGACGTGAGCAGGTTTGCGGTCGGCGACGCCGTGTTCGGCGGGCGCGCCGGCGCCTTCGCTGAATACGTTGTTATGCCCGAAGATCGCGCGATAGTCGCCAAACCCGACAATGTGAGCTTCGAGCAGGCAGCAGCGATACCCATTGCCGCCGTGACCGCGCTGCAGGCATTACGTGACCACGGCCGGCTTGAGGCTGGTGAAAAAGTGCTGATCAACGGGGCCTCGGGCGGCGTCGGAACGTATGCCGTGCAGATCGCGAAGGCTCTCGGCGCCGAGGTACACGGCGTGTGCAGCACACGGAACGTCGACATGGTGCTGGGCCTCGGTGCCGACCACGTCTTTGACTACAAACAGGAAAACTACACCGACAGCGACAACGAGTACGACCTGATTGTCGACATGGTGGGCAGTCAGTCCCTGACGGCCAATCGGGGTGTGCTCAAACCGGGCGGACGCATGGTCATTGTCGGCGGCTTAAAGGGCAACTGGCTCGCACCGTTCTGGCAACCGCTGAAGGCAATGATGCTTTCGCCTTTCATCGACGAAGAAATCGGCATGATGCTGGCCGAGATCCGCAGCGAAGACCTCGAATTCCTCGCCGGTCTGATGGCTGACGGCCGCCTCGGTTCCCGGATCGACCGACGCTATCCGTTGGCCGACACGGCGGAGGCCCTGCGCTACCTGGAAACGCAGCGGGCGCGCGGTAAGGTGATCATCGACGTGACAGCACTTTCTGAGTAGCAGAACGTATAGCAACACCGATCAGAAGGGCGATCGGGCGCCGACAAAGACCGCGTCTCACTAGTCGAAGCCGATCGGGTCGTCGAGACCCTGCTTGCACCCCGCCTCCACCGTCCGGCTGCGCTTGCAGTGTCGTCTTTAGAGATCTCCATGCGGCTGCGCGAAGGTGCAGTCTGGCGTCAGCGAGAATCCGGCAAGATTTCCTTCAGATGCGTCGCGGCGTACTGCATACAAGCGGATCCAGCGGCGAGGGTGCCGAGAAAGTTACCGTCGAGTGATTGGACACCGCCACGGGCTTGTCGAAACAGTTCTTCTCTGGACAGCGGCACCCAGGTTCGGCGTGGCTCATTCGGCAACCGCGATTGCACCTCCCAGTTGAACTTCAAGAGCAGATCCGGTTTCTTTTGTTTTGCCCGTTCCCAATCGACGACGATGCCGCAGAGCACCTCCGGTTTCAGCGTGACGGGGTCGACACCGAAACCGAAAAGATAGATTGTGGCTGCAGGACCCGGCTCCTCGAAGAAGACGCGATGTAGCTCTTTGATCTCCGGAAACCCGAGATAGTCGCCCCAGCTGTCGATTTGCTTGTACAGTTTCTCCTGGTCGAACAGCTCCTCGAGAAACTCTCTGATGACTGTCTTTCTGATAGGCGTATCTTGCTTCTGCGCTCCGGCGGCAAACGCTTGATGACCACCCGCAGGCAAGACGTGCACGAGGTTTTGGGCTTGCAGCTGAGTCTCGTCACGTTTGTGAAGCAAGAAATAGTCTCCTGATGGAAGTTCCGGTCGGTTCCTTGCTGCTGGTTCCCGGTAGTTCAGGAATATCGAAACGCAGTTCACGCCAGGGTAAGTCGCTCGCGCTCTAAACGAAAACGCATCCGAAGGCGCGCCTCGATGCTCAAAGCGCTCCGGAAAGTCGCTTCGTCGATTCCGAATCATCCAATCTGCGAGTTCCGCGCCAAGCACCTCGCACGTGTTGATGTAGTCGTAGTAGTGGCCGAGATAGTATTCGAAACCGGTGAAGCCTCCAGCATCCGTCAGGACGCGATCTACGCAGAAAATCTCGCCGTTGTGCTGCGGCTCCTTCTTTATCTCTTTTCTTGTTCTGTAAGCCTTCGTCCCCTTATATGAAACGTAGTCGGCCGAAAGCCCGGCGAGGCGAACCTGCCCGAACGCTGCCCCCGGTTTGGGTAGTGACGCTTCCTTCTGCTCCAACGCGTGTGTGAGCTCGAGCGGCGCACCCCTGAGCCAGCTTTTCTCCGCGATGAGCAAAGGGTAGTCGGCCCCGCTGATATCGACGGACCGGTAAAACTGCTTGGCCACCTCGTTCACCCGGTTTCGTTCCCTGGCGACCAGCTCGATGGCTTCGTCCCACCGCCTTCTCGCGCGAACGATTGCTTCCCCCAACCTTAGGAACTCGTCATACGAGCTTTGCAGCAAGTGCTCTCTTTTGAGGTCGGGGTAGAGCGTGCACAGCCAATCCACGTAGACGTCCGGCACTTCACCCTTGTTTCTCGCCGTTTGCCAAGTCTTCTTGCTTCGGGCGCCCATCGGGTCTGCCCTGTATACACCCTCCTTTATCGCATCGAAGAGGCGGTCATACACGCCGTTGAAATCGATGATAAAGCGAGCCAGGGACGCGTCGGTATCGAGATTGTCGATGCACCACTGCACACGATCACCGAAGCGGGAAATGTGAAAGTTTGACTTCGCCATAAGCCAGTTTCCGCAGATTTCCAGGAAATCTCGATTCTCTGGGCCGTACACTGCGATCGTGGCCCGTGCCGCACATATTTGTCAATTGAACATGGAGCGACCTTTGAATAAGCACGAATCGCTCAAAAACCGGCATGACCGCGGTAGATCGAGCCTCCGCATGGTCAACGACGCCATCATTCTCTGTGGCGGCCTGGCGACCCGAATGGGCAGCGTGTGCGACGCCGTGCCCAAGTGCATGCTGCCGGTCGGCGACAAACCTTTCCTCGACACGCTTGTTCGGTGGCTGCTTCGAAACCACATGGGCGTCGTCTTGAGCTGTGGGCACCACGACGAAATCATCAAAGATCACTTCACCGGCCCTGATTGGCTGAAGTCCGGCATTCGGTTCGTCGACCAGCCGACGCCTTTGCCGGAGACCGGCGGGGCCATTCGCCAGGCTGCCGCGTTTGCTCGGTCCGAGCATTTCCTCGTCTTGAACGGTGACACGATCGTGTCGTTCGATATCGCCAGGGCGTTTACGCACCATGCGTCGCGGGTCTATCCGGTCACGCAGCTACTGTCGAAATCCAGCAACCAGAATCAGGGACTGGTAACTGTCGATCCCGCCGAGCAAATCGTTGTCGATTTCGACGAGTCCGGCAGTCCGCACAAGCGTACGCTCGCCCGCTACATAGACGCATGCAGCACCGGAGCGTACATCGTGAACCGCGACTTCGTTATTGCACGGTTCGAGCCGGAAGCCCGTTTCTCATGGGAGCGGGAGGCTATGCCCGAACTGGTGCAAGACCTTGAAGTGGGAGCACACATGATCACTCAGGGTGTCATCGACTTCGGTACGCCAATGCGGTACCGCTTCATCATGAACCTCGATTTGGACGAATACTATGGAAACTAGCTATCAGCTCCACGGAGCTTTGTCACTGCAACAGGTCCTTCACTTCCGACAGAACGGATACCTGCTGTTGCCGGAAGCAATCTCGAAAGACCTGGTCGGATCGCTCAGGAGGACGCTCCTCCTCGCGGCGGACGCGCGGAGAGAGCCGGTGCGCACGAACCCGTCAGGCAAGGTCACGCACGTTGAAGAAGTCGTACAGAGGTTCGACGAAATCCTTGAAATGGTGGGCTCCCAACGGGTACGCGGTGCTCTGGAGTCGCTGCTTGGGCCCAATATTTTCCTGACCGTCAACAGACACAACCACGCGACCATCAATCTCAGGGGCGCACAGCAGCAGACCCGTTTGCATCGCGACATTCTGCAGTGGTCGAGGTCGGTAGTCACCGCGGTTTTCTATCTCGACGATTCGACGATTGAGAACGGTTGCACTCATATGGTTCCAGGAAGCCATCGTCTGCCTTTCGCAGGAATGCCCAACAATGGCGGAACCTGGATGGACGAGTACGATCTGTACAACGAGTTGATCGATCAGGAGCTTCCCGTCCCTGCTGCTGCCGGGTCCGTGTTACTGTTCGACAGCCTCATGTTTCACCGGGTGTCGAGAAATACGACCGACGGGTCTCGCATCAGCGTAACGCTTGGATTTCACAGCGTTGATGAACTCTCCAGCGGATTCGATGAAAGCGAAAAACTACTTGTCGCGGGAAACAACATCTATCGCGGCAACGACGTCGGGCGAGTGGCTTTGAAACGTCGGGCATAGGAATTCATATGGCCCGCGAACCTCAGATCACACGCATGCTCAACGAATGGCGCAGCGGCGACGCCGAGCTGCTCGAGGACATCATTCCGGCCGTGTACGACGAGCTGCACCGGGTCGCGCGAAGCTATATGCGCGGGCAGCCCGAGCAACATACGCTGCAGGCGACCGCGCTGGTCAACGAGGCGTTCCTGCGCATCGGCAACGTCAAGACCGAACTGGAAGACCGCGGACACTTCATCGGCATCGTCGCCAACGTCATGCGGCAGATCCTGGTCGATCACGCGCGCGCAAAACACAGCCAAAAGCGTGGCGGCGGCGTCAGTCACGAGTCGATAGACGACGCCAACGTCGCGGGAGCGGGCGGTCCTTCGACCGACGTGCTGGCGCTGGAATCAGTGCTCGCACGCCTCGACAAAAAAGACCCTCGCAAGGTCCGGATCGCCGAGATCTACTACTTCTGTGGCGCAACCTACGCAGAGACCGCCGCCGCCATGGACATCTCCGAGGCCACGCTGCACCGGGAATTGCGCCTGCTGAAGGCGCTACTCGCCCGCGAACTCTCCGATCGCCAGCAAAAGTGAGGGTTTAAGCAGCTGATAAATAAAGGAAATACGGTTAGAAAATTTTTTTGAGGGAATTTTTGCAGCAATTTCGAAGTAGACAATAACCAACAGATATTCGTGGACAGTCGGCCGGACATCGTGGCCCACCTGTCCACAGGAGAGCGTTATGAACTACTTCGACTACAACCAGGCCAGCGTGGGCAATACCGCCATGCAGGAACCGGAATACGAAACCCTGACGTTTACGGGCGACGAAACGATCGACGTCACCGAAGATCACACGATGACCGTCGATGACGTCCGCGCATTCATTCGCAATATGAATGCGCATGTGGCCGCACAGGCCCGTCAGGCCGAGCTGAGCGGCAACGTCGTCAGCCTGAGAAAGCACGCCAAATCTGCATGAGCTACTGCTGGGCCTTGCTACAGGGCATCGGCCTCGGCGTCGCGGCCGGCCGCACGCAACATCGTGGCGTAATCGCTCAACAACTCGTCGAGGCTGGGGTTACCCGCCCTTTCGGAGCCGCCGGTGCGCTCGAGAATGGTCCGCGCTTCGCGATAAAACCCGGCGGCGGCGTCATAACGCTGTTGATCGCGCAGATTGTTGGCCAGACTCCAACGGCTCAGGGCGTTCCAGTAATCGTTGGGATCCGCCTGCCGAGAGAACGTATCGACGGCGCGGCGCAGGACGGCCTCGCCGTCCGCGTAGCGCGCGAGACCGTCGCTCAACACCCAGCCGAGATTGTTGAGCGCCGCCCCCACGAGCATGTGCTCGGGCGAAAACCGGCTTTCGAGAATCGCCAGCTGGCGCCGATAGGCCGTCTCAGCCTCCGCCCAGCGCCCCATCCCCGCCAGGACCAGACCAACATCCTCGAGCACGGCGGCGACCTGATAATGCTCGCCGCCGAGGGTGTCGATGAAGTGCTTTTCCGCATCGCGAAGACTCGTGAGCGCCTCTTCGTTGCGCCCCTGGATGCGGTACAGCCGGCCGATCGACAACAGGCTCATGCCGATGTCCGGATGGTTGGCCTCCAGCACCTTGCGGCGTATCGACACGGCGCGAAGCAGTTGCCCCTCGGCCTCTTCGTAGCGCTGCCAGGTCACATTGATTTGCGCCAGCAGATCCAGATTCTCGGCGATCAGGAAGTGATCGCTACCCAATACCTCGCTTCGTATCTCGAGTCCGCGCGACAAGAGGCCATGAGCTTCTTCGAAGCGCTCCTCACGCTCCAGCAGCCACCCCAGGTGCACGAGGCTGTTGGCGGCTTCGAGCGAATCGGGACCAAACGCCGCCTCGCGGATTGCGAGCGCTCGCCGGTAGTGCTCTTCGGCAAGCTCCGGGCGGCCCAGATACCAGTGGGCCTGCGCCAGCCCGTTGAGGCTCTCGGCCACCGAAGGATGGCTCGGGCCGAAGGCCTGCTCGCGGATCTCCAATGCGCGGAGATGAGCCGCTTCGGACTCCGCGTAGCGCGCCTGGTGGCGATAAATCGCCCCAAGCGCAGTCAACGTCTCCGCAACGTCAGGGTGATCCGCCCCGAGGTTGTCGAGGCGAACGTCGAGCGCCGCCTCGTCCAGGCGCGTCGCATCGTCGTAGAGCCCGAGGCTGCTGTAGACGTCGCCCATCGTGCGCATCAGGCGCGCGCGCACGAGCGGCTGATCGCCGAGCTCGTTCTCGATGCGAACGGCGCCGCGATCCAGCAGCTCCCGTGCCGTGACAGTATTGCCGCGAGCCTCACCGGGATTGGACACCTTGAAGAGATTGGTGAGAAAGCCCGATACCTCGCGGAGCGTTTCCGCTTCCAGCTCGGCCTGTGCGTAAGCAGCCTCCGCCTCGGCGCGCGCCGCTTGTGCCTCGGTGCGCAGCTGAATCTCGCGAAGTCCGAACGCCAGCAGGATGGCCATGATCGACGCGGCGACGGACAGCGCCACGACGTGTCGGCGAAGGTATTTTTTCAGAGTGTATGCCGGTGTCCTCGGTCTGGCCGTCACCGGCAGGTGACGGCGATACCGGCGAAGATCGGCGAGTATCGACTCCACGGTTCGATACCGATCCAGCGGCGAGTAGGCCATGGCCTTGCCAAGAATTGCCAGGAGGTCACGGTCGAGGTCGGCGGCCGGTTCCTCCATGGACATCCGCCTGGACAGCTGCTCGCGCTCGGCAAGCTTCGTGTCCGTGGGTTTGCCCGATGCGACAATCAGCGGCTCATGACCCACGAGCAATCGGTACAGCAGCACGCCGAGCGAGTAAACGTCGCTCGCTGCGCTGGGCGTTTCGCCGGACAGCTGCTCGGGGCTTGCGTAATCCGGTGTAAATGCGCGGTGACCCGTTTCAGGATCGTTCATCAGACGGGTGATGCCGAAGTCGAGCAGTCGGGGATTGCCGTTGTCCTCGATCAGTACATTTGCGGGCTTGATGTCGAGATGCAGCACGAGGTTGCTGTGCGCATGCTGAACGGCGTCGCCCAGTTTTTCGAACAGCGCCACGCGCTCGTTGAGCGACAGCGCGTGTTTGTCGCAATACTCGTCGATACGTATTCCATCGACGAACTCCGCCATGAAATACGGGCGGCCGTCGGGCAGCTGGCCGGCATCGATGAGAGTGGGGATATACGGATGCTGCAGCGTTGCGAGTACCTGCAGTTCGGTCTGGAAATGGCCAAAGAAGTCTTCGTGGTCGAGCTTGCGGCGGACAACTTTGACGGCGACGTTTTTTTCGAACTGGCCATCAGCGCGCGACGCGAGATACACCTCGCCCATGCCGCCGCGCCCGATCAGGTCCACCACCTTGTAGGCGCCCAGTCGCTCGCCAGAGAGTGTTGCGCCGTCGGCAACTTCGGTCGACAGCTCGGAAACCGCGCCGCGAATGCGATCGTCGTCGACGACTTCAGTGGTAACGAGTTCGTAAAGGTATTCGCGCAGTTCCTCGTCGTCACCGCATTCGCGATCACAGAACTCGTCGAGCTGATCGGCCGGCAGATCCATCGCGCGGTGGAACAATTCTTCGACCCGCTCCCATCGATCTTCCATGTCAGAGCGGCTCATGATCGTAATTTCAGCGGTTTGGCCCGGCTACCCAGCGCGTTCGGCTCATCATAGCGCAAAAGCCGGCGCACGCCGGACAGCTCGCCCCATGCGGTGTGCCGCCGGCTGCAGCGCAAAATCGGTTGTGCCAGAATCATCGGTTCGCCGATACCCGGAAATCGTATTGATGAAATATGTCAAATTAAGAAGTCTCGTGTACGGCTTGTGCCTTGTATCCCTCATCGGTTTTACGGATGCCGTCTACGCCGGGGGTGATGACGGGAAACGGAAAAACTTAAGGTTCCCTGTGAAACTGGCACTGGTTTCGCCGGTCAGGGCGAGCGAAGTCTCTATCCAGTACTACTCAGGCTGGCCCTTGACGTTCAAGATCATCCCGCGCGTCGACGTACCGCTCGTCGTCCTGGACTCCGATTGGCCCGAACTCGGTGCAACCAGCTTCCTCATGTTTCAGGATCTCGACGGCTGCCCGTCGGCGGGTGGGCGCATAACCGGGCCGGAGGGCCAGCCTTTGTGCCCCGATATTGCCGGAGACGAGCTGTGGATCGAATTCACGCCTGACGAAGACTATCCCGACGTCGTCGACGAACAGGGCTTCGACGAACTGCGGGCCGCGTTGAAAGAACCCGAGCGTCGGTCGACCATCAACTACGACGGCGATACGCACACGTTTGGGCCGCGTGTACACGATACGCTCGACGGTCTCGGCTACGGCGCCAATGACGACCTTCCGGGTTTTGTGCTGCTTGCTGATACGGGGGTCAGCAAAGTACTGAGCGACCTCGAAACCGTCGACACCGGCGATGCGATCGTTACCCGCGGCTGGGAACCGCTGCTGCCGATGCAGTTTCGCAACCTGGCGGGTTTCATGACATCGGTCGGTTACGAACTGAACGACGAACGACAGCGCACGACCATTACGACCAGTCTAATGGTACCGCGCCATCTTACCGAACGTCGCTATCTCGAGGACCAGGCCTTTTGCGACCAGGGCCCTTGCGATACGTATCGACGCGTGGAAGGCGCCCCGCCGATGCTCGCATCGGAGGCCAATATCGACAACCACGACGTAACGTTCCGGGCGTTTGTCGTCCAGGGTGTCGCGCCGACCGTCATGTTCGACTGCAATTTCGACAACAAGGTCGACGCTGCCGATGCCGAGTGTATGGGCTATCGGCTGTTGTCGCGGGAGAAAAGCTTCACGATTCGCCAGATCGGTCGTGTCGACGAGTGCAAACCCTCGCTAGACTCGTGGGGAACGAGCAAAACTGCCGGCAGGGAATTCGTCGATTTCGACGGCAACGGCATGATGCTGACTCTCAGCTGCCCCGGTGGCAGTACCGGTGGCGGGCTGCCGCCGCGACAGCGGGTGAATACCCGGTAGCGCATAGACGGGTAGTGTCCCTGCGGCGGGCTCAGATCGAGGGATGCGGGCGCACTTCCTGCTTGAGCCTTTCGAGACCGTAGTGATAGTAGGTGGGGTCGATCTCTCCCCCGAACGCCCGGCGGCCCGCGTGATGCGCCGCGATACACGCCGAGAACAATCCGCCGAATGGTTCCCATACGACGTCTCCCTCGTCGGTCGACGCCTCGATGATTCTCGTCAGCAGGTCGAGCGGCTTCTGGTTCAGATGCACGGCTTTACCGCCCGGAATCGCGATTCGCTCCTTGCCCCTTAGCGCCGGCC
Source organism: Woeseiaceae bacterium (assembly GCA_028289545.1). GTDB lineage: Bacteria > Pseudomonadota > Gammaproteobacteria > Steroidobacterales > Woeseiaceae > UBA1847. The sequence goes on from JANQPG010000102.1 coordinate 158,315, forward strand.
GGTCCCATACGTTCGTCACGCCGAACGGACACGAAAACTTGGAGCGCATCGCGGCCCACTCTTCGGCGGTACCCGGCTTCCGCCCGTCGATCGAAAAGTACGGCCGCCCTTCGGGCACGCCGTGTTCGTTAGCCCAGTCGCAAAGCTTTTGGAACATCTCCGGCGGCGGGAAATACCACAAGTGCCCCGGATCCAGGTACTTCCTCGTCGCGACGTCCGCAACGCCACACGCCGTGTTGGCCTCCTTCATGGGCCGGCCGCTGCGCTTCCATTCGCGGATCAGCCATTCCCTTAGATGCAGGCCGTCGACGCGGGCTTCCCTGACGTACTGCACGCAGACTTCCGTCACCACGGGGAAGCGCCGTATCGTGGCCGTGTTGACGTTGCCGGCCACGTGGCCTTTGCCCTTGTTCCAGACATTGGCGTTCACGTAGCGCCAGCCGGCGCGCTCGAGCACGGGATGCACCGCGGCCCAGCCGATTTCGCTGTTCCAGAACCATAAGGTCGTCTGCGGAGTCGCGTGCTTGGCCCACGCCGCAATATGCGGCTCGTACCAGTCCGGCAACGCGAGATGATCGGAGGTGTCGCCCTCGAAACCGAGCACGCCGTAAGCACCGTCGCTGACAATGCAGGCAGGTGATTCCCAGGCCGCATAACCATCCAGGCTGTCTCCGTAGGACACCTGAACGCGCTCGTTGCGCCATTGAGCTTCGTCCGGCATCGCTCGCCGCGTGATGGCCTTTCCTCGCCCTACGGTGCTGGTCGGTTCTCGCTTCACTGCCGGCTCTCGGGTGCCTGATGCCCGATGCGCTGCTTCGGAATCGCAGCATCATCGGATCGTGCACTCGATTAGATGCAATTAGGCAGCCCAAGGCAACCGCGGATCGCAACAGGTGGTATTTCCGTCAGCTAGTTGATGAGTAGACAGGATACGAGCGCCTCGGTACGTGCGACGTAACGTGCGGGCGGCACGGCGCCGGCGACCGTCTTCGGCAGATCGGCGGTAGCGCCCTCTTCGCCATCGGTATCGGCATCGGAACACCTCAATGCAGTAACGACGGCGTTGGCGATCGACAATGCCGTACCCAGATAGTCCCCGGCGCGACTTTCGGCTCTCGATTCGTACGCATTACAGAGCGCGTCCGGCATGCCCCAGCTGCGCGCCAGCTGGGCAGTCGCCTGCTGCGGTGTCCAGCCCACGGTCTCCTCGAAAACCCGCGCTACATAGTCGTCATCGGCTGAGTCGGGGATACCGGATACCGCTGTCTGCGTCTCGTCGGGCGCGATCGTCGCGAGCGCAAGCAGACCGATATCGCCGCAAAATCCGCAGGTGTAGGCAAGCGCACGCTCCTCGTTACAGCCCTCGTCGCTCAGCGACGCCGCCAACCTGCACGCCTCGGCGCGAATAAAACAGTCTCGCCAGAACACATCGGCGCCGAACGGCAGTGCGTTGGTATTGACGGTATTGGCGGTCGCAATGGCGAGGGCAAGCCCGCGAACGTTGTCGGTGCCGAGCACGCGGACAACAATATCCCGCATGTCCGTTACGGGCTGCCGCTGGCCGAAGTAGGCGGAATTGGCAATAGCGACAAGCCTTGCCGTGATACCGGGGTCCTTCTCGACGATGCCCGCAATGTCCTCGCCGGTTGTAAATTCGTCGTTGAACGTTCTCAGGATCTCGTGCGCAACAGCCGGCAGAGCGGGCAGGTGCGTCAGGTCGAGCGTCTGTTTTACTGCTGTGTTCTGTCCCACCATGTCTAGCTCGCCTCGTCCAGTGCGTTGGGCGTCCAGCGAGGCGCTGACATGCGCCCGCCGGGCAAACTGGGCTGCAGGAGTTCGGGCTCGTGCAGATGAAAGCCCTGCGCAAAGTCGGCACCGAGTTCGCGCACGACCTCGAACGTCTGCACGCTTTCGACACATTCGGCAATGGCCCTGATGCCGAGCGAGTGCGCAATATCGATAATCGCCTTGACGAACATCCGGTCAGTGCGGTCCTCGACGATGTTTTTGACGAACACGCCGTCGATCTTGACGTAGTCGACCGGCAGCCGCTTCAGATAGCCAAACGACGACAGGCCGCTGCCGAAGTCGTCGAGCGCAAATTCGCAGCCAAGTTCGCGCAACGCCTGCATGAAGCGGCCGGCCTGATCCAGATTCTGAATCACGGCCGTTTCGGTAACCTCAAAATTCACCATACCGGGCGGCAGAGAGGCGCGTTCCATCAGTGCAAGAATCCGCTCGGCAAAACCTGCGGCGCCGACGCTGGTCCCGGACAGGTTGACCCAGTAGCGCCTCGGCACGGCACCGACCGACGTGTGCACGACCAGGGCATCGAGGAGATGCCTGACAACCCACTCGTCCAGCTTGATGCCGAGGTTGTAGCGCTCGGCCGCGGGCAGAAAGGCGCCGGGCGGGATTAGCCGGCGAGTGTTCGCCTCCCGCATACGGACCAGCGTTTCGATGCGCTCGATCTCCGTCGCTTCCGCGGTGAGCGGAACGATGTGCTGTCCGTACAGCACAAAGTCGCTCTCTTCCATGGCGCGAGTCAGTCGCTGCACCCAGCGCATTTCGCCGCGGCGCTCCTCGGTGACGTCGTTTTCGCCCTCGACGACGTGTACCTGGTTGCGCCCCGCCTCCTTGGCGGCGTAACACGCGGCATCGGCGATCTGCTGGAGTTCGGCCGCGTCGTTGCCGGTCTGCATCGGAACGGCGCCGATGCTGATGCCAATACGAAACGCGGAGCCGTTCCAGTGAAACACCAGTTCTTCGATGGTCTGCCGGATGCGTTCCGCCACTTCGACGGCCGATGCCTTTTTGCACGACGGCAGGATCAGGCCAAATTCGTCGCCGCCGAGACGGCCGAGGATGTCTCCGGATCGTACCTGTTCGCCAATGGCGGCCGCCACGCGGCGCAGCAGTTCGTCCCCGGCGCCGTGACCGCAAGTGTCGTTGACAACCTTGAACTGATCCAGATCCATGAACATCAGGTAGCCGCTCTGGTCCTTGACGTCACGCAGGATCGCCCTGAGTCCGTTGCCGAACGCTCGCCGGTTGTGCAGACCGGTCAGTTCGTCGAAGTTCGCCTGATGCGCAAGGCGATCGGTCAGTACGCGCGCTTCGGTAACGTCCTGCACCTGCAGCAGGGCGTGGCTGAAGTCGCCTTCGACGTTCGTGACGACCGACGCGGCAAACACGGCGTGTAACCTCTCGTCGTCGCTGCGGCGGCAGCCGAATTCTTCGCTGTCGATGTCAGTTTCGTTCGCCAGCATGCGATCGAAGAATGCTTCGAAGCGTTCGATGTCGTCTTCCCAGATGAAACTGGCCATCGGCAACGGCCCGGGCTTGTCGTCGAACCCCAGCAAACGTTGAAAGGCGCCGTTGGACTCGACGATCTGACCGTCCTTGCCGATCATTGCCATGCCGATGGGCGCGTGTTCGAACGCACTGCGCGCCTGTGCCTCCATGGCCAATACCGCGGCCTGCGACCGCTTCCGTTCCTCGACTTCGTATTTGAGAGACTCGTTCGCCTCCGCGAGGTGGGTCGTACGGTCGTCGACCAGCTCTTTGAGCCGACTGTTGGCCGCCCGCACGCGACGCAGCCGTAGCTGGTGAAAAGCCACCGACAGCAGGATGACGAACAGCGTCAGTAGTGCGATGAACCACGGCCGCTGCCATAGCTGCGGCAATACGTTGATCTCCAGACTGGCGGACTCGCCCCACTGCCCCCCGGACAGGCGGGCCCGTACCTCAAACGTGAAATCGCCGGAGGGCAGGCTGCTGTAGTTGACGGACGGCGCCGTGGTAGGTTCCTGCCAGCCGGTGTCCAGGCCGCGTAGCCGATACGAGTACTCGATTTCCTCGGGCCGTGCCGTGGAAACGGCAACAAAATTGAAGACGACGCTGTCACGGCCCGCCATGAGACCCTCGTCAGGCGACAGCGTTTTGCCGTCCCTGCGCCGCTGCGGCGGGAATACGGTCGGCACCGGCGTCTCGACAGCCGGCAAACCCTGGACAGGAAGCATCCGTGTCGCGCCGTCCACGGTACCGAGCCACAGGCTGCCGTCCTCACCCTCGAGCAGCGCATCGGAGTTGAATTCCAGGCTGCCCAGACCGTCGAGCTGCGAGTATCGATACCAGCGCCCGGCCACCGTATCGACCTGGAAGAGCCCTTTTTCGGTGCCCACTACGACAGCCTCATCCGAGATACGCTGCGCAATATAGGGATTCATGTCCTCAAAGCTTTCGCTGACGCTGCGGCGGAAGATCTCCCCGTCGATCACTTCGTACAGACCTCCCTGATACGTACTGACGACAAAATTCTCGAGATCGCTCACGTCGATGTCGAGAAAGCGCTTGACGTCAATCTCGTCGGAAATGTCGAGACGGATCCGCCCGCTGCGGCTGACGTGGTAAAGGCCGTCGCCGCGTACCGTGGCCAGTACGCTGCCGTCCGGCAGCGGCTCGAGCAGCTCGGCATGTGTCCCTGCCTCGAAACCGGTCGCGCGCAGCTTGCCGGTGGCGAGATCGAGCAGCATGACTCCGCGATCCATCGTTGCAATCCACAGCCAACGGTCCTCGGTCAGCCGCAGAGCCGTCACCGGCAGGTTGCGCGTGCCTGGCAGCAGTTCGGCTGAGCCACTCAAGTCCGTCTGCAAGCGGCGGATGCCGTTCTCGGAGAATCCAATCAGCATACGATTGCCACCGGCCGGCAGCATTGCCGTGACCCGGCCCGACGAAACGCCGAGCGAATCGGACACGACCTTCAGCTCGCCGTTTGGCCCGACAACCCTGATCTGGCCGGCGCCGCCAAACCAAATGCGTCCTTGCTGATCCCGCGCAATCGCACGGACGTCGAACGGTGTGCGGTCATTTCTGAGCGGATAGTGTTCGAAGCGGTCGCCGAGATAACGCAGGAGCCCGTTACGGCTCGAAGCCCACAGGACGCCGTCCCGATCAACGAGGATCTCCCGCGGTATCGAAGCCGCGAGGCTCAGTCGCGCGCCGGAGGGTGCTATCAGCTCCTCGTTGCTGCGTACCCAGACCCGACCGCCGGTGTCGACGGCCATGCGATCGATGTCGTTGGTTGCTGCCGTGCCGGGCAGCCGTTCGATCCCGCTCGGGGACCAGCGCCACATTCCTCCGTTGTTGTCTCCCAACCAGAATTCGCCGGACGCCGACAACGCAATACCTTCAAACGCACCTTCGACACGTTGGGGCGGGCCGCCGCTGGCGGAATCGTAAACGTACACGGAACGATCGCTGCGTATGACGATCCTCCGCGCATCGCCGACCATCTCCGAGATGTACGACGGTTCCGGCTGGATCTGTAAGTACTCGCCGGTTGCCGGATTCAACCGCCACAAACCATTGCGCTCGAGGTTTACGTAGACCAGTCCGCCGACGACAACAATGTGGTCGACTTCCAGCGTAACGCCTGCCGGCGGTTCGTACGTGTTGACGTGGCCGTTCGGCGCCAGTTGGCTCAACCCGCCTTCGACGTCGCCTGCCCACACGGACCCGTCCGCGGCAACCGCAACAGCCGTCTGATTGTTGAGTCGCAGTCCGTCGCGGGCGGTCCATACCTCGAAGCGGTGTCCGTCGAAGCGGTTGAGCCCGCGCTTGTTGACGAGCCAGAGATAGCCGTCCGGGCTCATCGCCATGCCGGCAATATTGGTCTGGCTCAGACCGTCATTGACGTTGTACACCCTGAAGGGCGGCAGCGGGTCGCCCGCGCGGTTCTCCGCGACCGCCGGCGGAAGCCACGCAAGCAGTAGAAGCCCGACATAGAGGCGACGGCGGCTCCCCGATTGTTGGCGTCGTTGCGGCATAAGCTCGAGCAGTCTGTGTTGGCGGTCGGGTCTGCGCCGGGCGGATCGGCAAGCTCAATGGCACATTCCCTGTAGTAATAAGGCGGCAGCTGCACGAAAAACTTGAAGCGAGATATGGTCTAAGGAGCGCAACCAGCCGTTTCGCTGTTCCGCTTCGCCTCTTCGAGGTCGAAAGTGATTCCGGAACTCAGTCGCGGATGCGCACGAGCGATTCACCGCCCGGCCAGATCGCCGAGCCGTCGTCGTTGATGAGGATGTTATTGCCCGCGTCATAGACACCGTCGCCTCTGCCGCGACGGGTTTCCACCGACGGCCCAACCCGCACCCGCACGACAACTTCGCCCGCCGGACCCTCGGCATCGTTGCGTAGACGTAAGCCATAGAAATACGTGTAGCCGTCGGCCTCGGCGCCCGAACCGTACACCAGGTTTGCTCCGGTGCTGATGGTGGGCACACCGCTGAACTGAATATCGGCGTTTCGCCAATCGATTTCGAATGCCTCTGCGTCCCGATTCCAGCTGAGCTTGACGACGCCGGTTGCCCGGTCGCGCCGACCGTCCTTTTTGCCGTCGGGCGTGTAGCCGCTGTAGTTGCTCACGACAATATCGTTGCCGGCGACGGCGGGAGAGTTCTCCACGGTGTCGATGAAACCCGGAAGCGGCAATCGCACCGTGGCCCCCGATCCAAGCGGACGCGGCGCGGCGACAAGCTCTGACGGACCGGTGTTGTCGTCGTCGCATTCGATCTTGCCGGAAAACACGTTGGTCACGGCGCAGCGACCGTCTACAGTGATAATCCACGCATCTCCGCCGAAGCCGAGTAAGGTCGGCGTGGTTCCGGTCCGGCCGCGATAGCGGACGGGTTCGGCGGCCGCACGCTCGAGAAGGTTGTTTTCCGCCCGATAACGCATGGCGATAATTTCAGTCTCGGTCGCAATGTAGAAAAGGGTGCTGCCGTCCGGGCCACGCTCCATGGGTACGCCGTTGGTCGAGTTGCCGTCGCTCACCTTCATGCAAGCCTTGATGCGGGTCATCGCGTTGTCGAGTATGGCGACCCAGGTCTCGCGGGTCTTGCTTCGCCCGCGACCCGCTTCCCGGCGCAGCCGCGCCGCAATATCGCCGTCGAGGAGGACGTCGACCCCGACAGCAGCCGTACCGGGCGTCATCCGGCGAAACCCGCAGGCTGATTCGACAACCGACGGCGTAAACTCAAACTTGTGCACGCACTCAATAGCCGAATCGCTCGTCGCACCGTCCCGAAAGACGAGCAGCGATGGATGTCGTCCCGCACAGGGGCCCTGTCGATGCGCCCTCACTCGCAGCCCGCTGGGATTCGGAACCACAATCCGGCCGTCTTCGAGGGCAAAAAAGTTCCAGCCGATGAAAAACGGCAAATCGTTGAGCTTGAAGCTATCGACAAAGCGAAACGTCTCGCCGTCGATCTCGTATTTGTAGAGGTATTTGAGGGAAGCGCCCCAGATCGTCCGCGCTTGTGCAGAGTTGTCATAGCCGCGATCGCTCAATATGTGCCACGGCGAAGTACCGAAAGCGATCCCGGCCGCTTCACGGAAATAGCTGACCTCCACTTGCGGCTCGGATTTCCGCGGCCCAGCCAGCGCCGTGGACGCCTGTCGCGCCACACCGCCGTGATAGGTGGGCCAGGGTGAGCTCACAAGCGTCTCGTTGACGATTGCATCATCCGCGGGATGAGTCTGTGCAAGCACACAGGGCGCGCTCATCAGCAAACCGGTAAGCAGCCCTGCAAATCTGGACAAAACGATCTCCCGGTACCCGAGCAACCCTCGATGTGCCAAGGATGTGGGCATCAGCCGGCGCTGGCAACCACGAGCAGCGGGCCTTTCGACACGACGACGCCACCCGGCTTTTCGCGAGTGATCGCAAACACGAGCGGATTGTCGACAGCCAGTTTGGCATCGATGGGCACGACAACCGTCCTTGTGTTGGGCGGTATGTCGAACACCCCGCCGTCGACCGGATTGCTGTCGCGATTCGGATCCACCAACCACAGCTGGTATTGGGATGCTCCCGGATCATTCGCCGGCATACCGGTCAACAGCATGTACCCTTCCTGCTGCGCGTTGTTCCAGACGACGTCGCCGGTCACGCGGGAGTACTGAGGATCTTCGGGCGTGGCCCACGGGATCACGGGACTACCGGCCGCAATCAGTGCCTGCCGGGCTCCTTGATGGTCGATGCTCCGCGGTTCGCCCGGCAGTTCAGAATCGTCATAGTGGGTAAACAGCAGCGCCAAAGCCAACACTGCAGCCGCTGCCCATCCCCAGTTCCATGACTTTTCGGGTGGCCGACGCGCCGGCATCCCGATGACGTTGGGCTCCGCCGTATCGAAGAAAGCCGCCGCATCCTTGTTCAGCTTTGCTTTCAACCCTTCGGGAGCGTCTTCGTAGTTTTTTGCGTGCCTGAGACTAAAGGCATTGGCGGCAGCCGCGGCTGCAAGATCGAAATCGGGCACATCGTCGAGCCCGTGCTCGTCCAGCAATGCCTGCAACTGTGCTTGCTGCCCTTTACTCAGCCCTTCAGTCGCTCTCAATACCAGCAGATCGACGATGTCGGGGTGCAGATCGTTCATCTCGTTACCTTGATGGCGAGCCCCGGCTCACCGAGAACTTTGCGAATTCTGGATAGCCCCCGGCTCAAATGACTCTTTACGGTGCCGAGCGGCAGACCGGTTTGTGTCGCAATCGCGCCGTGCGACATCCCGAGCCAGGAAGCCATGTTGATGACTTCCTGCTGCTCCGGCTTCAGCGTACTGATCACATCGATCACGTTTCTCACCTCTACCGACGCCTCGATGACACGCTGGGCATCGTCCGTAAGGCAGCTTTCGCGTTCGTCGAAAGACTCGGACGGCGGCTGATTGTCGATGCTGCGCCGCCGATCGATCAGCCGCCGCCTGGCAAGCATCGAAACGAAGGTGACTTCCGCCGCGACCTCGGGATCGAAACGGGAAGCTTTTTGCCACAGCTCCACGAATATTTCCTGTACGACCTCTTCGGCATCGGATTCGTTGCCCAGAAATCGACGAGACAGCGACCATATGAGGCCGCTGTATTCGTCAATGCACTCGGCAACCGCCGTGCGGTCGCCGTTTGCGATACGTTCCAGGATCGAGGACGGCATTACGTCTTCTGTCGAAGGTACGTGATGGAGATGAGGGCAAAAGCCCCCACCCCCGTTGCACAACGCTTGTTCATAAAGACGAGCTTGGCCCCGGCAGCCGCTTAGCGCGACATTTGCCGGCTTGCCTGCATTTGCCCGCCGCCGTGCAGCGAATCGAACACGTCATCCAGTGCGTAGCGCAGCTGCCAGGCGCCGGACCGCGCGTTGTGGGCGCCGGCCGCCTTGCGAAGTCCCATCTCGAGCCGCGCGCGCTCTGCGGCCGTGAGCCCGCCCTCGCGCACCAGCCGTTCCGAGACCGCCGTGTAGACCGCCACGGTGCCGGCAGCGTCACCGTGATTGAACATCGGTACGCCGCTGTCGATTGCACGCTCGATGGCTTGTGCAGCGTCGGTCCGTGACATCTGAGTGGCCGGCAGGATAACCCGGTCGATGACGTGGATGACACCGTTGGACGCGTCAATGTCGGTCGCAACGATGCGGGCGTTCTCGATGTTGAAACCGTTTTCGGTCTTGCTGATTACCGCGTCGACACCGGCCAGGGTCTCGAGCCTCGCACCGTCGGCAAGTGCGTCGGAGCCGACTGCACCCGCAATTACGTGGTATTTCAGGATGTTGGCCAGTTGCTCCTGGTTTTCCCGCTTGAGCAGGGTTTCGATGGTGCCGGCGGGCAGCGCGCCAAACGCGTCGTCGGTGGGCGCAAACACGGTCAGCGGACCGTCGCCTTTCAGCGCGCCTGCCAGACCGGCCGCCTTGGCCGCGGCGATCAGTGTCTGAAATTGTTCGGCAGATGCTGCCGTGTCAACGATATCCATCGACGATTTGTAGCCTGCAAGGGCAGGTGTTGCGAGGATCAGCAGCAAGGCAGCGCAACAGGCTTTCAGGGACTTCATAGTGGCTCTCCAGGGTGTAGTGTCGGTACCGCAAACGCGGACTTGTCCCTGTATTCGGTGAACCGCCGGATTTGGATGCAGGTGGCGAAAAAATTTCCTGGTCCGAACCCAATTCCGCGAGCCACGATGTTCGATCAACGGTTGGTCAACCATACGGTCTGGTAGGGAGACAGTTCCAGCGTGGCTTGTCCCTCTTCGATACGAACGCCGCTGATCAGGTCCCGCCACTGATCGGTGCTGACGAGGTTCACGCTGGCGAGTTCGAGAGACTGGTGTTCGCGAGTGACGTTGCTGATGCTGAATACGTCCTGGCGCCGATCCGTCGACTGCCGCCAGATTCCGAACAGCTCCAGACCCAACTGCATCGTGAACTGCACAGCATTGGGGTGAAAGGCCTCTTGTTGCCGACGCAGGCGAATCAGCTCACTCAGTCTCGAAAGAATGACGGACTGGGTACTGCTGGTGTCGGCGAGTACCGCGTCGAGCTCGTCCTGGTCCCAGCTGCGGCGATTGATCGACCGGTATCGCCCCGTCCGCGCCAGCCCCTCGTAGTCATTCGGCGTTCCCAGCAGACTGTGAATGTAGATGCCCGGGATACCCTCGAGCGCCAGCATGATGGCGTGCGCGCAGATAAACCGGTCGACCTGAAACTCGTCCGGGCCCTCCTCAGTGCCGGCCAGCGCGTCGATGAGACTAATATTCACCTCGTAAGGGCGCGCAGCCCCGTCCGGACCGGTCCTGAGCGAAACCCTGCCGCCGAACCCCGTCAGGGTTTCGAGCAGTCTCGTGCGCTCCGCCTCCGACAACAGACCGTCTACCGGGCGCATGCCGATACCGTCGTGCGAAGCGATGAAGTTGAAATAGGTCGTGCCGCCGCGAGCAGGCGGCATGCTCATCATCCAGGTCTTGAGGTGCCGGCAATCGCCCGTCAGCAGGGTGTAGATCAAGAGCGGTGGCAGAGAAAAGTTGTAGATCGCGTGCGCTTCGTTCGAATTGCCGAAATAGGTAAGGTTGTCGCGGTTCGGGACATTGGTTTCGGTAATCAGCATGACGGACGGATCGAAGAAATCGATCAGCGTGCGCAGCAGCTTGATGATCTCGTGTGTGCGCTGATCGTGCAGTGACGTCGTGCCGGGCTCTTTCCATAGGAAAGCCACTGCATCCAGCCTCAGTACGCGAACGCCTTTCTCGAGATAAAAGCGGATGATCTCGACAAAGCGCAGCAGGACTTCCGGGTTGCCAAAATCGAGATCAACCTGATCGGGGCCGAAGGTGCACCAGACCCAGCGTATCCCGTCGACCGTCTCCACTTCGGTGCGTAACGGCGTCGATCGCGGACGCACGACCATACTGAGATCGTCTTCGGGCTTCGTTTCCTTGAAATAGTCCTTGCCGGGATCCTTGCGCGACAGAAAATTCTGAAACCACGCCGAACGGCTCGATGCATGATTGATGACAAGATCCGCCATCAGGCGATAGCGGCTGCCCATGAGTTCAATGTCTCCCCAGGTGCCCGCGACCTCGTCAACGGCGCAGTAGTCGATCACGGCAAAGCCGTCGTCGGAACTGTAGGGATAGAACGGCAGTATGTGCAGACCGTTGATCGTATCCGCAAGATAGCGATCGCAGAACGTCTTCAGCGTCTTGAGTCCGGGCTCTCCCTCTCGATTGACCGACGTGGCGTACGTGATCATCCAGCAGTCGGTTTCGTCCCAGTAGTTCTGGTAGGGGGGCGGTTCCTCGACCGCTCCGGGATAACGCATCGCTTCGACGACGGGCTCGACGAGATCGTCCGCCCGCTCTCCATAGATGATCCTGAGGTGCGCTTGAACGCGCGCACTCAGCCGTCGCGCTCCCGCCTCGAGCGCCGGGCCGTTCAACTCCCGAACTCCGCCATATCGTCCTCGACCGCCTCACGCAGTTCCTCGAGCACACCCGGCACGGCCGCAATGACCCGGTTCCATGGCGGAATGAACGGCGTGTCCATGGGGTTTTCCCGAAACAGATGACCGGCCTCGACCACGTTCGCGGCGAACAGTTCGACAGCCTCCTCTTCGGCGTGCCTGTCGAAGCTTAAGCCGTTGATTGCGGCGTCCGCCTCGAACAGTTCGATGAAGTCGAGCGCGGTCCGGTAGTAGGTTGCTTTGATCGTGCGCACGCGGTTGACCGAAAATGTCTCGCCCTGAATCGCCAGCTTCCGGTACATCGCTTTTGCGATGTCGATACTCATTCGCGACAGCCCGCGGGTCTGGTCGTCGGCGCTCAGGTCCTGGTGTTTGTGGTCGTAAGAATCGGCAATGTCGACCTGACAGATACGCTTGTTGGAATGATTGCGGTGCATCTCGCTCAACACGCCGATCTCGAGCCCCCAGTCGGTTGGTATGCGAAGGTCGTCGATAACATTCCGGCGCAACGCAAACTCACCGGCGAGCGGGTACCGGAAGCTGTGCAGAAAATCGAGATAGTCGCTGCGGCCGCAGACGACCCGCAGCGCAAGAATCAGCGGCGTCACGAGGAGGCGCGTCACCCGCCCGCCCATCGTCGTGCCGTCCGAACGGGCGTAGAAGCCTTTGCTGAAATCGTAGCTGAAGCCCGGGTTCGCCACCGGGTAGATCAATCGCGCCAGCAGGTCCCGTTTGTAAGTCTTGATGTCGGCGTCGTGCAGGGCAACCGTCGAGGCCCGACCGGTCGACAGTGTGTAGCCGTAGCAAAACCAGACGTTGCGGCCTTTGCCGGGCTCCGTGGGGGATAGACCTTTTTCGGCAAGCTTGCTGTCCAGCGCCCTGAGACGGGGGCCGTCGTTCCATAACACCCGATGGTGTTGCGGAAGGCGGCCAAAAAACTCGAGGGCGTGCCGATACTCCTTTTCATCGGCCCGATCCAGACCCACGACAATTTCGTTCAGATAGGGAACGCGGCTGAGTTCACGGACAATGTTGTCGAGTGCCGGTGTGGCGAGCTCCGAATACAGTGACGGCACCACCAGCCCCATCGGGCGGTGACGCGAAAACTCAATCAGGTCGCGTTCCAGTTCTTCGACCGGGCGATCGGACAGGTTGTGCAGCGTTGCTATGTTGCCGTTCTGATGAAAATCCCCCAAGACTTACCCTCCATCGATTTTGGTCGTCGAATACGAACCGAGCTGTTCTTCAAGGAGCGACATCATTGCCGCGTTCCAGCCGGCCGGCCCTGCCAGAGTCGGTCGCAACACCCGTGTTGGTGTATCCACGTTCATCGGATGCCCGTGCTTGCCGGGAATCACAACCGCAACGTCCGTGACCGACAGCATGCCAAGATCGTTTGGCGCGTCGCCGAGCGACACGGACGTCGTTTCCCCGCCGGGCCACACGTGGGCATAGGCATCGAGCAGTTGATTGACGGCCTCGGCTTTTCCGGTATTGCCCATGACGTGCAGGAATCGGCCGCCGCGGACGCAACGCAGGCCGCGCGAGATCATTGCTTGCCGGAATTGTTCCGCGCGGCGCTCATCGTCGCGCCACAGGACCGGCTCCGATGCCTGGCGATCGTTCGCCAAGCCGGCCCGCCGCTCCGACAGGCCCGTCTCACGCGCAATGCCTGAGACGCCCAGTTCGTAGAATGCCTCGCAGCGGAACCCATATGTGCTCTTCACATCCTCGTAAACCGACTGCAATTCAGCACGCGCTACGGCAGATGCCGGACGCTCTGCATCACCGCCAAAGTAACCGTCGGGTACATCGATCACTGCGCCGTTCTCGGCCACCACGGGGTGCTGCAGTTCGAGAAGCACGCGAAATTCTTCGAGCTCGGCGAGTGTCTTGCTGCTGACGAGTATAAGCGGAACGGACCGCTCTTTGAGCAAAGCGAGGGCGGGTTGTGCCGGTGCCCAGTCGTAGGTGTCGTGGTCGAGCAGTGAGCCGTCGAGATCGCTGAATACGATCATCTTGCTGTCGGTCGATGAAAAAATGTCGATTGCCCGCCCCAGAACTGAAAGGCATGATGCCGCATCAAATCATCGCTTTCAAAGAAGATGCCAGTAGATCTTTCCGGGCGCCAGGGCGTGCATTGTTTTGGTGCGGCGTTCGAGTTCGGTGCCCAATGACAGAGCAGAGTAAACCGCACGAGTGGTGGCATGGCGCAACCATCTACCAGATCTATCCGCGCAGTTTTCTGGATACGACGGGGAACGGCGTGGGCGATCTGCAGGGCATCGTTCGCCGTCTCGACTACGTTCGCGATCTTGGCGTGGACGCAATCTGGCTGTCCCCGTTTTTCAAGTCGCCGATGCGGGATTTTGGATACGACGTCTCGGACTATTGCGACGTGGACCCTCTGTTCGGCAGCCTCCGCGACTTCGACGAACTGGTTACGGCGGCGGACAAACGTGGCCTTCGCATTGTTGTCGACCAGGTCTACTCGCACTCGTCGTCGGAGCACGCATGGTTTGTGGAAAGCGCATCCGACCGGAGCAACCCGAAAGCCGACTGGTACGTATGGGCTGACCCTGGCGCGGAAGGGGGCGAGCCCAACAACTGGCAATCGATTTTTGGCGGCCCGTCGTGGTCATGGTCGCATGAGCGGCAGCAGTTCTATTTCCACAACTTCCTGAGCGAGCAGCCCGACCTCAACCTGCACAACGAAGAAGTCCAGAACGCGATCTTCGATATCGCGCGATTTTGGCTGGACCGCGGCGTCAAAGGTTTTCGTCTCGACGCACTGCATTGCCTGATGCACGACGTCGAGCTGCGCGACAATCCGGACCGCGCGCACGTTCCGCCGGAAGCGCACAAACCCTTCCACCGTCAGGAGCACGTGTTCGATCATGCGCATCCCGCCGTGCCCGGGTTCCTCGAACGCATCCGACGACTGACCGACGAATACGACTCGATTTTTACGGTAGCTGAGGTCGGCAGCTGGGATCCGCTGCCACTCATGCGGGAGTACGCCGGCCCGTCGCGACTCAGTTCCGCGTACAGTTTCGACTTTCTTGCGGCACCGCGGCTCGACGCGGCGGCTTTTCAGCGAACGGTTGCCGCATGGCCCAATGACCCGGAGTCGGGCTGGCCGTCCTGGGCGTTCTCCAATCACGACGCACCGCGCGTCGCGACACGTTGGGCCAACGGCGTATCGTACGGCAAGGTGGGCGAACTAAGGATCAAGCTGATTGCGCTGCTGCAGTTTTCGCTGCGCGGTAACGTGTTTCTTTACCAGGGCGAAGAACTGGGTTTGAGCCAGGCCGATGTGCCGTTCGAACGCCTGCGCGACCCGGAGGGTATCGTCCACTGGCCGCAGACCATGGGGCGGGACGGTGCAAGAACACCGATGCCGTGGCGCAGCAGCGAACCCAATGCGGGCTTCAGCATGGCGGAACCGTGGTTACCGGTGGACGAGGCTCACGTTGCGCGCACGGTCGACGCCCAGACAAACGATCCGCATTCGGCGCTCTCGTTTTTTCGCCGCGTCGTCCGCTTTCGACGCAACAGTCCAGCCCTGCTCCACGGTGATCTTGAGTTCCTGCCTTCGCCGGAAGACAGCCTGCTGTATACCCGGACCTCCGCGGAGCAACGGCTACTGTGCGGCTTCAATCTCTCTCCGGAGACGATTGCGTTGGATATTGACGCAAAATGGTCACTCGACACAGTGCTGCACAGCGGCAGGCCGCCGGGATGTCCTCGCAGCGGTACTGTAGTGCTGGAGCCTGGACACGGCTTTGTTGCCGGGGTACGAGTTTAGGTTTGCACTAACCGACCTTGATCTTTACGTACAGGTCACCGGTGTCTTCGCCGCGCCGACCCCCCTGTCCGATCAACCTCAGGACGCTGCCGTCTTTCGTGCCGGCCGGAACCTTGCAGCGCAAGGTCCGGCCTTCCGCGTTGTTGACCTCAATCTCGACGCCGCTTTTGGCCTCTGACGACGTTATCTGCGCGGATGTATGTACGTCGAGCGATGGTTGACTGTTGCCTGCCTTCTTCTTGCCTCTTTTGCCGAAGATGTCTCCAAAGACATCGGCGAACATGTCGGAAAAACCGGCGTCGCGGGGTGATTCCCTCTGAATCGGTTTTTCTTCGAGCTCGGCGAGCATGTGGTCGGGTATCTCGATTTGCGACAAATCCACGGAATCGAGAATCTCCGATCGCCCTGTGGCCTGGTCCTCCGCCTTGACGGTCATGATCAGCGATTCGTCGACCGTCGCCGTGACTTCGATTCGCGGAACGCCTTTTGGCGCCAGCTGCAGGTCTTCGAGTTCAAACCGACCAATGGACAGGTTGTCGGACGCGGACTTGGCCTCACCCCATACGAGGTGAACGGTGGCCACGGCCTGATTGTCGTCGGCCGTCGACATGACCATGGATTGCTCCGCCGGTAAGCCGGCGCCTTTGGCAATCAGCGGCGTCACCTCGCCGCCGTGGATTTCGAGCGAGATGGTCATCGGCAACACCGTATTCACGTCTTTGTCCGTGACGTCAGCGGACTCCTCCGCATCGCTGTCGACGTCGGTCGGTACGCTGGAATCCGCGCTGCCCGATACGCCCAGGACCGCTCGCAGGACCTTGATGAGGCTGTCCAGATCCGCGTGGAACCGGCTAAAGCCAACTTCTTTGCCGTTGCGGCGCGTCAAAGCCTGTAGATCGTCCGGCAGCGCGTTGGCCGGCGGCATCGGGACGTTGTCGACCAGGATCGGGATGACGCGAATGTCCCTGCGCAACGCCGTCGCAATCTCGACGCGGACGAGATCGTCGGTGTTTTGCAGGCGCAGCGCCCCGGTGGCGTCCTTTGCGCCGAGCCAGGAAGGACCTATGACCGCGAGAAGGACGTCGCAACTACCGACAATCTGTTTGACGGATTCGACGAAGTCATCGCCGGGATCAATATCGCTGACATCGAGAAAGACGTTTTCCTTGTCCAGCATCTCGGTCAGCCGGTCGTACATCCTCCCCGCCACCCATTTTGCGTCCTCGCGCCGATAGGATATGAATATACGTGCCATCACTCAGCGTCCGGCTCGATCATGTAGTTCTGCCGAATGTCGTCTGGACTGTCGCCCGCAAGATTCGGCGGCGCGTAGTCGCGCTGCGACATCCGCTCGAGGACCGACTCGTGAAGAGTTACGCCCGGCTTGATCTCGCGCCTTTGTTTGGGAAAACGAACGGCCTCCTTGCCTCGCTCCGGGACCCACACGCTGCGTGGCAGATACTGCACGAGCCACCAGCCTCCTTTGAGTGACTGATGCGCACCGGCCGCGGGGTCGGGCTTGACGTAACCTCCGTCGGACTTGCCCAGCACGTAACGATCGTGCTTCTTGCGGTCGATGACCAGGCCAAACTCAGGGCGGGTTGCCTCGTGGAGCATCCATTTGAGCGCAATTTTCGACAGTCCGGAATCTGCTTCCGGATACCCGCCGCCGACATCGGAATGCACGCCGGCAAACCAGACTTCCTTGATGTTCTGGTCGTCAGCGTGACTACGCCCCCAGAGCATCGGCTGGAAGAACGCACGCCGCTCGTCGATCGCCAGTGCATGGCGTACGGTTTTTACACTCCGGTTGTTGGTCGTGTAAGGCAGAAAGATCGGATTGTAGATCCATCCGAACGTGGAGACCGAATCCCACAAACCGAGAAAGTGGATGTCGACCGCACGGCTGAACGTGGACTTGAATTTCTGCATCACCTTGAACTGCGGCGACGCGGAGCCGACGATCCAGTACCGTCGCTTCTTCGATTTATACAGCTTTATTGCATAGGGGATCAGGCTCTGGTTGCCGGGCTCGAGGAGCCCAACGGCCTGTATAAAACCCGCCAGCACTCGCGCTGTATACGCCCCGCGGCTGAAGCCGAACAAGAAAATTCGATCGCCCGGCTCGTAGCGCTCCATTAGGTACGAATAGGCTTCCTCGACGTTCTTGAGCAGACCGAACCCCAGCCCGAGCCCCAGCCACATACTGAACCGCTTCCCTACGGGTGTTCTGAACTGGGGATCGGCGAGCGTACCGACGCCCGCGTCGTAAAAAGCGGCCTGACCCGCCCCCCTGACGACCGTTCGAAACAGTTTGACGACGTTCGAGTTGTCTTCCTTGAACTGATTGCCGGTGCCATCCAGGCAAATCACGATGTTCTTGGGCATAACGATCTCCCCCGGGCGTCGCCGGGACTCTGTTTGTTGCCCGTGACGCTGACTCTGGCTGCCTTGTTGGCCTCGCAATAGTAGCCGCATATGGGAGAAACATTAAGTTGGCGACAAAGCCGTAGCCATCGGGTACTGCCGATCCGCGTGTTTGAGGGAGACGGCCAGATGCTTGCGCTTCTATAGATGTGCCCAATCGCCAGCCACGTCCGCTCGGCGACTGGCGCGTTGCAAATGTGATGGCCATTCGAAAGGCCACGGGGAGAAGCTAAATGCAGGCAGGCGTACGTTTCACAGTCGTCGCGACGGCACTCGCACTCGGGTGCCTGGCGCTACCGGCACAGGCCGACATTAACGGCGCGTACAAAGAGCGCTCCGGCGATCGTTGGCTGCACGTGCGTCAGTCAGGTAACGAAGTTTTTATCCTCGGCGAGCTGCAGCGTAACTACTGGTACTGCACAAGCACGGCGACAACACCGGGCACCAGGACGGAATCCGCTCAGTCGAGCTGCCTGGGCCCTGGGTCGAGGAACATCCGGCCTTCGACGTTCGTCTTCAAAGGCACGCGGCGAGGTGCTGACGTCACCGGCAACTATTACTTTGTGCCGCAGGGCAGCGAGAACGCCAGCGGGCAGGCGACGTTTACGTACACTCAGAGCGGACGCGGCAGGCAGCAGATCTCGGTCACGCGCGGCGCGCTGGCGGCACAACCGTTTTACAAGATGCTGAATGAAGATCAAAGCGGGGTGGCCGCGGGCACAGAGCGGCAGGTGCGAAGAATTCTCACCGATAGAAAGTGGCTGTTCGCGCCATTGCAGGAAGACGACTACGTTTTTTCGTTCGACAGTGAAGATCTGACCGACATCTGGTTCTCGGGCGATGGTTCGACTTTCTATATTGCGCAATACGGCAACACGGTTGCGTGGCTCGGCGAGAACCCCGCGTTCGGCAACGTACACATTGGCATCGGCGAGCGCGAGGGCAACCGGATCGAGGTTCGCTGGTCCGATGTGCCCCGCGGCGATGGCTCATCGGACGGCACGACACGTTATGTGATCGAAAGCGCCTCACATCTTCGTTACCTGAGCGGCGGCTCGCTGGCGGGCGGCGATCTCCGGCGACGCGGCCAACGGCGCATCGTGCAGCTGACCGATCTGTACAACTATCCGGAAAACATTGGCCGCGGCCAGCGGGCATGGGCGCCGGGCGGCGACAAAGACATGACGCCAACCGAGAACCTGTACGGCGATCGTGAATTCGACGGCAACGGACCGCACATCGTCGTGGACGTCGAGCTTCGCGCGGTTCGAAACCGCATCGTCGCGGACATCGAGTTTGTCGCCACCGAAACCGGCGGCGACGGCTCGATCGGCCGCGGTCGATGGAGCCATACGGTGTATACCGCGCCGGTGGGACGCACGATCGAGCGCATTCTGTCACTCTCACAGCAGCGCATCGAGTTCGAAAGTGACGACGGCGGTGGCGGTGCCGACAACTGGTCGCGGAGCGAGGCTTATCACACCGAGACGTTCGACCGTGACGCCGTGCTCGACAGCTACACGATCATTGGCGACACCCGAGGTGACGATATCAGCTCGGACCGGAACCCGCTGGACGATACGCGCATTCAACGCCTGGCGTTCAAACCCGCGCTGATTCTGCTCTCGCCGCTGCAGCAATCCGGAACCGGTGGAGGCACCGTGGCCGACCTGCCCGTGCCACCGGTCATACGCACGGATGAGCGGCAGCCGGTCGAGGACCTGGGGCCCTTGAATCCTGCGACCGAGATCGGCGGCACAACCGCCTGCCGCGACGCGCTGCAAGGCCGCATCGCCTGGGACTACGATGGCTCGACACTTTGGGCCGCCACCAACCTGGAGCGCATGTGCGGAGGCGCGCCACGCTCCACGGAACCGGCGCGCTGCTTTCAGACCGCCATGCACGGCGGGATTGGCGAAGGCGGTATCAGCTGGGGTGGTGGCAACCGCTGGCAATGGCAGAATGCCGTGGAACTGTGCGCCGGCGTCACTGACGCTGATGCAACGATCAGCTGTTTTCGGCAGCAGATTGCGAACGGCGCCGACTGGCAGGCGGCAATACGAGCTTGCCGCTAACCACCGATCCATTAACCGCCAATAGCAGGCGCCTCGATGCCGTTCACTCGGCGTCAACACCGTTCACTGGGAATCAGCGCGCTTCTCAAACGCCTTGGTGAGCGGCGTGCCTGTGCGGCGCATACTCCGGAAGCACGTAGTGTCTCCGGAGTTGTCGTCATGCGAACCGCACTCAATTTGCCTGTTCTGGCCGGTATGCTTTTGCCGCTTGTGGCGGGCGCCGAATCGATTACCAGATCCGTTGGCGAAGGAACGTTGCTCCCGGCCGTCTGCGAGGAAGCGCTGGCGTTATCGGCTCTGCCCAAGCGGCTGCGAGACGACGCCTCGGCGTATGTGCTGACCGCAACGGGATACGAGTTGACCCGCGAGCGAAACGGCCCGTTTACCTGCATTGTGGCGCGCAATCACGAAGATGCGCTGATACCGCAATGCCCGGACGCGGCGGGTGCGGAGTCCATTGTGCCCGGCATCGTGCTGAAGTCTCAGTGGTCGCTTGACGGGGTGGCTGCGGACGAACGCGAAACTCGCTTCCGGAAGGTCGCGGCTGACGGCGGGCTCAAGGCCCCGTCGCGACCCGGCGTCTCGTACATGATGTCCAACTTCAACTACGTGTGGAATGCTCAGGCGGGCGGACTGATGCGTGTCCCGCCTCACGTCATGTTCTACGCGCCGGGATTGAGCAACGACGATATCGGCGGCTCAATCGAGGAAGGCACGCAGAAAAATCGCGGAGTCCCGT
Source organism: Woeseiaceae bacterium (assembly GCA_028289545.1). Taxonomy (GTDB): domain Bacteria; phylum Pseudomonadota; class Gammaproteobacteria; order Steroidobacterales; family Woeseiaceae; genus UBA1847. The sequence goes on from JANQPG010000102.1 coordinate 179,144, forward strand.
TTATCATCGAGGAAGGCATACACGGCTACATGATTTCTTTTGTCGAACATGCGTCCGATTCGAAGGACGTCCTGGCAGCGTGTGACGGTCACTTGCCCGAAGTGGCGGCCACGCTGGGCGGCCGGCGTTCGGGCGGGGAGGAGACAGCTCATGACCACCCGTAGCGGCGCCTCGGCGCTGATGGCTTTTGTTCTTCTGACAACGGGACTGACTGGTCCCGCGGCCGGCAATGCCGAAGTCATTTCCGTCTCGGATACACATTTTGCGCTGCGCCACGAAGCTCGCTCGAATCTGTCGCCCCAGCAGATCTGGGACAGGCTCGTGCAGCCTTCCACCTGGTGGCACCCCGACCACACGTATTCCGGGGACGCGGCCAACCTGTCGCTGGATCTGCAGGCAGGCGGCCTGTGGCGCGAAGACTGGGACGACAAGTCCGTCGCACACGGCCGCGTACTGTTTGTCGACCCGGGCAAGGTATTGCGTCTCGACGCACCGTTCGGCCCGTTGCAGGGACTGGGCGCCTATACGGTTTGGACGATTACGATAACGCCGGACGAAGACGGCTCTGTCGTCGTGTTCGATGAAGTGTCAACGGGATCGCCGGTGGCCAAATTGACGGACGTTGCCAGCGCCGTCGACTACGTCAAAGGTGAAGCCATCCGCCGGCTGACCGCCGATTCGATAGGAGAATAGCCGAGAACCATCGGCGGCCGACGCCGGCCGCCGATGGCCCTGCTCATGATTGTGGACGGGTCCGGGTAGCACGGTCGCGCCCCGTCGCTGCGGACCGTTTCGCGATCATCCGAGCTTGCCCCTGCTTGCTAGCCGCCGCGACAGCTGCCCGTGCACAAGGCGTTGGGATTCTTGTGAGTGAGCACGATAGCGATGTTGTTGCCCAGACGTATGTTGAGCTTGGAATAGTATTTTCCGGCGCCCTCGCTGTACGTGGCGCTAACGACGTTGCCGGCCGGAACGTCGTCGAGCAGTGCTCTGATTTCCTGTGCCACGTCCACACCGTAGTAGTAGACGTGCTGCGGTATATAGGGTTCGATACCAAACAGCGTGTCCGAGAATACGTTCAATCGCTGATCGACGATGCTCTGAATACTCGCATCGATATCCTCGGTCAGAGAGTCTTCCAGTTTGTCCACGAGGCTGTCCAAACCGCCGAGAGTAATGAAGTTGATGAAGACGAGACCGAGTCCGCCGTAGCTCACGTCGATGTTGTACGCGGGTGGATCGAGCACGGCGGAGGCGTTACCCGTAAAGAGGTCGTACGTTCCGCTCGCGGTCAGGTAGTCGGTTGCGATGCTGATGCTGCCGTTCGCTAACCAGGGTGCTGTATCCCACTCCACGATTGCGAGCGAACTGGCGGCCAGTCCGAGAAAGTTGAGCTCAAATACTCCGCCGCCGAGAGACGAAAGGCCAATGTTGAGATAGTTCGCAAGGTTGAAGGAAACGCCGTCCAGATCCAGCGACGACGGCAGATTCTGGATGAGTTCCTGCTGCAGCTCTGCTCTGACCTGGTTTTCTACCTGAACGATCTCGGCGTTGATGTCGAACAGGAACTCGCGAATTTCCGGGTAAAGACGAACCCCGCCTGCGCGAAACACTTCCTCGTCCATGTAGTAGATGCGGATCGTGTTGCCGTTCGGATCGTTGTTGGCGACCGCAGGCTGGTAGGCCGTCAGGCCCAGCAAGCACAGAAGGCCGGCTGACAATACTGATTTCATGCTGAATTACCTCCGTTGACTTAGGGTGAGTGTCGATATCGGGAGCGTCGTTGGTCGTACCGGTGTTTCCAATAGTAGACTATTTGTACCTTATAAGTATTACAACCGCGATAATATTCCCTTATAAGGTCGCATATAAATCAATATGGAGTACACCGACAGACGGGATAACCCTCGGACCAGGCACACAGAGCGGCGGCCGCCTGCGCTCGCAGCCAGCGCTTTGGCGTCAACGACTCCGACACCGTGGCGTCTCGGTTTTCCGCAATCGCCTGCTACCGGCTGAGGCTTTAGAGTGTCAACTTACATGGTCAACAAGATGTCCACGTAACCTTACACTTCCTGAGGTCAGGATGAGCCTGCCGACCGTCAATACACAGCGGAGAACTGCGGACGCCGTGCTGGCGCCGGCCGCTCCCGCGCAAATCGGCCCGAACTCGGTCATCCAGACCCTGGCGGCGCTGAAGGAACTCGAGGGGACGGCGACTCGAGACCGCGTCGCTCGCCTGGCGGGCCTGCCGGCCACTGAACCCACGGGGATGATTCCCGAGGCTGCATTCTCGAGTCTGTTGTCGTCGCTCCGGCGTGAGCTCGATGAAGACACGGTCCGTGAAGTACTCGTGCAGAGCGGCGAGAAGACCGGCGACTACGTCGCGGCCAACAGAATACCCGCGCCCCTTCGCTCCCTGTTCGGTTGGTTGCCCGCGCGAATGAGCATCCCGCTGCTGCTCGTCGCGTTTCGCCGTCATGCCTGGACCTTTGCCGGGAACAGCAGCTTCGAGCTCGGCGGGACGTATCCCGGCAGCATACTGCTCGACAACGCACCCACCTGCCGATTGGCCGGTGCGGTCAATCCCACGGGGGGCTACTACGCGGCAGCGTTCCAGAGACTGCTGTCGCTTGCCAGCCCGGGTGTCCTCGTAACCGAGACCGAGTGCCGATCGTGCGGCGCGCCCCACTGCCGGTTCGATATCCATCTGACTGACCATTCGTCCAACAACTCATCCAAAAAAGAATTGAGCAGCCATCGACCTCGAGGTTAGCCCCATGCGTATTGTCCTTGTCCATCCGAACTATCATTCCGGCGGCGCCGAAATCGCCGGCAACTGGCCACCAGCCTGGGTTGCCTACATTGCGGGCGCACTCAAGTCCGCAGGCTTTAGCGACGTCCACTTCCTGGACGCAATGACCCATCACATTAACGACGACGATCTCAGGGCACGAATTGCGGAGCTCAAACCGGATGTCGTGGGGACTACGGCCATTACGCCGTCAATCTACACGGCGGAGCGTGTCCTCGAGATTGCCCGAGACGCGGCGCCGGACGCCCTCCGCGTGCTCGGCGGCGTCCATGCCACGTTCATGTACAAGCAGGTTCTGAGTGAGTCGGACGCGGTCGACGTCATCGTGCGCGGCGAAGGCGAAGAAATCATGACCGAAGTGGTTAAAGCGGTGGCTGGCGGGGCCTGGGACCTCAAGCGACACGACATACGTGGTCTCGCGTTCCGCGATGGTGAACAAATCGTTGCGACGCCGGCGGCACCCACGATCAAGAGGCTCGATGACATTGTGCCGGACTGGTCGTTACTCGAATGGGAGAAGTACATTTACGTGCCGCTGGGCGTGCGCGTCGCCATCCCCAACATGGCGCGAGGCTGCCCGTTTACCTGCTCGTTCTGTTCACAATGGAAATTCTGGCGGGACTACCGCATCCGCGACCCGAAGAAAGTTGTCGACGAAATCGAAGCGCTGGTCAACGATCACGACGTCGGCTTTTTTATTCTCGCCGACGAGGAGCCGACGATTCATCGCAAGAAGTTCATTGCTTTTTGCGAAGAACTGATCGCGCGCGGCCTGCCCGAACGAATCAAGTGGGGGATCAACACGCGGGTCACGGACATTCTGCGTGACCAAGAGCTGCTGCCGCTGTACCGGAAAGCGGGACTCGTACACGTGTCTCTCGGTACGGAAGCCGCCACGCAGATGAAACTCGATCGCTTCAACAAGGAAACCAAGATCGACGACAACCGCCGCGCCATCGAGCTACTGCGTAACGCCGATATTTTTGTCGAGGCCCAGTTCATCGTCGGGCTGGATAACGAGACGCCGGAAACGCTGGAGCAGACTTATCGCATGGCGTGGGACTGGCAACCGGACCTTGCCAACTGGGCCATGTACACGCCCTGGCCGTTCACGTCGCTGTTCCAGGAACTCGGCGACAAGGTCGAAGTCTTCGACTTCTCCAAGTACAACTTCGTGACCCCCATCATGAAACCCGCAGCAATGGAGCGGACCGAGCTGCTCGACAGGGTCATGAACAATTACCGGCGCTTCTACATGAAAAAGGCGCTGTTCCACTATCCCTGGAGAGGCACGGGTTTTCGCCGTCGCTACCTGCTCGGCTGTCTGAAAGCCTTCATGAAGGCTGGCTTTCAGCGCACGTTTTACGATCTCGGCAAGGTGGGTTACTGGGGTCCGCAGTCGAAGAAGAAGGTCGACTTCCACTTCGACAAATCGAGACGCATCGCAAAGGCACAGCTCGAAGACTGGGAAGCCGCCCAGGATCGCGCCAACCGTTTACGGGAACAGCGTCGAAAGGGCGCCGGAGAGACCGTGACGGTCCCGGTCGAAGCCATCAAGGCGTGCGGCGGCGGCGACCAGCAGCTGAGCGACGGAGCGTCAGGCCGGGCCCGGGAGCTGCACTAGAAACTCAACCGCTCGCCGCGTTGAGAAAACCGTCACAGCGCTCACGGCCGGTCTCGCCCGGCGGTATAGCGTCGCACACGCTGCTGGTTTTTTCGCGCAGCCGCGCCAGCACGGCGGCCCTTTCATCCGCATTGTCGTCGGAGCCGGCCCATTCGAGCAGCGCGTTGCTCAGCCGCTCCGCGCGCATCCCGGTTCCGCTGTAGAACGCGGATGCGGGATCGTCGAGTTCGGCAAACATCTGAGCGGTAACGGCCTCGATTTCGGCCGTCGACTCCGGGGCAAGCCGGATCAGCCCCACGACGTAACCGTACCCCCAGCGAAAGCGCGTGCTCTCACCCGTTGCCGTCTCGTAGGCACGTTTGCGCCAGGACAATGCCGAAGCGTTGTCGCCGTTGGCCTCGGCCGTGCTGGCAAGCACCGACATCAGGTAGTAGGGCTGTTTGGATTGCTTGAGCTCACCCTCGAGAAGCGTGGATGCCGCGTCGGGCAGATCGACCGACCGCAGCAGGCTCGCGGCCGTTGTCGTTACGGCATGCCGCTCGATAGGGTCGGTGGTGCGGGTCATCGCCTGTGCAACCCGATTTCGAACAGCGTCTTGGGTCGCCTCGGGAATCGTCGCCTCGGAATTGTCGAGGCGCAAAAAACCGACCGGGCCGTAGGCCGCGTAAAACTGCTCGACCGTCGACAGGCGCGGGTCGTCCGCCAGCGCTTCCATTGCCGCCTGCCAGCGGGCGGCGAGCTCGGCGCGTGTCTCGCTGCCGGGTTCGGTCAGTGCCCCGGTAAAGTCGGTGCCGGCGTGCAGGACAGCATCGAGATTTGCGGCGATCAGGCGCTCGTCGGTGAGCATTGCCATTAGCCGGTCCACGGCTGCATCCCGAACGGCCGGATCCAGCGGTGTATCTTCGGCGGCATCAATAGCCGCTTCGATGTGATTCATCGCCAGTCGGCTGCATGCGGTACCCGCGCTGGCAGGACACGCCTTGGCCAGAGCGTCGAACGCACTGTGCGGATCGAGATCACCCAGCGCTCGCTGATTGTCTTGTCCCCAGGAATACACGGACAGCTGTTGCCACTCCCGATCCTCGAGCGACTCGCCCGCCAGGGCTGCGCGCACGAGGTCGGCCACGGGTCGAATCGCGTTCAGCGCCAGATCGAAAATGTCCGCGTAGGCCTCTAGATTGAGCCCGTTGGGGATGCGGGTCAGTTCTTCGCCGTCCGGTGTAAACACAATCATCGTCGGGTAACCCGCGACGCCGAAACCCTCGCCGACCTGCTGTGCCGCCGGGTCGTCTCCGTCAAGTTCGACGGCCACGAACTGCCGCGTGCGGCGGATCACGTCGCGACGCGTAAAGATAGTGGCTTTCACTTGCTTGCAGTAGGGACACCACTCTGCACCCCAGTACAAGAACAGGGGCTTGTCCTCGCGCTCGGCGGCTGCAAAAGCCGCATCGACGCCGCCGTCGAACCAGTCGATGCTGGAGGTTTCGTCGACGGCGTCCGTGTCAGCAACCGTCGCCGAACCCTCACCTGGCGGTTCCCCGGACGAGCAGGCCGCCAGCAGGAAGGCGCCGAGCGCCAGCACCGCAAACCCGTAGCGCTTGGTTGTGGATGGATTATCGCTGTACTGCTTCACTTGGCTACCCCCGATCTTTCCGCGATCGTTCCGCGGTGCGCGACACACCCCGCGTATTCGTGTCTGTGTTACTCGACGCATTTGACCCCGGGTAGTTCACATTCGTCAGGCAGTTCCAGTCAACAAATACACTGCGGTCTTAGTCGACAGCCGACTCCACCGCAATTGCTTCAACCTCTACCAGCCACTGCTGCTCGACGAGACCGGCGACCAGTACCGTCGTAACGGCGGGACTCACCCCGTCGAGCATCGATTGTCTGATCCGGACGAGTTCAGGCATATCGTCGCGGCGGACTAGAAAAAAACCCATTTTCACGATATCGCGACGCTCCAGACCGGCGTCTCGGACAACGGTGATAACGCGCTCGATCGCGTTTCGGCACTGGGTACCAAAATCGGCCGGCAGCGACCCATCTTCGTCAATGCCGATCTGACCCGACACATAGAGCGTTCGCTGCTGATCGGCAACGACCCCGTGGGAGTAGATTCCGGCGTAGCGGTCGTCGACCGGCAGCGGGTTCAGGCGGTTGGCAACAGGCATGGCTTGTATCCTTTGTTTGGGTGGAAGCACACTTTATTTGTTGACTCTTAGCTAATAAACAGCCCATCAGTTGATACACTAGTGCCTAGATGTCACGAATAGGCCAAAACCTCGACGCATTGCACGTTGCCACCCGGGTTGCCGAGCAGCGCTCCTTCGCCGGCGCCGCGCACTTGCTTGGGTTGTCCGCTTCGGCTGTGAGCAAGTCGGTGGCCCGGCTGGAACGGCAGTTGGGTCTGAAGCTCTTCCAACGCACGACCCGCAGCGTGCGGCTGACGCCCGCGGGTGAACAATTGCTGTCGAAGTCGAATCAGCTTCTTGCGGAGTTCGATGCGCTGTTGGCCGAGGTATCGGGAGACGCCGCGCACGTCCGAGGCCCGCTCAGGATCTCGGCACCCGTCACGTTCGGCCGGCGCATGATCGCACCGCTCATTGGATGCTTCCTGCAAGCCTTTCCCGACATCGACGTGGAACTGGACTTCACGGATCGGTACGTCGATCTGGCCGCTGAACCGGTCGACGTCGCAATACGCAGCGGCCACCTTGGAGACAGCAGCCTGGTATCCCGGCCCGTGTTTCGCGACCCACTGGTGCTTGTGGCAAGCCGCAAGCACGCGATTGCGCAGCGGCAGATCGACACGATCGAAGCGCTGCGGGGGCACAAAGCGGTCGCTTTCCGCAATTCTAGAACCGGCCGCAACGAGCCGTGGCGCTTTGCAGGCAATGCGAGCTTCCGGCCGGCACGCGCCGTCGCGGCCAGCGACGTCGAGTCTGTGCTCGGCCTTGTCATCGACGGGCTGGGGGTCGCTCAGGTACCTTTGTATCTCGCCCGGCCGTCTCTGGAACAGGGCCGCGTCATCGAAATCCTCGCGGGGCAACGTCCGGAGCCCATCGTGTACTCAACCGTCTATCTGGACCGCAGGCTGCTCGCCCGGACGGTACGGGCGTTTGTCGATTTCCTGGCGGAGGCATGGACCGGCTGATTTGAGGCTCGATGTTTTGCCGCGGACGGCTCGCAGCACGGACCTCTCAATCGGACACGAACAAGTCGCGACAGTAGTTGTTCTCCATTTCGCAGTCCATGCACGAAGTGGCAGTCAACCCCTCGGTCCGATAGCCCGGCAGATTCAAGAGCCACGCTGCCGATAGCGACTTGTCGTTGCTCACCTTGAAAAAGTGAGCCAGAAACTGATGACGGCCGTTGTTGAGAAAGTACACGCTGGACAGAGGCTTGAAGGTTCCACCACTGACTGCGCTGTGCATTGAGTCCATGTCGGTGTCTTCGAACTTCAGAATCTCCTCTTTGCCGGACGCCGTGACGCTCTCCAGGTAGTAATACCCGGTACCGGATCGCGGCAAGCTTGCTCTCAACAACAGGTATTCGTCACTTGACCATTGGCAGGCCAACAGTTCCTTGGCGAAACTCGCCTGGGCTTTCGAGGCGCCGCCCACGAGCAGCAGGACAGTCAGTAAGGCGACGGGTTTGTTCATGACACGTAACTCCCGGCTGGCGCGGTCATTGATCCTCTCCAGCCTAAACGCGGGAACAGCGAAACCCGGTTTAACCTAATGCGGGCCTTGCTGCCGCGGCTCCGCTGAGATCTTCCCTTGAGTCCGCCATTTTGGACGATTTCGCATAATTATCGAACTTCTAATGATAGATAAGCTCCATTCCCGCCCTTATCGTATACGCACAGTCTTACGAAACAGGGAGTACCTCATGCAACCCGTCGAAATCTACACCAAGAGCTGGTGCCCGTTTTGCGCCCGGGCAAAGGCACAACTGAACCGACTCGGCATCTCCTTCGAGGAGATCGACGTCACCAACGACCTGGCCCGCGAAAAGGAAATGGTGGAGCGTGCGGATCGCACCTCCGTCCCGCAGATTTTTGTCGGCAAACATCACGTGGGCGGCAGCGACGATCTTGCGGCCGCCGTTGCCAGCGGCGAGTTCGAGCGCCTGCTGAACGCATCCACCGAAACGGCTTCGGCAGCTTAGGAGAACGACAATGCAACATCGCAACGTAGACGTGGCCGTCATAGGCGCCGGCTCCGCCGGCCTCACGGCCTTTCGATCCGCAAAAGCCTGGACCGATAGCGTCGTACTCATTGAGGGTGGACCGTACGGAACAACCTGCGCGCGCGTGGGCTGTATGCCGAGCAAGCTGCTGATCGCAGCAGCCGAAGCCGCGCACGCCGTTGGTGAGGCCCACCGTTTTGGCGTCTACAGTCCCAAACCGGAAGTCGACGGTACTGCCGTAATGAACAGGGTGAGAAGCGAACGCGATCGGTTCGTGGGGTTTGTCGTCGAAGGCACCGAGAGCATTCCGGCCGAGCAGCGCATTCGCGGCTACGCCCAATTTCTCGATGACCACCGCCTGCAGGTCGACGATTACATGAACGATCGCACGATCGTCACGGCGAAGCGGATCGTCATTGCCACCGGGTCATCAGCTTCGTATCCGCGGCCGTGGAAAGAACTTGGCGACCGCCTGCTGATCAACGACGACATTTTCGACTGGCAGGACCTGCCCGGCTCGGTGGCCGTATTCGGTCCGGGCGTCATTGGTCTCGAGCTTGGTCAGGCGCTCTCCCGCCTGGGCGTCGACGTCAGGCTGTTTGGCCTCGGCGGGCAATTTGGGCCGCTCACCGACCCGAACGTCATGGCGTCGGCGCGTGATGCTCTGTCGGCCGAGTTCTACATTGACGACGATGCGGAAGTGAAGCGCATGGAGCGGATCGACAATGGCGTTGCGATCGACTTCGTGCATCGCGACGGCTCGGTTCACAGCGTTGTCGTCGACTACGTCATTGCGGCAACCGGCCGTACGCCGAATGTCGCCGGTCTCGCACTGGACAACACGTCGCTGCCGCTCGATGAACGTGGGGTCCCGGTCTTCGACACCACCACGATGCAGATTGGCAATTCGCATGTATTCATTGCAGGCGATGTCGATAACGACCGGCCGCTGCTGCACGAGGCGGCTGACGAAGGCCGCATCGCCGGCAACAACGCCGGGCGGTATCCGACGGTCGAACCGGGCTTGCGGCGCTCGGCCCTTGCCGTGGTGTTTTCAGATCCACAGATCGGCATGGTCGGCGAAACCTTTGCCAGCCTTAAGCATCGCAACATCGAGATTGGCGAGGTGTCGTTCGAAGACCAGGGCCGGAGCCGAGTTATGCTCAAGAATCAGGGTTTGCTGCGCGTCTACGCGGACACGATGTCCGGGCGCTTTCTCGGCGCCGAAATGGTCGGGCCGCGGGCCGAACACCTTGCGCACCTCCTCGCCTGGGCACATCAAAGCGGCCTGACAATTGCCGAGATGCTCGACATGCCGTTTTATCACCCTGTCATTGAAGAAGGCCTGCGCACCGCACTCCGCGACGTCAACGCCAGGCTTGGTGCGCGGTTGAACCGGGCGGCGTAAGGCCCGGGGCGTCAGTGGGCGGTCTTTCCGACCGTCCTCTGGCGTCGCAAGTCTTCAAGCACCCAGAAAGACAGCCTATCGAAACGGTTCGCGAAGTTTTGAGACTCGGACGGACCTCGAGTGCGCTTGTATCCTCGCGGCGTTCTCTTCAGGGCGGAGTCACCCGCGGCGGATTCCAGTCCCGAGCCGACGTCATCTTCTGCCGCCAATGATAACATTTATGTTAGCATTCGATGCGAGTCGTTGAATACGTCAAGGATGATGGAACGAGTCCCTTCGGGCGATGGTTTAACCGCCTGAACTCGTCAGCCGCACTAAGAGTCAGGCGAGCGCTGGCGCAAATCGAGGCGGGCAACCTGGCCAATACCAAAAGTGTGGGCGCAGGCGTGCGAGAACGAATCATCGATTTTGGCCCAGGCTATCGTATTTACTCTGGCCGAAACGGCAGCGATTGGATCGTGTTGCTCGGTGGCGGCACCAAGAAGCGACAACAGCGGGATATCGACGCGGCAAAAGCGCTTTGGGGCCAGTTCAAAACACAAAGACGGCAGACCAGGCGACGATGGCATTGACACGAGAATTCAAGGACACGGTCCTGCGGAGAGCTCAGGAAGACCCGGCGTTCCGCGAAGGCTTGTTGACGGAAGCGCTGGATTGTTTGCTGGCCGGCGAACTGGACGCCGGTAAGCTACTGCTTCGAGACTACATCAATGCCACGATCGGTTTTCGCGAACTCGCCCGGCAGATGAACAAGAAAGACACCAGCATTAGCCGCATGCTCGGACCGTCGGGTAACCCATCGGCGCGTAATCTGTTCACGATAACGCGTCTGCTGCAGCGGCAGGACGGCGTGCGCCTCAGGGTCGTGAGCGAGCGCCAGCAGCGTAGCACTGTCAATTGAAGAAGGCCTGCGCACCGCACTCCGCGACGTCAACGCCGGGCTTGATGCGCGGCTGAACCGGGCGGCGTAAGGCCCGGGGCGTCAGTGAGCGGTCTTTCCGACCGTCCCTTGACGCCGAACGTTGCCCGGCGTATCGCCGACAATATTCTTGAACGCGTGCCGGAACGCGGCCTCGGAGCCGTAACCGACGTCTTCCGCAATCTGCGCCACGGGTTGATCGCTCGAGGTCAGCGCTTCAATGGCCACCTGCATGCGCCATTTGCCGAGATAATTCATCGGGCTGTCGTTGACCGCGTCCTTGAATTTCTGAGAGAAGCTCGCGCGACTCATGCCTGCAACGCTCGCGAGGGAAGCGACGCTCCAGCTGTGTCCCGGATCGGCGTGCAGCCGGCTCAATGCCTTGCCGAGTTTCGGCTCGGCAAACAGTTTGAGCAATCCACCACTCACGCCGCTGGCAATGTGCGATCGAAGCGCGTGCACGAACAACACCTCGACAAGCAAGTCAATCACTGCACTCCGCCCCGGATACGCGCCTTTGGCTTCGCCGATCAACAGCTGCAGCAGTGCGCTTGACTCGCTGAGCGGCGATTGATGCAAATCGATGACGAGTACGTCCGGCAAGCTGTCGAGAATGGGCCAGACCATGCGGCTACGAAACTCGAAGTAGCCGCAAAGCATTTCCGTCATCGGCAGGTCCGGATCGTAGTCCGGGTATTCGTTGACGACAACCGACTCGGGTAGCTTCTCGCTCGACGTTATGAGGTGTTTGGCGTCGCGGGGGAACATCACAAAATCCCCTGGGCGAAGCCTCCGCGGCGATCCGCCTTCCTGCTGCAACCAGCTGTCCCCCGACTGGATCAGGTGAAAGGTCGCCATGCGTTCGCCCGACGTGTCGATGGCCCAGGCGCCGCAGAACGCCGCTTCGGTAAACAACCCGGCGGAGAGCCGGAGGCGGTTCAGGATACTGCTCAGCGCATCTGTTTCTTCTTCCATTTCTGGACGATTTCTAACTAAAAATACTCAATCGATCATATTTCGTTTGCGCTCTCGGATCTACAGTTTCATCACGCTGCAAGAGCAGCACACCAACGACACCCGGCTCGCCGGGCGATTCGAGGAGTAAACGATGACCGATGTAGTCACCCAAACCACCCAGGCGAACTTCAGCGATGCAGTGCTGACGTCCGATCGTCCCGTCCTGGTCGATTTCTACGCCGACTGGTGCGCGCCGTGTCATGCGATTGCGCCAACCGTGGATGCACTCGCGACGGAACTCGGCGATTCGCTCGCCGTAGTGAAGGTTGACGTCGACCGGAATCAGCAGCTGGCGGAGACCTACGACGTTCGCGGTATTCCCACGCTCATGCTGTTCAAGAACGGTAAGCCCGTCGAGACCGTTGTCGGCGCCACGACTCGGGACCGGCTCCTGAACGCCATTCAGCCCCATTTGTAACGCGGTCGCCACGACCCAATAAACGGAACCTGGAAGGAAATCTTGCAATGACCTCGGAACACACGCGCGCGGCCGTAACGAGCGGCACTCGTCGCGCAACGGATGCAAATCGCCACTTTTGGCTGCAGGCGCTGATATGGACGATCGCGATAGCGTCGATCAGCCTGCGCGCGACGCCGGCTTACGCTGACGGCTTTTTCCCAACGGAATACCGCGCAATGGAATCCATCGGCAAGCATGACGACGTTTCTCATTACGCGCTGGTATTTCACGGCCGACCTCCGCGGCGTTTGTTTGCGGAGCGTATGGAGCTCTCGATAGGAACGCTGTCCGCTGCCGATGCGGATCGCTGGTTCGTGTCTTACGGGGCCGTTTGGCGGTTGCCGCGCCGCTGGATGCCGTTTGTCCGAGACGCGGTGCACCTGGACTTCGGTTTCAGTCCGACGTGGATTGCCGGCTCGACCGTAAACGGACGCGATCTCGGGGGCAACCTGCATTTCACGTCGTCGCTTTCGGTGGGCGGTTACCTGAACGCGCGAAGAACGCTCGAGCTGTCCGCACGTATTCAGCACACGTCCAACGGTGGCCTGAATAACGTCAACCCGGGTCTGGATATGCTGGGGCTGAGCCTTGCGTACCGGACTCGTTAAGGCAGTGAAACGCAGACAGCGTGCTAAAACACCGTAATGCGATTCTTGCCGTCGAGCTTGGCCTGATACATCGCGGCGTCGGCCCGCCGAATAACCTCGGCATCATTTGCCGCGGTGGTAAAGTGCGCAACGCCAATCGATACCGTCACCTGGGCCACGCCGGCGTCGCCGACATCCACCTCAACGGCTGACACCTGTTCGCACAATCGTCGGGCCACCGCGACCGCATCGTCGAATGAACGGTCGACGAGCAGCACGAGAAACTCCTCCCCGCCCCACCGGCAGATCCGGTCTTCAGCCCGAATGTTTCGCGACAAGGCCTCAGCGACGGCAACCAACAGCTTGTCGCCGACCGGATGCCCGTACTGATCATTGATCGCCTTGAAATTATCGATGTCGAGCAGGCAGAGGGAGGCGGACGGTGCATCGTCGGTGCTGCTGGCGATTCCGCTCAGGCACTCATACATCGTTCGGCGGTTCAGAAGCCCCGTCAGCGGATCGGTCTCCGCGAGCACCCGAAGCTCACGATGAGATTTCTGTTTAACGCGATACAGCTGGAAGAGAATGAGCGCAAGCAGCAGCGCAGCACCGGCGACCGTGCTGACGGCAATGATCGTCGAGCGATTGCGCTGCAGCTGAAGAGCCTGTAACTCGATCTGCTGATCTCGCAGATCGGTATCGAATCGCGCCTGCAATCTCGCAAGTTCCGACGAATTGCGCTCGTTGTAAATCTCGAGGTTCAGCTCGTTGACCGAGCGCTGCAGAAGAAGCGCCTGCTCGAACCGCCCGCGAGCCTCCGCCAGCCGCGCCATCAGTTTCAAGGTATCCGCGCGCTTGGCGGGGCGCTGGGTTCGCTCAGCCTCGTTCATGGCCCGATTGAGGTACTCTTCGGCCCGACTCAGCTCGCCTCGATCGAGATGCGCCTCTCCGAGTATGGCCAACGCATTCTGATAATTGAGACTGTCGGGATCGCTGGCGTTGAGCACGGCTTCGGCGCGCTCGATCGCCTGCTCCGTCTCACCTTGCCGCAATAGCGCGTCGGCAATTCCCATGCGTGCGAACAGGAGCGCGTCCGGCCGGACCGGGCGGCCCTCCGCAATGAATGCCTCGAAGCGCCCGATCGACTGCTCGTATCGTTGAACGGCCTCATCGTAATTACCGAGGTCGAAATGTGTCTTGCCGAGGTTCATCAGAACAATCGGCTCACCATTGCTGGCGCCGGCTTCGCGAGTTACGGCCAGCGCGCGCTGATAGACCTCGAGCGCGCGATCCGATTGCTTGCTGCTGCCGTGGATCGCACCCATCAGACTCAGCAGGCCGGCCTGCCGGTCGAGGTCGCCAAGTTCCCGGTATAAACGCTCAGCCGCGACGGCATGCTCCAGCGCCCGTGGGAAATCCGCCTGGAAATAGCGAGAGATGGCAAGCACGCGAAACGCAGCCGCCTGCTGCCCGCGGTCCCCGCTTGCTGTCGCTTCACCGAGCACGGCCGTGGCCATCTCGACAGCCCCCGCCGCGTCCGCCTGAGCCATGCGCTCAGCCTGTTCGAGCGGCGTTAGCTCTGCCGCCTCATCTGCTGCGCTGGCGCTCTCTGCAAAACACGCCGGCGCAATGCAGGTGACCACCAGCACGAGGCAGCAGGCTGCGAGCGGGCGACGGCTCGCAAAGACGATCAACGGCTCGGCACCAGGACCGACGGACTGATGAAAACTGTCGCGGGTATCGCGTTGGATGCGATCACTTGAAGACGACGTTATAAAGGACGTTTTTTGGCATGCGTACAGTTTTGGGTCCGGCTGGGTGCGGACCGCAACTTTGAGCAGCGCATGATTTTAGTCTGACTGCTCGGAAACAAACACAGGTTTTCTCGAACTGACGACTGTGTTTGTTCGAAGCAACCGATGAACTCGCGTTTGTTATTCTTAGCCGCTTTGTTACGGACCACCTTGTAAACGTACGGGAACGGAGTTATGAGAAGCATCCTACTGAGCGCAGCGATACTGCTTATATCGGCCCCGGCCGCAGCGCAACGCAGCATTGAATTTGAGCCGCTGGCGCTGCCCGAGACGGGGAACGTCGTGGTTGCCGTCGCTGAAGGCGAAACGCTGTCGGGACTCGCGGCTCGCCTCAATGAGCGTACCGGCGGCGCGCTTGCCGCGGCTGCGACCGAAGCAGGGTTTACGGGCGCCGAACGCGAAACGCTGACTCTCTACGGCATGAGGCCATACGCTCGGATCGACCTGATCGGCCTGGGCACGGGCGAATGGAACCGCCTCGCCGCAGAAGACTTCGGCGGGACGGCGGCAACGCTGAACAACGGCGCAAGCGGCACCGACGTCAACATCCTGTGGGACGGCGATACCGAAGCCGCGCGGGTGGCGTTCGGTTTCCTGCTCGGTGACTATCGTTTCGACCGCTACCTCGAGGACCGTCTCGACCGGTCGACGCTCAGTAGCGTCACGGTCCTGAGCAACGATGCCGCGGCCGGCGCAAGCTTCAACAACGACCTCAAGCATCTGGCCAACTCGATCTACCTGGCTCGCGATCTCGCCTCCGAACCCGGCAACGTGGTCTACCCGCAGAGCTTCATCGACCGGGTGCGCGAACACTTCCGGGGACTCGGCAACGTCAATATCGAAGTACTCGACGAGCGCGACCTCGCACGACTCGGTATGGGCGCGCACCTCGGCGTCGGTGGCGGCTCCGAAAGACCGCCGCGCCTCCTCATCATCGAGTACGAGGGCGGCGGTGACGAACCCCCGGTCGTTCTGGCCGGCAAGGGCGTTACCTTCGACACGGGCGGCGTGTCGTTGAAAGACAACGAAAACATGTGGCGCATGAAGGGCGACATGGCCGGCGCAGCCATCGTATCGGCTACTGTACTGGCAGCGGCGCGTCGTGAGGCGCCGCTCAACGTTGTTGCCCTCGCCGCCCTCGCCGAGAACATGCCCTCCGGCAGCGCCATCCGACCCGGCGACGTGCTGACGTCGATGTCCGGCAAGACCATCGAGATCAGTTCCACCGACGCGGAAGGCCGGCTGGTGCTCTCGGATGCCGTGCACTATGGCCAGGTCGAATACTCTCCGGAAGTGCTGATCAACGTTGCAACATTGACCGGCTCTGTCTACCGCGCGCTGGGCGACACGTACGCCGGCATGTTCAGCCGCCACGATGAACTCGCCAAACGCCTGCGCGAAGCCGCTGCGGCGGCCGGGGAGCCGGCGTGGCGGCTACCGCTTGACGACATACACTTCGAACTCATCGAGTCCGACGTGGCCGACGTCATCAACGGCGGCATACCCGGCGCCGGCGCCAGTATCGGCGCGTCCTTTATCGGCAGCTTTGTCGCGGAGGACCAGGCCTGGGCGCACTTCGATATAGCAAGCGTCGACTACATGGAACGCCCCTTGCCCACGGTACCCGTCGGCTTCTCCGCCTGGGGCATACGTATGCTGGACGAGTATCTGAGGCGCCACCACGAGATCACGCCGTAAAGCCGTCGATGGTCGTGACGCTCTAGTCCGCCCGCGACGCTTCGCGGGTGGCCTTCTCGATCGTTGCGACCACTTCAGCGATTACCTGCTCCGACCCGCTCGGAAAATGGTGAATGGATAGCCCGGTGTCGCTGCCGCCGACGGGCAGCTCCGTCCAGAGATACATGAAAACGACGCGAGGGAAGTACTCGTTGGTGAAATAGGCCTGCACCTGCCAGGTCATGGCGTTATGAGTAATCGAATACTCGAGCGGACTGGCCGGCGGATACTGGAGCTGCTCGCGCATGTGGCCGCGATGCGTCTCGGGAAACTGTCGGAATGCATCGGCCGGTGCGGCGGCGTCGTGCAGCTGCACGCGCACGTACCCCTTTTGCACAACACCCCAGTCGCCGCTGTCGCAATAGACACCGGGTGCTGCGAACAACTCCAACACCCGATCGCGAAGTCGATAGAGGTATCCGTCCGGTAGCGGCATCGTCAGACCCGCAAAATCGACGCTGACACCCGTCGAGGCCTTGAGACCTTCTGCCGCGAGCGCGTCTGCCCGACTACCACAACCCTCGAGTCGTTTGTCTACGCCGCAGCTGCCCAAAACCGCGCAAAGGACAACCAGTACGGCGTGCTTTGTCACACTCATGCTCCCGCAGCGGCTCAACCGTTGTAGTATTTTGCCGTGGCCGCCACTCTATCACCGGAGGTTTTGCACATGCCACCTGAAGCCATAAACATCGTTGCCGCGGCGGATCGCCAAATCTCAACGGTCTTCGATCCTTTTATCGTCGGTGACGTGAACGATGCACAGGTCAAGGTCGCCAAATTTGGCGAGACCTTCGACTGGCACTCACACGCCGACGAAGACGAAGCATTTCTCGTTCTGCGCGGCCGTATTGCCATCGACTTCCGCGACGGCACCGTAGAGCTGGGCGATGGCGATTTCCTGGTGGTCCCGCGCTCTGTGGAACACCGTCCGCGATCGCTGACCAGCGAACCGCTGGTGTTGATGATCGAACCGGCCAGCACGATCAACACCGGTGGTGTAGTCAGCGATCGCACGGTGAAAGACCTGAAGCGCCTGTCGGCGTCTTGACTCTTCAACCCCGCCTGCGTCCGCGGGTATTCGATACGGCGATCGCTACGATCTGAACCGCCAGCCCTGATTGATGAGCGGCAGCTTGCGCACGCGCTCTCCGGTCGCGTCGAACAGCGCGTTGGTCATGGCCGCGGCGATCGGCGCGGTCGGCGGTTCGCCGACGCCGGAAGGATCGGCGCCGCTGTCGACGATGTGTACGACAACCTCGGGCATGTGCGGCATGCGCATGACCGGGTAGTCGTGGAAGTTGCTCTGCTTGACACGGCCCTCTTCGATTTCGATTTCGCCGGTCATAGCCGCGGTCATTCCGTAGACAATGCCGCTTTGCACCTGCGCCCTCACGCCCAGGGGATTGACCGCGCGCCCGCAGTCGATCACACAGGTTACCTTGTCGACGTGGATTTGCCGGTCGTCCGTGACCGATATCTCGGCGACCTGGGCCAGGAAAGACCCAAACGCCGTTCGTGCCGCCAGCCCGACGCCGCGGTTGTCCGCCCGTGGAGATCCCCAGTCAACGGCTTCCGCCATGGTCTCCAGCACCTGGTGCATCCGCGGGAAGTCTCTTGTCAGTTCGAGCCTGAGCTCCATCGGATCGCGGCCCGCCGCGTGTGCGAGTTCATCCAGGAAACTCTCGTACGCAAAGCCGGTGTGCGTCTGGCCAACAGCACGCCACCACAGCGGCAGCGGCCCGACTTTAGCGGGGTTATGGGATTCCACGCGGTGGTTGGCGATCGAATACGGCTGGTCCACGCAACCGTCCATTGAATAGACGTCGATGCCGTCCGCCATGTATGCCTGCTCGAACACCGTGTCCTGCATGATCGACTGGCCCGCCGCCCGCTGATGCCAGGCCTGGATCGTGCCGTCGCCGTCGACGAGTCCCCGAATCTTGTGCACGAACAGCGGGCGATAAAACCCGCCGCGCATGTCGTCTTCGCGCGACCAGATGACTTTTACGGGAAACGACTCGCCATTGGCTACCTCGACGGCCTCCAGCGTGAAGTCCGCAATCGTACTCGCGCGCCGGCCGAAGCTGCCGCCCATCAGGCTGCGGTGGATCACGACCGACTCCTCGGAGAGACCGAGGTATTCCGCAATCAGCCGCCGGTCATTGCTCTGGAACTGAGTGCCGGACCAGACCTCGCAGCGATCCGCGCGCACGTCCGCAACGGCGTTCATCGGTTCCATCGTGGCGTGTGCGAGGTAAGGAAGCTCGTACACGGCTTCCACGATACTGCTGTCCTCGCTATCCCCGAATTCGCGGAACGCTGCTTCGACGTCGCCCACGTCCTCGGCAACGAGGCCGTCGGTATCGACAAGCCGCCGATACTCTTCGTAAAACGCTGCGGTCGACAGTCCTGCGTTGGATCCGAGGTCCCACTCCACCTTCAATGCATCGCGGCCTTTCCTGGCGGCCCAGAAGTTGTCGGCAACAACGGCGACGCCGGAGGACACCTCCTTGACCTTCACGACGCCCTCGACCAGCAGCGCTTCGCTGGCATCGAAAGACTTGACCTTGCCGCCGAACACGGGCGAGCGCAGCACGGTTGCCGTTCTGAGGTTCGGCAGCTCAACGTCGATACCGAACACGGCTTTGCCGGTTACTTTCTCCGGCGCATCGATACGCCTCCGGTCCTTGCCGATGATCCGAAAGTCCGCCGGATCTTTCAGCATCACCGATTCCGGCGGCTGGATGTCGTGCTCACGGATCGTCGCGATCAGATCGCCGTAGGCGAGCTTTCTGCCGTTGGCGGCGTCGACGACGTAGCCGCCGGCCGTCGTAAGGCCGCTCGCGTCGGTTTCCCAGTATCGGGAGGCGGCCTCGAGCAGCATGGCCCGCGTCTTTGCCCCGGCGCTCCGCAAGGGTCCCCAGGAACTGCCGGTCGAAGTGCTGCCGCCCGTGATGTAGACGCCCCACCAGGCGTGATAGTACTCGGGGCTGGTCGGCGCCGGCTCCACCGTAATGCTCGACCAATCCAGATCCAGCTCTTCGGCAACGAGCATGGGCAACGCGGTGTACGCACCGTTGCCCTTCTCGGAGTGATTGACAAGGATCGCAACGGAGTTGTCGAGCGCAATGCGAATGAAGGTGTTGGCCAGCAGTGGGCCGTCACCCGTTACCTGCCCCGAAACCGGCCCGGAATCGCACGCGCTCAGGTTGAAGCCCACGAGCAGTCCGCCTGCCGCCGCGCCCGCGGCGCGAACGAACTGGCGGCGAGTCAGGGTATCGATCCGATTGTCCGACATGGCTTTCCCCCCGCTCACGGTGACGCCACGGCTTTGATGGCCTTGCGGATACGCTGGTAAGTGCCGCAGCGGCAGATATTGCCCGCCATGGCCTCATCAATCTCTGCGTCGCTGGGATCCGGATTGCGCTCCAGCAACGCTATGGCCGACATGATCTGTCCGCTCTGACAGTAACCGCACTGCACGACGTCGTGCTCCAGCCAGGCCTGCTGTACGGGATGCAGGGTTTCTCCTTCTGCCACGCCCTCGATTGTTGTCACCTGCTTTCCGGCCACACTTGCGAGAGGCGCAATGCAAGATCGAACCGGCGTGCCATCGACGTGAACGGTGCAGGACCCGCATTGCGCTATCCCGCAGCCGTACTTCGTGCCGGCCAGCTTGAGCACGTCGCGCAGCACCCAAAGTAAAGGCGTGTCCGCCGCTGCCTCGATCTCGTGTTCGGTACCGTTGACGTAGAGCTTGGTCACTTGAGTCTCCTTACGCGTTACTCGCCGTCGACGGAAAACACCATCAACAGGTTGCCGGCCTCGTGAAAATACAGGCCGTAGCCGGAATTGGTGATGACGTGCCCGTCAACGACGAGCGGACCTGCGCCACTCATACTGCCGCCGCGACCGATCACGCCGTTGATGCCTTCGGTGTCGACAGCCGTGTCGTACTCCCACAGTACTTCGCCGCTTTCGCCGTCGTAGGCTATGAGGTAACCGTCCAGATGGCCCGCAAAAACGGCGCCGGGTATCGCCGTCGCCGGGGCGGATATACCGGGGTCGCAGAACTCGCGGTCGTCTGAGCAAATGTTCTCCCGCACAGTGCTCCACAATACGTCGCCCGTGGCGGCGTCGACGGCGTGCATACCGGGCCGCGCCAGCGCCGGGTCCAGCACGTCGCCGTTGCGGGTGTTGTTCATATCGTTGATCGGCAAGTACACACGCGTCCCCTCGGCCGCCATGCCGAAGTGCACGCCGCCCTGGATGCTGCCGCGGCCAACCTTGCTCATCCAGAGCGTCTCGCCTTCTCGTTGCGGGTCGTGCCCGGAGATCGAACCGTTCTTGTGGCCGACGACCAGTATCTGACGGCCGTCCGGCAGGTCGACCGGGATGACGCTCGAACTCTGGTCGAAATCGGGGCCGTCCTCTTCGGGGCAATTGGGATTACCGGCCATCATGCAGGCAACGTTCCATGCGTCTCCGGCCGTGAACTGCTTCTGCCACACACGCTCCCCGGTGCTCAGTTTGGCCGCAACAACAGCATCGCTGTTGTCGTCAGCGGGTGATGAGTAGTTCTCACCCGTTCCAAAATAGATGCGGTCCCTGTCGGCATCAATCGTCGGGCTGCTCCATACCGGCGCGCCGGATGGCGCCAGCACACGCGTGCCGATCGAGGTGTCTTTGTGGTGACGGGGCGCGTCGGGAATCGAGTAACTCTCCCAAAGGACCTCACCGGCCAGGCCGTTGACCGCAATCACCTTGCCGCGGAACGTGCAGCACTCGTAGCTCGGATCGGCCGCGGCAATGACTTCGAGCGACGAAACCGGTACGTACAGGGTTGTGCCGTGCACGGCCGGCGTTCCCGTCAGCGTGGCGCTGGGATGATCGTCAGCCGAGCGTGTCCAGACCAGCTCGCCCGTTATCGCGTCGAGCGCGTAGATGTTGGCGACTATGTCGCCGAAGTAGACGAGCGGATTGTCGGCCGAACCGCTGTAGACAATCCCGGTCCGCACTTCGGCCATCGCTTCGAAGGCCCATCGTACGCAGCCGGTTTCGAGATCGAAGGCATGGACTATCCCGGCTTCGCTGCCGACAAACACGGCGCCCATTGCGTAGCCGGGCTGTGAGCGTGCGCGCGTTGCGCCGGGAAACGCGTAGGCCCACTTGAGCTCTAACCTGCCGATGTCGGCAACGTCGAGCCCCGCCAGTTCCGCGGGAACGAACCGCGAATTGTCATGGCCCCAGCCGACTTTGACGTCCGCGCGCGCTCTATCGAAACGGGCGGCGTTGCCTTCACAATACTGGTGCTCGACACGCGCTGTTGCCGGATCGAATCGCCGCTGCGTCAGGTATTCGACAACCGCGACTTTTTGCCCTGCATCAAGCGACGCGGACTGCTCGCGCATGATCCCTGTATCCATGGCCTTGTGGATACTGTGGGCGGGCATCATCTCCAGCCAGTGAAAATGCGGTGCCTTGTACACCGAGCCATTATGGCAGCTGGCGCAATGCTGCGCGTATAGCGCCGCTCCCGGCAGCGCGTCCCGTGGGCCCAGGTCGCTGCCCGCCGTTTGAAATTCGTCGGTGGATTCCAGCACCTCGGCTTCGTCGGCGGCGTCATCCAGCGCGCCGACCGGGACTTCGCCCGCACTTTGTTCCGGACCCGAGCAAGCGGAAACGGCGGCCAGCGCTGCCGCTACCACCAGACCATTACGCAGTCCGGTCAAGATCCAAAATCGAACTGGACTTCGAGTCCCCATGTGGTTCCGTTGTTGATCGTTCCATACGTCCACAGCCCGGACACCGGCAGCGGTTGGCCGTTGGGGCCGCCGTTGAAGTTGGTGCCCACGTCCAGGACGTGCAGGAAAAAGTCCTCGTCGGTCAGATTCTTGCCGAAAAGCGAAACGCGAATCCAGTCCGTCTCGTAGTTTATCGAGGCATCGAGGAGACCGTAAGCCTCGTTCAATCCGACAGGACGGCCAATGAGCTCGTTGTGCGTCGTGATTGTATTGGCGTTGACGTAGTAGTCGTCGCGCCAGTTGTAGTTACCCGTGAACACCAGGAAATGCCCGTTGGCGAGTTCCCGCTCGTACAACGCGTTGAGCCCCAGCGTAAACTCCGGCGCCCGCCTGAGCTCGAAGTCGCTCTTGTCGACGGGCAGACCGTTCAGACCCGGCACCGTCCATTCGTCGAAGCCGGCATCCAGGAAACCGATGTTGGCGCCGAGGGTCAGGCCGTCGGCGGGAACGGCGTTCAACTCCAGCTCGAGGCCGTTGATCGTTGCCGTTGCGGCGTTCTGCACCAGGGTCACTGTCGTGCCGCCGGGCGCGGGGAAGACGACGTCTTCCTGTTTGTCCTTGTAGTCGGTAAAGAACGCGGTTGCATTGAACCGCAGGCGATTATCGAGCCAATCCGTCTTGAAGCCGAATTCGATCGACTGCACTTCCTCGGGATCGTAAGGCCCGAAGGTGTCCGGTGTCGTACCGCGCCCGTTGTAGCCGCCGGAGCGGAAACCTTCCGAATACGTAGCGAACACAATACCGTTGTCAAACCGGTAGGTCAGCCCGACCTTGGGCGTGAACTTGGACCAGGTGGTTTCGTCCTGAACATCGATCGTCGAGCCCGTGACAGGATCTACGAAGGTCGTCAGTCGCGTAAACGAAGGATCGGCACAGAGACCGAGCGATGCATCGCCAAACGCCGTCGCTGGCGGGTCCGGCACGATCGTACCCTGGAAGCTGAAGCTCTGCGCGCCGCAGGCGTTCTTCGTCTCCTCGAGATAGCGCCCGCCAACCGTCAACGTCAACGTGTCGGAAAGATCCCAGTCGATCTGGCCGAACAGCGCCTGCGTTTCCGTTTCCTGATCGAAGGCGGGGTGCTGCAGGAAGTCGGTGTTGCCGAAGAACGCGGGTGAAATCACATCCTGGCGCAGGCTGTAGTCGCTGTTCCAGACGTAGGCGCCCAGCACCGACCTGACGCTTTCGAACTCCGCGTGCCAGCGCAGCTCGAGGCTCGTCTGTTCGAGATCCTGTGGCCGGCGGGTCCAGAACAGATCCGGCGTTACCGAATCCCACTTGGTGCGCGCAAACTCGTCGGTGCTCCGCCAGCCGAACACCGCCTCGAGGCTGTGCGCGTCGTTGAGATCGAAGCGGCCGTTGACCGTTACCGCGTCCGTATCCAGGAACGCATTCTGCTCCAGAGCGACGCGGCTCTCGCGATGGTAGGACACGTTGTCCGGACCTTCGCCGCAGCCGGTCGGGATGGGTCCGCAGAACAGATCGCCAGGTACGGCGAGACTCGTAATCGGCATCGACGGCGTGTCGTCGTCGATGCGCTCGTAGACAAAGTCGAGGCTAACCGCATCGTTCGGCGTCCAGCTCGCCGATGCCGTGATCGACAGGAAATCGGCATCGCCGTCGCTATCGCTGCCGGTCACGACGTTCCGGTGATAGCCGCCGCCGTCTTTCTTGATGACGGACAGTTTCGTTGCCAGCGTGTCGTTGAAGATCGACGGGAAGTTGATCGCCGCCTTGACGTCCAGCAGATCGTCGCTGCCGGCGGTAACCGCAAACTTGCCGCCGAGTTCGCCGGTCGGTCTGGCGCGGCGCACCTGCACCAGCCCACCGATCGTATTGCGCCCGAACAGTGTGCCCTGGGGACCGCGAAGCACCTCGACCGATTCGGCATCCCACATGTGCAGCAACGCGCCGGTCGTCGTCGCCAGGTAAACGCCGTCGAGGTAGACAGCCACGGCCGGGTCGAACGACTTCTCACCGTCGTTGAGCTGCATACCGCGAATGGATATCGCCGCCGTATTGACCGCAAAAATCGGGTCGATAATCAGGTTGGGCGACATGCTCTCGATGTCCTGCAGGTCGCGGGCAAACGCCTTCTCGATGGCCCTTGCGTCCAGCGCACTGACCGCCACGGCAATGTCCTGTTTGGATTCCTCGCGTTTCTGCGCCGTGACGACGACTTCCTCCAACCGTGTCGAGACATCTCTCGACTGGCCCTGGGCCAAGGCAACGTCGTTGAAGAGCAACATACCCGCAGCGGCAGACAGCGCCAGCGGCAAACCCGATAACTGAGTCATTTTCGACAAACCCCCCGCCCATACGCTTGTTCTGGTCTTGGTCCGAACGCCTGCGAATGCGGTATGGGACGCATCCAGAGGTCTCGGGAAACGCGAAAATCGCGTCCCGGACAGCCAGACGCATCCGCACGTTAATGTACTCGGTTAGCCAAAGTGTATACTAAATCATAGATTATGTGCAAAATTTGTGAATCAGAGTATTCGCATACGCGTACCCGTCGCACCAGCGAATGCCGGCGCGGTCATTGAGTCTGCGCTGTCAGCCCTGATTCGAAGTCTGTGGGGTTTCGCCCGAGCGGGCGGTGCGGTCGGTTTTGAGCCCCGGGTATGGCCCCAGTGTCAGTACCAGTAGTCCGCCCAGCGCAAAAAGCAGAGCCGCGGCATAAAAGCCGATGTCGTAGTTGGCGGTCAGGTCGTAAACCTTGGCGAACAACATCGGTGCCGTGCCGGAACAGATCGCAAGCGACATATACATGACGGAGTAGATCTTGGCGTAGTGGGCCAGCCCGAAGTAGCGCGCGGTCAGAAAAGACATCAGGTCGAGTTCGGCGCCGGCCGCGAAACCAATGAACAACGCCGCAACGGCGGCCCAGAAGAAACTCGACGGATCCAGCAACAGGATACAGCCGACGACCGGCAGGCAGAGCGCGGCGAGCGCGACGCCGGGTGCCCAGAAACGATCGATCAGATAACCCACCGTCACACGTCCGACAATAATCGAACCGCCGAAGACGCTCATGACCGTAGCGGCTTCACTCGAACTCATCCCGGCGTCGGTCATTGCCGGAATCAGGTTCGGGCTGATCCCTGAGAAACCCATGTAAGCGACAAAAATCGAAATCAGCAACACCCAGAAACGATAGCCGCGAACCGCTTCGCCAAGCGTTAAGCTCCGTACCGCGTCCACCGGGGTGGCGTCTTGCCGCTCTGTATTCTCCTTCGGCCTGAAACCGAAGTACACGATCGGCCCGGCGAGCAGCAGCGGCAGCAACGCGATACCGACGTAGGCGACCCGCCAGTTGTAGGCTTCGACCAGCCATACGACGTAGTGGGGAACGAGCATGGCGCATATGCCGGTGCCCGTCAGCGTCAGGCCAAGCGCCAGACCGCGCCGCTCGAAGAAGTTGGTGGTAATTGCGCGTGTCCAGGTCACCGGAATTGTGCCGGCGCCCAGCAGCGCCATGCTGCCGTAAGCGAGGTACAGCATCCACAGGTCACCATTCATTGACGCGGCAATCAGGAAACCGGCACTCAAACCGGCGAGGGAAGGTAGAGCCAGCGCCCGTGAGCCGAACCGGTCGCACAGCCAGCCGACGAGTGGCGCCGTCAGCGCACCGAGCCCCGCACTAAACAGAATGGCGGTCTGAAACTCGGCCCGCGACCAGCCGAGGTCCGTCGTCACCGGTACGACGAGTGCACCTATCGAGTAGTACGGGAGCACCACCGCGCTGCAGATGACGCCAGTGCAGGAACTTAAGATCAGCAGCCAGCCGCGGCGTAACTCTCCGTGTTTTTGCAAGGCAACAAGTCTCCCGACTAAAGAAAGGCCGCCGGCCTCAAAGCACGGCGGCCCATGTTAGCAATTACCCGATCGCTCAATGCTCAGAAAGACCAGCCCACCTCCAGTCCATAAGTCCGAGCCTGGCCGCCAAAACGCTGTTGATTGAACGCGGCGCTAATGATGTCGGCGTAGTTCTCTTCCGTCAGGTTGCGGCCCCACAGCGATATCCGCCATTGGTCGCTTTCGTACCTCAGGCTTGCGTCCAACAGATCGTAGTCGTCGATGTCGCGGTCGGGGTTGTTCGTGACGTCGGTAAAGAAGCCGTCGCGGTGCGCAAACTGAACGCGAAAAATCAGATCGCCGTCGAGTTGCGGCAGCTCCCAGGCGTAGCTGCCCGCCAGTGTGTACTCAAACTCGGGAACACGCTCGAATTCGAGCTGCACGGCCAGCGCCTCGTCCGCGGGTGTAATGCCGGGCTGCCCGTCGAGTTCGAGTCCGGTGAACTCGTCGAATTCCGGATCGATCCAGCCGAAACTACCTTGCAGCGTAAACGCCTCGGTGGGCGCCCAGGTCATCTCCACCTCGATACCGGGAATGGTGGCCTTCGCCGCGTTACGCAGCAACTGCAGCGGGTTGCCGAGCGCGTCTTCGCCGTTGGTTACGCGCTGGATCTCGTCGTAGACGGTGTAGAAAACGGCAACGTTGCTGCGCAGCGTACCGTCGAGGAAGTCGCCTTTCATCCCGACCTCGAACTGGTCTGCCTGCTCCGGATCGGCCGGCCCCACGGCCGGAATACTGGGCGCACGCACGTTGTAGTTGCCGCTACGGAAGCCGCGGGTCCAGCTCGCGAAGTACAGCAGGTTGTCACGCGGACGATACTCCACACCAACGCGCGGGGAAGTGTTGTTCCAGGTTTCGGACAACGCCGTCTTGGCCGTCGGGCAACCCGTGAAACCGGGCCCGGTGCAGCCGCCGAGCGGGGTCAGGTTGAGGTCTTTTTCCTCCCGGGAGTAGCGCAGCCCTATCGAAGTCGACCACGTATCGGACAGCGCGAAGCGGAGATTGGCGAACGCCGCGGTGCTGGTTACGTCCTGCGTCCAGTCGGATTGAATGTAGTTGAAGTCGAAATGATCGCGCCCTGCGGTGAGGCCGGAAAACTCCCGGCGCTCGATAACGGACTGCTCGGCATCCATGTAGAACGCGCCGACGATCAGGTCCATGTCGTCACTAAGGTCGACCGCGTAACGCAGCTCCTGGCTGAACTGGGAGGCCTCCTCCTCGTTGTTCGGGAAGTGGATCAGCAGGAACGGTGTTCCGTCGATATCGTTCGACGACTCGAATTCCAGATCACGAACGCCGGTTACGGATGTCAACACACCGTTCCCGATCGCCCAGTTGGCCTCGGCGACAAGCTGCAGGATGTCCGTCTCGCTGTCACCGAGGAGATCGTGGTTGACCTCGAACTGATCCGTGGGCGGCGTGTAGCCGAACTGCGTCTCCAGGGTCGATGGCGGCAGGTCCGGGTTGACGAACGCCTGCGTGGCGCCGGAACCGCCGTCATCGTGGAAGTACTGGCCGTATAGTGTCAGGTCGAAGGACTCGTTGGGCTCGAACGTAATCGTCGGCTTGATGAAAATGCTTTCCTGCATGTTCTGAGTCTGGGTCGGCGTGCCCGGTTCGGTACCCGCCGGGTTGTTCGGCGCCGGCACGAACGTGCCGCCGTTGTTGTCCTCGAAAAAGCCGTCGTACTCGCGATACTGCAGCGCCACGCGTGCACGCACGGTATCGCTGAGAGCGCCTTGCACAACGGCCTCGCCAAGCAGCAGTCCCTGCGAGCCGACACCCAGTTTCACCCGCCCTTCGAACTCTTCGGTCGGCTTGCCGGTCCTGAGCTGAATGGCCCCGCCAATGGAGTTCCTGCCGAAGAAGATGCCCTGCGGCCCGCGCAGCACTTCGACGGTGTCGTAGTCGAACATGTCGAGCTGACCGGCGATCTGTGTTGCGACCACCATGCCGTCGACCAGCACCTGCACGGTGGGATCGAGGCTACGGATACTGTTGGCGCCCGTACCAAGACCGCGCATCGAGAACGTGGCGAAACCCGGAAACGTGCTGACGGGCTGCAGCTGCACGTTGGGGGCCATGAAGCCGACGTCGGTGATGTCTACAACCCCGGCCTCCTCGAGCGCTTTCGCCGAGAGAGGCGTCAGCGATACGGGCACGTCCTGTGCGGTTTCGGCGCGCCGCGTCGCCGTTACGATGACCTCTTCCAGAAGAGGCTCTCTGTCCTGTGCCGGAGCCGGTGTCGGCAGCACGGTGGATGCCGCAACCGCCAGCCAAAAAAGGTGTGTCAACTTCATTTTGCATCCCCCCTGGATGGACGGCCGTAGGCAGTACAGCAGCCTGACCCTGTGGGCCCGACCGCCGAATCCAAACAGGCATCGAGCAGATCTCGACCGCCTTTGATCGATTGGGATAACGACTGCCTTTTATGCCGTTGTACTAACTTGACCAAAGTGTATACTAAATTGAAAATAATGTGTAGTTTTCAGGAGTTAGGGTATCCGCATCTGCGGCGACAAGAGCAGTGGCTGAACGTAGCGCAGTCCTCAAACCTTTCTCGCTCCCGGCGCTTGAGCTCGGGAACCGGGTAGTGATGGCGCCGATGACTCGCGAGCGGGCGGCGGCCGGCGTACCGACGCCGGACATGGCCAGCTACTACTGCCGCCGCGCCGCCGGCGGCGTCGGGCTCATACTGACCGAAGGCTCGCCACCCGATCCGGCCGGCAGCTTCAATTCGGCGGTACCCCGTTTTTATGGCGACGATGCGCTTGCTGGATGGTCGGCCATTGTCGATCAGGTTCACGCACACGGTGCCGCGATCTTCGCGCAGCTGTGGCACGTGGGTGCGTTTAACCCCTCCCTGATCGGCATGGCCGACCCATCCGACGAAACGCCGTTACGGCTGAGCCCTTCGGGCATCGCGGCGCCCGGCAGACCGCTGGGCCGTGAGATGAGCGATACGGACATAGAGGCTACGATTCACGCTTACGCCACTGCCGCCAGAAACGCACAACGCTGTGGGTTCGACGGCATCGAGATCCACGGCGCTCACGGTTACCTGCCGGACCAGTTCTTCTGGAAATCGACCAACCTGAGAGCGGACCGTTATGGCGGCAGCATCGCCAACCGCGCCCGCTTTGCGGCCGAAATCGTGCAGGCGTGCCGCAGGCACTGTGGGCCCGAACTGCCGATTTCGTTCCGGTTTTCTCAGTGGAAACAGCTGGACTACCGGGCAAGAATTGCCGATACACCCGACGAGCTGGCGGCACTCCTGACTCCGCTGGTCGACGCAGGAGTAACGCTGTTTCACGCTTCGACCCGTCGCTACTGGGAGCCCGCCTTCCCGGGCAGCGAGCGCAGCCTTGCCGCGTGGACAAAAAAGCTGACGGGCAAGCCCGTGATAGCGGTCGGCTCGGTGACCCTGGGGAACGATTTCAAATCCAGAGAGGGCAAGATTCGCGCCCTCACGGACGCCGCACAGCTGAGCCGGCTCGAGCGGTGTCTCGAACGCGGCGACTTCGACCTGATTGCGATTGGCCGCGCCCTCCTGGCCAACCCGGACTGGGTACAGCTTGTCGGCGAGGACCGGCTCGCGGAGATGGTCCCGTTCTCCCGCGAGATGCTCGACGAGCTCGCATGAATCGTGCGCGCCCGGCTCCGGATTCTTAGTCCGGGGTCCGGCGTTCGACCCAACGCCACTCGGTACCTTCGAAGCCATCCACGAGCGCAACCTCCACGCGGCGACGCGCAATCAGCCACTCGCCGTCGATCTTCTCGAGGCGATCCACGTAACGCAGGCAGACAAGATCCTGTTTGCCGGAAGGCAGCTCGTGCCAGGTCATCTGGTAGCTGTTCGACTCGGCGCTGTCACCGTCCAGCCGGATGCGCATCTGTCCCATTTGATGGTGGGTGCGCGTGAACGCCGCCTGGCCTGTGGCAATACGCTGGGCGATCGCTTGACGCCCGGCTATCTCGCCGCCGCGGCCGGCGCCGTAATCCGTTACGGCGTCTTCGCTGAAACACGCGGCAACGCCGTCGATGTCGTATTCGTCGAGCCGTTCGCAGTAGCGCGCAAGCAGATCGCAGATCCGCTGCCGGTCAAGTAGCTCGTTGATTGCGTCTTGCATACCGTCTCTCCGCGTCAGAGTGATTCGCTCGCCACCTGCAGCTGTGCTCGATAGCTCGCGAGATCGAAGTAATCCCGCCAGGCGGTGATCCTGCCATCCGCCACTTCGAACGCCCCCATGACCGGCAGCGAAACGGGCCGTCCTCCAATGACAAAATTGTCGACCCGCTCCGTCAGGACGACGCTGCCGTCAGCGGCGATATTGAGCAGTCGCCAGTCGACTGAATCGAAGCGCCAGGCCTTTTTGAGATAACTCCGCACCGCATCGCGGCCGTGCAGCGGCTGCATGGGAATGTTGTGGTAGATGACGTCCTCACTCAGGGCGCCGATGACGGCGTCGAAATCCATGCGGCTCCATGCTGCGACAAAAGCCTCGACGACCGCTCTTGCATCCATCGCTCAGGCCTGCGCCAGCCCCAGCCCCAGGCCGCCATCGACATCGACCAGTGCGCCCGTCGTCCATTCGGCACAGACAAGATAGGCCATTGCTTCGGCAATCTCCTCGGCCTTGCCGATGCGATCCAGCGCGTGCATGTCGACCATGGATTCCAGTCGCGCCCTGGCTTCGTCGTCCGTAAACAATCCCGCGCGCTGATTGATCTCCGTAAGCACTGCCCCGGGCGCCACGCAGTTGACGCGGATTTTTCTTGGACCGAGCTCCGCGGCCAACACACGCGACAAGGTCTCGACAGCCCCTTTTGTTGCCGCGTACGGCGATACACCGGGAAACGCGCGCCGATTGTGTATCGAACCCACGAACACGACAGCACCCTCTCGAGCGGCAAGCGCGTCGACGCAAAGGCCGGTCAGCAACATGCCGGCGATCACGTTGGTATGGAAAACGTCGAGCAGTGCCTGTTCGTCAAGTTCCTCGATCGGACCGCGATACATGTTGCCGGCGTTATTGATCAGCGCATCAAGTCCGCCGCCGTGCTCGAGGGCTGCGTCCACCAACGCCCTGCGATCGGCGTCGCGGGTCACGTCAGCCTGTACCGCATGGCAGCCCGGACCAATCCCGGCGGCTACGGCCTCTACCTTGTCCTTGCGCCGGCCGCAGATCGTGACTTTTGCGCCGCGGTCGCAAAAGTACTTGGCGCTGCCTGCACCCAGGCCGGAACCGCCTCCGGTGATCAGTATGGACATGCCTTCGATGCGTTTCATGGCCGCTCCTATATATAAGTGTCTTTCGGGCCTACTGACGTCCTTCGAGCAGCCACATCGCCGCCTGGACGAGCAACTTGCGGTGTTGTGGATGTTCAATCGACGCCGCGTCGTGCCCAAGCGCGTCGTAGACCACCCGACCGTTGCCGAAACTCCGCGCCCAGCAAATCGGTTGCGAGCCCTCACAGGCCTCGCAGGTACCCACGAGCAGCGGCTCGACATCGGCCTCGAGCGCAAGATCATGGTAAATCTCGTCGTTCAGCTCGAAAGGTTGGATATCTTTTGTCACGGCGTGCGCGTACCCGGTCGGCCGCGCTGACACAGGACCGACCGGCGGATGATGCGACGTGCCCCACTGCCAGCAGCCGCCGAGCAGTTCACCCCATTCGGGCCAGTCGTCGAAACAGATGCTGGCCGTGTGCATCCCCAGTAGAGCGCCGCCCGAGCTTACGAACGCGGTCAGCTTGTCGCGCGAGGACCGCGGCATCCGATAGGCCCACTCGGCGCGATAGGGCTCGTACTTATCCGCTGTCATCATTCCCCACCGCAGGGCGTTGATTGTCACCATGTCGGCCTTACGGTCACTCAACAGCCCGATCCCGGCGTCGACGTCGCCGACAATGTCGGACTCGATACCGACCTCGCGCAGCAGGCTGGCGAGAGCCTCTGACGATTCGTCAAACGGGTGAAAGATCCCGCCGGAAATGATGACGTTGGTGCGCACAGCCCGGTTCGACGCTATTCGCGCGGTAACTGCATCAGCACGCTGTGGATAACACCGCCATCGACCGTAATGTTCTCACCGCTAATGTAAGCCGCCGCATCGGAGGCAAGGAACATGGCGGTTTCGGCAATGTCGTCCGCGGACCCGAGCCGTTTCAGCGGCACAGCATTGCCGCGCAGCTCGCGAATGCGTGCGTCCTTGTAAAACGGCTCCGACATGCCGGAGTCGATAAAACCGGGCGCAATAGAGTTGACCCGGATTTTGAACTCACCCCATTCCATGGCCATCTGTCGGGTCAGGCAAATCACGCCGGCTTTGGCGGTTGCGTACGCGCCGCACAGGGTGGACGGATTAATGGCGTTGATCGAAGCCATATTGATGATTGTGCCGCCGCCGTTGTCTTTCATGCGACGCGCGGCGGCCTGGGCAACGACAAACACGCTGTTGAGATTAACGTCCACGACGAGGCGGAAATTGTCCACCGAGTGCTCCATCAGCGGCCCGGTTCTCAGGATGCCGGCGTTGTTGATCAGAAGATCCGGCGCCTGGCCCAGTGTATCGAGCGCCGCTTCGACGGCATCGGCATCGGTCACGTCGGCGGCCAGCGGAATGCCGTCGATACGCCCGGCGACGGCCTCGGCATTGTTCTTGTCCAGATCCAGCACGCCGACCCGGAATCCGTGACGGGCGGCGTGCTCTGCCATGCTGGCGCCCAAGCCCTGGCCGGCGCCCGTAACTAATGCGGTTTTGATGGTCTTGTCCCCCATGTTCAACTCTCCAACCCTGTCGCACTCTGGAAGACGACGGGATAGCGGGCCCAGTTGTTGCGCTCGGTGCTGGTATCCGCCACGGGCTTCAAATCGGGGTGTGAACGGGCGCCGTGTCTCAGCAGTTCCCCGACCAGCATTGCAACAATGCCGAGCTGTCGTTTCTCCGGGGGTGCGCCGTCCTTGGGAACGACACCTCCGTCGAGGTCGCGACCCATGCAGGCGTGCATGCCGTAACCGAAGGTCAGGCCGAAGGGCCAGACCGCCTGCGGCAACTCACGATGCGGGTTGAAGACGTCGGCGTCGTCGCCGAATATCGAGCGGTCGCGATTCGCCTGGTGCAAGTCGACAACCACACGGTCGCCGGTCTCTATCTCACCGCGCCGTGATGTCGACACGGGACAAGCCGCACGCCGCCAGGCGACGGGACTGGCCGGATGCAATCGCAGGCTCTCGTGAACGCAGCGCTGCAGGAACGTCGAATCCGTTTCGAGCCTGGCTCGCGCGTCGGGATGCCGCGCACACCAGCTCAGAATCTCGTGCATCGCGTGGGTCGTCGAGTTGGCTGTCGAATGCGCGCCGGCCTGCAGGTAGAACGCCAGTTCGCGGCGAAATACGTCGTCCGGGAGCTTCAGTTTCTCCCGATTCTTGAGCAGGATCGTCATCACGTCGCGCGGTAGCTCGCTTTCGTCGACGTCGCCACGCTCGAAAGCCTCGACGATTCTCATCCGGCGTTGACGGGACGGAGTCAGGAACGCGTCGTCGAACTCCTCAAGCGCCGCGCGCACCTCGGTCCGCACCTCCTCCGGATCGCGCGTCGAATGCACCAGGGTCGCACCTTCGCTGAACTTCTTGACCAGCTTGAGAAGGCGCTCGGTCTCCTCGGTGTTTTGTGCCGGCCGGTCGATGCCTGCAAAATCCGCGGTCAGATTCATCGTGACCCGGTAGCCGAACTCGACAAGGTCCGCCTCACCCGCCTCCAGATAGGGCGCAAGCGTTTGCTCCAGCGTCGGCGGAAATACCTCTTGCTCGTAGTAGCGGAAGAATCCGCGCCCGAACACTGCAAACTCGGTCACCCGGCGCTTGTGGTGCTCTTCGCCGTGCAGGCTAATGAGCACATCATCCATGACGACGCCGCCTTTCTCATACAGCGCTTGTGCAAGGTCGCGACTCTTGAGTACTTCCTGAGCGTCGCGGAACTCGGAGATATTGATTGTTCTCATGACACCCCCCACCGTCCGGCGTTCGCCGTCAGCCGTTTTTCGTAAACAAGATTGGATATTCCGCCCAGGTCTCTCGGGCAATCGTCGGATCGATGTGCCCGGGGTTGTCCGGATCCTTGACCGCGCCGCACCTGAGCAGCGCCTGGGCTACCCAGGCGACCATGCCGACCTGGCGGCGCTCCGGATCGATGACCTCACCGGCTCGAGGCAGGGTGCCGGCCGCCAAGTTCTTCCCCAGGCAGGAGTGAATACCGATACCGAAGGTAATGCCGGTTTCGGTGGCGCCTTTCGGTATTTCGCGGTACGGGTTGAACTCGGCCGCGTCGTCGCCGAACAGACTCGTGTCGCGATTGGCCTCGTGCAGGTTGATCACCACGGTATCGCCGACGCTGGCCGTATCGCCCGAGAGAAACTCAACGTCGGCCAGCGCTTTGCGCTTCGACACCGGGCTCGACGGATGCAGCCGGAAGCTCTCGTGTACAAACCGCTGAATCATTGCCGTATCGTCGATCAGCCGCTGGCGATCTTCCGGATGTGCTTCGCACCAGCTCAGCACATGGTGCATCACATGCCCCAGCGAATGGACGGACGTGTGTGCGCCCGCAAGGAAATAGAAAGCGGTCTCCCGCATCACCATGTCGCGATCGATATCCAGTTTGTCCTCGTTGCGCAGCAGCACGGTGAGCACATCCATGGGTAACTCATCCTCGTCGATCTCGCCCGCGTCGAAGCGCTCGATAAGCGCGTGCCGCCGTTCAGCCGACGGCGTAAAGAACTGCTCGTCGAACCGCTTGAGCGTTGCCGCAATTTTCTTCTTCTCGGCTTCGCGATCCAGTTTGGATTGACCGAGCGTCGCCGCCGTGCCAAATGTGCGCAGCATTCCAACCAGCTCGTCGAATTCTTCGCGTGTGCGTGTCTGTAGATCGATGCCGGCAAAGGCAACCGCCAGGTACACCATGACCCGGTAGCCAAAATCGACAACGTCCGCCCTGCCGGCGTCCACAAACGGCTGCACGACCTCGTCGAAAACCTTCGGTATGACCTCGTGCTCGTAGTGCCGGAAGAAATTCCTGCGAAAGACGCGCATCTCCAGGACTCGCCGATCGCGATGCTCCTGACCGTGCAGGGTCACGAGCACTTTTTTCATCAGGATTGCCCCTTCGTCGTACAACGCCTGCTCTAAATCGGGTTCGAGCAGCGCTTTTTCACAGACTTTGTAGTCGCTCAGTTCGATGGTGGCCACGTTGGCTCCCGTTTGCTGGGTCTAATGCCCTTGTTAGTCCAATAACTGTTAATCCAATGATTCGTTCGATGACATCGCTACGTCGTAATCGAGTATCTGATCGCCGTAGTCGCTGACCCGCCAACCCGAAGGATCTCTGCGCTCCGGCAGGATCGGGTCCAGCGGCATTGCCTCGCCGCCAATAAAGACGTGTTTGATACGTGCCTTGTCGCCGAGGACCGTGACGTCTTTTGAAGGATCACCGTCGACGATAATGACGTCAGCCAGCCGGCCGTCCTCGATGGCGCCCGTGTCACCGTCCATGCGCAGCGCAACGGCGTTGGCACTGGTCGCCGCCTTGATGGCCTCGATCGGCGTCATATCGAGTTCTTTGACGAAGACCTCGAGTTCGCGGTAGTGCCAGTCGCCGTAGGGCGTCAACGAGAAACC
Organism: Woeseiaceae bacterium; assembly: GCA_028289545.1. Lineage (GTDB taxonomy): Bacteria > Pseudomonadota > Gammaproteobacteria > Steroidobacterales > Woeseiaceae > UBA1847. Next base: position 215,054 of record JANQPG010000102.1, read on the forward strand.
GCTTTCGGTACCGCAAAGCATGGGCACGCCGGCGGCGATGGCCCGCTTCAACATGACCGCGCTGTCTTCGATCTCGCGTCTGAACACTTTCATCAGATACGGCGATGCGCCGATGCGGTGGCCGTAGTCGGCGAGATTTGCCTGGAACGTAAACGTCGGCACGAGCGGCACGTTCGCCTCGACGACCGCTTCCAGCGCCTCGTCGTCCATGTAGGTTGCGTGCAGAATCATGTCGAAGCCGGCGCGCGCCGCGTCACGGATACTGCTTGCCCCGCGGCAGTGGCCCACCACCGGTGTGCCGATCTCGTGTGCGGTGTCGGTCACGAGCTTGAGCTCCTCGTAACTCCAAACCTGCAGCTCGCCCTCACATTTCTGCCGGGGAGCCATACCGGTCACATGCACTTTTATCCAGTCGACCCCTATCTTCACCTGCCGCCGGACTTCCGAAATGATTTCGTCGCGGGTCTTTACGATCTGTCCGTAGCCTCGGCGGCCTTCGTCGGGCAACAGACGGCCGGCCGTTCCGCCGACGGACGTCAGCAGCGCGTTGCCGCCGGTAGACATACGTGGCCCGTAGATGATGCCGGCTTCGATTGCGTCGCGCAGATCGACGCCAATCTCGTATAGGCTGTCGGCATCGAGAAAGCCCGTGACGCCGGCGCGCAGCAACCGTTGGGCGTTGCGGGCCGCAATAATTGCAGCCAGACCCTCGCGGCGATGAAAAAACAACTCGTCGTTGGAATTCGGTTCGTCGAAGCTGATGTGGCAGTGCGAATCGATCAAACCGGGCATTAACGTCATTCCTGCCGCATCGATTCGACGACCGGCGGCCGGCGTCGGGTTGTCGTCTCCCGGCCGGATGACGGAGCGGATACGTCCGTCGTCGATCAGTACCGAGCCGTCGAACGGTTCGTTGCCCAGACCGTCGACAATTCGGGCATTTTCGATCAGCAATGACGATGCGGACGGTTCGCTCATAGTGTCGGTACTCCCTTTTGACAGTGTGTTACAGCACGGACTGCACCGCGCCCCCGTCGATGGGCAAGGCCACGCCAGTGATGTACGAGGATCGCTCCGAGGCCAGAAAAGCGACGACGTCGGCAAACTCCTCCGGCTGAGCCATCCGCCCCAGCGGAATACTCTCGAGTATTCGCGCCTCTATGGTTTCCGGTTTCTCCCCTTCCGCATCGGCGCGCGCACCGAGTAACTGCGATACGCGGGCGGTCGAAGTCCAGCCGGGGCAAACCGTATTGACCAGGATGTTGTCGGCGGCCACTTCGTTGGCCAGCGTCTTCGCCCAACCCACCACGGCCAGCCGGATGCTATTGGAAAGCATCAGCTGTTTGATGGGCTGCTTCACCGAGTAGGACGCAATGTTGATCACACGGCCCCACCGCTCCTTACGCATATGCGGCAGCACCTGCCGCGTCAGACGGATAGCGGACATGAGCGTCAACTCGACTGCCGCTTGCCATGCGGCATCGTTCAGCGATTCGAATTCCCCGGCGGGCGGGCCGCCGGCGTTATTGATCAGGATGTCGACCCCGCCGGTTGCGGTCGCGAGCTCGCGGCCGATCCGGTCAATGTCTTCTGCTTGTGTGAGGTCGGCCGTGAAACCAACGGCCTCCTCGCCGGTAGCGACCTCCGAGATCTCGGCAACCGCCTCCGACACGCTGTCAGGGCTGCGCGCGCAAATAACGACGCGCGCGCCTTCCTCAGCCAGGCGACGAGCCACGGCTTTGCCGAGCCCCTGGCTCGCCGCCGCAACAAACGCTGTCTTGTCGTTTAAGCCGAGATCCATGCTCTTGTCCCGCCTGATTGCGACACGACCCGGTTCACTCTTCGGGCGCCAGGGTAACGGATAACCCGCTGTGTTCTTCGCTCAGCGGAATCTGGCAGCTGAGCCTCGAGGCTTCTGGGTCGAAATGCTCCGAAATCTCGAGCAGCTCCTCCTCGTCGCTGCCCCGTTTGCCGGCGGCATCACGCCAGTCCGGGTCGACATACACGTGGCAGGTTGCGCAGGAACAGCAGCCGCCACAGATAGCTTCGATCGGCAATCCGGCATCGCGCAGAGTCTCCATCAAGGTGGTGCCCGCTTCCGCGTTCACTTGGTGCACCGAGCCATCCCGGTCTCTGGCGGTTATCGATATCGCCATTTGCTCACTCCACTATCAGTTGTTCAGCTCACTCGTGCCTGCGCGCCCCGCTTCACGCCGCTTGCGCAAGAAACCCGCCAGCGCAACCCTGGCCGTTTGCGCCCGTTCGCCAAATGGCATCCCGTCGAACGACGGGTGAGGCACCTCCAGGCTGAGCGGAAGCCGATCCGGCAGCACGTCGAGCAACTCATCGAGTGGAAGCGCTCCCTCGCCGGGGTGCAATCGCCCACACCGCGCCTCTTTTGCCAGCTCCCCGTCGGCTGGCGCTTCGCTCGCCGCGTCGCAAAGCTGCGCGACAGCGATTCGGCCGGCAGATAGTGCGGCTACGGCTTCGGGAGTGCCGCCCGAGCGGATAAGATGCAGCGCGTCCACGAGCACGGCAGTATTTTCGGAACCGCTTTGCTCGATCAGCGACAGCGCCGCATCGAGATTGCGAAGCGGGCGGAACGCCATGAACTCGAGAGCCACACCAAGGCCCGCATGTCTTGCCTCGTCCGCCAGCACGGCCAGCTTGTCAGCCGCGCGCGATAGATCAGTGTCTTCGACGACAGTCTGTATGTAGCGAAAATCCAGCGCCTCCGCCGCCGCCACCATGGCAACAACGTCATCGCGACTTGTCCGGGCTCCAAGGCTCATGACCTCTGCGTCCAGAGGCTTTACGTCAAGGCTCCGGCAAACGCGCCGCAAACGTCGAATCTCCTCTGGCTTGCCGACAACCGCGCTCTCGCCGGACAAGTGGGTCGGCGGCTTGATGCGCAATCCCGCGGCCCGAAAACCGCTTGCGGCGGCGGCCTCGACGTGTTCGACCGGGCTTGCGCCGTCGACCGTCAGGTATGCCAGCGAGACTTCGCCGTCATGCCACATGCCTGTCCCGATACGTCATGCCGAAACCCCCGGTCGTCCAATCGAAAGATCCGGACTACGGCTCAGCCGCTGTGCGCAAGTCCGAATGGGTCACTTTATGCAGGGCGATGTAGCGCACGAGCAGGTCGCCCTGTTTTATAGCGTGCGAGCGCATCGCTTCTTTCGCAGCTTCGGAATCGCCGTTGACGATGGCCTTGACGACCGCATCGTGCTCAGCCTGGTTGTCCTTCAGTCTGCCGGGCGCCATCGCCTGATATCGCCGGTACGGAAACAGGCGGGTCGCAAGCCGCTCGGTAATTTCGATCAGCTCCCGGTTCCGGCAGCCGTTGACAACCATTTCGTGAAACTGCCGGCCGAGATTGATGTATTCGTCGCCGTCGTCGTCGTTGGCGAGTACCTCCACAGCCTTCTCGTGCACTTCCTGGAGCTCGCGCTTTTCGCCCGCCGACATACGCTCCGCTGCGAACCAGGCCGAAAGCCCTTCGAGCTCCGCGAGGACCTCGAACAGCTCCAGGAGTTTGGCGGTGTCCATGCCGCAGACCACCGCACGGCGCCGCGCGGGTTTTTCCACGAGACCCGCGAACACGAGGTGATTGATGGCTTCGCGCACCGGCGTACGGGATACGCTGTACTTTTCGGCGATCCGCCCCTCTTCCAGGATCGTGCCGGGCGCCAGCGCCCCCGTCAGAATTTCGTTTTCGAGTCCGGCCCGGACTTTTTCCGCCTGCGTTTGTGTTTTGCGTTCCGCCATCGACCGCTCCTTCGTCCCTTCGCTGGAACTGTAATTTCGTGATTTTATCGACAAGTCGACAATCCGGTGGACGTGCCTGGTGTCAGGCGACGGCGATGTCCCGTCCAATTCCCTCGATCCTCTTATGTACAAAATTTCGGAAACAGTATACACTTTGTTCCGAACTGCACAAGCTTTGGCTCCGAGAGACCCGGCGCCGTGACCGCAACACACCAGCCAGATTTCATGTTCAAGAGAATCACTGTGCCGTATAGACCGTATGCCGGCAACTGGATGCATTGATGGCCGTCTTGCATATCGTTTGGGTGAAATTCCATCCCGAATTGGCACGGGAGCGTATCGCCGGGCATCTCCGCGCCCTTGAGTCGATGCCCGATTCGATCCCCGAAATCACGGCTTTGCACATTGGCGAGAACTTCACCGACCGCGCCGCGGGTTTCACCCACGGATTGATTGTGACCCTCGGCAGCCGCGCTGATTTGCAGCGTTACATCGAGCACGAACACCACGCCAGAGTGGCGGGCGCTTTGCGGGAGGATGCGGAACTCCTGGTCATGGACATCGAAGCATGAGCCTCTCGTCAGCAAGGTCGATCGACGTACACGCACACGTCGTGCTGGAGCAGTCGATGGGAGCGGCGGGCAGCTACGGCCCCGAGCTCGGCCGCAGCGTGGACGGCGAACCCTGGCTGCGCGTCGGCGACTACACGATCAACGGCATTCGTTACGAAGACAGCCCTTTCATGGACGTTGATCTGCGGATTCGCCGCATGGCGGAGAGCGGCATCGAGTTTCAGGTGCTGTCGCCGAACCCGCTGACCTACTTCCACTTTGTCGACCGGCAGATTGCGATCGGCTTCTGCCGGACTCACAACGATGCGCTCGCGGCTATTGTCCGGGAGCGCCCGGGACAGCTCGGCGCATTGGCCGCCCTGCCCGTGCAGGATCCCGCAGCAGCCTGTGAAGAGCTGGAACGTGCCGTCACAGAGCTCGGCATGCTCGGCGCCGCCATTGGCGCCGAATTTCCCTTTCAGATAGAAAGCCCCGAACTGGATGCGCTGTACGACACGTGCTGCCGGCTCGACGTGCCGCTGTTCATTCACCCGGCGCCTCCCGGACTCGACGGTCCGCGTGGCGACCTGCGCTTGAACGACTACGACCTCGACATCATGCTCGGCTTCGCCGCCCAGGAAACCCTTGTGATCGCAAAGCTGATCATTGGCGGTGTGCTGGCGCGTCATCCTTCGCTCGATATCTGCGTTAGCCACGGTGGCGGGTCTATCGCGGTACTGGCTGAGCGCCTGGCGGACGGCACCCGGCGGCGCCCGTGGAGTCCCCAATTCTTGCGCGAAGACGGCGCGTTCGAGGCGATGCTGTCGCGGATCTGGGTCGACAACCATGTACACGATCCGAGCGTGGTGCCGCTGCTGGCAAAAATGTTCGGTGAGGGCCACGTTGTTCTCGGGACGAACTTCGCCGGCTGGGACCAGCCGAACTCTATCGATCCGGAGTGTGCGGATGTCCAGGTGCTCGCGGACAACGCGCGGCGCTTGCTGCGGGTGAGCGCGCGAGACTGAGCAACCGGGCGAAACAGCCTACGGCTCGGTCAGACGACAAGTAAAACCCACATGCACAGTACGGCCAGAAAGTTGACCGTAAACACCATGCCGCGCAGCCGAATATTCGATGTCCCGATCTGCACGACGCTGTGCAGCCCTCGCCCGACGACAAAAATCCAGGCAAGCCAGACCTGAGTTGCCGGCATCGGTCCGTCCTCCCGCATCAGGATCAGCACCACGACATAGAACAGCAATGGCCACTCGAACTGATTGCGGAGGTTTGCGCTGATTCGCGGCTCGTAGACCTTGAAGTCGCCTGCCAAACCCTTGCCGACGCCCCAGACTTCGGGTGCACGCACGACAGTCAACGCGGCATACAGCCCCGCGACCAGAATCAGGTGAGCGAACACTGGCATGAGCAGTGAATCGGTCATTCGTTTGTGTGTTGCTGAAACGACGAAGTCGACATTGCCGAGTATACCGTCGCCGTGTGTCAGCATGCGGCGGTTGGGATGATCCGCTCAATGAGTTATCGTGAAACCCGCCTTTTCCCGGCAACCCGACTCACCGAAGGAGCCGATTGATGCGGCAGTTGCTTATTGCCTGTGTAGCGCTGTTTGTAACGACAGGCCCCGCGCACGCTGAACAACCACTCGACATCGTCATTTACGGCGCGACGGGAGAGGTCGGGTCGCACGTCGTGCAGGAGGCGCTCGATCGCGGCCACCGGGTAACGGCTGTGTCGCGCAGACCCGAGCAGGTCGAGCTGCGACATGCCAACCTGTCGGTCGTCAAGGGCGACCTCCTCGACCAGGAGAGCATTACACAGATCGTAACGGGTCAGGACGTCGTGATCGTATCCGTGCGCGGCGTGATCGGCGATTCGGGTGCGCCGCAAAGCGCACTGCAGTTTATGGCCGCGGAAAGGGTCGTCGACGCGTTGTTCCGCCTGGGCGATCACGCGCCGCGGCTCTTACATGTCGGCGGCTCGGGATCGCTCGAAGTCGAGCCCGGTGTATTGTTCGCCGAGAAACTGCCTAAGATCGTGCTGCCAAAAGGTCTGGAGGTGGAGATCCTCGGTCAGATACTGGCGCTCGAATTCTTCCGCAAAGTCGACGACGTCAAATGGACTTACGTCACGCCGCCCAAAAAATTCACGAACGGCCCGCGCACGGGTGTCTATCGCATTGGCGGCGGCCGCGCGCTGGAGGACCACCGGGGCAGGACGCGCGTCTCACGCGCCGATTTTGCCGTGGCGCTTGTTGACGAGGCGGAACAGGCCAAGCATGTGCGCAAACAGTTTTCGGTAGCTTACTGACAAAAAGGCCGTCATCGTCATCGACCCGCCCGGACTGTCCTTCAGCTGCCCGAGTCGAGAAACGCCAGCACGGCATTCACCACGCGTTCGTGCACCTTGCCACGATCGATGTCCCCGGAATCTTTGCACACGGCCACATAGCGACGACCCCGGTCCGTACAGACCGACATGAAGACGTAGTGGCCCGCTCCTTCGATGATTTCAACTCTCGCATCGGGCAGATGCGATTCGAGGTACGCCGCATTGGTCGCAAGGGGCGCCACGTTATCGTTGCTACCAACGACGATGAGGACCGGCGGGCCGAGCAGAGCCAGGTCCTCGGGTGCAAAGGCCTGCCCGATCGCGGGTGCCAGTGCGATCACGCGATCAATACGGGGATCACGATAATTGTCGTCGGAGCGGTCGAACGCAGCCAGGAGCTCGGGGGCATCTTCGAGCATCTTGGCAAAATCGTCTTCGGCATCCGGGTACTCGCTTTGCGGTTCACAGGTGCCGTCTGCATCGGGTCCGGCACAGAAATCTCGCAGCCGGTCGAGGTTGGTACGCGCTCCGGCAAGTCCTGTGACCGTATAGCCGCCCAGCGAGAAGCCGATCGCAGTCACATCGTCAGCATCGATATGTTTTCCGAACGTCGGATCCGCCGCGAGCCGGTCGAGCGCAATGCTGAGGTCCGGAATGCGTTCCCAGGTCATGCGAAAGCCGCGCGCGTCATAAGCCGGCTCGGCGGCCGTATTGCCGTGATGATCCACTGCCGCCACCACGAAACCGCGCGCGGCCAGCGCGCGGCCAAGCCACATCATCTGCAGTGCAGCTCCGCCCGTGCCGTGAGACAACAGTACGACAGGATATTGTGTATCGCGATTTGCCAGCGGCGCATTCCGTGCCGCGTGACCCGGAAAGAAGATCGGCTTTTTCGGCGGAATCAAAACAGGGGCTTGCTCGACGTCTCCGGCCGGGTACCAGACGGTCGTTGTAACGGGCCGAGATCCGGCGTTGTCCCAGGATGTGCGCGTATCGTCGGTCCAGGCGAAACGCTGCATGCCGACCGCGGGCCCGGCTGGCGGTGGCGGTAAGGAATCTTCCGCGCAGCCGGCCAGCATGGCCGCGAGCGCCAGACCGGACAACCGTTGCAGTCTTCGTTGTTGCATCGATAGCACCTGTTTTTGTTTCAGCATACTACTCAAGTCAGCTCCGGACTGTCATTCGGCAGCCGCAACAGCGCTTCGGTAGTATGGACAAACCGCATTGGGCCGCGCTCGCCCATCACGCCTTGACTAGTCCAATTCAGGTTGTTAATCAGATCGTGATAACTCTATGAATTCAGGATCTGCCCTGACTCTCGCAACATGAAAGGACTGCGCGACGCGACTGTGGCATTGCCCGGTCGCGTATTGCTTCCGTCAGCCCATGCCGGTTGCGAGCGGATTCCGGCCGTTGCGGTCGGACACGGCGATCTGTCGAATCCGTAGATTTCCGTTGTTAGCGAGGATTCCAATGCCTGCACCACGAAAGCACAAAGAGCCCATTGTTGAGGCCGCAATTCGTCATTTCCGGGAACAGGGTTACCCGGAGACGCGGCTAAACGAAATTGCGGAAAGCTGCGGAGCGCCGAAGAGCTCCATGTATTATCACTTCCCGGATGGCAAACGTTCGATCGCCGTCGCGGTCATTGAAGAGGGTGCAAAGAGTACGGCACAGACCATGCGGGAAATCGCGGCGGCCACCGATTCACCGGAAGCGTTTATTCGTGGGCTTGCCGCAAAACTGGCCGAATGGATGGCCGAGTCTTCCTACAGGAACGGCTGCTCGATGACCAGCGTATTCCTCGAGCTTGCACCGGACGATCGTGACGTTTGCCGAGCGGGCAAACGTGCTTATGCGGAGCGCTTCGCCGTGATCAGTGAGGTCCTGGTCGAGGCCGGCTATACGGAATCCTCTGCGCAAGAGATTGCGCTGCTGTGGGTATCCTCACTAAAAGGCGCACTGATTCAGTGCAGAGTCGACCGCAGTCCCAGGCCCTTGCTCAGGTTGGGTGAGACTCTTGCGGATGTGCTTGCCGTTTTCCCCAGGAATCCCGAGTTAAAGCAAGCGCTCTGAGTCGGACGCAATGAACCGCAGCATTGACCGGCACGGCGAGGAACCCGCCTTCCCAAATGTCTAAAAGGACGCACGCGTCACCGCTGCTGATCGGCGAATCGTTCTCTCCCTGGACGAAGAAGGCACGCTGGGCACTCGAGCAATGCGGATGCGCGTACGATTACAAGGAATACACGCCTACCCTGAGCGAGCCCGGGTTGCGTTGGCGCTTACGGCAATGCTCGGGCAAGGTCACCGTTCCCGTACTGCTCGCGGGGAAAGAGATTATTCGCGGCTCTTGGCAGATCGCGAGGTTCGCGAATCGTGCTGACAGTACGGGCCGCCTGGGTAACTTTGCGAAGACTGAGCCCTGGAACAACCTGAGTGAGGCGGCCCTCGCTGAAGGCCGGACGCGCGTCGTTCGCTGTATCCTCGGCAGCGACGCGGCACTGGAAGAGTCGCTGCCAGGGTTTGTGCCAGGCTTCTTGCGCGGATCGCTGCGCTTTGTTGCACGCAACGCCGTGCAGCGACTGGACCGCAAATACGCTCATCTGGCGACAGCCGATGCACTGCTACATGCCCTCGAGAAAACACGTGAGCGTCTGGCGCAGGACGACAGCGATTTTCTTCTGGGTAGCTTCAGTTACGCGGACATCGCCATGGCAGTTGTGCTTGAGGTCGTCGCACCGATTGCTTTCACAAATCCACCGCTCGGTCCGGCAACGCAGAACTGCTGGAATCAACCGGAACTGGCTCGCGAATTCGAGGATTTGATTGCGTGGCGCAATCGGCTGGCGGCGGCAGACGCTACCTCCTATTCACAATTCAAAGCACGCCGGCCTCTTTCGCGGGGCTGATAGGACCGCGGCAACAGACTTCACACGTGCACTCGCACATTGCCCCATCCTGAAACACCTTGGACATCGTTGCTTAGTCCAATTGCCAAAGCTAGCGTCTCGACTGCGCTGAACAGCCGTAAGGCAAGATGTGGAGATATCAATGGTGAATAGGTGGGTCGTGGCGGTTTACTCGGATGATCTCGAGGCATCAAAGCAGTTCTACATGGAATTGCTCAACCTGGTCCCTACGTTTGACAGCGACTGGGTTGTGCAGATGACGTCGGAAGGCAACTGCGGTCTTAACCTGACACTGCAGCTACGCCGACACGACACGATTCCGATGGCATTTCAGAAAAAACCGCAGGGCGTCAGTATTGCGTTTGTTGTACCGGACATCGACCCCGTTTTCGAGAAAGCCAAGCACATGGGCCTCAAGATCGTTCGGCCGCCAAAAGACGAAGACTACGGACAGCGGCGATTCCTCACGATCGACCCGAACGGCATGTTGGTGGACGTCAGCGCCAAATGTGAGCCATCGGCGGCGTTCGCTCGAAAGTATTTCGGTCTTTATTGAAACGTCGAATCTCCAGCAGCAGCCCTGCGCGGCTTTTGAATGAGGTAGCATGGAACCAGTTTCACCTGCCGACAGAGGTCTGTAATGGACAATATCTTCCTTGTCGTATTGGCAAGTGTCGCGAGCGCCACCGCCACCTATTTGTTTTTACAGATAAAAAGCGGCACGGAAAGAATTGCGGAATACCAACCGATGGCCGGACGCCAGCGATTGCTGACGGGGACGTGGCGGGGCGAAAGCACTAAATCCGGACAGGACGGCAGCCAGATTGACTACAAGGTTCACCTCGATCTCGAAGCCTCCATGCGGCAGGTCAGCGGGTTCGGGAAGCTCGAGGCCGAGCAGGGCGGCGAGAAATACGTGATTGATGTGGAAATCCTGACCGGCGGCTTTCATCACGGTCAATTCATGAAAATCGAATACCGCGGCGACGAGGTCCAGAAGTCGCATTTCGGCTCCATCATCGGCGCGCTCGATGAGTCCGGCACCTCCATCGATGCGACAATGACGGGGTTCACCGAGTTGCTGGGAGCGCCGGGGACGGGAGAGCTGAAGCTCCACAAGGTTTAGCGGCGCGACACCCAGGGCTGAAGCATTTCCCAGAAGCCGCTTTGCCAGTGACCCGCACTGTTCGTTTACGTCAGGATTGGGAGTTTGCAGATGGACATCGGCGATTCTGCTCCTCGTGTCCGTTACCCGACCTGGATGAAAGCACTGGGCATCATGGGCTTGCCGGTCCTTGCAATAGTCGCCGGTTGGATGGTCTCCAGGCCGCTTTGGGAAGAGGGTTTAACTAGCGCTCAGCAAATCGGTTTTCCTCTGATCGGAATAGCCGTTTTGTATCAGTGCTACATAGGCTCCCGCTGCCTTCCCCATTTGAATACCGTGGTCGCACTGTACGACGACGGGATCGAGGTGCAAAAAGGGGACAGCTCTAAGCATTACCAATGGAGCGAGCTGGTTGTGACAGAGTTTCCATTCGCCACCACTACTCAGATATTGACCAGAGACGGGGCAACGGTCGTCTGTTTCAGCGACGGGCTTGCCAACCTTGACTTGATGACTCACATGATAGCCAGCGACAGTGTATAAAAGGCTGTGCACCCCTTCTGGCAACCTTCGACAGGACTGATTCGATGAACTGGGAACTCGCAGCCATTCTGGTGTTGATCGCAGCGCTCCTGATCTACGTCCTCCGGCATATTCCGAAGGCAATCGAACAGCTCAAAAAGGAGTTAGGTGACTGAGCCCCCGAGCAGCGCGCGAATACAGAGGCCAGTCACAGGTATTGGTTGAGCCAGGATCAATTGGGCAATGCGGCGGCGAGACCGCCGAGATACGCCTCGTGAAGATGGATGTCGTAGTGGTCAGCGCCTTCAATGACCATTAACTCTACCGGCGCCGTCGCCAACCGCTCGAGCGCTTCGCTGTGTTCGAGCGGTATGAATCGGTCCTCGTCGCCGTGCACCAGGAGTATCGGAGCGCGCACCTGGCCAATGAGCTCGTCGTTCGCAAACGGATAGCGCAGGACGGGTGCCGGTACAAAAGGGTAACGCGCCTGAGCCATGCTCAGCATGTTGCGAAACGGGGACACGAGGACCAGCAGCTCCGGATCGACTTCAGTGGCGAGTTGCGTCGCCAGCGCAGCGCCGAGCGAGCGTCCGTACAGGACAATCGGCTTGTCCGCGTATTGTTTCGAAATCACGTTCCACGCGAGTCGCACGTCGGCGTGCAGCTGTTCCTCACTTTTGATTTCGCCCGTGCTCTTGCCTTCGCCCCGGTAATCGAAAATGAACATGTCGTAGTTCACGCGCCGATAATAGTCGACGTTGCTGATCCACGACTGCAGGTTGCCGCCGTTGCCGCGCAGGAAAAACACGAGACCGCGAGGATTCGGCTGCTTGAAATGCAGCGCGTTGAGTTCGGCGCCGTCCGCCTGGATCGTCAGCTCCTGAAACGGCAGGTCGGCGCGGAATTGATGATCCGGCCGCAACTTGTCGCCGGCAAAAATTATCGACTCCTGACCCGCGTAGAGATAACCGACGGTCAGCAGATACGCTGCAGCAAGGACGCCCAGGAGTCGGGCCACGGTACTCGTCAGTTTTTTAGGCATATTGCTTCCTGGTCTGAGATACCTAACGAGACAGGCATCTAATTCGACCGTAGATTCGGGCAATACATTACAGGCTGTTGTGACTACAGGCGATAGTCGAGGTAGCGGCGCTGCGGATTTCGTCTAATAGCGGATACGCCGCGATACGAACGCAAGCAGTATCGATATGATGGCACAAAGGCCAAAGAGCCGGAGCAGATCGGACGTCGCGGCGCCGCCTTCGATGATGCCGCCAATGACGATGGGCCCCAGACCGCCGCCGATCATCGTCGTAAACCCGTTGTAGAGGCCCACGCCGCTCGCCACCTGGCCGCGCGGAATGACTCGCTGCACGAGCGCAAACTCGGAAGCCGTAAACGCGCTCACACAAAACACGCTGAGGCTGAACAGGGTGACGGTCAGCCAGACGATATTCGCATTGCCGGCCATGAGCGCAGCCACCGCCAGTGCGCCGGTGGCCAGATACCCACCCCCCGCAATCGTAGCGCGCCGGTTGGTCCTGTCGCCCAGCACCGCCCAGAGCGTCAGCCCGAGCAGCGACGCGACGTAAGGGATTGCCGCCAGGTACGACAGGTCGCCGTAGCGGACGCCATCGAGACCTGCCAGATACGTGGGCAGCCAGCTGGCAATGCCCAGCGCAACCATGTTATTGAAGATGCCGCTGCCGGTCAGCAGCAGGAATGCCGGCCGCCGGAACAGCAACCACGGCGATCCGTCGGCCTGTGCCAACTGCGAGGAAGCGGCCTCCAGCGTCGCCGCAAGCTCCGGCGCGACTCGCGGATGCGTCGAAGGCTTGTCGTGCACAAACAGCCAGACGAGCGGCAGGCTGACGAGCAGGCCGCCGAACGCAAGCACATAGAACCCGGTGCGCCATCCAGAGTGCTCCATTAACGGCACGAGGATCAGCGGCGCGGTGAGGATGGCTACAAAAAGCCCGGATACCCAGGCGCTGTTTGCCCGGCTGCGCTCATGCGCAGCGAACCAGTCGCTCGTCAGCTGATTCATCATTGGCGGGTGGACACCCTCGCTCAGCCCAAGCAAGACCCGGCTCGCCATGAACAACACCATGACCTGGCTCGCAAACGCACCCATCGCCGTGAACAGGGACCACAGGACAATCATGACGATCAGGCTCGTTCGCGCGCCGACGCGCTGCCCGAGGGGGCTCAGGAAAATGTTGGCAATACCGTAGCCAACGTAGAACAACGTAAGCAGCCACTGCCCGCGGCTGTAGGTTTCGGCTTCGGTCCAACCGAATTCCACCGCGATCAGCGGCATTGCCAGCGAGATATTGAGCCGGTCGTAGTAAGCAATCAGGAAGGTGACGGCGAGCGTGGCGACGAGCTTCCAGCGTTCGCTGCTTCCTCGTAGTTTGTCGGTTGGCAGCGGATTGACTGACAAAGTGCTGACAGACGCTCTACTGGTTCACGTACAGGCGGTTCACGAACTCGACCATGAGTTGATCGCGGACATCCGCCGGCAGAACGTTCAGCAGCTTGTTGATGTCGTCCATGCGGTCCGGGAGCTTGTCCGGATCGATGCCCGCCGTTTGGCTCAGCATCGCGATCAGATCGCCGCCACTCCCGCCGTTGAGTGCCGTCGCTATGTCGGGCGGCAGCGTGCTGGTGCCGGCGGCGGCTCGCTGTCGCAACGCAGCCTCGCAGGCACCAAGATCCCGAATGAAGTCGTCGACGTGCGGAGCGTTGCTCGCGCCCACCGAGAGATGCAGGTTTGCCGGCGAATTCGCGAAACCGAACTGCGGCTGTATGTACCAGCCTTTCGCCTTCATGTCCTCGGCCAGCGCAAAGACATCGATGGTGTCCGAAGTGATCGAGAACAAGTTGATCTTCGGGTTACCCAGCACCCGCAAGGCCGGCATCTCGTTGACGGCCGCAATGATCTTCCCCGAAGCGGTCTGGCACTTCTCGACGAGTTCGAGATAGCCGTCACGGCCAAGGTGATTGAGAATCGCCCAGCACCCGGCGATGGGACCACCGCTCTTGGTGGAGCTGATCGTCGGGTTGATCACGGAGTAACCTACCCAGCCCGACCACGCAAAAATCTGGTATTTGCGCATGTCGCCATGCTTGTAGAGGATCGACGACGCTCCCTTGGCGGCGTAACCCCACTTGTGGAAATCCATCGACAGCTGCGTGACGCCCGGCACCGACAGGTTAAACGCGGGTATGTCGGCGCCGAGCTCCTTCGCAAACGGCAGGTACATGCCGCCCACGCAACAGTCGACGTGAAAAAGAATCTCGTGCCGGGCTGCGATCTCGCCAAGTTCCTCGATCGGATCGACGACTCCGTGCGCATAGGATGGCGCGGACCCGACCATCAGGATCGTCTGGTCGTCGATGGCGGCTTCCATGGCGGCCGGAACGGCGCGGAAGTGCTCGTCGACGCCGACGCGTACCGGTTTCAGGTCGAAGTAGGCACAGGCTTTAAGAAAAGCGGGATGACCGGTGTCGGCAATGACGATGTTCGGTTGCGTAATATGCGGGTACAGATCGCGGGCGCGATCGCGCGCGGTCTTGAGCGACAGCAGGATACTTTCGGTGCCGCCGCTCGTAAAACTGCCGCGCGCATCGGGCCCGCCCTCCTGCAGATCGATCGCCATGCCAATGACCTGCTTTTCGAGCGCGAGGCAACTCGGAAACGAGGTGGGATCGAGGCCGTTTTCGACAAGGTACTTGGAATACGCCCGGGTCACGAGATCCATGGCTTCCGGACCGGCGTCGTACACGTAGGCAAACACACGGCCGGCCGCCCACGGCACGTCCTGGCCTTTCATTGCCTCGAGCTGCTCGAGCAGCGCCTCCGGGGCTTGTCCCTGAGCTGGAAACCGCACGCCGTCGTTACACGCTCAGAACGACCAGCTGAACGAGGCGCCAACCTGGCGTGGCGCGCCCGGGATACGCTGCGCACCGGTCAGGTACGTCTCGAGCAGCGCGTGGCCGAGCACATACTCCTCGTCAGCCGCGTTACGAACCCAGAGCGACAGATCGTATCGGTCGGACTGGATGCCGCCCCTCAGGTTGACGAGTGCATAGCCGGGCAGCCGGCGCAGCTCGCTGTTGCGCGCGTCGGCGAACTGGTCGTCGATGTTCGAGTAGTCGATGCGCAGGTAGCCGTCGAACGGCTGCTTTAGCGGAATATCGATGTCGAGACTGGCGCTCAGGGTGCTCTCCGGTGCAAACGGGATGGTATTGCCCGTCGCGTCAAACAGGTCGCCGTTTGTATCGACCGCGTTTTCGAAGCTGCCGAACGTCGAATCGAGATAACCGTAGCCCAGCCTGAACTCGACGTTTTCGGTCAGCGCCGCCGTCAGCTCGATCTCGAGACCTTTCGATTCTGCATCGGCTGCATTTTGCACAAACTGTCGTTGGCTGAGTACGTCCTGCCCGCGCACCTGCAAATCCTGCCAGTCGAAGAAGAACGCCGCCGCGTTGATGCGCAGCCTCCGGTCCAGAAGGTCGGTCTTGATACCCACTTCGTAGTTGTAGCCTGTCTCCTCGTCGAAGAACCTCTCGACGCCGGCCAGACTCGCGGTAACGTCGGAGTTGACGCCACCCACCTTATAACCTTTGGCGATGGTTGCATAGAGCAGGGTTTCGTCGCTCGCAGAATAGTTGAGCGATACGCGCGGCGACACGTCGCTGTAAGACTCCGTCTGTCGATCCGATCCGACGGGCAACGAGATGGTCGGTCGCGTGACCTCGGTGAAGACGACCGAATCGTCGGTCCAACGCAGACCGAATGACAGGTCGAGGCTCTCGGTGACGTGCCAGGTGGCGTCTCCGAAAATAGCGATGCTGTCCGTCGTGTTGGCGCGGTCCACATCTTCGAAGTTACCTACCGTCTGCGGCCCGAACAGGCCAGGGATCAGGCCGCCCGCCAGCGCACCCTGAATCTGTGGATCGCCGAAGTCGATCAATCCGTCCTGAGCCGCTAGCGCAAACAGAATTGCGCCCCAGGCATCGAGGTAGGGATCGTCTGCGAGGTGCGTCGAAAGATCCGTTTCAGTGATCTCGTCTTCGGAGTAGATAACGCCGAGCATCCAGTCGAACTTGTCGTTGTCGAAGCTGGCGAGGCGGAGTTCCTGGCTCCAGGCCGTCGACTTGCTGTCGCGGCTGACTGTAAATGCCGGGTAGATGGACATGTCGCCGTCACCGGTAACGTCGAAATCGTTTTCCGTCCATCCCGTTACGGACGTCAAGGTCAGGTTTTGACCAAAATCGTAGCTCAGATTGACGATAGCCGTGTCGGTCACACTGTCGCTTTCGTTGGCGACATCCGTTGCGATCGTGTCGTAGTTGTCCGGATAGAACGGCACGTCGGTGGTGGGGATGGGCCATTCCGGGAACCCGCTCGTATCGATGGCCGGCGTCGGAATGGGTGCAAACAGAAATTCCCAGAATGTCACGACATCGACGAGCTGTGACGGGATCGAACCGAGGTCGCCGGTCGGAACGAACGCCTGCATGTTCTGCTGCATGTCGGAATGCGACAACGTGAAGTCGATCGAGAGATTCGCGTTAGGCTCAAGGCGCAGCGCAGCGCGGACACCACTTTCCTCGCCGTCGTTGCTCGCGTTTGACGGGCCTTCGTTGTTGAGGAAGCCCCCAACTTCGCGGTAATAGCCAGTGAGCAACACGGCAGCGCGCTCCCCGAGGGGTTGGTTGAAGCTCAGGCGGCCCATGTAGCCATCCCAGTCGTCAGCCTCGATCTTGAGTGAGCCGTTTTGTTTATCGAGAACCGGCTTTCTGGAGGTGATGCTGATGGCGCCGCCCATGGTGTTGCGGCCAAAGAATGTGCCCTGCGGGCCACGCAGTACCTCGATGCGCTCGACGTCGAAGAGCGCCGTGTCGGCGGTACGCGAATGACCCGTGACGAGAATGTTCGGCGCAATGTTGAACTCGTCGACGTAAATACCGACGGAATTGGCTTTGCCGCCAATGTTGGTTACACCGCGGATGCCGATTTTTGTCGTGGCGCGATTGCCGCGGTTACTGAAGCCCACGTTGGGCGTTTTTGCAGCGTAATCCGAAAACTCACGGATGCCGGCGCGTTCGATTGCGGCCGCGTCGAACGCCGTGATCGCAATGGGCACCTCCTGGAGCCTCTGCTCGCGCTTTTGCGCCGTAACCAGGATCTCTTCGATCGCAAGGCCTTCCGCCTCGTCCTGGGCCGTACCTGACCCGGCGGCGAAAAGAAACGCGAGCGCTGAGACAGCGCGCACGGCCTGACACCCGGTATTACGGATCGTTGCTTGCATGGCTCCCCCCTTCACAGACTCGTTAGGTCGCCCTAATAGTACAATAGTGCAAATATAATTGCACTTCTGTACAATGAAATAATGGCTCGGAGTATGCGAAAATTCGTCAATGAGCGAGTCCGGCGCAGTCGACGTCAGAAATCGCGGGTCTCGTCCCCGTGGCGAAAAGACGCGCCAGAAGATCCTCGATGCCACGCTCCGCGTCATCGCGCGGGAGGGCGTGGCGGGGACGACACATCGCGCAATCGCGAAAGAAGCGGGCGTGCAGCTGTCCCTGACGACCTACTATTTTCGCGACCTGAACGAGCTGATTTCGCTCGCCTTCACGGCATTCATGAAGCGCGACCACGACGCGCTGGCCGAAGAGTGGGAGCAGGCGTTTCGCTACCTGGAGCAGTTCTCCCCCGCGGACCGCGAGGACGACGAGACCCGGAAACGCATCATCGAATACTGCACGAGACGCATCGTCGACCATATTCGCCATGGTCTCGACGGTCACCCGGAAGGGCTCGCCGTCGAACATCAGTTCTTTTACGAGGCGCTCAACGACCCCGGGCTCGAAAAGCTGTCCGAGCTGCATCGGGAGAAGCTGCTCGAGCCTTTCGTTCGCTTTTGCGGCTACTTCAACGGGAACGACCCCGCAACGGACGCGCGCCTCTTGTTCGGCACGATCACGCGCCTCGAATACCAGGCGTTGCCGGCGTTACCCGACGACGTCGACTACAAAACCATCCGCAAGGAGATTCGCCGCATCGTCGGCTGGATCGTGAACGCCAACTAGGGGCACGACAATGACCGAAGCCGCCACGTCCATTGGTCTTGCGCCCGACTTCAAAGACTTGCTCGAGAGCCTCAAGACCGCCTTCGATACCGATCGCACGCGAAGCCTCGACTGGCGCGCAGACCAGCTTTGCGCGCTGGAGCGCATGATGGTCGATTGCGAGCAGGAAATCATGGAGGCATTACAGACCGATCTCGGCAAACATCCGCTGGAGGCATGGGCAACCGAGATTGCCTATGTGGCGGGCGACGCCGCATACTGCCGGAAGCACCTGCGGAAGTGGGCAAAGAAGCGCAAGGTGCGGACGCCAATGCTCGGGCAGCCGGGCAAGAGCTGGGTACAACCCGAGCCGCTCGGCGTTGTGCTGATCATCGGCGCCTGGAACTACCCGCTGCAGCTGGTGCTCGCGGGACTGGCCGCCGCACTGGCCGCCGGCAATTGCGCCATCGTGAAACCCTCGGAGCTCGCGCCCGCGACATCCGAAGTGATCGCAAGACGTGTGCCCGAATACCTCGATGGCGACTGCGTCAAAGTCGTACAAGGCGGCGTGCCCGAGGCTTCGGCGCTCCTGGAGCTGCCCTTCGATCACATACTCTACACAGGCAGCGGCGCGGTCGGCCGCATTGTCATGGCGGCTGCCGCGAAGAACCTGACTCCCGTGACGCTGGAGCTGGGCGGCAAGAGCCCCTGCGTTGTCCTGCCGGACGCCAACCTCGAAACGGCGGCGCGGCGTATTGCCTGGGGGAAATTCACGAACGCAGGCCAGACCTGTATTGCCCCGGATTACCTGCTGACGGACGCCGACACCGAAGCGCGTCTCTTGCCGCTCTTGCAACAAGCCATCGTGGACATGTTCGGCACCGATCCCCAGACCTCGGACTCTTACGGCCGCATCGTCAACGATCGGCATCACGCCAGGCTCGCGGGCTTTCTCGATTCGGGTGAGGCTGCGATCGGCGGCCGCACGAATCCCGCGACCCGGTTCATCGAACCGACCGTACTCACGAGCGTGGAAAAAGACAGCCCGGTCATGCAGGAGGAGATATTCGGCCCGATCTTGCCTATCGTGCGCGCGGACAGCCTCGACGACGCGCTGCGTTTCATTCGCAGCGGCGACAAACCGCTGGCGGCCTACGTGTTCACGAAGGACCGAGACGCGGAAGCCCGTTTCCTCGACCAGGTCTCGAGCGGCAACGTCTGCATCAACGACACAATGATGTTCATGACCGTCGAGGAACTGCCGTTCGGCGGTGTGGGCCAGAGCGGCATGGGTGCTTACTCGGGTGAGCACGGTTTTCGCACGTTCAGCCACATGAAAGCCGTCATGAAACGCGCCTGGTGGCCCGACCTTGCACTGCGTTACGCGCCCTATACTCCAAAGAAGTTCAGACAACTGCGCAAACTGCGTTGATGCCTGGCTACAACGACTACTTCGGAGCGCTGAACGGCAGGCTTCGCGACGCCGGCCGCGGCGTTCCGGAACTCGTTGTCGATCTCGACCGCGTCGATCGCAACATTGCCCGCACGCTCAAGCTGCACCCGCCGGATAAGCTGCGCATCGTCGCAAAATCGCTGCCCTGCCCAAAACTTCTCGAACACATATTCCGAAAGACGGGCCGGCAGCGACTCATGGTGTTCCATCTGCCGTTCCTGTTGCGGCTGGTCGATCACTTTCCGGAGAGCGACATTCTCATGGGCAAGCCGCTGCCCGTCGCCGCAATGCGCCGCTTTTACCGGGAACGCACCGACAACCGGTTCGACGACAGCAGGCAACTCCAGTGGCTCATCGACACCGGGGCGCGCCTGCGGCAGCTTGCCACCCTCGCCGGCGACCTTGGCCGACGGGTTTCCGTCAGCGTCGAGCTCGACATCGGTATGCATCGCGGCGGCGCGGCCAGCGACCAGGCACTCGCCGCCGTTCTCGATGCCGCACGGGAATGCCGCGACGAAATCCGCATCACCGGGTTCATGGGGTATGACGCGCACGTCCCCAAAGCGCCTTTTTCGCGATCCGTGGCCAGCGCGGCGCGGCGAGCGCAGCAACGCTATCGCGATCTGCTCGAGCTGGCCCGTCAGCGGTACGCTGACCTCGAGGAGGAGGAATGGTGCATCAACGGCGCCGGCAGCCCGACGGTTGCGCTGCACGGTGCTTCGTCGCCGCTCAACGACGTGTCGATCGGCTCCGCGCTCGTCAAACCCGCAGCATTCGATCTGCCAACGCTCGACACCTTCGAAGCCGCCGCCTGGATCGCCGCGCCGGTCCTCAAACGCCTGCAGGGCGTCAACATCCCGTTCGTCGAGAAGCTGCCGTCGCGGAATCGCTGCACACTCTTTATCTACGGCGGCAAGTGGATGGCGGAGCCGGAATCGCCGGACGGCCTCAGAGAAAACCCGTCGTACGGTAGAAGTTCGAACCAGCAAATGCTGACCATACCGTCAACGTGCGGTATTGACGTGGACGACTACGTCTTCCTGCGCCCGACGCAAAGCGAGGCCGTGCTGCTGCAGTTTGGCGATCTCTGTATTGTCCGGGACGGCCATATCGCGGACCGCTGGGCTGTCCTGTGAAACGAGTCGCCACCATCGTCGCGATATTTGCCGCAGCCGCGGTGATCGCCGCCTTCACGCTGGTGTATGCATCGCTCACGGGCCCGGGCATCGAGCGGGGCACCGACGGCATTCGCGACACGGTGACCATCCGTTTCGACGACGTCCTGCGCCCATACGTCGAGGCCACGAATCTCGACGACGCACTGTTTGCCGAGGGCTGGCTGCACGCACGCTACCGGCTCTGGCAGATGGAACTCCTGCGCCGCGCCGGCCGGGGACGCCTGGCCGAGGGGCTGGGCGCGGCGCTGCTCGAAACCGACAGGGGGCTCTGGAAAGCCGGCGTACCGCAGCTCGCAGCGCGGCTCAACGCTTCGGCGGACACCGCAACCCTCGAGTCCGTGGATGCCTACGTCGCCGGGATAAACCTGGGTATCGACAGCTACCGTGTACGACCGCCCGAGTTCCTCGTGACCAACATCGAGCCGGCACCCTGGAGCCGTATCGACGTGTTTGCGGTGGCGGCGATGATCGCGTTCGATTCGGCCAACAACATGGATAATGAATTGCTACGGCTGTCGCTGGCTGCCAGCGTCGACGGCGAGCGATTCCGGGTTTTTCTGCCCGATGAGACAGAGCTGACGCGCGATCCCGACGTTCCCCCGGGCCTGGACAGACCGAGCAGCCTGGTCGCCAGCGTCTTCGCTGACGCGCTCGACCCGGCCGGGCAGCGGCCTTTACCCAACGCGTCGCTGGGCAGCAGCGGCTGGGCCGTCAAACCGTCACGCTCGGCCTCGGGCAACGCCCTGTTTGCGTTCGATTCGCACGATGCGCTCTCCCTGCCCAACCTGTTCTACGAGGTGCACCTGTTCTATGGCCCGGGTAAAAGCATTCGCGGCTGGTCGCTGCCGGGCTTGCCGGGCGTGATCAACGGCTACAACGAACGGCTCGCGTGGGGCATGACAAACATTGGCGATACCCAGGATCTCTACATTGAAACGCGCCATCCCGAAGACCCGCTGCAATTCCGCCGCGACGGCGAATGGTATCGGGCCCGCACGGAGACGATCACCATCCCGGTCAAAGGCCGCGAGCAAGACGAGACGCTGACGATCGTACACACCGCCAACGGTCCGCTGATCAACGACGATCCGCCCTTGGCGTTGCGCTGGACGGGCCACGATGTCGACGGGCGCGGCCTCGACACATTGCTGGCGATGAACACGGCCGGGAACTGGGACGAGTTCGAACGGGCCGTCAGCCGTCACGCGGCGCCGTCGGCCAACATTACTTATGCGGACATGGACGGACGCGTGGCTTTCAGGACAATTGGACTGCTACCGGTCCGCAGTACGGGCATTGGGCTCGTTCCGCAGCCCGGCGACGCGTCGGAGAGCGCGTGGCAAGGCTATGTTCAGCAGCAGGACCTGCCGCAGCGCGTCGACCCCGCGCAAGGCTATGTCGCCGCGGCCAATGCGCGCGTCGAGAGCGGCGGGCCGCTGATTTCGGCCGACAATGCGCCGGGATACCGAATCCGCCGGCTGCATGCCGTGCTGTCATCGCGTAGTGACTTCACGCTGGCGGACATGCAGGCGCTGCAACTCGACGCATTCAACGAACAGGCGGCCCTGCTGCTGCCGCACATGCTTGACGCTATCGCAGACACGGATGACGGAACCCTTGCAGAGTCGCTGGCGTTGCTTCGCGCGTGGTCGGACTATCCCGTCAACACCGCCGATTCGGCCGGCGCGTTGATCTGGGAACACTGGTATCCGGCGCTCGCCCAGGCCGTGTTCGGCGCTGCGCTCGATGACGCTCTGCTCGCCCGCCTGCTCAGCCGCGCTTACTTACTAAACCACGCTCTCGACCGGCTCATCGTCGACGACCGGGATTCCCCCTGGTGGCAGGACCGCCGCGAGGAACTGCTCACCGAATCGTTGCGGTCCGCGGTGACTGCACTTGCCGAATCGAACGGCAGCAATCCCGCCGCCTGGCGCTGGGACAGCGCGCACTCTGTGAGCTTCCGACACGAACTGCACGGTGCAATCCCCGGAATCGATCGCTGGCTCAGCCGTGGGCCGTACGCGTGGGGCGGCGGCAACGCGGTCCTCATGCGCGCGCGCTATCGCTACGACCGGCCGTTCGAAGGCCGTGCCGGCGCTACCGTGCGCGTCGTGGTGGAGATGGGCGAGACGATGAACGTGCAGGCGATCATCCCGGGCGGCCAGCACGGCCATCCGTCGAGCAGTCACTACGCCGACCAGTTACCGGACTGGCTGGACGGTGAACTGCACAACATTCCCGAATCGCCCGACGGCGTGTCCGGAGACGTGACTATCCTCAGTCCGCTGCGACGGCCCGAGCCTCGCTGACGGCAAAACGGATCTCGCCACGCCCCCCATCGACGATCACCTCGGTGCCGTCCCGGATCAGGTCGTAGATATCGTCCCCGGCATACTCGACAACGGGGATCTTCTTGCCGAACCAGACATCCGACAGCACTACGCCGGAAATCAACAGCGAGTCGTTGCGCTGAACGATCAGTGCCGCGGGGCCGCGCTCCAAGCTGACGAGATCGAGCAGGACCAGCCCCGTATGCGTCGAGCCAATGCAGGAAGGGAACACGAGCACCTTGTCCCGGATGTTCTGCCGGAACAGCTCATGGTGCGCGTCGCGAATCTCAGCCCGCTTGCTGGGCACCATGTTCGGCACCTTGCACATAGCGGCCGTGAAGTTGATGGGCTGGCGTGTCACTAAAGCCGGGCCGCTGGCGTTGCCGCCGATGACAACTTTGCACTTGAGCGTCGTCTCGCTCATGAATCCAGCACGCCGGCGGCGTCGAGCACTTGTTCGAGACTGCCGTAGCGGGTTCCTTCGAGGTAGTAGTAGAGCTTGCCAGAAGGTGTCAGCACGTCTTTCTTGCCGATACCGATACGGAGCGACAGTCCCGCCAGCGGGCAGTGCCGGTACACTTCGACACCGGCGTTGAGCACTTCCTGGTAGAGCGGCAGCTTCGAGAACGCCATTGCCGCCTCGGGCATCAGGTGAAACGACACCGGTTTGGCGATTTTCTTGCCGACGAAGTGTTTGCTGATCTCGACCGTCTCCTCGAGCGTCATCTGCGGGCAGCCGATCGCAATCATTGCCGAATCGTGCTGCTCCCGTTTGTCGGCGCGAATGCTTTCGAGGTCGTCTTGTGTAATCGTCACGACCTCCTCGGGCTCTCCGCCGCCGAAGGCCGTGTCCAGATCGGGCGCTTCGGGCGTGAGACCCTCGACGCCGAACATCGTTACGCCACCCGAGGATGCCATTGCGGCGCCCATGTTCTTGAGCTCGGACCACGTGAACGGGTAATGCGTAAGTATCGGGTTACGGTCAACGGCGATACGGCCGATCAAAAAGCCGAGCGCCGGCGCGTCCATCTCGTCGATATCGAGCTTGACCAGCAGCTGCCCCTTGCGGTTTTCGTCGAGCAGATAGCCGAATTCGGGCGTAAGTCCGGTGACAGCCTGGCAGATATCCACCATGATCGAGTTGCGGTTGCTGCGCGCGCCGATGACCGAGTTGGCGAAGATGATGGCGGAGGATTCCGCCCAGCCAAGAACGTCGCCGTATTCAGGCACGTTGACGTCGCGGTAGCACACGCACGAGTAGTTGGGCGTAATACCGAGCGCTTCGAGCTGCGCTTCGTGCCATTTCTGGCTCTTGAAGATGAGGCGGTTGTGTAGCTTGTAGTCGTATCCCGGGCGCGGGTTGAGCGTCGTCGGCACCTTGACCGTGACCCTGGCGTCGACGAGTTGCCTGACGATTTCGTAGTACGCGGTATAGAAGAAGATCTTGAAGCTGCCCGTCAGGTGTGCGCTCTTGATCGGCACCAGCCGCGGTGCGGAGAACGCGCTGCCGTATTGCACGAGCGTCTGCATGCAGCGCGCCATGACGTCGCCTTCGCTGCCGTCGAGGATAGCCTGTTGTTCCGCGGTAAGCTGCATGGCCGTCATCCCTCGCTGCCCCGGAGCCGGCGTACCAGCGCGCGGCCGACAATGCGCAATTTGTTCCTCGTATCGAAGCGCTTGAGGTTCGTTTTTACGGTGCCGGTCGTAAACCGCGTCTTCTTCGAGTAGTCGATACGGACGTCGACGACAACCGGCCTGCCCGCCGCCATCATTGCCAGCGTCTTTGCGATACCTTGCCGCAGCGCGTCGTCATGGGGAATTGTGACGTGGCCGCAGCCGGTCGCCGCGGCAAACGCCTCGTAGTCGAGCGTACCGATCGACGTGCAGGTGCGGCGCTGGTACGGCATCGCCTGCGCCTGCGCAATCTGGGCGAGTTCGCCGTCGTTGAACACGAACCACGCCGTGCCGACGTCGTTTGACGCAGCCGTCACTGCCTCGAGCCCCGTCATGAGGAACGCGCCGTCACCGACAATCCCGACAACCTGCCTCTCGGGCTCAGCGAGCTTGCAGGCGATCGTGGCCGGCACACAATAGCCCATGCTGTTGAAGTCGGTCGGCGACAGGTACAGGCCGCCTTCAGCAATGGTCAAAAGTTCAGCGGTCAGGAAGGTGTGGTTGCCGTCGTCAGCAACCACAATCGCGTTGTTTTCGAGCTGCGCGCGGAGTTCGTCAAAGAAGCGGCAAGGATTGACGCGGCCAGCAGAATCGTGTGCATGCCACTCATCCCTGTAACTCTGTTTGTCTTTCCGTATTTGCTCCTCGACGGGTCGGCCGCCGCGCGCCTTGCTGTTCGAGACCAGCGTATCGGCAAGCGCCGGCACCGCGTCGCGGGCATCGGCATGGATGCCTACCGCCGCTTTGTAGTTGGCGCCAATGGCCTC
Source organism: Woeseiaceae bacterium (assembly GCA_028289545.1). Taxonomy (GTDB): domain Bacteria; phylum Pseudomonadota; class Gammaproteobacteria; order Steroidobacterales; family Woeseiaceae; genus UBA1847. The sequence goes on from JANQPG010000102.1 coordinate 240,743, forward strand.
GGCGTTGATGTCGATGTGTATGAGCTTCTCGGGAACCGCTACCCCGTAACTGCCGGTGCAGATCTCAGCGAAGCGTGTACCGATCGCGAGCATGACATCACAGTCGCGAAAGGCGTTTTGGGAAGCCGGAACCGCGGAGCGCCCAAACCCGAAACCGGCGTGCAGGGGATGGCTGCCAGGGAAAACGCTGAGCCCTTGCAAGGTTGTGGCGACGGGAGCGGCCAGGTGCTCGGCGATGCGAATCACTTCCGAGCTGACGTCTCTGGCACCCCAACCGACAAACACGCCGGGCTGATCCGCCGATCGCAACAGCGCAACGGCGTCGTCGATGGCCTGTTCGTCGAGAGGCAGTGCGGTGGCTGGGGGCTCGTAATCCGGCATGCCTGAAACGTCGCCGGTCAGGAGCTGAAGATTGGCGGGCAGCTCGATGAAGACAGGGCCGGGTTCGCCGCCCGTTGCCGTGTTGTAGGCCTCGTAGACGGTCGGGATCGCGTCTTCGTAGTTTTCGATCCGGTACGTCGCCTTGGTCAGGGGTTTCAGCAGCGCCTGCTGATCGACATCGTGAAGCTGGTACGCCTTATCGAGGTCCGTGCGAATGCCGCCGGACACGATCAGCATCGGTATGCCGTCCAGAAACGCCTCGCCAATACCACTCATGGCGTGTGTGATACCCGCCGCAGGCACGACGGCGAGCACGCCGATCGTGTTGGTGCTGCGGCTGATGGCGTCCGCCATAAACGCGGCGCCACACTCGTGGGTGACGAGGACAGGCAGAATCTGCTCCGAGCCTCTCAGTTCGTCGTACAGCTCGATGTTGTGAACGCCGGGAATGCCAAACGTGTAGCGGACCCCGATCTGTTCGAGTGCGTGGCGGACCAGTGCAGCGGCCGTGGTCTTCATCGGCAATGACTATCCGTCGGCAATAGATTTTCTAATTGTACATTAGTCCAAGAAAAGTGTCAGCTTGGGCTGCGGGCCCGAGGACGAAGGACGGCGATCGCGCCGGCATTGGGCGGGGCTAGCGAGTCTCCCGCGTCCCGTACCGGGCCAGGAAAGTTTCGACCGCTTCATCGACCACACGGTTGGCGTGCGCGTCGTCGACTTCAAAGCCGGCGATCAACATCCCCGGCCAAAACAGCAGGTCGTTGATCATTCCCAGAAACTGGCGCTTCGCGAGTTTGACGTCGTCAATGTGCAACGCACCGGCCTCAACCTCAGAAGCCAGGTAAGCGCGAAGTCTTTCGAGATAAGGGAGTTTCCCTACCTCGTACAGACGTTCGCCTAACTCCGGAAAGCGAGACACTTCGGCAATGATGACTCGAAACAGCGGCGCCGTATCGGAATCCCGCAGGAGCATCGCGTAGTGACGCCCGATCGCCGTCAGGCCCGCGCGTGGGTCGCCGGGCTCAGGTGCCGGTGGCCGATTGTCGTCGGGCCCGTTTTGCCAGAATCGCTCCATGATCCCGCCGAACAGATCCGCCTTCGATCTGAAATGTTTGTAGACCGTCGCTGACGAGACGCCGGCTTCCCTGGCTACCGCTTCGATCGGCGTCCTGTCGTATCCGTTTTTCAGGAACAAGCGCAGCGCCGCGTCGAGCACCGCATCGCGCTTTTGTCTGGCCACACCCTGACGATACTCCTCGAGCGTCATTGAACTTCCCCTTGTCGAGCCTCTTGATGAGCCACTTCGTAAAATGAGCGTCTCACCTTGACATACCGAGTGGCCTTCGTAAAATAAGACGAGTGTCTTACTTTAGAGTAGATAACAATGCCGAAAGCCCCGATACGACTGAGTTCCTTCATGGCCGTGCTCGGCATGGCGCTATCGAACGCCGCTGCCGCAGACAACCTTTCCAGCCTGTCGACAGACTTTGACAGCAGTGGGGACCTCGCCGCATGGGCTGAGCACGCGCCCGACGGATTCACGGCAAAATGGCGGACGCCCCGCATAGCGGACGGTAAGCTGATCCTCGAACCCTACTCGTCCGGCTGGTTTGAGGATAATCAGGCAGGCCATCTCTACCATCGGATCGATGGCGATTTCATTGTCACGACCCGGCTCGAGGTTGTTGGCACTGAGGCGGCCTTGCCGCAGACGCCGTTTTCGCTGGCGGGCCTTTTCATCCGCGCGCCGCGAACGCTATCCGCAGCGTCCTGGGTCCCCGGGCAGGAGAACTGGTTATTCTTCTCCGTAGGCACCGCGGTGCCAGCCGGCGAACCTCAATACGAAATCAAGACCACGACAAATTCGCTCTCCACGCTAAAAATCCTCGCGGCGCAGGCTGGTCCGGTTGATCTTCGCATTGCTCGTCACGGCGAGCTCTTCACGCTGCTGCATCGGCCGGAGGGGACTGGATCCTGGAGAGTGCTCGATCAGATCATTCGTCCCGATCTGCCACAGGTGCTGAATGTCGGACTCACGGCTTACGCCGATTACGCGTCGGTCCAACCCATCTATCCCGACTACCAGCAATACAACACGGAGGGCGCCGCGGACGAAAACGCGGATCTGCTGGCGTATTTCGACAGCTTCGCGATCCGGCGCCCAAAAACGGGCCGGCTGCCCATCGCTAACATTGATGCCCCCGATTTCCTCGAGGCGATCGAAGTGCGGCGAACAGATCTGCTGGCTGATTGATAACGGCGGATCGCAAATTGGCCGGCCGGGCAGCACCCGCGGTACGGTTTACAGCGAGCCGGTGATATTCAGGAAGAATCCGCTCTGGTCAAAGCTGAGATCGGTCAGATCGTCGGAGAAGTCCGTGAAGTTGTAGCCAACACCGAGCTTCAGGTGATCGCCGACGTAGCGGGAAACGGCGGCCAACGCACCGCTCCTCTGCTCGTTAAGATCGGACATTACGAGCGCGCGACCCTCGACGAGCAGTTCATAGTGTTCAAGGAACCGGTAGTCCGCGCGGATCACGTACAGGCTCGCGTTGTTGTCGAAGTACTGCGGGTCCTCGCGATCCAGGCTGATCTGCCCAAGGCGGTATGCATACTTGCCGCCGATCGTAAACGTCGATGAAACGTCGTAGCTCACGTCGACGGACGCAACGTGGCTCTTCTGCAGGAACTCCGCAGCTGTGTTTTGCGGGCTGATCTGCTCCGTTGACGGCACGTTGTAGAAGTATGTGTACTTGGCCAGCGCGTTCAGGCGATCGTTTTCGATGGGCCGGTAAGCGTAGCCGAACACGGCTTCCGTGAAGCCGCCGTCATAAAACGCCCCCAGCGAGCTCTCGCTTTCCGAGTGATTCAGCTTGCCCAGCAGGCGACCGCCGGGGTTGATCTGGTATTTGAAGCTGCTCTTGAACAGCCATGTCGTGCGCTCGTTGCGGCCCAGATCAAGCTGCTCGACATCGTCGTTTCGATATTCGACGGCGCCCGAGAGTTGAATGGCGCTGGACCGGTAACCGACCTGCACGCCGGTTGCGACCCGCTCCGTTTCGGCTCCGGTCTGAACGTCCTGCAATGTGCCGATGTCGGTGTTGATGCCGTAGCTCCAGCGTTCGCTCTTTGCAAAGCTGATGCCGGTTGCGTGGGTCAGCCCGGTCATCGTGGCGTTATGCTGGTAGCGCTCCTCGAGAAACACGCTGGTGCTGTCCGACAGTCGCGACTTGATGCCGGCCACAAGATTACCTTCACTGCCCCGCAGGCTCCGCAGTGCGTTGTCTGTCCGCTCGTTCTCCAGCGCATAATTCACGTAGACGCTAGTGCGCTCGGAGTGCTGGAAACTGCTGCCGATCCTGCCGCCCGTGCCGAGGTCACCGTCGGAGACCTCTCCGTCGATGCGCAGTTTCTCCGTCAGGCGATACGAGCCGCCGATGCCGAAGCGCGAGTTTTCCTGCCGGTTGCCCGTGACGTCGACGGTATCTTGCGCGAACACGTAGGTGTTCCACGTCGAGAGCGAATCGTAGCCCACCTGCAGCACCGCGTCGGCACGCTCACCCTGCTCCTGAGTCAGCGGCACGATGACGGCGCCATCGGTGCGCTCGTCGACACGATATCCCGCGCGCACGTCCCAGTGACGATTGAACTGGTAACCCAGGTTGTATTCCTGGGCCGTCGTTTCGATGCCCAACCCCTGTGTGCGTGTGTCCGTCCTGGCGCGCAGCGAAAACTTGTCGCCAATCGGCAGCGTCAACGCGCCACCGTGGTTGTCGATGTCGGTCAGCGCATTCAGGCCCGGGCCCGAAAAACCCGCATCGACCTCCTGTACGTAGAAGCTGATTTCCGCGTTCGTGAAGTCGAAGAAGTCGCCCAGATCGACGCTGACGTCGGTGCGCTCTGCATCCGCCTCCGTGTTGGCAAACGCCGCCGGATCGTAACTTGCGAACCCGAATCCGCCATCAGTCGAGACCACGGGCAGCGAAACCAGCCCTTCACTCCGGGCTTGCTGGAACTTGATCCACGAACCGGCACTCAAGCGCAGCGTCAGATCCGCGCCGTTCAGGCTGCTGTCGGTGTCGTTCTCGTCGTTCCTGTTCGCGGTGAGGCCAATCTTGACGTGTTCGCCGAACCAGTAGTGCGCCTGGCCGCCCGTCGACACCGCATCGAGCTCCTCGAGACCGGGGGTGTACTCGTAGCGCACGACAAGATAGGCGTCGTTACCGGAGATGCCGCCGGTGCGCACGAGCAGGTTGTCGTCGGCCGTCGACGCCAGCGGCTCGGTCAGCAGAATACGACCCTGCAGGTAGTCGATGTCGTAGTCCATCACCGGCATCAGGTTTACGACACCCGTGACCAGCCCCGATGCCTTGTCGCGAAGCTCGATGCGGACGCGCTCCGACCCCGCCAGGACGTCCTGGCGCTGCAGCGCGTACAGCGAACCGCCCGTGCCCCGGAATTCTTCACGGGTCCCCAGCGTGCCGGGCTCCGCGGCAAACAAATCGGCGGCAAAGCGTTTTTCGCCGAATTGGGTCGCCGCATCGGATTCATAATGAAGGTTTGCGCCGTACAGCCCGCGATCGACGTGCGCGAGCTCGTTGTTCATGTAGCCGACCTTGAAGTTGCCCCACTGACCGTAGTCGTCACCCTTGCCGAGCCGCACATAGAACTTACCCATGCTCGGCGCCATTTCCTCGGTCGTGCTGTCGTCGCCGAACGTCGGGTAGTAGTAGTCGGGATCGATCCGGCGGAACAGCGCATCGGGCGATTTCTCCATGAAATTACTGAAGATGTCGTCCAGCGAACCCTCGCCCGTATCGGCGCCAGCCGTCAGTTTCCAGTCTTCACCGAACTTGCCGTTGACAAAAAACGCCAGCCGGCCATCGACGTTCGAATCGTAGTCGAAGCTACTGTTCTGGCCTTGCAGCAGATCGGCGGGACCGTTGACCGAGTTCTCGGCCAAGGTCACGTCGGCCATGCCGACGTAGAACCAGTCTCTTTTCTCGAACTCGAGGTCGCGAAGGTACAGTTCTCCGGCGCCTTCCTTGTCGAGTACGGCGACCTCTACCGTGTGTGCACCCTCCGGGAGTATCTCCTCGCTAACGAAGCGGCCGTTGTCGTCGACGGGAATCGGCCGCCCCGCTACCCAGACTCCACGGTCGGCCGGTATGCCGCTGCCGCGCACGGTGACCGTGCCGCTCGAGAGCCCAATGTTGTGCAGACCCAGGCGATCTTCGCCGTATGTTGGTAGCACGGCCGGATCCGGGCCGGCAATGGCGGTGTCCTCTTCAGTGGCATCTTCGTCCGGTCGCTCTTTCGGCTCTCGCTGGTCGTAGGCAATCCAGAGCGGCTGCGGAAGCGTCTCGTCGAAGTTTCCATCCTTGCCGTACGCCCGCAGCACGTACGCCAGCTCTTCGGTCGGGCCTTCCAGGTCACCGACCGGCAACTCCCATGCGGAGACGCCGTCGAGATCGATGGCAACGATGTCCAGGGGCTCAGATTCGAGCGACTGTCCCGGCTCGAACACCCGGACCTCGGCTCGATCGATGAACGACGAGTAGTTCGTGTACATGCGGAAGTAAACAAGCGACGGTTTGTCACGCTCCCATAGCTGGAAACCGCTATCGATCAACGAGTTTCGGACGCCGAGTTCTTTCGACACCGTAATACGCGAAGGCTGCGCCGATACGCTCAGCCGCGGCGCGGAGCGCAGGTTGTCGTACCCGAACTGAATGTTTACGCCCGCCAATGCCACGTCCGTGCAACGCTGGATGTCGGCGGAACTGCGCTTGGGGTCGTCAATGGGCTTGCCGTCGACGGTAATGCGCATCAGGTTGAGGCCCAACGGATTCTTCGGGCTCAGCTCGCGAGTGATGCGCGTAATATCCACACCCTCGTAATCGTCGAGCACGGCCAGTTCGTCATAGACCGGCAGCACGGCAACGTGAGAGGTTTCCCCCTGCACGAAGCCCGCATTGACCACGTCGTCCGAATGAACAAAACCGCGTCCTTCGAATTCGACCTGGCCGGATTCGAGCCCCATGTCCGCGGCGAGGCTCTCCATCACGCGTCGGGCCCGCGATGCGGACAGCCCTATGTCATCGCCGTAAACGTTGGCCGTTCTTCGCTCTATGCGCTCGTTCTGCGTGTAGCCGACGAAGCGCAGGCGCGGGTTGGTCTTGTTCGCAATGTCACCGAGCGCTCGCTCCAGGATGGCCGCGTAACCATCGGGTATTCCCGGTTTGCCGTCTACAAAACCAATGTGATCGATGTTGCCCCACGGCGGATCGTACACGCGCGTCACGATCTCGGCGCCAGCGTCCTCGGGACAAAGCTGCGGCTCGTCGGGCAGCTCCTGCAGCGGATCGTCGTACCAGAACTCCACCTCGACCCGGCGATTGAGCGCGCGCCCCTGCACCGTCGCATTGGACGCCAGTGGTCGCTCGGCGCCGCGACCGTCGCTCTCGATTGCCGCTGAAGGCAGATCGAGCGCATCCTGAATCGCCAGCGCAACTCGGCGAGCACGCGCCTTCGACAGTCCGGTCTGGTCGCCGTATATGCGTTCGGCGCGCCCGCTCAAACCCACGTCATCAGAATAGCCGACAAACCTGACGACAACGTTTTGCTTGTTGCCGAGGTTCTCGAAACCCTGGCGGACCGTCTCGATAAACCGATCGGTAACCGTTATCTCTTCCGCGTCGAAGTGCAGCGGTGCGACGAGATTCTGTACCTTTGCCCGTTTCGAGTGGCCCTCGACGTAGCGCAGTTTACAGACGGTCTCCATGCGGCAGACCTTGATCCGGTCCACCTCGTGCGGCACGAGCACCTCTTCGAGCACCAGCTTGTCGGCTGGTTCGTCGTACCAGACTTCCACCTCGACCCGGCGATTGAGCGCGCGGCCGGCCGCGGTAAGGTTGCTCGCAACGGGCTGAGTGTCTCCCGCCCATTCGTACGATATCGCCTCCGGCGGCAACGCCAGCGACGTCTGAAAATGTTCGGCCACCTGGCCGGCGCGCTCGCGAGACAGCCCCGCGTTGTCGCCGTAGATTGCCGCCGTGCGCGGAGATAGCGGGCGATTGTCCGCATGGCCCACGAGGTGCAGCCTTACGTTGAGCCGATCTTTCATTCGCTCGAGAATCTCGGCGAGGGACTCGACCGTGGACTCGGGAATGTCTGCAATCCCGGACTCGAATTGAATCGGCGGCACGACGTTACTGAGCTTGATCGTCTCGAGGGTATCGGTGAGCACCTCCCGCACTTCCAGCGTGTCCTCCATATCGGTGTCGACGCGGTCGGGGTCCTGCACCCATTGTGTTATCGGGCCATCGAGCGACAGGTGGCGTTCTACGGCCTCGCCGATCGGCGCCTCCTCGACGTCGTTTGCGAGCGCCAGCGGAGGCGCTAACAGTCCGCCCATCGACAGAGCAGCAAGTACATAGGTTCTGATCATTGCTTCACCTCCCGAGGTTTTTCGGGCGGCTCGCCGAGGCGCCAGAAGATCTCCGGTTCGATGATCAGTTCGTAGTCCGCGCCCTGCTCTTTCCAGGCCTCCATCACCTGGTCCTTCAGGACATTCAGGCGGCGATTGACGAGGCTTTCGGCCTCGACGTCCGCAACATAGGCCAGGCGCAGCACCGAGGGCGCTCTCTGCAGTTCGCGCAGCAGCAAGTCGACGCGAGGTCGCCACTGGTGTCGCATCTCGACGGAGTCCGGTTCGAAGACCGCGTCAGCAATATCGAGACCTACCACTCGATATATCGAGGCGCCGAAGTTCATGCGCAGCGCCTTGCCTCGCGTCGCCCGCTGGATCTGCGCGGGGCGGGTCGACGAACGGAAACCGCTCGGCAACGTGCGGTCGTCGAGCTTGATGACAAAATTGCTGCCGCGACTCTCGTGGGGCGTTATTGCGCAGGTAATGTGATAGCGCCCGTGTGTATCCGTCGTTGCGGCCAATCCGCGCGCCGTCACCAGGCGGACGCCGGCCAGGCCCTTTTCACCGCCGTCCTGATAACCGTTGCGATTCACGTCGTCGAACACCTTGCCGGTGACGTCCGTGCAGTCGAAGGTCGGATCCGGCACCAGCCGCACGGTGGCTTCCGCCTCCGCCGACAATGCCGTGCCGCTCAGTGAACTGATCGCCTGCGCCCGGTTCACGAACTCACCCTCGGTAACGCCGGCGCCAACGGCCAGCAACAGCTTGATTTCGTGCCGCTGGTCGGTCGCGAGGGTCAGGCTCGACCAGGTCAGCTCGCGGCCGGATACGACAGGTTCGGTCGGCACGTCGTCGAATCGCGCCGAGCCCTCGACATAGCGGAATCCCGCGGGGAACCGATCGATTATCGTGATGTCCGCGAGATCGCTGCCAAACGAGTTGGTTGCCGTGATCGTGTACGGCACCATCTGGCCGCGCGTCACGTTCAGCGCCGACGTCGTTTTGGTGACCGCAATGGCGCCGCCAAGGCGGGGATCGAGCGGGATGTGGTTGTTGAACAGTTGGCTCGAACCCGGCACGTCACTGCCGTCCAGCGTGAGGAAGAGATGATAGTCCGTTGCGGCGCTTCTTGCCGGCACGGTGGCGGGCGGCGCCAGCTCGAAAGCCTGCACTTCGCAATAGTCCGCGGTGCCGAGGACCGCGTCGTTGACCGAACCGGCGCACGTGGGTACGTCGAAAGGCAGCGTCGTTTCGTCGCTGGCGGGCGGAATAAATTCCGAAACGCCCGGCACGTAGCGGGCATCCGGACTCGTCACCTGCACGAGGTAGTTCAAGCCGCTTGGGCAGGACGGATCGGAGAAGTTCATATCGAACTTGTAGTAACCGTTACCGACCGTCACCTGGCCCTGCTGGTTCGGATCGTCGAAACAGTCGGCGGCAACGGCAAGGCCGTTGCGCACGTCAACGAGCGTAACGGTTGCGCCCGCGACCGCCGTTCGTTCGACCGAGTCGTAGACGACGCCGTTCGGGTCGACCGGCATGTTCAGACCGAGGATGTTGCTGCCTTCCTGAACGTCAATGTCGTCGATGCGCTGCAGCCCGTCCGTGAAGTCGGAGTCGGTCTCCCCGAGCAGGGCGGTCCTCGAGCCGGCGCCCGGCGCGCTGAAGCGCAGCGAATAGCTGCTCTGCGGATCGTAGTTCGGAACGACGTTGGCAAACCGATAGTAGCCGTCCGCGTCCGTGAGCATGGATCGAACCGGCTGATCGTCGAGCAGCAACTCGACGTTCCAGCTCTCCAGCGGAATCTCGGCCGGGCCGAAGGTGTTCGTATGGTCGGCGTCGTGCCAGACGTTGCCGCTCAGCATGCCGGCGTCCGGAAACGCGCCGACATCGATCGTGACCGTTGCGTCCAGCCGTCGCTGTGGATCGTCCCAGTAGACGACACCGGTATTGCTGATCGTCGTGCCTTCGAGAAGATTCGGGTTGATGATCGCGCGGAAACGCAACACGACAACCTCGCCCGGCTCCAGCGCACCGTACTCGGCGAAATAGTCCGCCGTGATCAGGTTGCCGTTGACGACAACGCCGTCCGCAAGGCCGTTTAGCGTCGCCGACTGGTCGACATACGCAAGGTAATTCGGGTTCGGTACGTCGAGATCGTCATACAGCTCGACGTAAAGAGCCGGCGTGGTGCCGACGTTGCGCACCGTAACGGCGTATTCGAGCGTCGCTCCCGGCAGAGCCGCGCCACCGCCAACGACCGAGACCTCGTTTACGATCGACAGCTGCTGCACGTCGCCGACGACAACCACGGTTGGCTCGGGGCCCGTTGCCGGGTTGCCGTCGCCGTCGGTCAAGGTCACGGGCCTTTCCGCCGTGTAGAGCGTCGCCTGGTTCGTAATGAGTGTCCCGGGCGGCACCGCGGCGTTGACCTGGACGTCGAACTGCACGACAGCCGATTCGCCCGGATTGAGCAGACCCTCACCCGCTGCCGGCAACGGCGGCGTCAGATCGGCCGAACTGATCGGGATACCGTCGATCAGCGGCGACACACCGCCGTCCGGCTGTCCGACCGGAAGACCGTTTACGGTCGTCGAGTCCGCGACGTAGGTCGTGTCATTCGGCACCTGGTCCGTCAGCTCGGCAGCGGTGGCCGGCACGGTGCCGTTGTTGTAGACCGTAATCGTATAGCGCAGCGTATCGCCGGGATCCACGATGCCTGGGGAACTGCCGTCGATGAGCAGCTCCGCGGTTTTTGGTGCAAACAACAGCGGGAAGTTGCCGACGACGTCCTGCGTGGGGTCGTCCGGGACCGGCGTGCGCGGATCGTCCGACGGCTGGTCGGCAATACCCTGGTCGACGGCACTCACGAAAGCCTGGTTCGAGATGATCGTGCCATCAGGCGCGTCGGGATAGACCACGACGTCGAAGACGATCGTCGCCGTGTTGTCGGCAACACCGGCGTTCATGGCACCCGGGGTCGTGTCTTCGGGCGCGTTGATCAGTATGCCGTCGATCAGGGGCGAGACATCTCCGGCGGCATCGGGCACGGCAATGCCATTCAGCGTTGTGCTGCCCGGCACGTAGTTGGTGTTTGCCGGGACCTGGTCGACAATATCCACACCCGTGGCGTGGTCCGTCCCCGTATTCTGGACCGTAATCGTGTAGCGCAGCGTCTCACCGGCGAGCAGCAAATTCGGATCGCCGTCGACGTAGGTCGAAATCTTGTCGACGTCGAAGTAAGGCGCGGACTGAATTCGAATCTGAGTCGGATCTTCGTCTCCCGCGACGTTCGGGTCCGCGGCACCGTTGACGTTCGGGTCGTCGCTTATCGCAGCCGAATAGTCGCCGAACAGCAGCTCGGACTGGTTGTAGACGAACGTGTCGTTCGCGATCACGGGAGCCAGCTGAACCTCGAACTCGACCAGGACGCTCTCACCCAGCCCGCCAATACTCAGGTCGCGTACGTCCAGTAAGCCGGTACCGGCCGCGCCGCCGTTTGCGTCCGTATTGCCGACATCCGCGCCCGGCGGCAGCGTTGTGACGTTCAGCGTGCCCGCCTGGAAGAACGGGCTCGCATTGAGACGATCGAGCTCGTCCGTAATCCGGAAGTCGTTTACGGCAACATCGCTCAGATTTTCGACGTAGAGCCGGTAGCGCAGCGTATCGCCGGGCGTCGCAACCGTGCCGGGATCTTCTCCCGTCGTGACGTTCGTGACCGTCTTGTCGAAGCGCAGCACGGGCAGGTTCACGGTAACCGTATGCGCGTCCTCGTGGTCTCCGACGCCCACGGTGCCGTCAGTCAGGGTGCGCAGGTAGGTCGTCGAGCCGTCCTGATTGAACCACTCTGTTGCACCGGCCACGTTCGTCAGCGTGGCGCCGTCCTGGGTGTCGGTGTCGAGCTGCGTGCGATAGGTGATCATCAGACGCTCATCGACGCCGATCACCGATGCAGTTGATGCAGCCGTCAGCGTAATGAACGTCATCTCGCACGTAGCGCTGTCGTAGGCGAACGAGTAATCCACGCCCTGCGTCAGCGGACCTTTTCCGGGCACCGGCGTAACGCCATCCGGAGCGAATACCTGCGCGCTCAGGATCTCCGGCGTCGTATCGCACATTCCGCCGGTTGGGCCGTCCGGCAGCCGATCTATGATCGTTGCGTTGTAGGCATCGGCCTCGCTTGCGTTCTGCACGCCGAGGTCAAAATTGCCCCACTCGGCGATCCGCATCGTCGCAGGACCCGACTTCGTTACAGTCAGACCCGGAGGCAGCGTAAACTCGCCGACCAGACCGGAGCTGTTGACGATATCGCCTTCCGCGGTAATGAATTCGTCGACGGGACTGCCGTTGTCCAGAAAGCTCATTTCCAGCGTGTAGTCCACGCCGTCGACGTTGAACGTCGTCGGGTCAGCCGAGGCGACAATCGTCACACGGTCCGTACAACCGTCGCCCGGCGGGGTCGGGTAAGGACAAGGGTCGAGGTTGTTCGGTGTTTCTTCGTGGTTCAGCGTAAAGGTGAACGTCAGCGGGCCGGTGGGCACACCGTCCACGGCAAGCACAAGCACAACGTCGAGCTGAGCAGAAACCAGTGAAGGATCGCCAACCTCGAAGTTCCGATGCTGGAACGTCCCCAGTGAAAAGAAAGGAATAGGCCCCGGCAACGTGAACGGCGCCGGAAGCGTTGCGATGAAGTCGTAGCCGCTCTGCGAACCCGTCGTCGTGCCCCAGCTGATGCTCGATGTTGGATCGCCGTTTGTGATGACGGGATCGCCCGGCTGACTTCCGGGGACGTTGTCGACGGGATCTCGCCAGTATCCAACCGCCGACTGGAACGTAATCTCGGCCGCCAACGTGTTGCCCGCCGGGACCAACGCAGACGCGGCCAGCAACCATGCGCCAAGGATGAGACACAGCCTTTTCATGGCGGTGTGATCTCGAGGCCGCGAGATTCGTGGGCAACGGTACGTTTGTAGCCTGCGCGCAAGCACACTACGCAACCGGAGCGGCTGCGCAACAACAGCTGAAAAAAACAGGTCGTCGACCGTGCTTCCGTGTCGGCCATCTCTTATGCCAAATCCGTGTGCGTGCCCTGCACCGTGGCGGGTGGCCCGAAGCTTTCTTGGCGGCTCGGGCGGTCCCGCTACCCTGGGGCAATGTAGGCGCCCTTTAGGCCGGTGACTTTGCGCCACCACCTTTCGATGGCTTTGCCGTTATCTGAACCGAAACCGGACTATGACGGATGGCAATAGGCGCTTGGGTGAACTGCGTCACAGTTTCATCGCTCGTGAAACGCCGCGGGAAAAAGCGCTGAAACCCGCGTGGTTACTCGCTTTCAGGCGCGTCGCGGGAAGCGCCAAAGGCCGCTGACGACCGCTTATGTCGACATGAAAGCGGTGCAGCGGCGTTTATGTAAAAGGGCGTCCGCGTTTACGCGGCGGGCAGGAAATCGATCGGATAAATAATCGTGACCGCAACGATGTCTTCCTTGGCGCCGAAGTCGAATGTCCGTACGCGACTGACGACCTGGTCGGCCAACATCGGGGCATCCATGCTCGACGAATGCAGTTCACACAGCGATACGGAACCGTCCGGCTCGATCGTCAGACGCAACACCAGTTGCCCACGCAAGGTCGGGTCCTTACGCAGTTCGCGGTTATACAGCCGGTACAGTGCGGCCTTGTAGCGGTCAAAGACGATCTGAATCTCCTCGTCCGTTCGGCCGGCAAGCGCACCGCCGGCAAGCGGTCGGTCGGGACCTTCGCCACCACCAATCGAACTTGCGACGCGATCGAGCTCTACGCCCTCGATGCCGCCGCCACCACCGCCGCCGAAGTCGCGACTGATGCTCGCGAGATTGATACCGCCGCTCGACCCGGGCGCGGAGGTTGTCACCATCATGCGCTGCGGGCGGCCAACGGCATTCTCGCCGGCTGCGCTGAGGCTGGCCTGCGAGCCCAGCTGCGCGGTCGGCCCGGTACGGCTTGCAAAGCTGTCGCGAAACGCGAGGATTCCCTTGGATTTAACCTGCTCCCGGGTATCGCCGGGAGTCGCGGCCGGCTGTGGCTCGTCCGACGCCGCGAGCGCCGGTTCGTCTGGCAGTTCCTCGACGAGTTCCGGTTCTGCCTCCGGCGGCTCATCGGGGATCACCGGTTCCACTATCGGAGCCGGAGGCGGCGGCAACAGTCTCTCTTCACGGACCAGCTTCGCTACGCGCTCGGGCAGCTCGAGTTCCGTCTCGCGCGGCGTGAAGGGAATGGCGATCGTGCTAAGCAGCATGGCGATGGCCACGGACGCGACCAGCGACATGGCCATTGATCGCCTGAAGCGCTCGTCTTCCTGGCAACCCCGAGTCCACGGCATGACCAGTGCGCGATACGGCGTGGGTGTATCGTCGCGCTCGACAACCCACTCGCCGCTTTCGTCTTCCTGTTGCTCGAGGACGTCCCGCAGATCGTAGTGCAGATAGTCGAGCTCGACGTTCTGGTCTTCGATCTTGGCAAAAATGGCTTCGCGCCGTTCCTCGACGCGAGCGATCTCAGCGTGGAATTCCTCTATCTGGCGACGCGCATGGTCGATACGCCTGTCCCGCTCTTCACCGTGACCGTCCCAGAACAGCTCCGCCGCATCGAGATCGTCGAGTTCCTCCAGCGACTGGCAGATACGCTTGAGAACTCCGTACTTGTGGTGGTTTTCAGCAAGCGCCTCGAGTTCCGCATCGATGCCGCGCAGGTCGGCCTCGAGCCCATCCAGTGCGCGCTCGGACAGCTCGACCTGACTCCGTATCGATTGTTCCTGTGTTGTCAGTTCCGGACTCACAGTATTACCTTCGTCTGGGGAAGGGCTAGTTCGCCGCAACCTGCGTCGGCGTCTGGATAACAGCGAGCGACACGTTTTCGTAGCCCTCGCCGGTGCAGGCCGACATGACTCTTCTGACGACAATAAACGGCACCGACTTATCAGCCAGGATCGTGACTTCCTGGCTTTCGGCAACCGTCATTGTTGCGGTGCCTACGATGTTGTCTTTCAGTTCCGCCAGCCTGGTCGCGAGCGGATCCAGCGTCTCTGCCTCTCCGTCCAGGATGTCCTCCACGCGAGCGACGGCTTTACCCTGAACAATAACGTCTTCGGGACTGATCGAAATGACGACAGTCTCGCGCGGTTTGGACTCTTCGACCGACTCGGGAAGCTTGACATCCTTCGGCGCTTCGACGAGTTCAACGGATCCCGAATTGACGAGCAGAAAGAACACGAGAATCGTAAAGACATCCATCAGCGACGTCAGATTCATCTTTCCGATCTTCACGCGATTGCGTGACATGCGTTTGATGCGCCGCGTATTCCTCACGGGGCGTCTCCCACGGAAATCTCGGAGAACAGGGCCAGCAGTTCGTATTGCGGTTCGCCGTCCGCAACAACTTGCTCACCCGCCTCATCCTCGAGGGGTACCTGCACGCTGCGCACGATGTCCATAACCTGAATCAGGTAGTCATACGGTATGCGCGCTTCCATCAAAACCGATGCGGCATCCTGCTGTGGATAGGTCTGCTTCAGCTCGACCATGTAATCGGATAGCGTAGCGAGATCGAAGTCGCCATCTTCGGTGTTCGGGATCGTCGCAATGACGACCCGTCCGTTCGTGATCTCTATACCGGCCTCACGAACGACAACTTCCGGAGTGAACCCTTCGTTTGTGTTGGTCGGGCCGCCCGCCGAGCTCGGCAGGTTCAGCTCCACGATCGTCAGCCGTGAGAACACAGCCGTGATCAACAGGAACGGAACCAGCACCACCATCAGGTTGAGAAAGGTGGTGACGTCGATCTCGTGCGCGGCACCCTTGGTGCGGCGTTTGTAATGGTGACGCCTGGCCATCTCGAATCAGGCCGTTGCGATCCGCTTGGCGCGACGCGAGAACACGTTGAGCGCTTTTACGGTGGCCATCTCCAGGCTGTCCACAATGTCGCCGGTCTTGCTCGTCAGGATGGCGTGAATAATGAGCAGCGGAATCGCGACCATCAGGCCAAACGCCGTCGTGTTCATCGCCACCGAGATACTGGCGGACAACAGGTCGGCCTTTTCAGCCGGGTTGGCGTTGGCAACCGCGGTGAACGCCTGGATGAGGCCCATAATCGTGCCAAGCAGACCCAGCAGCGTCGCGATACTGGAAGCGAGAGCAACATAGGGTGTGCGCTTCTCGAGACGAGGCACAATCTCCATCATGCTTTCTTCCATCGCAATCTCGATGTCTTCACGACGCCTTACGGCGCCTTGCAGCGAAAGGCCCATGTTCAGCACCTGCGAAATTGTCGAATCGTCTTCGCCGGTCATATCACGCGCCTCGTCGAATTGACCTTCGGAGAGCAAAGGCTGCACTTTTTCCCACACAGCCTTGTTCTTCTGAGTGACCATGGTCAGCGTGACGTAGCGTTCGACTGAGATCGCAACCCCGACGGCAAACACGAGCAGTATCGGATACATGAAGAGGCCGCCCGACCCGAAGAAATTGACAATCGAATAAAAGAAGTCCATTTGCTGATCCTCAGTTTTACCTAATGCCCGCGTTTTCCGCGGAACAAGCCAGAGAATAGAACTTGGTCACAGGCTTGGATGTGACCCACCGCACGTTCGGAGTTATGTCTGCTCTCTCGCGCGAATTTCATAGAACCGAAGCTCCCTCAGGAACACTTCCTTGTCGACGGGCTTCGCGCGATCGTCGAGCGTGTCAGTCAGATTAATGTCGTCGCCCATCTCGGACGATTTCCAGGGAATGATCACGAGCGACTTCGGCGCCTCCTCGTTTCCGAGAATCGACATGCCGGACATCGTCTTCGGCGACTCGATACCGTCTCCGTGCGGCTCTTCGGTCACCTGCTCGTCTTCAGCACCGGCGGCGCCGGTGAGCATGACCAAGAGTGCGGCCAACTGTATTCGTCTCATACGAGTCACTCCTCGAGGCCCAACCGGTAACGCACGTCCTTGAGCCACATCGATACCTCCTCGTCACCGCGCACGGTTGCCATATAGGCTTCGTAATTGGTACGTGCACAGTTCAGATCGTCCAGATACAGATCGCAGAGAATCGCCAGATTGCGCCGCGCATAGTGATAGCCCGGATACACGGCTAGCGCGGCTTCATAGCTCTCTCTGGCTTCTTCAAAACGTGCGGTTTTACGGTAAACGATGCCGAGTTCGTTCAGGGCGATCGGATGACGGGGATTGACCTCGAGCGCTTGTGTCAAATGTGTCTCGGCGGCTTCGAGATCACCGGCGCGATGGTAGGCGATACCGAGATCCACGCGCGGTGTACTCAATCCCGGCGCCTCCACAACGATGGACTCAAGGCCCGCGATTCCGTCCTCGAGCCTGTTCTGCTCAAGCAACCCGAGCGCCTGGTCGTAGTCGACTCTGACCGCGCCAGGAATCCGCGCTTCTTCCGTGATCGTAAAGCCAACCGCCTCCTGGATATCTATACGCACGGGCGTGCGTTTGACCGCTTGTGTTGTCGTGTTGCAGGCCGCGACAACGATCGACAACGAGGTCATCAGAGCGGATCGTATGAGTCGAGCGGAGAGGGCTGCGTTCATCGGTCTTGCCTCCACTCCTGCTCGTCCTCCGAAACCTGTGCGGTCACGGCCGGCGACTCCGATTTCTCGCCGTGCTCTGCGCGTTCGATGTCCTCACCCGGCTCCACACCAATGGGAGGCGCTATCGGCATGCGGTACGCGTAACTATCGATCGACCCGAGGTAGCCGCCGCTGATCTCGTTCTTTGCGTAGCGACCCGGCATCAGTACCGTCAGTTTGTCGAGGCTCTGCTGCACCCACGGGTTGTAGACGCCTCCGGCGAGCAGCTCGAAGTTCTTCTCGTGCACCTCGATAGCCTGCTCCTCGAACGGGAACGCTTCCTCTTCGAGCACCATCTCGTAATCGAGTTTTTCCGCGTCGCTCAAGCCCGTCGGGCGCTCCGATGCGAGCAGCGAGCCGCTGAAGTCGAAGTAGATCTCCGCAATGTAATAGGTCGCCGCGGCCGTAACTTCGGCAACCTGGTAGTCGACCAGGGCCTCGAACGCAGCCAGTGCCTCATCCATTTGCTGCTGCTTCGATGCCAGGCTCTGCTCGAAAGGCTGCGCCAGTTCGATTCGGGCAAACGCATCGAAGCTGATCTCGGCCAGGACCAGCGCAGCCCGGCCGGCCAGGTAGCGACTGCGATCCGTTCTTTCAGGCCCAGCCTCCCCGTCGAGGATGACGATGTCTTCGAGCTGTGCGTGATAGCGTGGGTAGTCGGTTCGGAATTTGAAGATCTCAGCAAGCCGGGTGCGCGCCTCCATGGCGAGGTCGAGCGGTCGCGGATACGTCGTGACGTAACTCTCGTAAACACGCACGGCCTCATCGAGCGCTCCGGCTTCGTCGTACAGCTCCGCCGCGGTAAGCAAAGCTTCGCGTCCGAGTTCGGGATCGGTGGCCTCCGCCGCTATGCGCTCGTGCTCGGCGGCCGAGCGTTCCACCTGACCGTCCTCGCGATAGATGTGCGCCAGCTGTTTCGTGGCCTCCGCCCCAAGCTCGTGGTCCGGGTGGCTGCTGCGGAATTCCTCCAGGACGTTCGATGCCCGGCCCCAGTCCTCGAGCTTCATCAGCGCAACGGCGGCGTCGTACTCGGCGCCGCTACGAATCGTCGACGTGGGCGTCAGCTCCTTGATCCTCAGGAAGTGCCCCGCGGCCTCCGTGTAGTTCTCAACCAGATTGGACTGTTCACCCTGCTTGTAGATCGCGGCAGCAAGGCTGTCGATCACCGCGGGTCGCGTTTCGTCGTCTTCGGGCGTCATCGCCAGGACGTTGGAGTAAGCCTGTTCGGCATTCGCGTACTCGGCGAGGTCGATCGACGAGTTTGCAACGACGGCCCAGGCCGATCGGACCAGCAGTTGATCCGCGTCGGGGTACCGCTCGATCAATTTGTGCGCCGATTCGATGGCCAGCGGCAGGTCCTTCATCTCGTAGAGGTCATCCGCTGCGGCGCCCAGCACCACGGGCGCCTGTTCGTGATCCCGGAAGGTGTCCGCAAACCTGAGCGAGCTTGCGACCGTCAGTTTCTTGACCTCGAGCGTGTGAGCGCCCGTTGCACGCTTCAGGTTCTCGCGGTGTGCAAAGACGGCGGCGTATCCGGCCTCCGCCGCCTGTTCGTGTGCTTCGTACCCGTAGGCGGTGCGCTCGTACTCGCTTGCGGCGTCGCCGAAGTTCTCGTTTTCGAGAAGCAGGTTAGCGAGCTGGTAGTTGATGTCCGGCGATTCTGCGGCGGCCGGGAAGGAGGCGAGGAACTGCCGGTACCAGCGCGATGCTTCGGCAAAGTTGGCCGGTTGTTCGTCGGACAGCGCCTCCTCCTGGTAAAGCGCGTGGTAGTGCCCCGCCAGGTCGGTGAGGTTCTGCTTGAGGAAGCCGATGACCTCCGGCGATTCCGCCGTGTCGAAGTAAGCCCAGTACTCCGCGTCCAGCGAATACCGGGACGCAAAATCTTTCTTGGCCTCGACGACCAGCTGAGGAAAGTTCGCCTCGCCGTAAATCTCCACGACTCGCATACCAAAATACGGCGAGACCTTGTGATAGGGATTCAGACCAACGAAGGACTTGTAAACAGAAGCCGCGTCCTCGTAGCGCAGCTTCGCGAAATAGAATTCACCGAGGTTTCCGTAGATTTTGTCCGCATAGCTTCGGTGCCCGTACCTGGAGAAATAGTCATCGAGCACGTCCGGACCGCCAAGGTTCGAAAAACTCAAGCTAATGACGCGAAATGTATCGGCGAGCCGATGCTCGTCTTCCTCTTCGTACTCCGTGTCGAAGTCGTAGCCAATGGACAAACGATGGTCGAGCATCGCCATGTACTGGTGCAGGGCCTCTTCGTAGAGCTCCTGCTTGTAGAGCGCCCAGCCGAGCTTGTAGCGGGCAAGTTCGTAGTAGTCCGAGCTGGAACCCATGCGGATGATGGCGCCGTAGGCGTCTTCGGCATCAAGGTAGCTGCGGCGGACGAAGTAGTATTCACCGCGCCGAAAGTACACCTCGTCGAGAAACCGCGAGTACGGGTACTCGGCAATCAGCCGGTCCATGACCTCCATTGCCTCATCGGGGTTGCCTACCTCGTCATAGGCGCGGGACAACTGATACAGGACCTGGTCGTTGCGCTCGTAGTTCGGATAGGTCTCGAGGATTTCCCAGTAGGTTCTGATCGCCTCCTGCGGCCCGGTGGGCACGGCAACTTCGGCGTTGCCCACAACCAGCGGATCCGTGGCCGGGCTGTCGGCAAACAACTGCTCTCGCTCCGTGGCGCGCTTTTCGAACTCATCGTCCGACTCACCGGAGTTCTGGACGCTGCTTACGCCACTGCCGGCGGCATCCCGCGCGACGATCTGGCGTGGGTCCGCAGTAACCTCGGGAACCGCCATTTCGACTAACTCGCCGTCGCCAATGACGCCATACGCCTGCTCTATTTGCAGATCCGCGAGACGTCGCATCGCCTCGGGAGTTCTGGCGCTTCTGGGCGTCTCTTCGAGATAACGGCGATAGCTGTCCGCGGCACGTTCGAGGCTGTCCGCGACGTACACCTCGTCGACGTCGGCCGGGACCTGCTCGAGCTGAGCGAGCGTGCCTTGCTCACTCACGGTGCCGCACGCGGCCAGCACGGCGCAAGACGACGCGGTAACGATGCAGCGCCGACTCACGGCTGCACCTCCGTGCGAGCCTGTGAACGCGTGGCCCGGTCGTAGCTATCGGCCAGCGCAAAGCGAGCCTTGTCGCCAAAGTTCTCGAGCCGGCCGCGCCTGACGATCAATTCATCGATGGCCACCGTTTCGAGCAGATGTCCCTGGCGGGCCATCAGGCGGTCAATAGCCTCGATCGCGTTTGTCGACTGTACGCGCAGTCGCGATATTGGCCTCTTGTAGCCCTCGAAACTGTGTGCCGCGGCCTGGCGCACGCGCACGTACTCGTCGTATTGCGCCTCGGCAATTGCCATGGCGTCGTCGAGACCACGCAGGTTCTGATCGAATTCCGTCAGCCGTGCGTGATACTCGGTCTGCAGCCGCCACACGAGCAGACCCTTCAGGCGCTTCACGCGTAGCGCGTTCACCGAATCGCCGGTCGAGCCTTTGCGCACCAGCGCAGCATCGAGTTCCTCGAGCCGAGCCAGGAGGACCTGTTCCTCCGGCGTGGCGAGAAACTCCGGTCGCGGCGTTGTCAGCAGATCGTCGCGCCGCTTGACCAGCATCTTGTGCTGCTCGATACGCAAGCGCATACGGGAGTCGAGTTCGCGAAACTCGGTGTCGACGTCCGGAAGCAGCGGTTCATAGTGTTCCCGGCGAATGTCGACCATTTCGTCATACGCATCGAAACTTGCCTGCCAGTCGACGAGTTTGCGGCGCAGATCGGCCAGATCCAGATAGTTCTGCAAGCCGGTCTGGAAGTCATGCGATGCCATGAGCTCCATGAGGTAGTAGGTTTCGGGCGCTTCGGGCAGGGAGCGAAGCCTGATGACCCAATCTTTGTCCTTGCGAATCTCCTCGCGGACCAGAGCCTCGAGAAACCGGCCTTCGCGGATACTATCGATCGACGCGTTGAGCTTCTCGATCTCGGCACTGAAGGCATCCAGCGCTTTGCCGTAGTGGATCGCCGCACGGCCGTGCACGTCCAGCTTGCCGTAGGCGTACGGCAACGCCAGCATGGCCTCCTGGGCGGAGCCGTCCGTGACCTCGCGGTCCGCGAGTATGCTCCACGGTACGACGGCGCGCTCGAAGCGATCGAGCGACATGTTCGCCCAGCCCGAGCTCAACAGCGCCTGGTTAGAAAACGGCCCGTCCAGGCGGACCCGGTTGAAGTACGGAATGGCGGCGGCGAAGTCTTCCGTCTCGATCAGAATCGAGCCGGCAACCAGGTTTGCCTTGTCGCGTATCGCCAGCTCCGCTTCGTCTTTGGTCTCGATCGTCCCCGCGCGTCCAAGCTGCTCGATCGCCTCCTGACGCCGTCCCGCCTGAAGGTAGGCGATGCCGAGGTTGTAGCTCGCAAAGCCCCCGAATTCCTGCGAACCGCGGAGCTTCTGGAGAATCCCAACGGCCGCTTCAGGACGGCCCTCGGCGAGGTGCACATTGGCCTTCAGGAAGCCGATATCGTCCTCGATGGATTCCGGCACCTTGCCGTCGATGCGGTCGAGCGCTCGCAGCGCATCGGAGAGTTGGCCCTTCTGGAAATGGATCCTGGCCAGGCGATAGGCCGCATCGTTGCGCACGGAGTCGTCGACCGCGGCTTCGAGCACTGCCCTGATCGCACGCCCCGCGCGGTGGTGCATCCGGTAACGGAGTTCAAAGTCGCCCAGCGAAAACTCAGCATCCTGAATATGGTAGTAGAGCGTGTCGAGCTCCGGCTCGTCGACGCCGCCATGCTGCCTGACCTCGGAATCGAGGCGCTCGAGCGCCTCGAAGTACAGCCCCTGATGCGCGTAATAGAGCGCCTCGCCGAAGTAGAGATCCTTCAGCTCTTCGCTTTGGCTGTGACTAGGACTCGTTGCCAGACCGGCAGACAGCAGCAGGAGCCCGAGCACTGTAGGGTGTGCCCGACTCATGGTTTACCAGTCTCCGACCTGAATCCCGTCACGCCCGAGGCCGGGCTCGGCCAGGGTGATGCCCAGCGCTTTGGGTTTTACGCCCTTGGAAAAGGCGAAACTGTCCGACGCGGTAAAATCTTTGCCGTTGTCGTGTTTACCGATCACGGTCACGAGCATCTCGTGATCGCCGGTCATGACGTTGCCCGTGTATGCGCGCTGCACGCCGCCCTTTTGCAGAGCTTCGAGCTCGTTGAAGCTGTAGATGTGATGCGTCGCCAGTTCGCCGTTGATTTCGATTTTTACGGCGTCGAGGCGAAAGTCGCTGTCGTCGACCATTGCGACGAAGATCGCCAGCTGGGTGTTGGATGGATAAAGGAGCCGCTCTTCGAGGTTACCGAGCTCCGACGCAATATCGAGTACGTCTGACTTTATCTCCTGGACCTGCCCGTCCAGACTTTTCATATCCTGGCCGGAGATGTCCTGCGCGTCGACTGCGTTCATCAAACCCATCGAAAGCAGGAGAATCAACGCCTTGCATGCGAATCTCACCATTCGAGTGCCCGTCCCTGTTTGACATATTCCATATGCAGATGCCGA
>JANQPG010000104.1 GCA_028289545.1 Woeseiaceae bacterium
CTACATCATCCCATAGTTTCTCGCTACCAAGTAGACCTCGCGGCTGCCGGCTCTGGAAGCCGCGGGTTTCATGACCCGAACCTTGCCGAATTGCTTGCGCGTTGCAGCAATCAGCGCGTCCGAACCCTCGCCCTGAAACAGCTTGCTGACAAAATCGCCACCGGGCTTAAGTACGTCCCGACAGAGATCCAGTGCCAATTCAACGAGGTACATCGATCGCGGCTGGTCTACCGCCCTGTTTCCGCTCAAGTTGGGGGCCATATCGCTCATTACAAGGTCTGCTCGCTCGCCGCCGAGGGCCTCGATAATGGCCTCGACCGTTGCCTCTTCGCGAAAATCGGCCTGAATGAAGGTGACGTCGGGCAGTGTATCCATTTGTAACAGGTCGACCGCCACGAGCCGCGCGCGACCCTTGAGCGTTGCGCTGACGTACTGCGACCAGCTGCCGGGGGCGCTGCCCAGATCCACGCACAGCATGCCGGGCTTGAGCAATCGCTCCCGGCGGTCGATTTCGGCGAGCTTGTAGACGGCACGCGCCCGCCACCCCTCCTTGCGGGCGCGCTGCACCCAGGGGTCTTTTTCCTGACGCTCGCGCCAGCCGCCGCTGCTACGTCGCGGGCCGCTCATGCGAATCGGGCCGGTGTTGTCCGACCAGTATTGCTACACTCGCGCGCATGTTGAGTGAACATCAGAAAAAACATCTACGCGGCCTCGGCCATCAACTCAAACCCGTCGTGACCGTCGGCGATGCGGGCCTGTCCGATTCGCTGTTCGACGAGTACGAAAGAACGCTCGAGCATCATGAACTGATCAAGGTCAAAGTGCGCCTGGGCGATCGCAAGGAGCGCGACTCGCTGATTGCAAGCTTGTGTGAGCGGAGCAATGCCGAACTGGTCCAGCGAATCGGCAACGTGGCCCTCGTGTTCCGCGCCAACCCCGAGAAGAATAAAATCCTGCTACCAAAACGCTAGGGGCACGGTGTATCGCCTGACCGGCAGACAGTGGATCACGCTGACGATCAGACGTAGCGAACCTCAATGACTTCGTACTGCTTTTCGCCGCCCGGCGCGGAAAACGCCACTTCGTCGCCTTCGTTCTTGCCGATGAGCGCCCGCGCGATTGGCGACGTGAACGATATGAGCCCGGTTTTGATGTCGGCTTCGTCCTCGCCGACAATGCGATAGGTGAGTTCCTTTCCGGTGTCTTCGTCGACCAGGTCCACGGTTGCACCAAAAACGACTTTGCCGTTCTGATTCAGCGTGGTCACGTCAATGACCTGCAGGTTGGACAACTTGCCCTCGAGTTCCTTGATGCGGCCCTCGATAAAACCCTGCTGCTCCTTGGCGGCGTGGTACTCGGCGTTCTCTTTGAGGTCGCCGTGCTCGCGCGCTTCGGCAATCGCCTGGATGACCCGCGGACGATCGACCGACTTGAGCTGCTTGAGCTCCGCCTGGAGCAATTCATGACCACGCACGGTCACTGGCACTTTGTTCATGCCACTACCTCGTTGTGCAAATCCTGTAAGCGATTGACTTCGCTGTCGTCTATATGCTCGATCGCTTTGCAGGTGGCAATGGCGGCGCCGAGCGTCGTGTAGTAAGTCACCGCCCTGCGCACCGCTTCGGCCCGGATGGACAGCGACTCGAAGATGGCCTGTTTGCCCTCGGTCGTGTTGACGATGAGGTCGATCTCGTCGTTTTTAATCATGTCGACGATGTGCGGGCGGCCTTCGCGAACCTTGTTCGCTCTACGACATGATACACCAGCCTTCGCCAGAGTTTTTGCCGTACCGTCGGTGGCCACAATATCGAAGCCGCGCTCGGTGAGGATTTTCGCCAGCTCCACGGCCCCTTCCTTGTCGCGATCGCGCACACTCAGCAGGGCGGCGCCCTGTCTCGGCAGCACGACGCCTGAAGCCAGCTGCGCCTTGGCGTACGCCTCGCCGAAGGAGCGTCCGACGCCCATGACCTCGCCCGTCGATTTCATCTCGGGCCCCAGGATCGGGTCGGAACCCGGGAATTTGATAAACGGGAATACGGCCTCCTTGACCGAAAAATACCCGGGCACTCTCTGGTTCACGTAACCCTGGGTCGCCAGCGACTCGCCCACCATGACCCTCGCGGCAATCTTTGCCAGCGGCATGCCGATCGCCTTGGAGACGAACGGCACCGTTCGCGATGCGCGCGGATTGACCTCGAGCAGATAGACGACGTTGTTCTGGATCGCGAACTGTGTGTTCATGAGCCCCACGACGTCGAGGCCCTTGGCCAGCTTCACGACCTGCTCGGTCAGTTCCTTCTGCAGCGTCTCTGACAGACTGAACGGCGGCAGCGAACATCCCGAGTCTCCGGAGTGCACGCCAGCCTGCTCGATGTGCTCCATTACGCCACCAACCAGCACATTTTCGCCGTCGCTGATGCAGTCCACGTCCACCTCGGTCGCGAGGTCGAGAAAGCGGTCCAGAAGCACCGGGCTGTCGTTGCTTACGTTGATGGCCTCGTCCATGTAAGCCGCCAGGTCTTCGTCGCTGTGCACAATCTCCATCGCGCGGCCGCCGAGGACGTAAGACGGGCGGACGACGAGCGGGTAGCCGACGGTACCGGCCATCTTCAGTGCTTCTTCCTTGCTGCGCGCCGTCGAGTTCGGCGGCTGTTTCAATCCGAGATTCTCGACGAGCTGCTGAAAGCGCTCCCGGTCTTCCGCAAGATCGATCGAGTCGGGAGACGTGCCGATGACGGGTGCGCCCGCCGCCTCGAGATCCCGCGCCAGCTTCAGCGGAGTCTGTCCGCCGTATTGAACGATGACGCCCTCAGGCTTCTCGATATCGATGATCTCCATGACGTCTTCGAACGTCAGGGACTCGAAGTACAGGCGATCCGAGGTGTCGTAGTCCGTCGAGACCGTCTCCGGATTGCAGTTCACCATGATCGTCTCGTAGCCGGCCTCCTTGAGCGCCAGCGCCGCGTGGACGCAGCAATAGTCGAACTCGATGCCCTGCCCGATGCGGTTGGGGCCGCCCCCCAGGATCATGATCTTGGAGCGCTCACTCGGCAGCGCTTCGCACTCTTCCTCGTAAGTCGAGTACATATAGGCCGTCGCGGTCGCAAACTCGGCGGCACAGGTATCGACCCGCTTGAAGACCGGGCGCACGCCGAGCGCAACGCGCTGACCGCGCACATCAGCCGCCGAAGTCCCGAGCAGCCTCGCGAGTCGCGCGTCGGAAAAACCCTTGCGCTTGAGCGCCAGCAGCTCTTCCTTGTTCAAAGCGCTCAGGGACTGATCGCGCACTTGTGCTTCGGTTGCGACCAGATCGTCGATCTGCGCGAGGAACCACGGATCGATGCCCGTAATCGTCTGCAGCTCGTCGATACCAAAACCGGCGCGCACGGCGTCGGCGACGTAGCGAAGCCGATCCGCTCCCGGAATCCGTATCTCCTGGCGCAAATCGTCCCGCTGGGCCTCGCTCAAGGGCAATTCGAGGATTTCGTCCAGGCCGTCGACGCCGATCTCGAGACCGCGCAACGCCTTCTGCAATGACTCCTGAAACGTTCGGCCCATCGCCATCACTTCGCCGACCGATTTCATTTGCGTGGTCAGCCGGTCGTTTGTGCCCGCAAACTTCTCGAACGTGAATCGCGGCACTTTGGTGACGACGTAGTCGATCGTCGGCTCAAAAGACGCCGGTGTTGCGCCGCCGGTGATCTCGTTGCTGAGTTCGTCGAGCGTGTAGCCCACGGCCAGTTTTGCGGCGACTTTGGCAATCGGAAAGCCGGTCGCTTTCGACGCCAGCGCCGACGATCGCGACACGCGCGGATTCATCTCGATGACGAGCATGCGGCCGTCAGCCGGATCGACCGCAAACTGGACGTTCGAGCCACCGGTCTCGACGCCGATCTTGCGGAGCACGTCGATCGACGCGTTGCGCATGCGCTGGTATTCCTTGTCCGTCAGCGTCTGTGAGGGCGCCACGGTAATCGAGTCGCCGGTGTGCACGCCCATCGGGTCGAGGTTCTCGATCGAACAGACAATGATGCAATTGTCGTTGCGATCCCGAACCACCTCCATTTCGAACTCTTTCCAGCCGAGCACCGACTCTTCCAGCAGCACCTCGGTCGTCGGCGACATTTCGAGGCCGTGACTGACGATCTTCTCGAACTCCTCGCGGTTATAGGCAATGCCGCCGCCGGTGCCGCCGAGCGTAAACGACGGTCGAATAATTGTCGGGAAGCCAACCGACTGCTGCTTCTCGATCGCTTCCTCGAGGGTATGCGCAATCTCCGCCTTCGGTACTTCGAGACCAATCGCCGTCATTGCCTTGCGGAACAGGTCGCGATCCTCGGCCATGTCGATGGCGTCCCTCGAGGCCGCAATCATCTCGACCTGGTATTTCTCCAGCACACCCTCACGGGCCAGATCGAGCGCACAGTTGAGCCCGGTCTGCCCACCCATGGTCGGCAGCAGCGCGTCCGGGCGCTCTTTCGCAATGATGCGCTCGACGGCGGTCCAGTGAACCGGCTCGATGTAGATGGCATCGGCCGTATCCGGATCGGTCATGATCGTCGCCGGGTTGGAGTTGACGAGAATGACCCGATACCCCTCCTCCTTGAGCGCCTTACACGCCTGGGCTCCGGAGTAGTCGAACTCGCAGGCCTGGCCGATTACGATCGGGCCCGCTCCAATGATGAGTATGCTCTGAATGTCGGTTCGCTTGGGCATGGCGGGTTTACGGTACTCCTGAATTCCTGAAGGGGTCGCGGTAGTCGAGGCGTCCGTCAGGACTGGGACAGCACGGCGGCGGACGATCGGCGCTTCGCCTCGTCCATGGCGGCAATAAAGCGTTCGAACAGAGGCTGGATGTCGTGCGGGCCCGGGCTTGCCTCCGGGTGTCCCTGGAAACCGAACGCCGGGACGCGAGTGTGTTCCACGCCCTGCAGGCTGTCGTCGAACAATGAACGATGCGTCGGCACGAGCGTATCCGGCAGGCTCTCCTCGTCGATCGCAAAGCCGTGGTTCTGACTCGTAATGACCACCTGCCCGGTCTTCAGATCCTTCACGGGATGGTTGGCGCCGTGGTGGCCGAACTTCATTTTTATCGTGGAGGCGCCCGCCGCCAGGCCCAACAGCTGGTGGCCGAGGCAAATGCCGAACAAAGGGATGCCCGCCTCGATGAACGTGCGAATCGCCGCAATGGCGTAGTCGCAGGGCTCCGGGTCGCCCGGACCGTTGGACAGGAAAATGCCGTCGGGGTCCAGCGCCAACGCATCGTCGGCACTCGTTGTCGCGGGCACGACGGTCATCCGGCAGTCCAGATCCGAGAGCAGCCTCAAAATATTGCGCTTGACCCCGAAGTCGTAAGCCACGACGTGATACGGCGCAACCCGGCGGCTCATGATGCGGCTGTTCTGCGCGAAGCTGCTGCCGAAGCACCATTGATAGGCTTCGCGCGTCGTGACGAACTTCGCGAGATCCATGCCGGAAATACCGGGAAACTTGCGCGCGTGCTGAACAGCCTTTTCGGGGTCCGCGTCGCCGGTCATGATGCAACCCGATTGCGCGCCTTTTTCACGGATAATCCGCGTCAGCTTGCGAGTATCGATATCGGCAATCGCAACCGTATCGCCCTGCCGCAGGAAATCCTCGAAACCCCGCTCCGACCGCCAGTTGCTGGTCACCATCGAGCTGTCGCGAATGATCAGACCGGACGCATGGATTGCGCTCGATTCCATGTCTTCGCTGTTGGTACCGGTGTTACCGATGTGCGGGTAGGTCAGCGTAACAATTTGTCGGCAATAGGAAGGGTCGGTCAGGATCTCCTGATACCCCGTCATGGCCGTGTTAAAGACAACTTCGCCGATGGTTTTGCCGTCGGCGCCAACCGAGGTGCCGTGAAAGACGGTGCCGTCTTCCAGCGCAAGTACAGCAGGTGTGCTCAATCCGAATCCCCTGGCTAGAAAAGGAATC
>JANQPG010000012.1 GCA_028289545.1 Woeseiaceae bacterium
CCTGAGCATCTTTTTCATCCCGCCTTTGGAGACTTTTTTCATCATGCGCTCCATCTGCATGTGCTGCTTCAGGAGCCGATTCACGTCCTGAATGGCCAGCCCCGCGCCGGCGGCGATGCGCTTCTTGCGTGATCCATTAATGGTCTTGGGAAACCGTCGCTCAGCCGGGGTCATGGAGTTGATGATCGCAATCTGCCGCCGCATCTGCCGCTCATTCGCCTCGTCCTTGAGCGCGCCGGCGTTGACGTTTCCGGGCAACGGCATTTTCTCGAGCATGGCGCCCAGTCCGCCCATGTTCATCATCTGCTCGAGCTGGTCCTTGAGATCCGAAAGGTCGAAGCCGCGACCTTTCTTGAGCTTTCGCGCCAGCTTTTCGGCCTTGTCGCGACTGACCTTCTCCTCGATTTCCTCGACCAGGGTCAACACATCGCCCATGCCGAGTATTCGCGAGGCCATTCTCTCCGGGTGGAAGGCCTCGAGGGCGTCGGTCTTTTCGCCAACGCCCATAAAGCGAATTGGCTTGCCCGTCACTTCGCGCACGGACAACGCCACACCGCCCCTGGCGTCACCGTCCGCTTTGGTCAGCACCACACCCGTCAGCGGCAGCGCCTCGTCGAACGCCCGGGCCGCGTTGACCGCGTCCTGTCCGGCCATGCTGTCGACGACAAACAAGGTCTCGACCGGCGAGGCGGCGGCATGCACGTCCCTCACTTCGCTCATCATCTCGCCGTCGACATGGAGACGGCCCGCCGTATCGACAATCAGCACGTCCGCGTGCTGCCGGCGCGCGTCCTCGAGCGCCCGTTTCACGATCGCAACCGGCGCCTCTTTGGCGTCGCTGTCGGAGTGCAGCGCCGAGATCTCCCCGGCCAGCGTCTTGAGCTGCAGAATGGCCGCCGGCCGGTGCACGTCGACACTGACCAGCATGACCCGCTTCTTGTCCTTTTCGATCAGGCTCCGCGCCAGTTTGGCCGCAGTGGTCGTTTTGCCCGCTCCCTGCAGTCCGGCCAGCAGTACGACAACCGGAGGCTGATGCTTGAGATCGAGCGGGACGTGCTGCTCACCAAAAACACCGACGAGCTCCGCGTGGATGATTTTGACCAGCGCTTGTCCGGGAGTCAGGCTCTTGCCGACCTCCTCGCCCAGGGCGCGCTCCCTGACCCGGTCGATGAACCCCTTGACCACGGGCAGCGCAACGTCGGCTTCCAGAAGCGCAAGACGCACCTGGCGAAGCGTGTCCTTGATATTCGCCTCTGTGAGCCGGCCCTTGCCGCCAAGGGCACGGGCTGCATCGCTCAGGCGGCTGCTGAGATTGTCGAACATGCCTATATCCGCTCGCTGTCGAGGCGAAGCAGTCTACTGCATCGTCGCAAACACAGACAATCGATCGCGGACATCGGCGGTCGCCGACACGCCGTTTGCCGACAAGCTGACCGCTATCGGTGCCGGGCGGACCTAGACGTTCAGCACGGTGCCCCGGGAGAGCATCTGGATGTTTCGTTCCGGGCACGCGGCAAGCACCTGTTCATAGATGCGGTCTTCTTCGCCGGGCTTCATGCCGGTCAGCCAGATATCGGGGTTGGGACTCAGCCGCTCGAGGTCGCGGCAAAGCGTCTTGGGGCAGTAGTGTCCGGCGTCCGCGGCGAGGCGCTCCATTTCGTCCGGAAACGACACTTCGATGACAAGCAAGCGAAGGTCGTCGCAGGCGTTCAGCACCGGCCACAACGTTTCGTTGGTTTTGGTGTCGCCGCTGACCGCAAAAGCCCCGTTGCTGTTCTGCACCGTGTAGCCGAGAGAAGGTACGCTGTGCATGACGTCGACGGCAAAAAAGTCCCGTTGCCCGATCGTCTCGGTGTCGCCCGGGCTCAGCACGCGATACTGCAGCATCGGCCGCTCGGGCGTTGGCAGCTTGGAGAAATCGGGCCAGATGGCGTCGTTGAACAGGTGGGTCTGCACGGCGTTCAGCGTTTCGGCCCGCGCGTAGACCGTGAGAGGCACCTCGAAATTGGGATCGAACACGGAATCGACCAGCATCGGCAGACCGGCAATGTGATCGAGGTGCGCGTGCGTCAGGAAAACGTGGCGAATGCCGTTCAGATCGTCGAGTGAAAGGTCGCCAACCCCCGTGCCGGCGTCGATCAGCACATCGCCGTCGACCAGCATCGCCGACGTTCGGGATCCGGCGCCGATACCGCCGCTGCAACCCAGAATTCTGATGCGCATGCCGCCTTCACCTGAAGCTTCATTGCCATGGTCTTAAAGAACATTTTACGCACTTGCGCGGAGGGTTCTATTGAAACTCGCCGTATGGGATCATTCAGGCGCAAGTTTTAGGTCAAACCCTCAAGGGTTTCTGTGTTTCAAATCACACTTCTTTTTCTGTATCTGGGCGCCGCGGCATCCTTTGTGATGAGCCGGCTTCCGGTGTATCAGGAGCGGCAAAAGCTGCTTAATGGCTGTGCTTATGTCGCAGGCATTGCGGGTCTCGCCATGCACTTCGACATCCTCGGCGCGCTGTACGCACCGGATCGCATCGGCGCGCTGACGCTGTCCGCGGCCCTGTCACTTCTGAGTCTGCAGCTTGCACTTATCGCGCTCCTGGGAGGACTGAACTTGCGCCTGCGCGGCATGTCCGCCGGACTGCTCACGCTGGCGGCGCTGCTCGCTATCCCGATGCATCAGGGCATCACCGGCGACAGCAGCCCGCCGTTGACCTGGCAGACGCGAACCCACGTGCTGGTGTCCCTGTTTGCTTATGGCCTGCTGACGGTTGGCGCCATCGTGGCGGTCTACGCGCTCGTTCAGGAGCGCCGACTCAAGTCCGCCCGTATCTCACCGCTGAACAACCTGTTTGCGCCGCTCGAAACGACGGAGCAGATGCTGTACGGCATTACCGCCGCCGGTTTTGTTGGTCTCGCCCTCGCCGTGGTCTCCGGTTTCACGTTCGTCGACAACCTGTTCGCTCAACATCTGGTCCACAAAACGGTCTTCTCGCTGTCGGCGCTCGCCGTTTTTGGCGTACTTCTGGGCGGGCGGTTTTTTCTGGGCTGGCGCGGCGCGCGCGCCGTTTACCTGTATCTGGGCGGTTTCGCTCTGTTACTGCTCGCCTACTTCGGCAGCCGCTTCATCCTCGAGGTGCTGCTCGGCCGCAGCTGGGGGTGATTGCCGGAGCCTGCCGCAATAGCGGCGGATTCCACTGAGAATCCCGCGGGTAGTGTCCTTGACAGCCTGACGGCGACCTGCTGAACTTTTGGGCTGTCTGTCGTTTGGAGGTGCCCGGTCCTTGGGCGACGTTCCTTTATCCGCCCTGTTCGGCGTGCTGTTTCTACTGCTCGCACTCTCGGCCTTCTTCTCGGGCTCGGAAACGGCTCTCATGAGCCTCAACCGCTACCAGCTGCGCCACAAGGCACGCCAGGGACATCGAGGCGCGCGACTGGCAGACAAGCTGCTCGAACGCCCGGATCGGCTCATCGGGCTGATACTGCTGGGCAACAACCTGGTCAACTTTTCGGCCGCCGCCCTCGTGTCGCTGATCGCACTCCGGATCGGCGGCGAACCCGCCCTGGCGATAAGCACCGTGCTGCTGACGCTGGTAGTGCTGATCTTCTCCGAGAC
Source organism: Woeseiaceae bacterium (assembly GCA_028289545.1). GTDB lineage: Bacteria > Pseudomonadota > Gammaproteobacteria > Steroidobacterales > Woeseiaceae > UBA1847. The sequence continues at coordinate 3,616 of JANQPG010000012.1, forward strand.
GGCGCCAAAAACGCTGGCCGCGCTGCATCCCGAACGGCTCGCGTTCCCTGCCTCGCTGGTTTATTACCCGCTGCTCAAGATTGCGTATCCGTTCGTCTGGCTCGTCAACGTCATCGCCAACGGCGTGCTGTTTCTATTCGGCGTCCGCGCCGGCGACAACCAACTCACGGCGCTGACACACGAAGAGTTGCGCACGGTCGTTTTTGAGGCCGGCAGCCGGATTTCGACGCGCTACCAACAGATGCTGATCAGTATCCTCGACCTGGAAAAAGTCACGGTCGACGATGTCATGGTGCCGCACAACGAAATCATCGGCATTAACCTCGACGACCCACCGGAGCTCATCGAACAAACGATCGTCGATAGTCGTCACACCCGTTTGCCCGTGTATCGCGACACGATCGACAAGGTGGAAGGCATTCTGCATATGCGGCATCTTGCCAACCTCGCCAGCTTTGAGTTCGCGTCCGGAGATCTGAAAAAACTCCTTCGCGAACCCTACTTTGTCCCTGAAGGCACGCCGCTATCGACGCAACTCGTGCAGTTTCAGCGGCGGCGCGAGCGCATTGCTCTGGTTGTCGACGAATACGGCGACATACAGGGCATCGTGACGCTCGAGGATATACTCGAGGAAATTGTCGGCGAATTCACCACCGACCCGGCTGACGACGTTGACGATGTCCGTGAAGAAGCCCCGGGCCAGTTTCTTGTCGACGCCTCTGCCTATATCCGCGAACTGAACCGCTCGCAAGGATGGGAGCTGCCCACCGACGGGCCAAAAACGCTGAACGGTCTGATCGTCGAGCGGCTCGAGACTATCCCCGATGCGGGCGCGCGTCTCGAAATCGAGGGCTATCCGCTCGAAATTGTCGCCAGCGACGACAAGCGTATCCAGACCGTACGAATCCGTCCGCGCATCGCCAGAGGGAACGAAGAAGCCTCCTAGGACCCGCAGAAGGCCCTAGAACACCGCGTCCAATGCATCGCGAAGGCGCTTGACGCCAACAATCTCCATGCCATCCGGGGGTCGGCGCGGTCGGTTGGACTCCGGCACGATACAGCGCGTAAAACCCTGCTTTGCCGCGGCTGCAATACGCTCACCGCCGAAACGCACGGGGCGCACCTCTCCGGCCAGACCCAACTCACCGAAGCTCACGATACGTTCGTCGATCGCACGATCGCGGAAGCTCGAGACGATGGCGAGCAGGAGCGGCAGATCGACCGCCGTTTCGGCAATTCGCAGTCCGCCGACAACGTTGACAAATACGTCCTCGGCGCCCAGCTCGAAACCACCGTGGCGCGCGAGTACCGCGAGGAGCAATGCAAGGCGATTCTGGTCCACGCCCTGTGCCAGCCGCCGCGGTGTCGTCGCGCTGTCGGCAACCAGCGCCTGGATTTCGACGAGGAGTGGCCGACTGCCCTCCCAGCTGACGGACACGACGCTGCCGGCCTCCGAGCGGTGCTCGCGCGACAGGAAAATCGCCGACGGATTGCTGACCTCGAGGAAGCCCTGCTCGGTCATGGCAAATACGCCCATCTCTCCGCTTGCGCCGAAACGATTCTTGACCGAGCGAATCAGCGTGTAGCGGCTGGACGGATCGTTTTCGAAGTACAGCACGGTATCGACCATGTGCTCGACAACCCGCGGACCGGCAATGGCCCCCTCCTTGGTCACGTGTCCAATGACAAATACGGACACGTCATTGCGTTTGGCAAAAGCCACTATCCGGCTGACGGACTCGCGGAGCTGCGTAACCGATCCCGGCGCGGACGGCACTTCATCGACGCTCAGCGTCTGCATGGAGTCGATCACCAGCACCCGCGCACCACTCTGACCCGCCGCCGAGAGGACGCTGTCCAGTGACGTATCGGCCAGCATGGACCAGTCCGAGCCGTCGAGTCCCAGACGCCGGGCACGCTGGCCAATTTGCCGCAACGACTCCTCGCCGGTCGCGTAGCACACGGGCACGCCAGCGGGTAAACGCGCCGAGACCTGCTGTAGCAGAGTCGACTTTCCCACCCCCGGATCACCGCCCAGCAACACCACAGCCCCGGGCACCAAACCGCCGCCGAGAACCCGGTCGAACTCGGCAAAGCCCGTTGCGTAACGCTCCGCAAGGTCGTCCCCGAGTTCGCTGAGACGGGACGGCGCCGCCGATGTTTTGACCGTCGCCGTGGATGTCACCATCTCAAGTGTGTTCCAGGCAGAACACGCAGGGCACTGGCCCACCCACTTGGCGCTGTGGGCGCCGCACTCCGTGCAGACGTAGGCCGTCTTAGCTTTCGGCATTCAAACAATCCTCTATGTCACTGATTTTCAAAAATTAAGCGCGCACGGGCTTGCGTCTCCGCCGCGATGAGCCGATAGTTCGGAAGGATCGGCGTTATTACATAAAAATGCCAACCCTTTCTCATTTCCGAAGGGGCTGTTTGCCTATAATTTTGCCGATAAAACAGGGACCTGAAAGTCTTGGACAGCAGCCAGAATCAAAAAAAAATCCGCCTGATCGCCCTGGCGTTCGCCTGTGTGCTGCTGCTCCTTGTCTACGGCCCGCTGGCTCGCTGGTTCGAAACGGCTGACCGCTTCCTGTTCGATCAGTTTGCCGGGCGTATCCCAACCGCGGTGCTGTCCGACGCCTACATCATCAGCATCGATAAGCCGCGCGCTTCGACAACCGAGCTGCTACAGGCGTATGGCGAGATTATCGAGGTGCTCAAGCGCGGCGGCGTCAGCCGCATCGTCTTGGCCAATCCTCCCGAGGTCGCCGAAAGCGAATCGCTTCCCGCCTGGGTGCGGAACCTGAGCAGCGAGGATACGCGCGTTTACGTGCCGCTGCGGCATCGGTTTGAGCCGTACGCGTCGCGCGCCGGCTTCGTGGAGTTCAAAAGCGACGAGGACGGGGTACTCCGGCGCACCGAGTTCTGGCAGCTCACTGAAGGCGTCAGGAAACCGGCTCTGCCGCTCGCGATCGCCTTCCATCGCGATGATGCCCCGAGCAACGCACGCATGAGCAGCCTGGACGATGCCGTATACCTGTCTCGCTACGCCGAACTACCCAGACTGCCGCCGGAAGAAGTGCTCGGCCTTAGCTTCAACAGCCGTCAGCTTTACGGAAGTACGGTTTTCCTCGACCACGAACCCGCGCTGGTCGATGCGCTTGGACAACTGCCGTCGGGACAATACGTCACGACGTCGGAAGCCACAGCGGCCTTGCTCGCCGAGATCGAACAGAACAAAACCCTGCTTGCGCCGTCGTGGGTCGTCTCGATTCAATGGCTCGCCCCGGTGCTGCTGTCGATCGTGGCCGTATTGTTCATACCGGATCGCGGCCGGGGCGACATTGTGCTGCTGACGCTCGGCACGATTGTGGTGCTGCTTATTCTCGAGGCCATTGCGGTGTACCTCGTAAGAGTGCGCCTCGATCTCGGCCGACCTATCGTGATCTTCGCGGGCGTCAGCCTGCTTTGCTTCTGGCTGATCGGCAATCCGCGACGAGCAACCGCCGACGCCTTCCGGAAAGGTTCCGACTTTCTCGCGGCCGGACGTCTGGAGCCCGCGTTTGCGGAATTCCGCCGCTGTCCGCCATCGGAAACGTTGGCCGCGGTCATGTACAAACTGTCGCTTGCGTTCGAACAGCAGGCCAAACCGGAGCGCGCCGAAGCCGTGCTGCAGTGGATGAAAAAGACCCACGGCTCGATATCCACCGAGCGCAAGAAAGGCGCGGCGTCAGAAGGTATGCCCGACCGCCTCGGCCGCTATCTCATCGAGCGGCGAATCGGCCGCGGCGCAATGGGCGCCGTCTATCTCGCGAAGGACCCGCGTATCAACCGGCCCGTCGCGGTCAAAGCAATTCCGATCGAGGAAGAGTTCGAAGACGAAGAACTCAAGGAGGCGAGACTGCGCTTCTACCGGGAGGCGGAGTCAGCCGGGCGATTGACACATCCGAACATCATTACGGTCTTCGACGCGGGTGAGGACAAGGGCCAGGCCTACATTGCCATGGAGTACGTCCCGGGTATTCCGCTCAAGGATTTCACCGACCCGGTCAAACTGCTGGCGCCCAAGCGAGCTCTGGAATTGGCGGCGCTAACGGCGGAAGGGCTCGACTACGCGCACAATCAGGGCGTCATCCACCGCGACATCAAACCCGCCAACCTGCTGTACGACCCGAAACAGGGGGCGCTCAAGATTTCCGACTTCGGTGTCGCCCGAATGACGGACAACAATCGCACCAAGACCGGCATTGTATTGGGCACACCCATGTACATGTCGCCGGAACAACTCGGTGCCGAAAACCTGACGGGGCTCTCGGACTTGTTTTCGCTTGGTGTTACCCTATACGAGCTATTGACGGGGGAAGTGCCGTTTAAGGCATCGAACATCGCAGTGCTCATGACAAAAATAACGACAGAGGAAGCAGCTCCGATAGCACACCGTCGTGCCGGCATTCCCGCCAACGTGGATACCGTGCTCGCCAAGGCAATGGCAAAGCGCCCGGAAGACCGCTTCTCCTGTGGTGCTGAAATGGCGATCGCCCTGCGTAATTGCGCCCGGGTATCGTAATGCCCGGTGCACGAGCGAACTATTTAGCATGAGCCTGCGCGGAAAAATCGATTTTGCCCAGATCACGGATACCGGGCGCGTGCGAGAGCACAACGAAGACGCCATCGGTTCGGACACCGAGATTGGCCTCATGGTGCTCGCCGACGGTATGGGCGGCTACAACGCCGGTGAGGTTGCCAGCGGCATTGCCGTCGAGACGGTGACCAAGCTTGCCATCGAGGCGCACGCCCGCGAGGAACTCAACAACGTCGATCCGCACAGCGGCATGATGCGGCAGTCGATCATCCTTCGCGACGCCATTTACCGCGCCAACAAGATTATTTTTCAGACCGCTCAAAGCCAAACGCACTGCGAAGGCATGGGAACGACGATCGTTGCCGGCATGTTCTACGACAACCGCATTTCGATCGCCCACGTCGGCGACTCGAGGGCATACCGCCTGCGCGGCGGTCAATTCGACCAGCTGACGCTCGACCACTCCCTGCTGCAGGAGCTCGTGGACCGCGGCTTTTATTCCGCGGAGGAAGCCCAGCGTTCAACCAATCGCAACTACGTCACCCGCGCTCTCGGGGTCGAACCCACGGTGGAAGTGGAGGTTCACGAACACGAGGTGCTGCCCGATGACGTCTATTTGCTCTGTTCGGACGGCCTTCCGGACATGGTTGAAGATGAAGATATTCACTTAACTATCAGTACTTTTAATGCTAGTCTTGACGTGGTTGGTCAACAATTAATCGATCTGGCCAACAAGCAGGGCGGACGCGACAACGTGTCGGTGATGCTTGCCCAGGTCAATGAGCCCTTCGCAGCTCGGAAAGGTTTGCTGGTCAGGATCGCAGGCTGGTTCAGCTCTTAGGGGTAATAAGGAAAACGGCGGAGATTGGGGTTCTTGGGGCGTACGCTTACAGCCTGCCTGCGGGCCATCGATACTGCGCGGAACAACAAGTCTCTTTTCTGAGTACAGCGAGTAATCATGGCACGGTTAATTCTTAGTCTGGACAATCAGGTACTGGCTGAATACAACATGACGAAAGAGCGGTACACGATTGGCCGCCTGCCCGACAACGACGTCCGGATCGACAA
>JANQPG010000020.1 GCA_028289545.1 Woeseiaceae bacterium
ACGCACGATCCCGGAAGAACTCTCCGGTCTGCGCTTGGACCAGGCGCTGGCGAAGTTGTTTCCCGAGTATTCGCGCAGCCGGCTGACCAGCTGGCTGAAAGACGGCAGGATCCAGGTCGACGGCGCCAGCCCGAGACCACGGGATCGCATCGATGGTGGCGAGGAAGTCCGGTTGACGGCGGAACCCGAGCCCGCGGTGACCAGTTCGCCGGAGCCCATTCCGCTCGACGTCGTTTACGAGGACGAGGCGCTGTTTGTCATCAACAAGCCGCCGGGCCTTGTTGTGCACCCGGGCGCGGGCAACTCGAGCGGCACGCTCATGAACGGCCTCCTGGCACTCGATCCCGCGCTCGAATGCCTGCCGCGCGCCGGCATCGTCCATCGCATCGACAAGCTGACCAGCGGCCTCCTGGTGGTGGCCAGAACGCTCGAGTCGCACACGGCGCTGACCCGTCTCCTGGCTGAACACGCCGTCCGTCGTCGTTATCTTGCGGTCTGCACGGGGGTGCTGACGGGCGGAGGGCGGATCGACGCGCCCATTGCGCGGCACCCCGTGGATCGCAAGCGCATGACTGTTCGCGAAGACGGTAAACCGGCCGTGACCCACTACACCGTGAGGAAACGCTACGCGGCGCACACGGCCGTGGACGTCGAACTGGAAACCGGGCGTACGCATCAGATTCGCGTCCACTTCGCGCACCGCCGCCATCCGCTGGTGGGTGACCCCGTCTACGGCGGCCGCCTCATGCTGCCCAAAGGCGCGAGCGATCGAGTCATCGATGCGCTGCGATCTTTTCGCCGGCAAGCGCTGCACGCCGCCGTCATCGAATTCCGACATCCGCTGTCGGACGAGCCGGTCCGCGTGGAGGCGCCCACGCCGGACGATCTCGACGCTTTGATGAAGGCGCTCGACGGGAACGGCAGTGGCGGCTGATTGGCTCGAGCCGGATTGGCCGGCGCCGCCCGGTGTGACGGCGCTGACGACAACACGCCCCGGCGGCGTGAGTCGAGGGCCGTTTGCGTCGATGAACCTGGCCGCACACGTCGGCGACGATGCCGAGGCTGTGGCGGCGAATCGGCGCGCGCTCCGCGCGGCGCTGGATCTGCCGGCGGAACCCCTTTGGCTCAGTCAGGTGCACGGCACCGCCGTGGCGGACGTCTCAGTTGACGACGGGGGTGTCGTACCCGAGGCAGACGCCTCGGTCAGCGCTGTTTCCGGCCGGGCCTGTGCCGTAATGACCGCCGATTGCCTGCCCGTGCTGTTTGCCGCGCGGGACGGCAGCGCCGTTGCCGCCGCGCACGCCGGCTGGCGCGGTCTTGTCGCGGGCGTTCTCGAAGCGACGGTCGAGAAGCTTGGAACCCCGCCGGAAACGCTGCTGGCCTGGCTCGGGCCCGCGATCTCGCAGGCTGCGTTCGAAGTGGGTGACGAGGTGCGCGCTGCTTTTGTGGCGGCGGACCCGGACGCGGACACCGCATTCCTGCCCAACGCGGCCGGCCGCTGGCAGGCGGATCTGTATGCGTTGGCTCGGCGGCGACTGTCCGCGGCAGGTGTTGGCGCCGTCTACGGCGGCGGCGAATGCACTTACCGGGATTCGCGGCGTTTCTTCTCGTACCGACGCGAAGCGCATTGCGGGCGCATGGCGTCGATCATTTTCATTCGCTGACAAGCCGTTCGACAAAAAGCGGTCGTCAAAAAGCTTGAGGATTCGGAAAAAACTGCCTTGAAATAGCAGCTTGCGGCGCCATTCAAGGGACAACCCATCATTTGACGCACTCTGCGAAGAGGTAGAAGCATGCGCTTGGACAAGTTGACGAGCAAGTTCCAGATGGCGCTGGCCGAAGCGCAGTCGCTGGCCGTG
>JANQPG010000022.1 GCA_028289545.1 Woeseiaceae bacterium
GAGTAAACGTCTCGGCGTCAAGATCTTCGGGGGCCAGGAGGTCCTGGCCGGCAACATTATCGTGCGTCAGCGCGGCACGCGTTTTCACGCGGGCGTCAACGTCGGCATTGGTCGGGACCACACCTTGTTCGCCAAGAAGGACGGACACGTGAAGTTCGAAAGGAAAGGCCCGAAAAATCGCCAGTTCGTCAGCGTTGTCTAAGCCGTAAACGCTGCGCGCTGTAGAAAAAGCCCCGCTTCTGCGGGGTTTTTTGTGCCGGGAGAGCCTGTCATGAAGTTCGTCGATGAAGCAAATGTCCGTGTGCAGGCGGGCAACGGCGGTCACGGCGCTCTGAGCTTCCGCCGCGAAAAGTACGTTGAGAGAGGTGGTCCCGACGGCGGAGACGGCGGGCATGGTGGCAGTGTGTATCTTTGCGCCGACGCATCGATGAACACACTTGCCGATTTTCGCGTGGCGCGGAAGTTCAGGGCGGAGAGTGGTCAGCCCGGTGCGGGGCGCAACAAGACCGGTCGCTCGGGCGAAGACTGCGAGGTTCGCGTGCCTTGCGGCACCGTGGTGCATGACGTGGACACCGGGGAATTCATCTGCGATCTCGTGGCTGCCGGCGACCGGCAGAAGGTTGCCGAAGGCGGGCGCGGCGGCCTCGGGAACACGCGATTCAAATCCAGCGTCAATCGCGCACCGCGCAAGACCACGCAGGGAACCCCGGGTGAGGCGCGGCATCTCAAGCTGGAGCTCAGAGTGCTCGCCGACGTGGGTCTGCTCGGCATGCCCAACGCCGGTAAGTCGACACTCATTAGCGTGCTGTCGCAGGCCAAGCCCAAAATCGCCGACTACCCGTTTACTACGTTGCACCCCAATCTTGGCGTGGTTCGGGTCGGACGTCTGCAGAGCTTCGTGATGGCGGACATCCCCGGACTTATCGAAGGTGCGGCGGAGGGTGCAGGGCTTGGCATTCAGTTCCTGCGTCATCTGTCGCGGACCGGCCTGCTGCTTCACGTTGTGGACATTGCTCCGATCGGGGCTGACGAAGACCCTGTCGAGCAGATTCAAACGATCACGGGCGAGCTCGAGAAGTACTCAGAGGAGCTGGCCGGCAAGCCGCGCTGGCTCGTGCTGAACAAGGCCGATTTGCTGGATCCGGAAGAACGGGAGAGCGTGCGTGACCACATCGTATCGGCACTCGGTTGGTCCGGGCCCGTGCACGTCGTCAGCGCGGCGACGGGCGAAGGCGCGGAGGAGCTTGCCCAGCAGGTCATGCAGGCGCTTGAAGACGCCCGGGAAGCCGAGATGGAGTCCGTCGACCCAGCCGGGCAATAGCGGTCCCGGGCAAGAAAAAAGCCCGCGTAACCGCGGGCTTTTTGAGATCTGGGCGCGGAGCGCCTGCGGTGGCGCTTGTTAGGCGACCAGCGCCTTGAGGCGAGCATTCAGGCGGCTCTTGTGCCGAGCAGCCTTGTTCTTGTTGACGATGCCTTTGCCCACCATGCTGTCGATCACAGGCACAGCTTCCTTGTAGGCCGCAACGGCGGCGTCTTTGTCGCCTGACTCTACGGCCTTCAGGACGTTCTTGATCTTGGTGCGCATTTTCGAGCGCAAGCCCATGTTGTGTTTGCGGGTTTTTTCCGCGGTCCGGGCGCGCTTCTGAGCCGATTTGATGTTTGCCACGATGAACTAAACCGTATCCGATATGCAAAGAGCCGCGTATTATTCGTAGTGAGGGCGTGTTTGTCAATGCTTTTTCGACCCGCAGTCCGGCTGCCGGCCCCGCTTTAACTTTCTGATTTCTAATAGTTTTTTTGTTAAGCTGCGGGCGCGCATGAGCACTGACGAGCCACAAGCTTCCGAACGACCCGAGAAAGGAGCCGAAAGCGGTTCCCGGGGGCTTTTGCAGAAGACCTCGGTCGTCAGCGCCATGACCCTGATTTCCCGGGTTCTCGGGCTCGTTCGCGACGTCGTGTTTGCGCGGATGTTCGGCGCGTCGCTGGTCATGGACGCTTTCCTGGTCGCCAACCGCATACCCAACATGCTGCGGCGCTTTTTTGCGGAGGGCGCCTTTTCTCAGGGTTTTGTCCCGGTGATGGCGCGGTACCGAGAGCGCCACACGAGCGCGGAGGCTCAGGAGTTTGTCGCCGCAACCGCCGGCACGCTCGGCCTGCTCTTGTTTGTCGTGACCTTGCTCGGCGTGGTTGCCGCGCCGCTGCTCGTCATCGCGGTGGCGCCGGGTTTTGTTGGCGAAGACGGCCGTTTCGAGCTGGCCTCGCTAATGCTCCGCTTTACCTTTCCTTATCTGTTTTTTGTCTCGCTGACCGCGCTTGCCGGCGGTGTGCTGAACACACACGGACGGTTTGCGGTACCGGCGTTTACGCCGGTGATTCTGAACGTCGTACTGATCACTTTTGCGGTCTGGCTGTCGCCGCGGCTCGAGGAACCGGGTATGGCGCTGGCGTACGCTGTGCTGGTTGCCGGTCTGCTGCAGCTGGCCTTTCAGCTGCCTTTTCTGAAGGCCCTACGCATGCTGCGGTGGCCGCGCTGGCGTCCCGGGCACGAAGGTGTCCGGCGGGTCGGCCGACTGATGCTGCCCGCAATGTTCGGCTCCTCCGTTGCGCAGCTCAACATACTCGTCGGCGGAATCATTGCGTCGATGCTGGGGGTCGGCAAGATAAGCCTCCTGTACTACGCGGATCGTCTCATGGAGTTTCCGCTCGGTTTGTTCGGGATTGCGTTGGCTACCGTGACGCTTCCCTATCTCTCCCGTCAGTACGCATCCAAATCGCTTGTGGCGTTTTCCGCCACGCTGGACTGGTCGATGCGCCTGGTTGCGCTCATTGCGTTGCCGGCGGCGCTCGGTCTTGCGCTGCTTGCGGAGCCGCTGGTTGCGACCATCTTCTACGGCGGCGCGTTCGCCGAGCAGGAGGTCGTCCTGACGGCCCTTGCGCTCAGGGCCTTTGCATTTGGACTGATTGGGTTTTCGTTCGTAAAGATTCTTGCGCCGGCTTATTTCGCGCGCGAAAACACAGTCACGCCCGTGCGCATTGGGCTTGTAGCGCTGGCGGTCAACTTTGTCCTGAGCGTTACGCTGGCCTGGTATTTGACCCGCATTGGCTATGCGGCAACCCACGCGGGCCTCGCACTGGCGATCTCGGTCGCGGCGTTACTCAATGCGATCCTGCTGTATCGGGGCTTGAGTCGTGAAGGCGTTATTCGGCACGGCAGCGGCTGGTTGGCGCTCTTGCTGCGCATGTCGGTGGCGAATGTGGCAATGTGCGCCGTCCTCATTATACTGGCGCAGCCGCTGTCCTGGTGGCTGTCGGCACCCCTGGCCGATCGGGTCCTGCACCTCGCGATACACGTTGCGGCGGGAGTGGTGACCTACCTGGGCAGCCTGTTCGTCGTCGGCATGCGCCCGGCCCAGCTCGGAATGCGACCCCACTAAGACCTCTTGACACTATGCATCTCGTCCGTCATCTGATCGATTTGCCGCACTCGCTGCTCGAGCGAGGCAGTGCCGTAACCATTGGCGCTTACGATGGTTTGCACCTGGGTCATCGGGCGCTCCTCGAGGCTGTGTTGGAGAAGGCTCGGGACGAAGGGCTTGCGTCTGTTGTCATGAGTTTCGAACCTATGCCGAAGGAGTTCTTCGGCGGTGACAGCCCGCCGGCCCGGTTGATGCGTTTTCGAGAGAAATACGAGGCTCTGTCGGAGCTTGGCCTGGATGTGTTTTATTGCCCGCGTTTCTCGGCGCCCATGCGCGACATCACCGCCGTCGACTTTGTACGGCAGATACTCGTTCACGGTCTGCACGCGCGGCACATTGTGGTAGGTGACGACTTTCGCTTTGCCCGGCGACGCGAGGGCAGTATCGACACCCTGGAGACGCTGGGTCCGGTTCTGGATTTTGGAGTCGAAGGCACACCGAGCGTCATGGCGGGGCAGGTGCGCGCGAGCAGCACAGCCATTCGTGCAGCGCTCGAGGAGGGCGATTGCCGGCTGGCCCGCGAAATGCTGGGCAGGTACTACAGCATGTCCGGTCGCGTCATTAGAGGGCGGCAGGTTGGCCGCGAGCTGGGCTACCCGACCGCCAACGTCGACCTGCGGCGTCGCCAGTCGGCCGTGGACGGCATCTTTGCCGTACGTGTACACGGACTCTCCAGCCGGCCGATCGATGGCGTCGCCAGCGTGGGAACGCGACCGACCTTCGGCATCGAAAAACCCGTACTCGAAGTGCATTTGTTCGACTTTTCGCGGGACATCTACGGCGCGTATATTCGCGTGGAGTTCATAGAATACATACGCGGCGTCGAGAAGTTCTCGGACGCGGATGAATTGATTTTGCAGATGCACCGGGACGCCGACGCGGCGCGCCGGATACTGGCAAGGCAAGCCGCATGAGGCAGGACTGACGACGGGATTGATAATGGAACTCAACACAAAACACCGCTACGCGCTCTGGATGACATTGGCGTTCCTGATCGTCGTCGCTGATCAGCTGACCAAGTGGGCGATTGTCCAGTACATCCCGTATCTGGGGTCGGTGGAGCTGAACTCCTTTACGAACATTACCCACCAGCGCAACTTTGGTGCGGCCTGGAGCCTGCTGGCGGATGCGGGCGGCTGGCAGCGGTGGTTCTTTGTCGTCCTGGCGACCGGGGTTAGCGTGCTGATCAGCATCTGGCTGTGGCGGATACGCGACGGCCGATACCTGGTGCTCGCTACGGGGCTTGCGCTCGTGCTGGGAGGCGCCGTGGGTAACCTGGTCGATCGGTTGAGGCTCGGTTACGTCACCGACTTCATTCAGGTGTGGTTCGGCAGCTGGCCGTTCCCGTCATTCAACGTGGCGGATTCAGCGATTACCGTAGGCGCCGTGCTGTTGATCATCGATTCCCTGTTCATCTCGGGGCGGGAATCGACGGAGGGTTCGTAAGCGGCTTGTAAGCTTCCTGGTCCGTCAGCGAGTGCGCGTCCAGCAATTGCCGTCCGGAGTCGAACTCTTGATCCCCCGGCCGTCGATTTGAAAGGCATTACATTTGGTGGCTTCCGAGCCGCCAAGTAACCACGTTGCCGTTGCCGTGAAGGTGTTGGCGTCCGCGGCGGTTACGCAGATCGTGTAGGCGCCCGATCCGCTGGTGTTGCAGCCGGCATCGGCGAACCCGAGACGGGTCATGTCGGTCGTGTACTGGTTGTTCTGCAGGTATTCGCGCTCCTGATTAGTAGCGATCTGCAGCAACGCAGCTCGCGCTTCGGCGCGTTTGGCCCTTGCGGAGTATTCCAGATAGTTCGGAACGGCAAGCGTCACGATGAATGCCAACACGACGACGACGATCATGAGTTCCAGCAGCGTGATGCCGCGCATCCTTGAGAACGAGTGTTTCTGTACCATCTTCCTCTTCCTTACGTCGTCGAGACCCACAACACCGTCTTCGGCATTATCACGGTTCCGGGCCGCAAGTGCCCGGAACCATCGCTCATTTTCGTCAGGATATCCGCAGATTATTCGACCCCATCCTGCGTCCACAATGTGCGGACCGGAAAGTTCTCGAAGCCCGGGTCGAAACACTCGACGCCGACACAACCGAGCGGAGGCGGCGAACACTCGTCACCCGTGCAGGTTGCCGGATCGTCGGGGCTCGGGAACAGGAAGCGGGGCGAAGGTGCTATACCGCCCTGCGCCAGCTCGGTGACACGCGCCTGGTCTTCGGTACCCGGAATGACTTCGCTGAGGTTGTCCACAATCGGGTCGCCGTTCGACACTGCGACGCGATACAGGAAGTTGCGGCCAACCCCGGCCGAGCAGGTTGCCGCTGCCGCGTTGTCCGGAGAGAAAGCGACAAAGAACACCTCGTTGTTGAACGTGATCGACGTCGCCAGCACTTTCTGATTCGCGGGCATGGTCAGTTGCCAGCCGCGTTTGCCGGCGCCGACCTCGACCCCCACGCTGCCGCTGACTTCAACGAGATCGGTGCCTCTTACGATCGGGTAGCCGTTGTAATCAGCCTGCGAAAGCTGGTTGAAGACGTCCTTGTCGCGGACCGAGAAGAAGCGGTCCCCAACCGTGTTGTCGAGCGGGCTGGCACGATGCCCGCTGCCGATGCTGATGGCAATGAAACGGCGGTTCTGAACGACGTCGTTGAATAGCGATACGTCCGGTGCGTTATAGAAACGACGAGTCTCGGCGTCGGTGGGGGTAGCGAGCCCTTCCGCGCCGAGCTGCGCGATGACGCCGCCCGTTACCATGGCATCGTCGCCTGTGCCGTCGGGTGCACGGCCGTTGAAGATGTCGAGACGCAGCAGCTGACCGCCGAGGTCGCTCGCGTACATGCGATCCGCAAAGCCGTCACCGTTCAGATCGATCACGCTAATCTGGTTCGGGATTGCGCGGGACAAGCCCGGACGCACACCCGGATCGAGCGTCAGGTCGGCGTTGTTGTCGGGACCGGCGCGCCAGATGATGCCACCGGTATACAGGTCGAGCATGTAGATGCCCGCGCCCTGTGTGTCCGCGGTGGAAGGGTGAGTGATCGTGTCGTGTACCGTATCGTAGCCGCCGCCCATGATGACGACGCCCTTGTCAGTCCTGTTGGACGGTGACAGGTAGCTGTCCGGCATGTCGACCCTGGCGACCGTGGCGCGCGACCAGCTTTGACCGAATTCCGGCGCGGCAATGCGCCAGTTCACTTTCGGATTGTTCTTGTCGGTAACGTCCAGTGAATAGTATGCGCTGCCGCCGCGGCGCATCCCGAACAGGATGTGCACAAAATCGCCGTCAACCGCTTCGATGACGCCGTCGCCGTCACGGTCTGCAACAACGGGCACAATGTCGCCGTCCACGCCGTAGTTCTTGAAGGCGGCATCCGGGTTGAAGAACAGCTTGACGAGATTAGGCAGATGTTCCTTCGGCAGAAACGCCCAGAGCTCCTCGCCGGTCGATCCGTTGATCGCGTGCACGTAGCCGTCGTTGGTTGCGGTGAAAATGACCACGTCCGGATTCGCTTCGGTGCCGCCGTAGACAATGGCCGCGGGCTGCGAGTGCAGCGGGTCGCCCATGAATTTGCGTGTCAACGTCGCCGGATCGCCGTCCTCGTCGAGTACGTCTTCGCCACGTGCCCAGCGAATCAGCGCTTCGATGCTGGGCTCTTCCGCCGAACCCGTCAGCCCGAAGTCGCCCGGCGTGAACGACGTGTCGTTATCCGGCGTGAGCAGGTTGGTCGCCGCTGTCAGAATGCCGGAAGTGTTGTCCGTAAACAGCCGGCGCGCAGCGGGTGTCGGCATGTTCTCGACGGCGCCGCCCAGGACCACGGATTGACCGTCAACTTCCGTCGACCAGAAACTCTGGGCGCTTGGGAAGAAGAAACCCGTCAGATCGTTGACGGCGGGGTTTTCGTTCTTGTCGACGATGATGCCGTCTTTGATCCGGTATTTCTTGAGGTTGCCGGGCCAGCGGACCTTGTCCTGCGCGGCAAACGTCGTCAGATACAGGTCGTTGAGGTTCTGCGTCCGGTTGAACGTGTTGACCGCAACCGCGGGTGCCGCGAAGGACAGCGAACGGTCGGTAATGTTGTTGACAATTTCGAGCAACGCAAGAGTCAGGCTCTCGACGTTGTCAGCCTGGAAATACGTGCCCTTACCGCGCTGCGCCGTTTCCTCGAGGATGTCGAGGTCGATCGCAAAACCGATCGTATGGGTGATGACCTGCTGCAGCCCCGGCTCCGTGGAAATGTCTTCGTCGTAGAGATAGGCGGCAATGTCGTCCAGGCAGTCGCCCATATTGTTGAACGTGCAGCCGGGATAGCCGACCACGTCCTCCCAGCCGGGCAGGTTGCCGACGAGATCCGGGGTTTCGGCGTCGCTGACCGGCTGTCCGTCGGTGAGCACGACGTTGAAGTTCTTGGCGCAGACGTCGAACGTCGGTTGCTGGTAGACCTCGAATGGATCGGACGAGGCGAGCGCGCCCGGATCGGTGGTGTGTTCGTCTACGTTCTCGCCGTAGTACGCCGGCAGCCCGCGCCAGTAGAGCGCCGCTTCGTAGAGCGTTTCCGACAGCGGCGTGGCGCCGCCGTGAGTGATCGTATCGATCGCGTCGGTAATGTCTGTACGATTCGTATCGAGGTCCGTCATGCCCTTGATGACGGGGCCGCCGCGGTTGTTGTTGAACCGCATGATGGCGACGTTGACGTTCTCGATGGAGTTGAGTACGACTTCCGTTACGTTCTTGACGATATCGATGCGACGCAGATCGACAAATTCCGGGTTGGCCAGATAATTCAGGTAGTTGCCGTCCCATACCGTGACAGCCTGGCTCGTCGGCCAGCTGCCCCAGGCAATTCCCTTGCTCGGATCCGCCGTAAAGGGCTGGACGTCGCCGCCCTTCTGAGGCCAGCGCTCCACGTCGCCGAAGCCTTCACCGTGCACGCCGTTGTCCTTGGCGCATTCCACCATGTCCAGCTCGTTGCCGGGTTCGAGGCTCTGCCAGCGGTTTTCATCGAGGCCCAGGAATACGCTGAAAAAGCCGCCGGAGCCGCCGTCGCGAAACTGCGCCATGACGTTGGTGTAGCGGCCAATACCGTTCATCTGGTTCATGCTGGCCCTGCACTTGAACGCACTCTTGTTGAAGACACGCGTATTCGATGAGCCACAGCCCGGGACGACGTCCACTTCGGTCCAGTAGAGCTTGTCGGCGTCGCAGCGTTTGCTGGGATCCGGGTCGCCGACATAGGTCGTTTCGAAGTTGTAGATCTCACGCGTGTTCTGCTCGGTTCTCATACTGCCCGAGGAGTCGATAATGAACAGGACGTTCGGCTTCGGGGTCGTCGCCGTCGGGTTCAGGAGCAACAGCTCCGTGTCGTCCGCAACAGCGGGTGCGCCCGCTACCAGGCTCAGTGTGAGGCCTGCGGCTATCCACTTGATTTTCTTGGTCATGGTATTCATTGCTGTTCCTTCAGGCAGGCGCCGCCTGCTAGTAGACCGTAATGGCCACTTCCGTGATTAGATCGCTGCGCAGATCGTGTGCAACCGTAACGTATACTTCGTTGCGGTCCTCGATGCCTGCGAGGGCGCCGCGAAACTTTTCGAGCGATACGGGTTTGTTGTTGAGTTCCCAGCGGGTGTTGCCGGTGACGCGCCGTGTCGTGTACTCGCAGGTGTCGCAGGCTCTAAAGGTCAGGCTGCCCGACATGCTCGCCGGTAAGCGAAGCGTACTCAGGCGCACCTCGTGTGCCTGTAGCGTGATTTGATTTTGTGCATCGGCCGGAAGGGCTGCGAGCAGCATGAGTGCCGTAATGATTATGATCGGTTTCATGATGTCTCCTGGTACTGGTTACAGCTCTGTGCCGTTATCAGAGAGTCGGTGATTCGGGGCCGACGACATAAAAGGCCTGCGTGTGCATGGCGGCCGAATCGCGGTCGGTCGTACCGGTTGAAGAGCGCCGGGATTCCGCCGTCGCCGTTGCAATAAAGTGGTAGGCGGAGATGCCGCTGCCGACGCCAAGGCTGAACGCGCGGTCGGGCACCAGCGTTTCGTCTTCGAACGCGATAACCGACGTGACCGAGTCGTTATAGCCGCCAACGGTTTGCGTCAGTGTCGTGTTCGCCAGGGTATTGAAACTGCCCTGAGCAATTGCAGCCTCCAGTCCCGTCTCCGCAGCCTGAAACGCGTTTTCGTAACCCTGGTCGTTGCGCGCAATGGCGAGTTCCGTCGTGGCGGTGTTCATGCCGGAAACGGCGAGTATCGTGATCACGACAAGCAACAGCAGGCCAACGACCAGTGCCGCACCGGATTGCCGCTGCATTGAAGCCGACCGTCCTGATAGCAAGCGCCTCTGTGTCGACTGACGTGTGGTTCGATTTGTTATTGAATGATTCATACGAGTACTCGCAGCAAAGGCTTTATGAGCGGGCGTTGCGCAACAGGATCGTTTTCGATACCTGCATGCGACGGAATTCGTCGGCGGGTTGACCGAGGTCTACGTCGCCGGGTGTATAGGTGCGATCGTCGGTGATGCCGACCTCGACATCGATGCCGCGAACGACGAGCCAGACGCGGGCGGTAATGACGCGTGCGCCCGGGATATAGGCGCCGTCCGTCGGGTCGTAGACGCCGTCGCCGGGGTTGACGTAGCGGTCCACGGTATTGTCTTCGTTGACGTCGATGCCGAACTGGATCTGCAGGTTCTCGACACCCGGTGCAATCTCCTCGTCAATGATGTCGGCTACGCCGGCAGTCATGCGCAGGACTTTGCGGCGCAATGTAGGTACGCCCGGGATGAGTTCCGAGTCGCTCGCCACGTAGTAGCTGGTGACCAGAAGGTTGTGGGTCGACGAGTCGAGCGCAGCGAACGAAGTAGGTACGGCGCCGTCGGTAAAGATCTCGCCCTGCACGCGGGTGGTTTGTATTTGCACGCGCCCGGCTTCCAGCGGCACCGGCGCAACCGTCGCGCGGCGTACGACGAAGTGATCGGAGTTGGCCTGCACGACAGCCTGAGGAGGGCAGGGCAACGTGTAGCCGTTGTTGTCGCCATCGACGGGCATCGCCAGGTCCAGCACCCAGTCGACGCCGCATTCCCCCGGTATGCCGGGCAGACTTGTCGGATTTGCGTCACCCACAACCGACCGGCCTTCGACGCCCAGTCCGCGGCTCATGCGGCCCCAGTTGCTGGCCATACGCAGGTCCGCCTCGATGGCGTCCATGGCAAACGTGGCCGTGTCCTGCACTTTGGCGATCGACTCGTTCACGATGTACGACTGGCGGCTCTGCGAGTAGATCTGTACGGCGCCGACGATCAGAAACGATCCGATGGCCAGTGCGACCATCAGCTCGACCAGGGTAAGGCCGGTCTGCCGGCGTGCAACGCTTGCGATTTGCGATAAGTCGTTCATGAGCTAGATTCCGAGTACCGGTATCGTAATGGCGTAAGTGCGGTTCTGGCCGGGCTCCGTCCAGCCGACCGTAATCTGGTATTCGGCCGGTGTGACGCCGCCGTTGAAGACAATCGTGACCGTGCCGTTCGGCAGGAAGTTGCGCGCCTGGTCCTGCCAGATAAAGATGTCGTTGGCCGCCATCTGGGTCTCGTCGCAGTCGACGCCGCCCACGACGCAGTTGTTGTTTGCGCCGACGCCGGCGTAGGCCACGCCCGCTCGCGGGTTGGCTCGAATCCGGTCGGCAACGTCGCCCGCCAGCGTGACGGCTTGATGGCTGAACATCGCCGTGCGGCCGGCCTGCATGCCGTGGACGTACAGGCCGGCGACGCCGAGCATGCCGACCGAGACGATAACCAGGGCAACAAGTACTTCCACCAGCGAGAAGCCTTCAACGTGTTTTCGGAGCATTGAATCGTGTCCTTGAGGCTTGGGGCAGCGTCGCACTACGGACAGCCGCCCTGGTCGTCTATCTGAGCGACCTGGCGCAATATCGTGGCGCGGCCGATCGGCAGTACGCGCAGCAGGCGCGCGGCGGAAATATCGCGGGAGGCCTCGACGTTGCCGCGATCGTCACAGAAGATCGCGGAAGTCGTGGGCGGCAACGCACCAATCTGCCCTCTGCCGAGTCCCGTCGGGCCGTAGGAAAAGTAATCCCCCTGGCCCACATTGGTAATGGTGATCCCATCGGATAGCGGCGGATGCGAGCGAATCAGTGCTTCGCCAGCGTCGACCTGAATGTCGCCGTCGGTATCCTGAAATACGATCCAGCCGTCCTCGTACTCGCCGCCGCAGGTCGGGGCGGCGGTGGTCGAGTTGGCGCTTGCGCATATGGTGACGTTGTCCTTGGAGCGCGCCGCCTCGCTGCGCGCAACCTGAAAACTGCCCAAGAGGTCGTTTACCGAGGTCGCCATGCGGCTGTTCTGGGTAAACGTGCTGAAACTTGGCACGCCGATAGACAGCAGGACCCCGACGACCAGGGTCGTGATCAGCAGCTCGTACAGCGTGAAGCCTGTCTGGTTGCGGTTTTTCATGCGCGCAGGATAGAGGGCCTCTCGGCCGCCTGCCCGTGCTTCCGACAAACGGTCGGGCGGAACCGACCAGCGGTCGGAAGCCCTGGCGGCGAGTTAACCTAATCCGCGCAGTCATAGCTTTCGCCGTTTCGCCGGCGGTCGGCGATCCTCGGACGGCCCGTGTAGCTCACGACCAGCGCGCGGGCGGCAATGCGGCGCTTCGGGTCGCAGAACACCAGCGTGCCGTTGGTGGCGCGTTTGCGTATGCCCCGCGAGGTAAATCCGCGCCGGTTGGCGGTTATATGCACCCTGCCGGCGCCGCTGTGAGCCAGAATCAGCGGGGCGCCCGGCGCAAGGACGGGTGGATCGGCTCGCTGGGTGTTCTCGAACAGCAGCCAGCCACCCGACCAGTCACGGCCGGGCGCGCACGAACGCTGGTCGTTCGTCGGGCACAGTGACACGAGTGCCCGGCGGCGGATCGATTCCTTGCGCGCTAGGTAAAAGGCATGGAACAGCGCATTGATTTCGGCCGATTGCCGGCTTCGCGCGAGGCTGTTGCTGAAAGCAGGAACCGCCAGGCTCAACAGGACAGCGACTATGAGTACCGTCGTCAGCAGTTCGAGCAGCGTGAACGCGCGCAAGAAGCGGCGCGGAAAATTTAGGAAAATCAATCTCATACGTGACCTCCTTATCCCGGAGAGTCAGTTTCGCTAAAGCGCAGGCGGCGCGCGAGCGCTAATTCCGGGCGCAAGCTCGAGATTGTGTCCCGTGCGTAAGGCATTGAACCGCCCGGGCAATGCGGGTTTTAATGGCAGGTTAACGAGCCGAGTAAAAGTCTCAGGGAGTGCTATGAGCATGTCAGCCGCAGAAGTCCTCGAGGTTCTCAAGGCGCACGGCATCCAGCCGACGCCGCAACGCATTGAAATTGCTGAAATCATTCTGGAGAAACCGCAGCATCTCTCTGCCGATCAGATCATCGAGTGCCTGAAACGGCGCGGCAGCAGCGTGTCCAAGGCAACGGTTTACAACTCGCTGAACCTGTTCGGCGAGCGTGGGCTGGTCAAGGAGCTGCTAGTCGATCCCGTCCGCAAGTTCTATGACTCGACGACGCGGCCGCATCACCACTTCTACAATGTCGATACGGGTGAACTGCTCGACATCGACGAGCAGAGCATTCAGCTGTCGGGTCTGCCCCTGCCGCCTGAAGGCACGCGGCAGGAGAGCGTCGAAGTGCTGATTCGGGTGCGCCGCAAGTAGGGCACTCGCGGCCCTTTCACCGGCTCTCCTGTGTCGCTATACTGCGCGCCGC
Organism: Woeseiaceae bacterium; assembly: GCA_028289545.1. GTDB lineage: Bacteria > Pseudomonadota > Gammaproteobacteria > Steroidobacterales > Woeseiaceae > UBA1847. The sequence continues at coordinate 13,232 of JANQPG010000022.1, forward strand.
GCCGGAAAGCAGGCGCTGCCGGGGCCGTCGTCCGAAACGTCGTTCCGGACCGTTACCCCTGAAAAACCAGGATATGCCGAAGTAGCTCAGTTGGTAGAGCAACGCATTCGTAATGCGTGGGTCGGAGGTTCAAGTCCTCTCTTCGGCACCAATCTTTTCAATAGCTTACGAGACTTCTTGCAGTCCGTATCAAGGTCAGTGCGGGAGTTTTGCGGGACTTTTTGCCGCAAACCCGGTCCGAAGCCGCGATCAGATTGGCCAATTCCGGTGCTGAATACTCGGTTGTGATCTTCCCCGACTTGTGGCCCAGGAGGTCCTGACGGTCCTCCAGACTTACGCCGGCAGCCGAAGGCGACGACCGTAGGTGTGCTTGAGGTCGTGGACACGGAATCGCCGGAAACCGTCCTCCGGGCTCGTGCCGCCGATCTCCGCCGGGTAACGATCCGCCGCCCGTTTACGTGCCCGCTGCCAGCCGGCGTTGCCGATGCGCTTGACGGGCGTGCCGCGCCACGTGAAGACCCGGTGCGGGTGCTCGCCGCGAACCTCATCGACGACCGCCTTGGCAACCCGGTTCAGGACCACCAACCGATCTTCGTTGTTCTTGACGAGTTCCCTCGGCACCACAAACACACTCGTATCCAGTTCCGGGATCGGGATTTCCCAGTCCCACTGCATGCGCACCACCTCCTGCTCGCGGGTCCCGGTGTTCACCTTGAACAGCGCCATGCGCTGGAGGTGGCCGGGCAGTTCCGAGAACAATAAGCGCTGCTCCTCCCAGGAAAGCGGGTAAGGCCGTCGCCGGCCGTGATCCGGTAGCAGCTCGATCAGCGGCATGGTTTCGAGCCAGGTCAGACCTTGCTCGTCACGCCACTTTCGCGCTGCCAGGCTCAACACGCGCCGGACGACGGACAAGGTGCGGTTGACCGTTCCCACGGCGACCCGATCCTTGTCCAGCCGGTGTCTGACGAATCGCTGCAGCGTGCCGTCGTGCACGACGTTCAACGGCAGGTTGCCGATGAACGGATCGACCCATTTCAGGTCGTCCGCGTCGCGTCCGATGCTGCGCTTGTGCAGGTACTCGTTCAGATACCGTGTTGCCGCTTCCCTGAACGTCCGTGTCGGGCGGACTCCGAAAACGCGGGCCTTGCGCAGCTCCTCGAGCCGGTGGGCTAGTATCGCCTCGGCGTCGCGGAGGTGGCTCGCGCCAGTGCTTTCGCAAATGCGTCCGAATCCTTTGACTTGCTTGTCGATGTGCCAGACCCCACCCCTGCGGATGAGTCCCGGCGTTCGTTTGCGTCCCATGGCTTTCTCCTGTCAGCCGCGGGACGCCCGTTGCACGACACATAGTCGTCCACCCAGGCGTCGAGTTCAAGGCGATCAAAGGCGATGCCCTGGCGGCCGATGGGGATGGTGGTGAGGAAGGGGCGGACCTCCCGGTTGAAGCGGTTGCGGTCCATGCCCAGGTAGGTGGGGGCGTCTCGCAGGCGGACCAGTCGGGGTAATAAATGGGCTTGTCGAGGAGGTGGGTTCATCGGCCCAAGTAAACGGTCGTGATTGCGATGCGGTTGTGCCCGAGTTCGTGGCTGATTGCGGCGCGGGCCTTTTTGTCGAGCAAGCGTTGTTCAGCTGAGAGGGCATTCCGGTTGGGGCCGCCGGCGGCCAGGGCTTTGAAGCCGGTCAGTTCCTCGTAGCGCTGCTGGGCGTAGGCGTGTCGCAGGCCGTGCATCTTGGAGAGGCCTGCACGGATGCATTGGCCTTCGTAGAGCCTCAGTTGCTGCACGTAAGTCTTGTGATCGGGAATCAGCGAGCCTTTGCCGGCGAGCTGCGTTGCTCCGTCCAAGGTGTCTCTCTGTGCCTGCGTTCGAATCGGGATCGAGCGCTCGCGGCCGCCCTTGGTCCAGCTGGCTTTTAGCCACAGCGTATCGCCCCAGTCAGCCAGTTCGGGCCGGATCTTGATCGCTTCCTCGCGTCGGAGACCGAAATCCTGTTGCAGCTGGAGGCTCATCTCCACGTAGGGATCTGTGATCTTGTCCAAGTGCTCAGCATTAAGCGTCTTGGCGCGATTGGCGTCGTTCGCGTACTGCCGGCGCGGAATCCCATAGTGATCGTTCGACCGGGCCACCACGTTCTGTTTGTTCACCTTGCGAGCCCACCATCGGACGGCACTCATGCGGTTCTTCAGCGTGCCTGCGGCGATTCTGGAAGCCAGCCAGTGCTTCACCAGCGCCTCGACGTGTTTTGGTCTGAGCGATTTAGTGTGCATCTGCCGGTAACCGAGTTCGTGCAACTGGTTGGCGATTAGCGTCAGCACGCGCTCGCGCTGCACCTGGGTGCCGTAGCTGCCGTCCCGGTTTTGTTTGCACAGTCGTTTCAGCTGGTAGTTCAGGCGTCTCACGGGTGTTGGAACTCACGTTAGTTCGTCAGAGGTTCGGTGAGTGTTTCCGATCACTTGCCGACCGCGGTCAGACAAGGCCATCCCTTGAGGAATGAGCATTGATCCCGGGACACCACTCCCATACGACCTGAACAGGCCTGGTCACAGGCCACACCGATGCTCTGACGTTGCAGAGGGGTTCGGTGCGAACCAGCTGTGCTCCCTGAGGAAGCGAGAATGAAGATTGCCAATGGATTGGTCCTCCTGAATGTGAAAAGGGCAGGGCAATCACCTGCGGTGTTGAAGAGGCAGACGCGAGTCTGTGGTGTCGAAGATGGGCTCTCGGGGAAGATTCCCCGGTGCTGAAGACGAGCCCTGTCAGCACGGTTGCCGTTGTATAGCGAACGGCGGCGCTCTCAAATCAGTGACTGCACCCTACAACGGCGTCATCCGCGGGGCATCAGAGAATGCCCGCTGTGTCTGACGCGGTTCCTGGGCTAGCGCCGCGCGTCACTACCGCGCTTCGCATGGGTAGTGACGCGCTTCCGATCAAGTCACTTGGCAAGTTCGTTCCGTAGCTGGATCACCTGCCTCATGAGACGGGCACCCGACAGGCGTCGCTGCAGCTTTGAGGCTGCTGCGATCGCCAAGTAGACGAACAGCTCGCAAGTAGTTGCGGTGTGCGTGAAGGAGGGTATGACTTAACAGCTCAGCAGGCGTTTACCGGGTAAACGCTGCTTGTGCCTTCGAGAACGAAGCGGTTGCGATCGACGCTGAAGTGCAATGGCGCATCGCCCGGCGGTCCAATCCGGCGAGCGATGGCCAGTGGAAGCAGCAGCCTCTACGTTTGGCCGTGGAATTGGAATCAAGAACGTGAAATCGCGGTGGTGGCGTTTCGGAGAATTTCCAATACGGACTAACTGAACGCTTCCGTCATATGCGCCGCGCGTCGTGCTCACCGAATCGCGCCAGCGACCGCAATATGCTATAAATAGCGGACCGAGGAGGGGCTGCAACCCCTCAACGGCCCTAACCACAGCCAGCATAACGGTGCTGTCGATGGCTGACGACATGCTATCAAATCGAAGCGCGATTACCCGTTCTGGGTGTCGTGCTTTTTTGTGCCTACGCTGGCCTCAACTTGAGGACCAGACTCATGAACTACGCAAACCGCGCGGCTGACACTGGCAGCAACATAAAGCCCTACATTGCACTCGTAACGACGACGGCCGATTGGCAGATCCGGGAAGATCCCAGTTTCTATGTTCCTGATTTGTTGTCGGACGAGAATAACGACACCGACCCACGGACGTATGCCGCCGCGAAGGAACGTGCCGCGCACCTTCACAAGGCGGAAGGTCTGCTCTGTGACGCGAAAGACCTCGTGGAGTTGATGCGAGCCGCGATCAGCAATGAACACGACGCTCGCGCCATGCAAACGGATACGGCGCTAGGGGTGATCGAGGAGAAGCTGCGCGAGGCGCGCCGCCAAATAGACGAGCACGACCGGCACCACACGAACCTGTTTCTCGCGCACTTCAAATTGAAGGACAATCTGAATCGGTGAGCGCTGGTTGTCGAGCAATAGGGCGTAATACCGCGGATCCGAACACTAACTATCGTAGCCGTTAGTGTTCGGATCCGCTGCTGTTTGTTGGAAAGCCGTATTGCCGAGCTACGTCATCGCACCTCAGTTCCAAAAGTCCTAGCGTCCTAGGGCAGAGTCAGCGCGGGAATGCGATGTGTTGAGATCTCGGATGGTGTGTATTCGTTGAGTGATCTTTGTCTTTCTACTACCGCTGTGTACTCTAATAGGGAGTCGATCGAAACGCGTCCGTTTTTCTGTCAAACCGAATGAAAAAGAAATCCAAGCTGGTTCGCTATAGTAGAGCGGGCGATCAATTTCACTATCTCTGGGCTGCTCGGAGATGTCTTGCTCTTCTTCAGCCTGGAACCAATCTAAAGTGCGTCACAATTGAAGGCGTGTCGGCTAACGAAACACTCGATGATGAAGAAGATCTCGGCGAAGAAGTTGTAGATGTCGCCGAATACTATGGCAGCGACAAACTTGAGGATTGCCAACAGGTTTCGTACTACCAGCTGAAGCATTCGACAACAAACGCCAACAAGCCATGGACCTTGAGTGGCCTCAAGACGACTCTTAATGGTTTCTTTAAGCGATACCAGGCCTTTAAGAGCGGCGCATCAAATGAGGGAGGGCAGCAAGCCAATTTTGTGTTCACGACAAATCGACGGGTGGATTCGGCAGTTCATTCACTTCTTCATCGGGTTAGAAAGCGAAAACTGAAGAACCGGGATCTAAAACAGTGGGCACAACTAAAAGGCTATCTTTCTACCCAAGAAGACTCGCAAGCTTTTGAGTTTCTCGACCAATTTTGGATCGATGATACCAATGACAATTACTGGCAGCAGCGCAACATTCTAGTTGAGGAACTTAGCGGATACGTGCCGGGCCCGGATAGGGAGGGTGCGGATCAACTGTGGCGCCTTGTCACCGAAAAAGCGCTGCCCGGGAACTCGAGTAGTCCTGAAATCACCAAGGAGGATGTACTTCGTGTTCTAAATACCGACGAAGACGAGCTATTTCCAGCCTCATGCCTCATAGAGGATGGCGAACACCTGTTTACACGAGAGCAGGAAAGTAATTTCCTAGAACAGATCCTTTCCTCAGATGGCGCACCCGTTATCATTCATGCAGATAGTGGCGTAGGCAAAACCGCGTTGGCCAGACGGTTGCAGAAACGCATCTCGAGCCACTCGTTCAGTGTCCTTTACGATTGTTTCGGCAACGGAACTTACAGAAGTGCGGTTCATGTTCGCCACGGTCACAACGTTGGCTTTGTTCAAATCACCAACGAACTGGCGGCACATAAGCTATGTCACCCTATGATCCCTTCCGGCAAGGCTCAACCGACAGACTATCTGAAGGCTTTTGGTTTTCGGCTAAAGCAAGCAATCACATTGCTAAGGGCAAGGCAGCCAGATGCCAAGCTGGTCGTGTTCATCGATGCTGCAGACAACGCGCAGATGGCAGCGGAAGAGTACAATGAGCGCGCGAGCTTTCCGAGAGACCTGATTCGGCACAGGGTCCCGGAAGGAGTGCTGATCGTCTACCTTTGTAGAACTCATCGACGAGATAAGCTAAACCCACCGCTTGAATATGTCGATCTTGCCTTGGAATCTTTCTCGGAAGCGGAAACCGAACAGCTGCTCAAACGGACATTCCCGGATGCGAGCGTAAACGACGTTCGGGAGTTTCATCGTCTGAGCCTTCGAAATCCTCGGGTTCAGGCTACATGGCTTTCGATGAGTTTGAGTTTGGCTGAAACGTTAGAAATGCTGGGTCCAAACCCAACAACTGCTGAAGACGCAATTCGCGATGTGTTTCAGCGGGCCATCGACCGACTCTTGGATGAAGTGCCAAATACGGAAGCCTCGCAAATCCGTAATCTTTGCGAGGCTCTGGCTGCGCTGCGCCCTTTCATTCCGATGGAGGTTCTATCCCTCGCATCAGGAATGTCCCAAAGCGCTATACGCAGCTTCGTAGTCGATCTCGGTCGACCAATATCGATTACAGGAGACGCGATTCAGTTCTTTGATGAGCCTTCCGAAACGTGGTTTCGGGAAACCTACAAGCCCTCTCAGACGAAGCTTGGTGACTTCATTGGGCGAATTAGACCGTTGACCAAGAGGAGCAGCTATGTTGCTTCTGCTTTACCTCAACTCATGCTCGAAGCCGGGCAATACGATGAATTGGTAGACTTAGTCCTCTCCGATTCCGATTTGCCGAGCGACAATCCCGTTGATCGGCGAAACGCCTCTCTGCACCGACTACAGTTTGCTTTGAAGGCAGCACTAAGAAAAGAGCGATACGAGGATGCGGTAAAGCTGGCATTGAAGGCAGGTGGAGAGACCGCTGGAGATGCCCGACAACGAGCCCTAGTCCAAGAAAACACAGACCTAGTTTCGCATTTGCTACCGGATCATCGCCTAAGGGAGATAGTTGCTCAGAAGAGCTTCTCCACAAGTTGGCATGGCGGTCATCACGCCTACGAAGCGGCGCTTCTTTCGGGGTGCAAGAACACAGTTTCTGAATCCCGCAGCTATCTCAGGCTCGCCCACAAATGGGCTCGCAATTGGTCTCGCCTCTCTCCGGAAGAACGAGAAGAGGCCGAGATTAGTGATGAAGACATCGCCGAGATAGCTTTCGCCAAACTCAATCTAGGTGGGCCTGGCGCTCTTGTGGAAGAGTTCGAAAGCTGGAGACCCAGGGAAGTTGCGTACCGAGCCGGAGCCATCGTCTTCGGACGATTGGTCGATCTCGGCCAGTTCGATTTGCTCAACGAAATTGGCGACGTATCCAGTAGCAATCTTTTTATTCAATTAGCCTTAATACATGCGCAGAACAGAGTCCTCCGGTGCCCCAGTTCGCATGTCGTTAAGTCAGCTATTGACGGTTTAACAGCAGGCCGGAAACGTCTGAAGAAGCTCGATCGTCACTTGAGCTATGAGCAAAAACTATTGTCCGTCGTTAACTCAGTTGCTCAAGCGGCCGTAACTCATGGATCGATATCTAACGACGAGATTGTGGCCGTTTTGAACAGGTATATCCCCAAACCGGATGAATACTACTACAGCCGTTTTTCGGATGAACCACGGTTCACGCTTCTTCGGGCGAACTGCTTGCGCGCAGCTCTTTCAGGGAAGACGATTGGATTGCTTGATCTCGCGAGCCCTAAACTTCGTAACAAATTCAAAGAGAACCGGCACAACTACGATAGTGACTCACGACAATTTCGTGAGGACGTCGGTTCCGTTCTTCCGTGGCACAAACTCTGGACAAGAGCACTTCTGAATGATCTCAGTTCGGACGAACTGGATGCCGAAATAGAAGACTGCATCAAGGAGTCAGATAAGGCTGCGAACGTCCACTATCGAGACGACCGCCCCACTTCAAATGAGATCTCTAGGTTGTGGATGGAGATCGTCATGATCGTCGATCCTACAACAGAGAAAATGGAGCGAATGCTTGAATGGAAAAAGTCACTCAAGCAGTCACTCTTTACACCTGCTCTAACTCATTTGGCGAGCGTGTGCGCCCGATGTGATCCTCTAAGCAATTACACTTTTGACTTTGCGAAGGAAGCATTTGACCTGATTGACGCTGAGCGCATGGATGCAGAGAGTAAGGTCGACACATACTGCAAGATCGCGAGGTCTGTTTTTGCAGCTAGTATTGAAGAATCTGCTTACTATTTCGATCAAGCAGTCGAAGTTGCTGGGAAGATCGGTGAGGAGAATCTGGACCGTTGGTCGTCGTGTCTTGAATTGGCATGTGCGGCGTCAGACGTGAATGCTCCAAATTCAGAACTTGCGTACAGATTGTCTCGCGCTGCTGAGGTGACATACGATTTTGTGGCTCGTGACAAGTATTTCGACTGGGAAGGAACGGTAGAGGCTATTACAAGGCTCTGCTCCTCGTCCGGTCCTACTATCTTGAGCCGCTGGCGGGATAGAGGATTCGGCTGGGATGCGCGACTGTTTCCAGAAGTCCTTACGCATTTGATCGATGTTAAGAAAGTCGCTCCAGACTTAGGTGCAGCCTTTTTCGGGTTTAGATATCAATGGAATACTGCCGATTTCTTGGAGGGAGCTTTCTCGTCCCATTCGGACGGGCGTGAGCGCAAGCAAATATTCGAGGAGATCGTACCTTATCTATTGCTAAGCGGAACTTCCTCTTCTAATTGGAGGAAGATCATCGAGACTGGGGCGATGTTGGCGTGCGATACAGGTCACCTAGCCGGCTATCTAAAAAGAGCGGAGTTTGTCGACCAAGTAAGACGTAAGAGAGAAAGTGCCCCAAGCGGCAACTACAAATCAGAACCAATTCCTTCGAAGGATTGGGATTCGATATTCGCCGGCCTAGACACTGCTTCAACGGAGAGTATTCAAGATGCATATAGGAGAATGCGGTCGGGGGAGCCACCGTACTATTTATCTGACTTTGCTGAAGAGTCCTTTCGTCGAGTTGAAGCAGGGAGTGAAGGGGCGGCCCTTGTAGCGATATTCAGAACGCCGGATTTCCGGTTGTTTGATCTGAAGGATGTCTTTGAGGCAATTCCAGGTAGCTGGTTCAACCGCCAACATATCAGGGTGACGCTGTCTAATATCTTGGAGAGTGTCTGCCGAGAGCACTTTTACGAAATAGCCAAGAGCCGTTACTATCAACCGCTCCCGTTTGACGCAATCGCCGCAAAATGCGGCGTAACCGAGCGTGAGATATACGACTGGGTTATCGAAGCCAGCGCTGAGAACCCTAGTATCTTGGGTTCTGGAAGACTCTTCTCGCTTGTAGGGTTGATTGCACCAAAGCTGTCTCGCGAAGAAGCGACTAGAGCCTTGGATTATGGTCTCCGATTGTTGGAAGAGGACTTTGATAAGAACGATGGTGATGGAGATTGGCGCAGTGTCTTGTATCCACCGCAGGAGACGAGTGAAGCTTTAGCTGGGTATATATGGGCTTCGCTTGCGTCTCCTCGCACAGCCGATCGTTGGGAGGCCGCGCACGTTGTTTGCCTGCTTTGCTGTTTTCGCCAGGATAAGGTGCTCGATCCGCTAGTGGATCTGGCATTGGGCCAAACTCCAAATCCGTTCCACGACAAAAAATTGCCACACTATGACTTTAGCGCACAAATCTGGCTCCTTTTAGCGCTGCGAAGGTCTATTCAGAAAGGGTACATAGTTGCGCCGGTTTTCGAAGAATTCCTGCGATCGTCGTGTTCATTGAAGCAGAGCCATATCATAATTCGCGGGATTTCAGCGACATGCCTTTTAGAGTTATATGAGCAACGGAAGGTCAATTTATCCCCTGAAGAGATTCTTCGGTTACGAGGGATAAACAAATCGGGTTTTGATGTTATCCAGTCCAAGTCATATCAGCGCAATCTCAGAGTACTAACTGAAGATCTGATCGACGAATACGACAAGTACTACTTCGGCTACGATATCGCTGAATCGTGGTTCAAAAGCCTCGGTGGAGTTTTCGGTCTTCAGTCCGCGGAAGTTGAACTCCGAGCACTAAAGGTAATCCGGGGGGATTGGAAAGTTCAAGGGTCCGGCGGCTGGGATGCTGATCCGCGGACAAAGCGGGGTTACTACCGCAGCGGCGAGGACTCCTATTCCAAATACTCACATCCTAGAACGGAAAACCTGGGGTTCTATCGCGCATACAATTCGATGATGATCGTCGCCGGGCAACTAATCGATTCCATTCAGCGACACCAAGACCCGGAGTACCCTGATGAACTCTCGGAGTGGATCAATGAGCACGAGCCGACGCGAGCCGATGGCCTATGGCTTGCTGATCGTAGGGACCCGCAACCGCCCGAAAGACAGGTATGGAAAGAGTCGGAAATAGCGGATAGCTGGCCGTTTAGTGTCCGACGGCTAGACTTAGAAAACGCTATTTGGGTACAGACTGATGAACTCTGCGTATGGGGCGATTGGAACTACTCATCCGATGATCGGCAGGAATACATTCGTGTTTCTAGTGCCTTCACGAGGCCCGAAAACTCGATGGCCCTTCTGAGAGCGCTGCAGACAAGTTCCGACACACTCGGGGGACGTCTACCAACTGCGGGAAGTGATCTCGAAGTAAACGATGGTCTCTATCAACTAAAAGGGTGGATACAAGAGAATTCGAAAGAACTAGGTATCGACGAGTATGATCCTTGGGCTGGGGACATATGCTACCCACCGCTTCGGCCTGCCGAGTGGTTCGCTCAAGAATTCAATTTGCAACATGACTACGAACAAAGAGTTTGGTTTAGTGAAGAGCAAGGAGGACGTGACCTTTTGCGCTCACAGATGTGGGGCGATCAGGGTGAAAGAAACGATCAATACATACCAGAGGTAGGTCAGCGTTTGGTGGCTACCAAGAAGACTATGTTGCAGCAACTGGCACAGCTAAAAATGGACCTAATACTGGAGGTGCAGATTAGACGCGATTTTCGCCGCGATTCATTTCGTCGCGAGAGATCTTCAGTAGTGGACTATGTTCCTCCATACACACTGTTTACGATTCTAGAGGCTGATGGAAGACTCAAAACGATTTGAAGACGTGGTGGTCTTAGGAAAGAGGCTCGTCTCTGAGCTGGGGCCTGAGCAATCCACAAGCACACTGGGGAACTGGATAGCTCACCATATCGCCGAACTCATCGTTGAGGCTGAACAAGCGGATGAAGAAGCAAAAACTGCGTTAGAAGACCGATGCCGCTCTGCTATCTTGGCTCTCTGGAAGCACATTGAAGTGTTCCCGAGAGGAACACGTCCACTTGAAGACCTTGAGGCTCTATTAGAAACGATAAGGGCGTTGGACCCAAACAATGGCGCCTTCTTCTATCAGAAACAGGCGCAAGAAGCTGCCGACAAATCAAATCTGTCGGAAGAATCAAAAGAGTGGTTGGCCCTTTCGCGCGGACTCGACTACTCAGCGCGCGTGCTGATTGAGATGTGCTTGAAAAATGCAGCTAACTGCGTTCCTTCAGAGATACAGGAATGGTATGAGCTATCGGAAACAGTTTCTGATATAGAACCGCTAACTATTCGTGTCGTAAGGTCGATTACCAATAGAGAGGACATAAATACTGAGAAGGAAGACGAAGCAAAGAAGGCCTTGATCGAATCACTGCAAGATCGCAAGGAGCGCCTACAGGGTATGATTCAGATGGCGGAACTGCTGGCATCATCGATCGAACAAGAGGTCAAGGAGCTAGCTTCTTAGCGCTTTCATTAGTTGATACGGATTGTGCTAGCGCGTCCGAGGTAAACCGCTAAGGTCCGGTGAGCTTCTTAGTACTACATGATGTTGGGCGAAGTCGTTTCCTTAGGCATCGAAATACACAAATTATGAGTGCGGAAACTGATTTCAAGTTCGCTTACTCGTTCAATCAATGGAGGGCCGCTGTTCGTTATGCGGGCCGCCGCCTTCTCAATCGACTACGTATCGCTGTCGTAAGCTTCCCCTGATCTGAGATGGTACGGAGTTGGAGTTTCCGGCAGCCAGGGGCCCGCGACGGTTGGTCAGTCTAAGTGGCTAAGCCTGCATTTGTGTAGGCACTCCCTATGGCGGAGTCTGTCACGACCGGCCGTTTTGCTATCAGCACTGCCTCAATGCCAGATCTCTCAAGGATTCAGCAGTATTCTACGCGCGTCCTCCACTTTGCTCTGTGGACATTTCGCCCAAAAAAGGCATTATATGCGCATATATAGTAAGTGCTTCCCTTCCACCAAGAACCACAATCAAGAAAGAGAGGTGCTCCACCATGCGATCAAGACAGCTCGCAGCTTTATTGATATTCGTATCTTTTCCTTTGACGCTTCCTTCGCAAGGGCTAGAGACTTTTGCCGTCGGTGCCACTGTGAATGGCGTGTTTAGCAACATCGCGGACGAACTGAGGGGGATTATTGAACAAGCGGAGGACTCGGCAAACATAGTTGCCATGAAATCAAGAATCCAAGCAACGATTCTCCTGCAGAATCTCAGCCTTTTGGCCAATCAATACACGGATAAATTGTTCGAGGAGTTGCGCGAAACTGAAAGGCAGCTTTTCATCGATGCGCAGCAGCTTATCGACCAATGGAACGCAGGGAACATTGAAACACTGGAGAAGCTGCAGGAGCTCAACGAAGGCCTTGCTGCAACCCTTTCCGTAATCCCGGGATCAAAAACCGAGCCTCGCGTCCTCAACTATGGACCGCCATATGTAGTAGCGCAGCCACGTTCAGTTCATAGAATCTCCTTCGACGGTCAGTTTCTAGGAGAAGGTGAACCATCGCTTGTCTTCCAGGGCCAATCCTGCGATCGCATCCGCAAGCTGGAAACTGAGCTTGAGTTCGAATGCCCAAACTCGATCTTCTCGCACTATACCTCGCTCAAACCAGTCGTCGGAACGCTTGTGGTGTATCGCGAATTAGGGTTTTTTGATTGGATAGGCAGTATTTTCTCCGAGGATGATGATTCACGATCTTATGAAGTGTCGTTGACTGCCGTCCCAGATGAGGTTGGCTTCTACGAGCTAACCGCCTACGTAAGCACTGAGGAGATTGAAAGAAAGCAGCGCACGCAGAGTTTTTACCAGAGAAATGATCATTGCTCACGCGGCCGAACGTTTAGCTGGTCAGCTATTCCGCAGAGTGGTTATGAGGTCGATATCCAATCGGTCAAATACAGTGTCACCACAAGGAGCACAAACTCTAAACTCAATTCTGTGATGCCAAGTGTTGCGTCAATAGATGTTGTAGCAAGAGTTGTCAATAATGGTAGTTGCGGTCCAAAGATTCCATTCAGCAATGATCGCGCTTACTACGACGCTAGAGGTGCATTTGGCATTACGGTCACTTGGGATGACATCAAACGCACTTCCAAAGCCATACCTAACGAGGCCGGAAAAGGATACATAGCGTGGGGACAAGACCTCGCGATTGAGCTACCTGCCGATACAAAGAGCTTTCTCCTAACTGTAGAGCACCCCACGGGAGAGATAACTAGCGCTGATCGGCCTGGTGACTACGAGTGGATGAACGTAGCTGCCAGTCCAACGAATCTGATTCTGAAACCAAAGAGTCCGGCCGAAATCTTTGGCGAGTAAAGTTGTTGGTGGAGAGTCGTGGTGCCGATGGGGCTGCTGTCCTATGTCCTAAGGCGGAATTGAGTATAGAGGTCGTCCCGGGTTTTCGGACACGATAGAGCTAATCTATGGGGGAAGCTCCGGCGGTTTGCGTTGTCTTCCTGATTGGCAGTGATTCAACGCGGGACTTTTCGTGATTGAGTGCTGCACCTTTGTGCACTGTAGGGCAACTCGCGCAACGAGCGCCCGGCGACTGTCTAATGATTACGACTCTTGCCTGCGGCAAGTATGATCGCGCACTATGTTGGCGCGCTTGTTTGGGGCGGAATCGGCGAGAGTCGTATCCAAGTATTCGCAGTGAGGGTATTGAGGCGAATTGGCTGGGAGAGTTCTCGGAGTATAATTGCACACAGTTTTGCAAGGTGTTGACAGAGTTGGCTGCTAGGGTGCAGGCGCATACCAACACTCTAGGAGCGGAGCTAAGATATCGTGAAGCTTCAACAAGATGTACGTGAAGTAACGAAGTTCCTATCAACGAGAAGCACCTCAATAAAGCTATATCTGGTGGTTTCTCTCTTTTTCTCCGTTAACTCGATTGCATCTCTTGCGGAGTCACTATTGACCTGGCAGGGATTCATCGTTGATGGCGTCCAGCTTTACCGCAAGTTGATTACCTATCCTTTCGTGCTGTTGGGGGAGCGGGTTGGTCTGGACTACAGTGCTTCGGATGTCGATCTGATCGTATTGTTGTTGCTGTTCGTTTTTCTACCCATACTTAGGTTGGCAAGGCAGGCGCATGGGACCTGGTTAAGTGCCGACTCTGTGATTTTCTCAGCGCCCATCGTATTCATCGCTATTCTCTACGGTGTACTCGGATCATCTGAGCCTGAGCACCATGAGGGACTCTTAGTTAACTGGGCGGGTCTTGCCATTGGCGCTATATTGGTCTGCTTTGTTGCGGCCATCGCCTGGGTAACTTTCCGGCTCAGACCGATTCTGGCCAAGGTTCTTGTAGGCCAGTTCCTAGTGAGCGTAGTCTTCGTATTCGCGCTCGGTGTGATACTGACTGCGCTCAACGGCATTATCCGCCCGTAGATGAGTACTAAACTACAGTGTTAGGGGAACAGCAATCGATTTGGGATAGATTCAAGAGCCTCTCGACTCCGCGGAAGCTGCTCGTGTCCGTCGTAGTAAATGTAGTACTCGGAGTTGGTATTGGTGGGGTCGCAGAGTGGGCGACGTACAAGTATGCGATCGCAGCAGGTGTACGCCCTCCGTTTGAAGGAATACCCTACCTTAGTGTGGCCGTGGTTGGCCTAGGAATCGGTGTGGTTCTTATGTCGGCAGTAGTTATTGCAATCGTTTCCACGTTCTTTGGTTATGTAGGTTTGTTCGTGAACAGATTCGCGATTGCGCTTGAGCTAATTGATGGCATTGGTGCTGAGCAACAAAAAAACAGTAAGTCTACGGGCGAGGGAAAGAACCCGTACCTTGCAGGTGCAATCACGCTAACTGGGACCCTATTGGTAGGGATTTGTGGTCTGGGTATCGCTGGATGGATAGTCTTTGACGGACAATTGAGTCTTGCCTACTTTTCTGCGTCGGTCGGTGCGGCTGCGCTAGCGTTCCTCGACATAATTCATCGATGGATTAGATGGGCGGTTTTTCTTGGGGCAGTGTTGACCATCTACGTTGGTCTAGTAGTTGCGCTGTCGTCTCAAGCAACATACGAGCGAGCGATTGGTTGGATGAGGTACGGTGGCTCGATTCCAGTTGTGATTCATTTGAATTGCAAGGAAGACTCGTCAACACCAGTTCGTAGCAGTCTTATACTCCGGACATCGAATGCTTTCCTTATCCGTACTGACGATGGATCAAATCGCGAGTATCCGGCGGACGTAGTCTGTGCTATCGACTATCTGGACGAATGAGGGAACGTCCTATTTTTGCTTCTCCCCGTCTGTCATGAGTGCTCCTCGTGAGAGTTTCGGGCAAATCAGCTGCGGGAGTTTTGCGGGATACAATCATGCACCGTTGTGCAAGTTACTGATTTTGCAACGAGCGTCCGCGGAAATTGTTAGATTAAAAACAATTACTTACATTCAAATTTCAGCTTTCGTAATGCGTGGGTCGGAAGTTCGAGTCTTCTCTTCGGCACCAAACAAACAGGCCCGCTTTTGCGGGCTTTTTGTTTGGAGATCGAAGGGAGCACTCCACTCCGGGGTGCCGTCGCTCCGCTTTAGTGGCTCCCCGGCGGGCCTTACTGGTTTAAAGTGGTATGCAATTCAAGGGTATTCCTAGGATCGGAGCATGTGAGGTGCACGGTCGCCAGTAGCTATCCGCCGCCCGGAGTACGTGCGAACTTGAGCAAGGGAACAACAACTGCGGTTGGGGTCGCCATGACCGCCGTTATTTTCATCGCGTTTTTTACCCTGTCCAGCCGCGATATTGAAAATCGGGCAGAGCAAGAGAGTGGTGTGGTTCGAGGTCCAAACACCGGCCATACGGCACCTGAACGCGATGATAATCCCGCGGCTGCGGCCTCTCCCGATTCGCCAAAACACGTTCTCGACGATGCGCTCCGTCGCGCGGTACTTCAGGGTGACCTTCAATTCGACGTTACGTGGCGCTCCAGGAAGGCGCCAAATGACCCGGACGCCCTTGTGCGAGGCGACATGGAGGAGCTGCTTGGCCTGGCCAACGCGGGAGACCCACAGGCGGCGAGGTTTTTACTGACCGCATCCCAGTCCTGTTGGGATGCGGCGGAAACGGAAGCTCAACTCGAAGGGCAAATTGAAGAATTGCGTCAGACGCGTAGCGTTGGCTACTCGGAACTCGACGGGGCATCGCTCGCGCAGAAGGACTCCGAGATCCAGATCCTCATCCACGCAATGCGTACGGGGTTCGATCAGTGTCAGGCCTTTCGAGCGCTCGACGCGGGTGACGAGGGCCACTTCCAGAAACTCGCAGCCCGCAATGGCGACACCTGGGCAATGGTCGAGTACGGGAATCGCCTTCTTCCAAACGCGCCGGACGAGGCGGCGGGTTACTTCACGCAAGCGTGGATGGTCGGAGAGCTGCAATCCCTGAAGGGGCTGTCGCGCTGGGCGTTGGGGTGCTACAAACGTGGAGAAGACGACGACGGTCTCGTTGAGTCGGCTGCTTTCGCACTTGCTTATACAGCGCTGATTGCGAAGCGCGAAAACGCTTTCAACGCTGCGTTCGACACTGCCCAGCTGGAAGCATGGAATCAGCAAACAAGGCTGGCGTTCGACGAGCTGCTACCCAATCAGCGGGATCTCGCACGGCAGCAGGCGCGCGATCTGATCGAGGGCAATCCGAACTGTTGTTTCAGGTAGTTGTCCGTCGCGAAATGATTAGCTCGACAAACTGGCGTTCAACCCTCGGACATGACCTCCGGCAGCCAGATCAGGTCCGTCACGCCATAGTCCTTTCCGGCTTGCGAGAGGAGCGCAGTCAGCTGGCCCCGGTGATGCGTCTGGTGGTTGAAGAAATGTGTCGCGCACACCCACAGCTTGTCGGTGCGAGGTTTGGGGTTCACGATGCTCCGGTATTCAATCGTACCGTCGAGCAGGTCGTCGGTAAGCCGTAACGCCCAGTTTTCGATGTCTTCGTCAGTCGACTCCCGCTGGGAACGGAGCTCCACAAAGTCCGAGTAAAGCTCCTCGCCCGTGCTGCTGACAGAGAACGGAACGCCGGTAAAGCGCCCCATCCAGAGCCTGTCGGCGAGCAGCAGATGATTGAGGGTACCGTGAATCGAGCCGAAGAACGCTCCCGTATCCGCCTTGCGCTCATCGTCGGTGAGTTCTGCACAAACCGAATAGAGTTTGTTGTTCATCCATCGGTTGTACGCCGCCATGGTGCGGGCCTGGTCTACATGCATAACGGTGCCTGTTGTAAGTGGTGTAAGGACCCGAATTGTATTCGTTTTTGCAGGATCGGAGACCCGGATAGCCGTGACAACGCCGAGGGCCGCGTTAGGCTCGTAGACAACGAACTGACTACCGTCCTGCGTAGATGCTCGCAGAAAGACCAGTCGTCGGCGAACGTGAACCTACTTCCAATGCCCGAGTAAACGGCCAAAGCGTGGCAGGCATAGCGCAACGCGCTAGAGCAGCCGACCCAATATGCCCGGGTCGGTGATGACCACAAACGCTATCCCGGTCACGGCGCCACAGAGGTGGGCGTCATGGTTGATGTTGTCGCGGCGGTTTTTGCCGGCCCACCAGGAGTAGGCGACGTAGGCGATCGCGAACAGGAATGCGGGAATTGGTACCGGGATCGGAACGATGTACAACGTCGAGAACGGAAAATAGAGTATGTAGGCGAACAACACGGCCGAGATCGCGCCGGAGGCGCCGAGTGTCGCGTAGCGAGGGTCGTTGCGTGCTTTACCGAGCGAGCAGGCGCTCGACAGGACCAGGCCCAGGAAATACAGCGCGATGAAAGCCGGTGTGCCGAGGAAACGCTCCATTGGGAACACAAAATAGAAGAAGGTCACCATGTTCAACAGCAGGTGGGCCAGATCGGCGTGCACAAAACCGCTGGTCACGACGGTCTCGAGCGTTTTGCCGCGCGCGATCAGGTAGGGCCGCATGACGCAGCGGTCGATCAACCGTGGCATGCGGTAGAGGCCCAGCAGGCTCAGGCCCAGCGTTACGGCGAACAGCAATGATGCGGCGGGTGTCGCCAGGATGTAATCCATTGTCTACTGCTCGTTACTGCTGGGTTCGAGCGAATCGGACACGGGTTCGAAATCGGAGAACTCGCGGCTCTCCATTTCGTCGAAACCGACCGCAAGATAAGCGCGACCCTTGATCCGGAAATGAAACGACAGCGGCACGACGAGACCGTTTTCAAAAGCCTCGCCAAACGTCAGCTGCGTTTTGAAGTCGCGAATCTTGACGCCCACTTTGGGTTTGACGGGTTTGTCGTTTGCAATATCGAGTAACTCGAGATGCTCTCCGGGTTTGGAGATACGCAGCGTGCCCTGCATCGCTTTCATGAATGCGTTTTCTTCTTCATCGTCGCCTTTCGGCGTAAACGACAGCAGCCAGTGCTGTTCGTTTTCTTCGATCAACTCGAGCGAGCCCGGCGAAATCATCATGCCGACATTGTTGTCGTCGCCATCGTCGCTGCCGCTGTCAGCCGCTGATTCGGCCTCGTCCTCATCCTGCTGCCGTTCGGAGTCCTTGTCTTCCAGCCATTCCGCTGCTTCCTCGGGTGTGGGTTGTCTCCCGTCGACGGTCAGCAGCGTCCAGCGAGAGGTATCGTCGCGCGAAGGGTCGTAACGACCGACCCAGGTTGCCTCCTTGGTGCGGCGGGTTTCGGTGTATGCCCAGCTGTCAGGATATTCCCAGGTGATTTTCTCTAGGGCGCGCTCGAGCAGCGCTTCGTAGTTCTGGGCGATAGCGGGTCTCGCGCCGAGCAGCAGGAGAACCAAGGTGGCAAACAAGAGCTTTCGTGTCATAGTCGCGGCTTTACATCCATGTTGGAGCGGGCAGGGTAAGCTGCCTCGTGTCGGCGTGGCAAGGGTCCATAGACCGTCCAGGCTTATGGCCCGAAACAGCACCAGGAGTTCCCGCGCATGAGCGCCAGCGACCTACGACTCGGGCGCCGCTACCGGCCCAAGCGGCTCAAGGACAGCTACGACGTCATAGTGATCGGATCGGGCATGGGCGGCCTGACCAATGCGGCCTTGCTGAGCGACGCCGGCAAGCGCGTGTGTGTGCTGGAGCAGCACTACACGGCGGGTGGCTACACGCACTCGTTTGAACGCAACGGCTACGAATGGGATGTCGGCGTACATTACATCGGCGACGTCGGGGCTCCGACGCGTACCCGCCGAATGTTCGATTATCTGTCGTCCGGGCGTCTCGAATGGGCGCCGATGGACGTGGAGTTCGATCGCTTCTACATTGGCGACAAGGTGTTCAGCGCGCACGCCGGCAAGCAGGCGTTCGTCGACAACCTCAAACGTCAGTTCCCCAGGGAAGGCAGGGCCATCGACCGGTACATGCTGTTGTTGAAGGCAGCGGGGGAAGGCTTGTCGGGTTTTACGCTGGCGCGGACCCTCAAACCCTGGCAGCGACGCCTTGCCGGCGTGTTCATGAAGACGCCGGGACTCCTTTACCGCAACACCCACGACGTTCTCTCCGAGATCACGGCGGATCCGGATTTGATTGCCACGCTCTGCGGCCAGTGGGGCGACATGGGCTTGCCGCCCAAACGTTCCGCGTTTCTCGTTCACGCCATGATTGCCCGACATTACCTCTACGGCGGGTACTACCCGGTCGGCGGCGCCTGGCGCATAGCGGAATCCATCATTCCCAAAATCGAAGCGGCCGGCGGGGACGTGTTCACCTACGCGTCGGTTCAAAAGCTCGTCATTGAGAAGGGCCGGGTGGCTGGAGTGGAGATGGAGGACGGCCACTTCATCGCTTGCGATACCGTCGTGTCGGCCGCCGGCGTCGCCAACACGTTTGGCCGGCTGCTCGGTGAGGAAGACGCTCAAGCATCGGGTTACACCGAGCAGCTCGACGAGGCGACGCCCAGCTACGCGCACCTCGGTGTTTATATTGGTCTCAAGCAGACCGCCGGGGAGCTGGGCCTGCCCAAAACCAACTATTGGATCTACCCGAGCAACGACTACGACGCCGACGTTGCGGCGTTCGAGCGTAGCATGGATGCCGAATTCCCGGTCGTGTACATCTCGTTTCCTTCCGCAAAAGACCCGGCCTACGAGCAGCGCCACCCCGGTACGGCAACCATCGAGATTGTGGCGCCGGCTCCGTATGTCTGCTTCGAACGCTGGCAGGACACACGCTGGGGACAGCGCGGCGAAGACTACGAGCGCTTCAAACAGTCGCTCGGCGATCGGCTGCTCGGACACCTGTATGCAAAACTGCCGCAGCTCGAGGGCAAGCTGGACTACTACGAAGTGTCGACGCCGCTGTCGACCAACTGGTTTGGCGGGTACCGGCAGGGGGAGCTGTACGGATTGGCGCACACGGCGGAGCGCCTGCGATCCGATTGGCTGCGACCGCAGACGCGCATACCGGGTTTATATCTGACCGGGCAGGACATCCTGACCTGCGGCGTGACGGGCGCCATGATGGCGGGGCTCATGACCACGACGGCCATGCTGGGTATGCGGCGCATGACGCCGCTCGTGAAGCAGGTGTTCGGCTAGCGCAGGCGTACGGCTACCCGCCGGCCGCCTACAGGTTGCCCCTTATTCGGCAATCGGGCGCAAGTGAAATTCGAAAGCCTGGCGATCCGAAAACCGGTTGTTGATCCACAACAGCAGCATACCCTCGACCCAGCGTGCATCGCGCGCTACTCCGACGTCGATCGGCTCCAGACCCAACGCGACGATCAGTTTTGCGACCGTGTCCTTGGCTGCCGGGTTGTCACCCGCGATCGGCACCGAAATAGCGCCTGCCCGGGTGTCGGGTTCGAGCATGGTTTGCCAGGTGACGGTGCTGAATGCCTTGACGACGTAGGCGCCCGGAGCAGCCGCCTGAATGATTTCGGTATTCGAGGTGTCGTCGACAGCGCGCTCGAAACGACCGTCGACAAGCCTCATCGGGTTTGTCGGGTCGATGACGATCTTGCCGGTAAGGTCGCCCAGCGCGCGGGTCGTGTCCTCGACCACGAGCGGCGGAATCGCCAGTATCACGATGTCGGCCTGCGCGGCCGCGTCGGATTGGCTGGCTGCCGATGCGTTGTTGCCCGTTCGGGCAACCAGTTCTCTGACCTTGTCCCGATCGGGGTTGCGCGATCCGTACACCACCGTGTGACCCTCCCTCGCGAGGGCAACACCCAGCGCGCTGCCGACGTCGCCGGTGCCGATCATGGCAATGGTGTGCGCCTTTGCGGTCGGCAGGCACGAGAACAGAAGGGCGGACAGCAACAGCAGTCGCTTCGGCGTTGGCATGGCGATTGTTCCGGGACGGTTGACGCTGTCGATTATAGCGTCGAAAAAAAGCCCGCGGCTCGCCGCGGGCTCAGTTTCGAATCGGCTTGTTCGAGCCGGCTATCCCGGACCGGCCTTGTTTGTCCGGTCAGGGCGCGCTATTGCCGGTTGGCGGAGCGCTGTAGCGAGTTCGTGTCGAGGATAAGATCGAAACCCTGCATGTTGGCCGGGATCACGACGACGCTGCCTTCGTTCTCAGCAAACTCGTGCAGCGCTTTGTTGATCTCGTGCTGCAGGTACTCGGCCGTCAAGCTCTTGTTGATGATGCTGTTGGCCTCGGCGATCCCTTTGGCTCGCTCGATCTCGATCTCGGCGTCCTTCTTGGCGATTTCAACCTGCACCTGTTTGGCTTCGAGCCGCTTCTCGGCCTCCACGGCCTCGCGGATCGCGGCTTCGATGCTCGGGTCCGTGTTCAGCGCACGTACGACAACCCGGGTGATAAAAATGTCACCGGAGTCGGAACGCTCGAGGCGACCCTGAAGTTCCTTCAGCACCTCGTTCTGCAGCAATTCGCGCTGCTTGTGCAGCTGCAAGCTGTCGATCTCCGAGACTTTTTCGTAGATGGCGGCGCGAGCCTCGCGAACGACAAGTCCGTAGGCGGGCAGCCAGACACCCCCCGGGCCGCGGATGGCGGAAGCGGCGTATTTGACGACCAGTTCTGAGACCCGCTCGGGCGGAACCCGATAGTAGACGGACACGTCGAGGTCGCGCAGCGACAGGTTGTCGGCCGCCTTCGGTTTCAGATCGTCGATGTCGATCGCAATTTCCTTGGCGCTGAACTCCTGCCGGGTCGTCAGCAGGGGCGCTTTGAAGTTGAGCCCCTGGCCCTGTTCAGTGTGGTTCACTTTGCCCAGAGTGCGCTCGACAGCCACGTTACCGCTCTGAACCGTATAGGCGCTCATATACGCAATGGCGCCGAGCAATAGCGCTATAACCAAAAACTTGGCGGGTAAGAGTCTGCTCACGGCGAATCCTCCTTCTCTACTGGCCGAAATTTATCCCAATAATTCAATGAGATATGAGTACGAAGTCGCAGTTTTAAAGGGAATTCCCGCGCCCGGAAGGCCCTGATTCCTAGAACCAGATGGCCATGTCAATACCGTACTCGTCATAGACGGGGCTCGCGGGCAGCCGTGTTGCCGAGCGCTCGGCGATACGCGCGGCCGACCAGAGCACCGCAAAGGCGTCGAGCACATCGTCCCGGGCCACGGACGTTCTCGGGTAGGCCGCGAGTGCACGATCGAGTGCCCGCGGTGGATGCACGCGGTCGAGCAGTCTGCGGCGCTCGTCGAAACCCTCCCGCGTGCGTTTTGCGTGCAGCATGGGTTCACCGGCGAGCGCCGCAAAACTCACCTCCGGGTGGACCTCGTGCAGCGGGCGACCGAAGGAGGGCCGGGCACGAACCAGCCGGTCGACATCCGCAATTTTGGGCATGATAAAAAACGACTGTTTGCTCATGCGTTTGCCTTCGAGCCGAAAGCGGAGTTCGCACGCTTTGCGGTAGTCGTCGACATCGAGCACGGGCCTGATCGGCGCGGAGAACACGCTGGACGTGCGCCGCGGACTCAGGGTTTTGCGCGCGAGTGTTTCGCACTCGCGGTTGCCGCGGTCGGGTAGGCCAACCGGTATGTCGATGCCGACGGCATCAAAACCCTCGAGCCGGTCGGCAAGTTCAACCGCGTTCTCGGCGACGAAGCAATCGGTTCGGGTTTTGTCGCGGAACGCTACAAACCAGCCGGCCTTGCAGCCGTCGACGCCTGCAATTCTGCCACCGCTCCGCATGCGTCGAGTGTTTCACACTTAAGGTGTGTTGCGAAACTGGCGGTAGCTCGTCAGTGGCGCTTTGTCACCGGAACCTTGAGCGCGGGAGCGGTCACAAGGGAATATGTGGAAGAACACGGGAAAAGGACGTCCGGAGTTTGCCAGCGAACCCGGACCGGGCCAGGAGTCGGTCTGGGACTACCCGCGGCCACCGTCGCTGGTGCCGGATCCGCGGCTGATCGAGGTGCGCGCCGGCGGGCGGCTGTTGATCGCCACTCGCCAGGCGTATCGCGTACTCGAGACGGCGAGTCCGCCGACGTTCTACCTGCCGCCCGAGAAACTCGAACCGGATGTGCTCGTGAGTACCGCGGGCCGGAGTTACTGCGAGTGGAAAGGCGAAGCGGTCTACTGGGCGCTGGAAGGGAGTAGCGAGGCCGTGGCCTGGTCCTATCCAGAGCCAACGCCGGCGTTCCTACCCATTCGCGGCTACCTGTCGTTCTATCCGGGCCGGGTGGAATGCTACGTGGCCGGGGAACGGGTACGGGGGCAACCCGGCGGCTTCTACGGCGGCTGGATCACCGACGAAATTGTGGGTCCCGTCAAGGGTGAGCCCGGCACAGGCCACTGGTAGTTGAGGCAGTGTCCCAGTCCTAGTTGAGGCGCTCGCGCAGGGCTCTGCGATAGCTGCGGCTGACCGGGACCTTGATATCGGAGTTGAGCTTGGCCTCGCCGTCGCCGGAATCGAACTGGCGGATTTCGACAACGCGCTCCAGGTTCACGATCGCGCTGCGATGGACACGCTGAAATCCCTGCTCGCTGAGCCGGTCGCCAATTCGAGTCATCGTATCTCTCAGCGGATACACGCGCTCACCCACATGCAGGTTGACGTAGTTGCCGCAGGCCTCTATCCAGTCGATGTCGTGGGTGCGCACGAGGAACTCGCGTCCCAGTTTTTTGACGAGGAACCGCTCACTCGTGGACTGCTGCGTATCCTGCTCTCGGCCTTCGGCGACGAGCTCCGCTTCGCCCTGCAGGCGGCGAATGATGAAGTTGTACAGGTAGACCAGCGCAAGCAGCATGATGTACGTGCGGAAGTCTTTCAGGTACTCGTAGCCGAACTCCCGTAGCCATTCCGGCCACACATAGGGCGCATCCGGTGAATACACCCGCCAGATGAGTTTGCGCAGACCGTACATGATGGCCACGTGACCGGCCGAAAAGACGACGCTGAACGCCATGTGGGCGGGGATGCTGGTCCTGAGGGCGTCGACGCGGATCGGATAGCGCGCGTTGAAGGCCAGCACGGCGGGAACCATGATCAGCAAGGCCAGATGGCTGCTGCCCTCCAGCGCCCAGGGCATCCAGGTGTGGTACGGATTGCCGTCACGGCCCATCTCGATATGCACGATGAGCACGTTGGCGAAAAGGCCCATGAACATGAAGCCCAGCACGATCAGAGTTTCGAACCAGCGGCGTCTTTTCAGGTAGTCGTCCAGCGTCATGCCGCCATCCTACCGCGCTCGTGCAAAACGCGCCGGCGATTTGTCCCGCAGCTTGTCCCTGTCGACCCACGGCTCGTCACAAGCCCCGCGCGGCGCGGCACTCAGGGGTATTTCCCCGCGCGCGCAGGGCCTAACGTCCGCCATCAGAAGATACCGCCACCACAGTCACGAAGAGGCTCCTGGTTATGACGCAATCGGCCCGCCGCTACGACATCGACGCCATTCGCGTGTTCGCCTTCAGTTTGCTGATCCTGTACCACGTCGGCATGTTTTACGTGCTCGACTGGGGCTGGCACATCAAGTCCGTGTATCAGGCCGAGTGGCTGCAGCTGCCCATGCGGTTCAGCAACCAGTGGCGTATGCACATCCTGTTCCTCGTCTCCGGCCTGGCAGTGAGCTTTGTCTGGGGACGTTACTCGCCGGGCAGGCTGGCGCTGCGGCGTGCGGGACGGCTGCTGCTGCCGCTGGTCTTTGGCATGGCGATAGTTGTCGCGCCGCAGCCTTATTACGAAGCGCTGTCGAAAGGGATTATCGAGCCCGGTTTTCTCGACTTCATGCGCCGCTATCTGAGCTTCGAGGATTTCCCGGGTGAAGCCTGGGGCGGCGAGAACGAGATCGTCTGGACCTGGAATCATCTCTGGTATCTGCCGTACGTCCTGACGTACACGCTCGCGTGTATCCCGCTGTTTGTTTGGCTCGACGGGCGCGGCGCCCGGGTTCGCGGCGCGCTGCAGTCTCTCAGGGGGCCGGCGCTGATTCTGCTGCCGACGCTGCCGTTGCTGGCCTACGGCCTTTTCATCTTCCCCCATTTTCCCTTCATCGATCACAGTCTATTCGGCGACTGGTACGCTCACGCGCTCTACGGCACGTTTTTTATCTACGGTTTTGTCATTGGGCAGAGCCCGTCGCTGTGGCAGGAGTTTGCCCGCCTGCGCTGGTGGAGCGTCGGCCTGGGGGCCCTCGCGTTTGTCGCCCTGATTACCGGCGACCACTGGCTGCCCGCTGAAGGTCTGGCGAGAGACATTCCCCAGGCGGGCATCGTGTACCTCAATCGTTGGCTGTGGATTCTTGCCGTGCTGGGCTGGGGCCATCACCTCGTCAGCCGGCCGCTGCCCGGCCTGGCCTACGCCACCGAAGCGGTGTTTTCCTGGTACATCCTGCACCAGACGCTGACCGTGGTTGCCGGCTACGAACTGGCGAAGCACCAGCTGGGACCGGTCATCGAGCCGCTGCTCGTGCTTGCCGTGACGGTTGGCGGCTGCCTCGTCATCCACGAGTGGGTGATTCGCCGAACGCCGTTGCTCCGGCCGTTGTTTGGTCTCCGTTACCGCGCCCGTCCGCCGAGCGGGCAAGGGCAGACGAGCGCTGCCTAGGCAGCCTGACGATGTACGGGCAGCTCGAATTCGAAGCGAGTGCCGGCGTTCTGCCGGCTTTTGACCGTGATCCGACTTTTGTGCAGGTCGAGTATGCGTTTGACGATGGCGAGCCCAAGCCCCGATGAGTCCGAGCGGGCCTGCTCGCCGTCGACGGCGCTGTAGAAGCGCTCGAAGATCCGCGGCAGGTCCTTGTCCGCAATACCCGGGCCCGTGTCGGAGACGGCAACCGCCAGCGCGTCCGGTTTTTCGGCAATACTGATCGTGACCTCGCCGCCGTCCGGCGTGAAGCGGACCGCGTTCTTGACGAGGTTTTCGAGGACTCTCTGGATCAGGCCAATGTCGCCCACGGTTTG
Organism: Woeseiaceae bacterium; assembly: GCA_028289545.1. GTDB lineage: Bacteria > Pseudomonadota > Gammaproteobacteria > Steroidobacterales > Woeseiaceae > UBA1847. The sequence continues at coordinate 39,246 of JANQPG010000022.1, forward strand.
CGGGCCGCCGGTATCGAATTCGATGTTGAGATCTATGCCGCGCTGCTCGGCCTCGATCTGAAACTCCTGCAGCACGTCCTGGACGAGTTCCTGCAGCGAGAACGCCTCGAACTGTGGCGCTGCCTGGTTGGCGTCGAGTTTCGACAGTTCGAACAGGTCGCCGATCAGCGTGCTCAGGCGAACCGTGTGTTTGCGCGCAATCTTCAGGTACTGACGCCGGGCATCCTCGTCGAGAGCCTTGCCCTTGATGATCAGCGTCTCGAGATAACCCTGCATCGCAGCCAGCGGGGTGCGCAGATCGTGGGAGATGTTGGAAACCAGCTCGCGCCTCAGGCGATCATTCTCCTCGAGCTGTTCGATCTGCTCGGTGATGCGCTCCGACATGGCCGCGAAGTTCCGGCCCAGCTCGTCGATCTCGTCGCCGCCCGGTTTGGCCGGGATATGCTCGGGCTGTTCCGCAAAGCCGGTATGGCTTACGCGACGCATTTCGGCGCTCAGCCGCTTGAGGCGCCTTGTCAGCAGGTTGAACACGAGTACGCCGACGCTACCACCGGCCAGCACGATGAGCAGGAGGGCCAAGGTCGTCACCTTGGCCACGTAGGAGCTGCCGATGTCGCTGGCCAGCGCGTCGTAGGTCTGGCCGCCGAGCACGACGTACAGGTATCCCGCGAGGTTACCGTTGTCCACAACCTCGGACGCCGAAAACACTTTCTGCGTCGAGCCGGTCCTCGGATCGTCGCCGCGCACGGGCAGGCGCGTGTCGCCCGCAATGACCTGTCGTATCGGCGTGAGGTCGACGCTGGACTGCAGCACGGTGTCGTCCGGCATGCCGTGCCCGATGATGCGGCCGTCCGTGCCGAGCAGGTAGATTTCCGCCGTGGGGTTAATCACCATGGCGCGCGCGGCGAGTTCCTCGAGGCTGTTGAGATCCGCGACGCCGTCGCGAATCAACTGCCGTTCACCCGTGACGTACATGGCGATAGGCGCGTTGAGGCGTTGAGTCAGTTCCTCGTAGTAGGCTTTTGTGTTGATGCGCTCGACGAGATAGAACGCACCGCCCATGAGTCCGACAATCAACAGCAGCGCAAGCGACAGGCGGGCGAACAGAGTATTCATTTGGCGATGCTGAGTTGCGGTTTTTGCGACGGGTCGTCGGCGAACTTGTAGCCGATACCCCAGACGGTCACGATCGTTTCAGGCTTCGACGGGTCTTCCTCGATCTTCGCGCGCAGCCGGTTGATGTGCGAATTCACGGTGTGTTCGTAGCCTTCGTGGCCATAGCCCCAGACCTGATCGAGCAGGTCGGCACGGCGAAACACGCGGCCCGGGTGGCGCGCAAAGTAGCAGAGCAGGTCGAACTCCCTCGCCGTCAGGTCGACGGGCTTGCCCGCCATGGTGACCTCGCGGCGTTCGGTATCGATCGCGATCTTCCCGGCGCGGATGGCGGCGGTCGCCTTCGGCGTCTCCTTCTCGTGCAGGTTGCTTACGCGGCGGAACATCGCCCGGACCCGGGCAGCCAGTTCGAGGACGCTGAACGGCTTGGTCAGGTAGTCGTCGGCGCCGGACTCGAGGCCAAGTACCCGATCGAGCTCCGCCGACATCGACGTCAGCATGAGGATCGGCTGGTACTGGTCGCCGCGGCTGCGAACGCTGCGGCAGATATCGAGACCGCTCGGACCCGGCAGGCGAATGTCGAGAATGATCATGGACCAGGTCTGCTCGACGGCAAGTGCGAGGCCCGCATGACCGTCGCGTGCCACGACCAGTTCGTCACACAGGTCCTTGAGATGCAGGCTGACGAGCTCCGCAATGTCGCGCTCGTCTTCCACCAGCAGTATGCGTCGTCGATCCACCGGACTCCCTTGCCCAGTGGGCAGCTTGATAAATTCCTCCGCTTTCAGCGGGCGCTGCCCACTAGGGCGCGTATTGCCCGACTTATCGGGCGGGCTTGCAGAATAGACCGGGAATTTCACGTAAATATCACAGGCGAACAGAACCTATCTCAAAAAAGCCGGCAGCACGTCCCTGTGCCGCCCGGCTGGTGGGGAGTCATTCGACCCGTGTGACCGTCGCGCGTAACACGGGATTGTCGAAGCGATGCTGGTTGTCGAGGTCCGAGCTTGCGAAGCCGTCGTCGCGTCCAACGATGCCCGAGTGCATCGTCACCCGGTCGTCGCGGTCGTCGCGGCTGGCGTTGAATCCTTCACCGCCGCCAACGGGGCCCGGGATGTGGATCGCTTCTTCGGTGTTGGCTTCGGTGCCGGCGTCGTAGGCAATACCGCTGCCTCGACGGCTGTCACCGACGGCGAGATCGCCGATCGCCAGGCCGTTGATGGCCGTAAACGCGTCGTTGGTGTTGACGAGCATCGTGCTGACGGACAACTCGGCGGTCGGCAGTTCGGTCAGCTCGATCGTAAAGCGTAGGCTCGCCGATGCGCCCGGCGGCACGGGGCTGTTGCCCGCCGCCGTTGCGAACACGCCGGAATCCGCTGCCGCTTCGGCAAACAGCCGGCCGTTCGTACCGCCTTCCGCGAGCTCTTCGAGACCGATCGTTGCGGCATCACCGACGTTGAACACACGGTAGCTGTCGTCGTGCGCGATCACGGCGATCGGAGAGAGCGGCTGCGCGTTGGTCAGGTTGGTGACGCTGACCTCGAAGGTCGCGAGTGCCGGCGGTGCGGGGGGCTCGGGCAGCGGCGGCACCGAGTCGCTGCTGCAGGCCGCAATGACGAGGCCGGCCGCAGCCAGCGCCACGGTGCGTGATCGTCGCGTGTGATGATTCGACATGCCGGTCTCCTAGCGTACGGTGACGACAACGCGCACGACCGGGTTCAACCAGCGGTGCACGCGACTGTCGAGGTCGCTCGTACCGCCCGTGGCGTCGGTATCGCCCAGTGCGTTGCGGTGGATGTGCACGGTCGGATTGGCGTCCGCGGCGGCGGCGCCCGTTGCACCCGTGCCTGCGAGGCCGCCGGGATCGGCCGGCATGCCGGGAACGCCGGGCGCGCCGCCGCCGTTCAGGATTTCGTCATTGGCTTCGGTCCCGGAGTCATACGCCGGAAGGTTGTACACGTAGGTTCCGGGTTCGGTCGGGATCGTAATTGCGTTGAGGCCCGCGAAGGCGTCGTTCGTCGGCAGCAGCATTGCAACGACCGAAAGCTGCGTGTTGCTGGTGTTGTCGGTGTTGAGATCGACATCCGTGTTCTGCGCGGGCGGCAGCAGTCCGCCTGCCGGGTTCGCCGCTATCGTGGCGCCGAGACCCTCGAGGGTGGTGACGAGCCCGGCAATGTCGCCGCCTTCGGCCATCGCCTGCAGTTCCGCGGACGCGGGTTGACCAACCTGGAAGAGGCTTGTGCCTTCCGGATGAGCGGCAACCAGGAACGGCGTAAACCAGATGCCGTTCGTCAGGTTGACGATTCTTACGTTGAAGTCCGCAGCCTGCACGGCAGGCGCATTCAACAGCGTGGCGGCCAGGGCTGCTGCGGCGAACAGGGTTCTCATGAGTGTCTCCGTTGTCGTATGGATCAGTCGTAGGGAAAAGTCACGACACAGACTGCCGGAGAGTTGTCACGAGAAGCTCACGCGTCGCTAACAAATGGCTTGCAAGAGCGTTGCGAAACCGGAGCGTCGATTTCGCGGCCCCGGCTGTGTCGAGCATCGCTTTTTGTGTACCCTGATGCGCGCCAATAGTCGGGGACAAACATGCTGACGGTACATCACCTGGAGAACTCGAGATCGCAGCGAATTTTGTGGCTGCTCGAAGAACTCGGCGCGGACTACGAGCTGGTGCGCTACGAACGGGATCCGGCGACGAGCCTGGCGCCGGAGTCGCTACGCGCGCTGCATCCGCTCGGCAAGTCGCCCATCGTGACCGACGGAGAGCACTGCATAGCGGAGTCGGGCGCCATCATCGAGTATCTGACGGCGCGTTACGGCGACGGCAGCCTGGTGCCCCCGGATGCGAGCCCGGAGCGGCTTCAGTACACCTACTGGCTGCACTACGCCGAGGGAACCTTCATGCCGTTCATGGTCCTGTCGCTGATCCTTACGCGCATCGAATCCGCGCCGGTGCCTTTTTTTCTCAAGCCCGTAACCCGGGGGATCGCCGGCAAGGTGCGCAAAGGCTACCTGTCCGCAAACGTCACGCGGAACCTGGAGTTCATGGAGGCGACGCTCAAGGCATCAGATTGGTTTGCGGGCGAACGGTTTACGGCAGCAGATATACAGATGAGCTTTGCGCTGGAAGCGGCGGAGGTTCGCACAAACCTCGCGGCGGAATACCCGGCGTTGGCCGCGTTCCTCGAACGCATCCGCTCGCGCCCGGCCTATCGTGCAGCGCTCGAGCGGGGCGGGCCCTACGAACTCTTGAGCGCCTGAACGATTTTGAGATCGGGTTCTCGGGCCGAGGACAAAAAAGCCCGCTGCGGATCACCGCAGCGGGCCAAGCCAGTCATTCGCAGGACGTAAGGGGGTAAGGGGGAGCAGTCTCGCGAATGGTCCTTAGTGGGTCCTTTGTGGCTCCTTCAGGGTTGGCTTCAACAGATCGTCGGACGTGCCGACCTTATTCGTCCAGCAGGAATACGCCGATCTTACTGGCGGTAAACACGTTGCTGTTGGCGTCGTAGTGTCCATGAGCGTGCATTGAGCGAGCGAGGGTGGCGCCGTCCAGGCTTTGACCGAGGTCAGCCACGAATTCCGCAAAGTCGCTGTACAGCCGGATGCTGTCCGAAGATTTGATCGAGTACAGCGTTCGGCCCGTTTCCGGCGGCACGAGTGTTGTGCCCGACGGAAGCTCGGTCAGGTCGATCAGCACCGGCCCCTGTTTGATGAACTTGCGATCCCCAATGTCGGCGTTCTGGTTGTCGAGCACCAGGCCGTCCGTTGCGATACTCAGGAACGGTGCCGCCGTGCCGGCTTCACCCCAGCCAATGCCGAGCTTGCTTCGGACCTCGGTGAAGTCGATCAAGGTTCGCGCGTCGAAATCGGGCGCCGCCGTGCCGAAGGCTGTCGGGAAGCCCTTGGCGACAAATGCCTCGCCGCTCGCAAACGTGTCGATCGAGAGTTCGGCCGTGGCGATCTGGTAGTTCGCCGGATCGGCGTCTTCCGCCGGGCTCATGCCGGTGCCGGCGAAATCGAACAGCTCGACGGGCCGGCGGTTGATGTTCATGAGGCTTGCAGACACCTCACCGGGCATTACGTCGTTCAGCAACCCGGATACCCGCGTCAGGTGAAGACGTGCCGTGCCTTCGGTGGCGTCGAGCATGGGAGTTGCAGTGCCAGTGTCGTCTGTCGCGAGCTCGCCGCGCACCGTGATCCGCTGACCGACCGAGATGTCGCCGATACTCAAAGCGACGTCGCGCGCGCCGTCTTTGAAGACCTGCGTGGCGTCGCCGATTTCGACGAGCACGTCGTCGCGGAAGTAGGCCCGTTGCTCACGCGGCACGAGCGTCGCTCCGCGGATCGTCAGAGACGTGCCGCTGCGCGCAATGACGCTGCCGATAACGGTATCGAGGTCCGTGCCCGGAACGCTGCTGCCCGCCAGTACACGTTCGGCCGTGAACTGCCGCTCGTCGACGTCGAGGTTACCCAGTGCAACGCTCGGCAGACGCTCGTCGGGATTGGCCTCATTGGCTGCAGCCAGGGCTTCGATGCCGGCACTGCCTTCGTATTCGACGCCGTCAATCTCGAAGGTGGTCGACTCGGTGGTGTCGACCGTAACTCGGCCGAAGTCGCCGTCGCGCAGATGAAAGGGGCGGACGGCTACAGTGTAGTTCATTGCCGCCGTGTCGACGCTCAACACCGGGCCGCGAACGCGCAGCGTTTTTTCGTCGACGGGGCTGATTTCCGCAACGATAAACGTCTCTGCAACGGCGAGCGCGGGGTCTGCGCTCAGGTCTACCCGGTGTGATGCCTCGAGGTCGAAGTCGAGCTGCAGAAACGCGGGTCGACCCCGTGTGACGACGAGGCGCTTGCGCTCATCGAGTCGTATGTCCAGCGTGTTTTCCGCGAGCGGTGTACCGGACTCGTCGACGACCACAGCCTCTTTGGCTGCGCCGTTTTCTTCAACGACAATCTCCGCGTCGCTGTAGTCGAGCGTAATGGCGCCGGCAACGTAGGTGGCCGGCGGCACAGTGGCCACACTCAGAAGCTCTGTCAGATCGACGTATTCCGTAAAGTCGATACGGCTACGGCGCGGCAAGGTTTCGACGATTCTGCCGTTGGCCGTCTCCAGGGTCAGAGAGACGACGTCAACCGTGTAGCTCAGGAAATCGCCGTCGGCATCGGTCAATCCGAGGAGTACGGTGCCGCACTCGCTGAAGGTTGCCGTGTTGGCGGGGTCGCAGTCGGCGGCCGCGGTCGGCGGCGGCGTTTCTGCGGTTTCTGTTGTGCCGGCTCCGCCGCCGCAGGCGGCCAGGCCAAGCAATAGCAGCGGCAACAGCGCTGATCGAGTCCATGCGGGCATTTGAATCTCCTTGAAGGTGGCATCGGTTCCTACCCGCCAACAACGGCCCGCCTCCGCGTCGGTTGACAATGCGCTGTCGAAAGCTCCGGCGTTCCGGCATTAGAAAACCATAAAGCCAAAAAAATACAGCGACTTATCTTGTATTCCTGTATCAAGCTGTCAAAATGCAGACAAGCGCCGGGAACGGACAGTCGTCGAGAACCTATTTGGTATATGTCAACAGCAACTCGTGGGTCGATGTCGTCGCCGCCTGACACCAGCACTACGACCATCCGCGCGCGTCGACCGCGCGCCGGCACGCGAACCCGCGGTGCCGTCGACGCACTGCAAACCCAGATTGTCGTCGCGCTGCAGTCTCTTAAGCCCAGCAACGCGGAAAGTGAGCTCCAGTCCATCGTCAACGATATGCCGGAAGCCATCGGCAGCGATGCGGCGTGTATTGCGCTCATCAACGAGGACGGTTCGCGATTCGAGAGCGTGTACGCCGCCCGCAGCGGTTTCTCACAGGCGCGTGCCGAGATCCTGGCAGGCGAGGCTTTGAGCGATTGGCCGTGGCTCGTTGATCGGCTGGGCCATTTGCGCGTCGTGGAGGTGGGGGACACGGTGCGCGGCACGGCGAGGGCGGCGGACGAGCTGTCTCGGCTCAATGAACTGCACATCGGGTCGCTGTTGCTGACGGGCTTTGCCGTTAACGGCGAGATCGCGGGCTTCCTGGCGGCAACCAACGACGGTCCCACGGGCAACTGGGACGCAAGCGTCAACCTGCTTGTGAAACTGTTCGGATCGTCGCTTGCGACCGGGCTCGAGCGCGTGGCCGATCGTCGGATTCTCGAGGATTTTCGCGAACGTAACGAACTCGTTACGATGACGGCCAACGACGGTGTCTGGGATTTCGACGGAATCAACAAACAGCTCAGCCTGTCGCCACGCTGGCGGCGCATGCTCGGCTATCCGCTCGACGACAGCGAGCTCGATCTAGACTGGTATCAGCTTGTCCACCCCGACGACATGGCGCGCGTGCAGACCCTCATGCGCCAGCACCTGGAGGGTGACACGCCGTTCTTCGAGTCCACCCATCGCATGAAGCACCAGAACGGCGAATGGCGCTGGATGACGAGCCGCGCGAAAGCCGTAATCGACGAAAACGGCCGGCTGATTCGACTACTGGGCGTCGAGTGCGACATTACCGAGCGCAAGATCTACGAGGATGCGCTGTTTCGCGAAAAAGAGAGCGCGCAGATCACGCTGCAGTCCATTGGCGACGGCGTGATTACGACCGACGCCGAGTGCAACGTCGAATACGTCAATCCCATTGCCGAAGACCTGACGGGGTGGAAGGTGGACGACGCCAGCGGCCGGTCCATCGACGAGATCTTTCGCGCGTTTCACGAGGAAACCTGCGAGCCGCTCGAAAACCCCATGGGCGTGGCCATCAACCGCGACCGCCGCATCAAGTCGGTGCGGCCGACCTTGCTCATCCGGCGCGACGGCAACGAGCTGTACGTCGAAAGCACGGCGTCGCCGATTCGCAACGGCAAGGGAGAAGTGACCGGTGGCGTGCTCGTGTTTCACGACGTGAGTGAGGCGCGCGAACTCAACCGGCGCTTGAGCTATCACGCGTCTCACGATCTTCTGACGGGACTCGTCAATCGGCGCGAATTCGAGGCCCGACTCGAGCGCGCATTAAAGAGTGCCAAGGCGCGGGAAACGTCTTACGCGCTTTTGTACCTCGATCTCGACCAGTTCAAGATCGTCAACGATTCTTGCGGCCACAGCGCCGGAGATCAGTTCCTGGGACAGCTTGGCGCGCTGCTCAAGTCGAAAATCCGCTGGCGCGACACGCTCGCGCGACTCGGCGGCGACGAGTTTGGGGTGCTGCTCGAAAGCTGCAATCTGGACGAAGCCATGCAGACGGCGGAGTCGTTGCGCGCGTCCATTTCGGAGTTTACGTTCAAGTGGGACGAGCGGCCGTTCAACCTGACCGTCAGCATTGGCGTCGTGCCGATAGCCGCGGACAACGAGGACGTGGCCGCGCTATTGACCGCCGCCGACAGCGCCTGCGCACACGCCAAGGACGCGGGTCGCAATCGTATCCACAGCTTCCAGGAAAACGACATCAACCTGATGCGCCGCCGGCGCGAAATGCAGTGGGCGGCGCGCATCACCAACGCGCTGCAGGAAAACCGTTTCGAGCTGTACCGGCAGACGATCCTGCCGCTCAGGAGCGTCGAAGAGGGCGCGCACTACGAAATACTGCTGCGCATGCGCGACGAGAACGGCGGGGTTATTTCCCCCGGCCTGTTCATCGAGGCCGCCGAGCGTTACGACAAGAGTCCGGAAATTGATCGTTGGGTCATACGCAACACGTTCCGCTGGCTTGTGTCGGAGGCGGACGAGCGTGAAAGGCTCGCGCTTTGTTCGATCAACCTGTCCGGCAAATCGCTCGGGGACGAGAAGTTTTTGCCGTTTGTCGTCAATCAGTTTCAGATGAGCGGCCTCGACGCCACCAAGATCTGCTTCGAAATTACGGAGACGGCGGCCATTGCGAGCTACTCGCAGGCGAACCGTTTTATCAATGCGCTGAAGGAACTCGGCTGCAAGTTTGCGCTCGACGATTTCGGCACTGGCCTTTCTTCATTCGGTTATCTCAAACACTTCCCGGTTGACTTCCTCAAAATCGACGGCAGCTTCGTCAAGGAGATACTGCATGATCCGATCGACCGCGAGATGGTACGCTCGATTGCTCAAATCGGGCGCCTCACCGGCAAACAAACCATTGCCGAGTTTGCGGAAAACGAAGAGATCATTACGATGCTCCGGGGCATGGATATCGAC
>JANQPG010000031.1 GCA_028289545.1 Woeseiaceae bacterium
AGCTTTCTTCTTACTCACCTTTTTCCGCTTCTTGCTTACGGACCTTTTTGCGGCCATTCAGATACTCCTGCCAAGCTCAGAAAAGGCGGGGATTATACATTGCCTGCCGCCCTAGGGAACCCCGTTTTTTCTGCGAAATTCTAGGGTTTTTGCGAGGGTTTTTTGCCGAATTGGGCCACTTTGCCCGCCGCGGCGCGAAGCGACGTTTCTGGCGGCTTCCAGCGTGCGCTCGGGGGCTCCGAACGACCTGTCGCCGAGCGGCGACGCCCCGTGTTTTATGCCCGCAGATCCTTTACACTACCCGGCTTTCAGGGCTCTGGGCGAACCTCCTCCACATGCGACTCAGCAAGATCAAGCTTGCGGGCTTCAAGTCTTTCGTAGACCCCACCACCATCAATTTTCCGAGTTCGCTCGTCGGCGTCGTAGGCCCCAACGGCTGCGGCAAGTCGAACGTCATCGACGCCGTGCGCTGGGTCATGGGCGAAAGCTCGGCGAGCCGGCTTCGGGGCGACTCGATTACGGACGTGATTTTCAACGGCTCCAGCGCTCGGAAACCGGTGGGTGCCGCGTCCGTCGAACTGCTGTTCGACAACTCGGAGACGACGCTCGAAGGCCAGTACGCGAAGTACGCAGAAATCTCGATACGCCGCGAAGTGACCCGCGACGGCATATCCAGCTACTACCTCAACGGCACGCGCTGCCGGCGTAAGGACATCACGGGGGTGTTTCTCGGTACCGGGCTTGGTCCGCGCAGCTACTCGATCATCGAGCAGGGCATGATCTCGCGCCTGATCGAGGCCAAACCCGAAGAGATGCGGGTGTTCCTCGAAGAAGCTGCCGGTATCTCCAAGTACAAGGAGCGCCGTCGGGAAACGTCCAATCGCATCAAACACACCAAGGAGAACCTCGACCGCCTGCTCGACGTGCTCGAGGAAGTCGAAAAGCAGATCAAGCACCTCGACCGTCAGGCGAAGACGGCCGAGCGTTACGCGAAGTACAAGGATCAGGAGCGCCGCACGTCGGCAGAAGTGCTGGCGTTGCGTGCCAAAGACCTCGATGACAAGGCGTCGGGCGCCGCAAGCGAACTCGCCGAGAAGCGAAACAAGCTCGAGGCGGCCGTTGCCGAGCAGCGCAAGCTCGAAGCCGGCATTGAGGATCTGCGGGTTCGGCAGAGCGAAGAGGCCGATGCGTTCAACGAAGTGCAGGGTCGCTACTACAAGGTCGGTTCGGAGATCGCGCGTCTCGAACAGTCCATCGAGCACGCGCGCGAGCTGCGTGAACGTCAGCAGCAGGATATCGAGCAGGCGTCTACCGGTGCCCGCGAAATCATCGAGCACATCGACAAGGACGAATCCGAGATTGCGCAACTCGAGATGAGCCTGAGCGAGCTGGTGCCCGGACTCGAGCAGGCGAAAAACAGCGAGGCGGCCTCGCTGCGGTCGCTCGAGAAGGCCGAGACGGCGCTGGCGGAATGGCGGCAGGAGTGGGATACCTGGTCGGAGCAGCTGGGTGAGGCCCGTCAGCAGCAGCGGGTCGAACAGACCCGTTCCGAGCAGATTGAGTCCCGGCTGCAGAGCTTTGCCGATCGCCGGCGCAAACTTGATGAAGCCAAAGACGGCGCCGATCAGGCGGCGCTCAAACAGACATTCGACGATCTGACGGCTGAAGAGCAGCGCAAACGTCAGGCTCGCGAGGAGTTCGACCGGCACCTTGCGGAGACGGCGGAACAGATCCGCAAACTGCGCGAACAGGATCAGAAGCTTTCGAGCCTCGTGGACGAGCGTCAGGCGCAGCTACAGGAAGGCCAAGGGCGCTATGCGTCGCTGGAGGCGTTGCAGCAGGCTGCCCTGGGCGGTGGAGACGAAAGTGTTCAGCAATGGCTGTCGACCAGCGGGCTCGACGCGGACAAGCGCGTTGCCCAGTCGCTGAACGTGGCCGAAGGTTGGGAGAAGGCGGTTGAGACCGTGCTGGGTGACTTCCTGCAGGCGGTGTGCGTTAGCGACGTCGAACCGCTGACGCAAGGTATTGCCGACCTCAAGGCCGGCAAGCTCACGCTACTCGATGCCCGGCCTGGCGATCAGCCGGCAGCCGAGCACTCGCTTGCAGCAAAGGTGAGCGGAGCGCCAGCCACCGTGCAGGCTATGCTTGCCGATGTACGCGTTGCCGAGTCTCTGAACGCGGCCGTGTCGATCCGCGAACAGCTCAACGACAATCAATCCGTAATCACACCTGAAGGAGTCTGGCTGGGTCCCCAGTGGCTGCGCGTGGCGAAGGACAAGGACGGTAAAGCCGGCATTCTCGCGCGCGAGCACGAAATCCGTCGCCTCAAGAACGAGGTTCGGGAGATGCAGGCGCGTTTCGACAGTGCACGTAAGCTGATGACGGACGGGCGGGCACGCCTGGGCCAACTCGAGGAGCGCCGCGAGAAGGTGCAGGCGGATGCGGCGGTGCTGCTCAGCGAGTACTCCGAGGTCAAGGCGGCGCTGAATTCGGCTCGCTATCAGGTAGAGCAGGCCAACGCCCGTCAGGCTGCCATTGCCGAGGAATCCCTCGAGTTGGACAACGAACAGCGTTCGGCTGAAGAACAACTCAGGGAATCGCGCAGTGGGCACACTCATGCGGAAAATCAGCTCAGCGAACTCGGCGGTCGGCAACAGGGGCTGGAAACCCGTCGTGACGAGCTCAAGGCCGAGCTGGAGCGAGTCCGTACGCAGGCGGATCAGGACCGCCAGGCTGTTCAAGACATGGCGATTCAGTTCGAAAGCCGTCGCTCCAGCAAGGAATCTGCGGCGCAGAACCTCGAGCGAATGCAGGCACAGCTACGCCAGTTTCAGCAACGGGAACAGGAGATCCGGAGGCAGCTGGAGGCGAGCGAAGCACCGCTGACCGAAAGCAAGCAGACACTGGAGAGCTTGCTCGAGCGGCGTCTCGGAGTCGAAGACGAGCTGGCCGAGGCGCGGAAGCTGGTGGAAAGCGTAGAGAGTGAGCTGCGTGACCTCGACCAGAACCGCATGCAGACCGAACAGGCGGTGGAAGAAGCGCGCGCGTCGATGGCGCGGGCCGAAATGGGCCTGCAGGAACTGCGGGTGCGCCGCGAAGGCTTTGCCGAGCAGCTGGAGCAGACCGATTTCGAGTTCGAGGTATTGCTCAAGGAACTTGACGAGGGCGCCAGCATCGACGCCTGGGACGAGAAGCTCGAGAAGTTGCGCCGTCGCATCGATCGTCTGGGGCCGATCAACCTGGCGGCCATTGACGAATTCAAGGAGCAGACCGAACGTAAGGCTTACCTGGATTCGCAGCTCGAAGATCTGAACGGCGCGCTGGCCACTCTGGAAGGGGCTATTCGCAAGATCGACCGGGAGACCCGTTCGCGTTTCCGCGACACGTACGAACTCGTCAACACCGGTTTCAAACGTCTGTTCCCTCAGCTGTTTGGTGGCGGTCATGCTTACCTGGAGCTGACCGGAGACGATCTGCTATCGGCCGGCGTCACCGTGATGGCTCGACCGCCCGGCAAACGCAATAGCACCATTCACCTGCTCTCTGGCGGTGAGAAGGCGCTGACAGCCGTCGCGCTCGTGTTTGCGATTTTCGAACTCAATCCCGCGCCTTTCTGTATGCTGGACGAGGTCGACGCGCCGCTCGACGATGCCAACGTCGGCCGCTTCTGTGAGATCGTCAAGTCGATGTCGGAAAAGGTGCAGTTCGTGTTCATTACGCACAACAAGATCACGATGGAAATGGCTCGGCAGCTGAGCGGCGTGACGATGCAAGAGCCCGGCGTTTCTCGACTGGTTTCCGTCGATCTCGACGAAGCGGTGAAGATGGCGGCAAGCTGAGTGCGGTAGCCAGGGGGCGTTACACGTGGACGGATTGCGGTGGTTGTTGCTGGCTTTCGGCATCCTGGCCATTGTCGGTGTGTATTTCTACAGCCGCCGCGAAGCGGCTTCCCGAGAGGTCGCTGCAGACGCCGACGCTTATCCGAGGCGCGAGCCGACTTTCGGTGGTTCGGCGGACGAAACCGCGGACGCCGACATTCCTGTCCTCGACAGTCCCGTGGTGGAAACACCGCCGGAGCCCGCTGCCGGGGCGCGTATTGATCCGGTAGAGCACGAGCCTTTGCCCGAACTAGAGCAAGAGTTCGAGCAGGAGCAGGTGCCGGCCGCTGAGGCGGCAAGTTCTCAACCGCAGAAAATTGTGACCCTCCGTGTCGTTGCTCGCGATCGCGGCGCGTTCCGTGGTGACGAACTGATCCTGAGCCTGCGAGGCATTGGCATGCGGCACGGCCAGTTCGGCATATTTCACCGCTTTGAGGGTGACGAGGACAGCCGCACGATCTTCAGCGCCGCTAGCCTCGTAGAGCCGGGCAGCTTCGATCTGGCGAATATCAAAGAGCAGGAAATACCCGGGATCAGCCTGTTTGCGGTGCTGCCTGGGCCGGTCGCTGGCGTCGAGGCTTTCGACCTGATGATGGCGGCCGCGCGGGCGATCGCCAAAACGATGGACGCCGATCTGCTCGACGAGTCCGGTAGCACGCTCAGCATCCAGCGGGAGCGCTACCTGCGAGAGGAAATCATCGCCTACGAACACTCGGCGAAGGTTGCGGGGTAGTAGTGTCCCGATCGGTCCAGAACACACTCGCGCGGCTACGCGACGAGATTCGGCATCATAATTACCGCTACCACGTGCTCGACGATCCGGAAGTGCCGGACGCCGAATACGACCGGCTGATGCGTGAACTCATTGCGCTGGAGAAGAAGCACCCCGAACTGGTCACGGCCGACTCGCCGAGCCAGCGTGTCGGTGACGCGCCGATCAGCGCGTTCGGCACGGTACAACACCAGATTCCCATGCTGTCTCTCGAAAATGTGTTCGCCGAGGACGAGCTGCGCGATTTCCATCGTCGGGTAACCGAGAAACTCGAGCTTGGCGATGCCGAGGAGGAACTCGCCTACGCCGCTGAGCCGAAGCTGGACGGTGCCGCCGTCAGCCTAATGTACGTCGACGGCATCCTCGTACAAGGCGCCACCCGCGGTGACGGCAGCAAGGGGGAGGACATCACCCATAACGTAAAAACGATCGAAGCGATCCCGTTGCGGCTGCGCGGCGACAGTTTTCCGAGAACGCTCGAGGTGCGTGGCGAAGTGTTCATGCCCAAGGAAGGCTTCGAGGAGTACAACCGCAAGGCGGCCGAGACCGGCGAAAAGACGTTCGTTAACCCGCGCAACGCTGCAGCGGGCAGCCTGCGGCAGCTGGATCCGCGGCTGACGGCCGCTCGGCCGCTCGATATCTATGTCTACACGGTGGGTGTCGTGGAGGGCGGCGTGCTCCCTGACACTCACAGCGAAACTCTGGCAAAGCTCAGGGGCTGGGGGCTAAAGACCTGCCCGGAGAGTGAGGTCGTGGCAGGTGTCGAGGGCTGCCTGGATTTCTACGAGCGTATAGGCAGCGCGCGGGAGAGCCTGCCGTACGAGATTGACGGCGTCGTGTACAAAGTTGATGCGTTTCGCCAGCAGCGGGAGCTGGGTTTTGTCTCGCGGGCACCGCGCTGGGCAATAGCCCACAAGTTTCCGGCACAGGAGGAAATGACCGTTCTCAAAGGCGTCGACTTCCAGGTCGGCAGGACCGGTGCACTGACGCCCGTGGCCCGCCTCGAACCCGTGTTCGTCGGCGGCGTCACGGTCAGCAACGCGACCCTGCATAACATGGATGAGCTCGAGCGCAAGGACGTGCGTGTGGGGGACACGGTCATCGTGCGGCGCCAGGGCGACGTGATTCCCGCCGTTGTCGGTGTGATCAAATCGCGGCGTCCGAAGGGGACGCGCCGGGTCAAGTTGCCCAAGTCATGTCCGGTATGCGGTTCGCACGTGGTCAGGGAAGAGGGTGAAGCCGTTGCTCGCTGTACGGGTGGATTGATTTGTTCGGCGCAGCGTATCGAAGCACTAAAGCACTTTGTCTCCCGCAAAGCGATGGACATCGACGGGCTTGGCGCAAAGCTCATCGAGCAGTTGGTCGCGATAGATCGGGTCCGTACACCGGCCGACCTGTTTACGCTGCGGGTAGAGGAATTGGTCGAGCTGGAAAGAATGGGTGATAAGTCCGCGGAAAAACTGGTTGCCGCGATCGACGCCGCAAAGCAGACCAGCCTGCCAAGATTCCTTTTTGCGTTGGGCATACGCGAAGTTGGTGAGGCGACTGCCGCGAGCCTTGCGCAGTCTCTCGGCCGCCTTGAGAACCTTCTTTCCGCCGACGAAGAGCGGCTGCAGGCTGTTCCCGACGTTGGTCCGATTGTCGCGCGCAGGATCGTCGAGTTTTTCGCGGAACCTCACAACCTGGAAGTCATCGAAACTCTTAGGAACAGCGGCGTTAGCTGGCCCGAAAGTGAGCCGGTGGACGTGCCTGAAGACGGCCCGCTGAGCGGTCGCGTGTTCGTGCTAACGGGTACCTTGTCGAACATGACTCGCGACGAAGCGAAGGCGCTCGTTGTTGCGCGCGGCGGCAAAGTAACGGGCAGCGTATCGCGCAAAACCGACTATGTGGTGTTCGGCGAGAAAGCAGGCTCGAAGCTCACCAAAGCGCGACAACTTGAGGTGGAAACTCTCGATGAGAACGCCTTCATCGCTCTAATGGAAACAACCTGAGCTGCAGGGCCGGACATCAGTCGCGTTTCTCGGTGTCCAAAATGAAAAAGTGCAAGTCGTTAATTCTTAAAATCTTATTTGCACTGGTCCTTTTTTCCCAAGGTGCAGATTTCAATGGAAATTGGGAACTCTGCCAAATATAGTCCTCGACCATGCAAGA
>JANQPG010000090.1 GCA_028289545.1 Woeseiaceae bacterium
AGGCTAACAGCGAAAAGCTGAACGGCTCTTAAAACTTCAAAGGAATAAAGTATACATGAGTGACCCGAAACATTGCCGAGTGCTGATTCTGGGATCCGGGCCGGCGGGCTATTCCGCTGCCGTCTACGCCGCCCGCGCCAACCTCAAACCGGTCATGATCACCGGCGTCGAACAGGGTGGGCAGCTCATGACCACGACGGACGTCGACAACTGGCCTGGCGACGTCGAGGGCCTGCAGGGGCCGGAGCTCATGCAGCGCATGCTGGCGCACGCCGAGCGCTATGACACCGAGATCGTCAACGACCATATCCACACGGCGGATGTGTCGACGCGGCCGTTCCTGCTCACGGGCGACTACGGCAGCTACACATGCGATGCCCTGATTATCTCTACCGGCGCTACCGCAATGTACCTGGGACTCGAGTCCGAGGAGGCTTTCAAAGGCCGCGGCGTCTCCGCCTGCGCCACCTGCGACGGCTTTTTCTACCGCGGCAAGGACGTTGCGGTTGTCGGTGGCGGCAACACGGCCGTGGAGGAAGCGCTGTATCTCGCCAACATTGCGTCCAAGGTGACGCTGGTGCACCGCCGCGACGAATTGCGCGCCGAGAAGATCCTTCAGGAGCGGCTATTCGAGAAAGCCCGCGAAGGCAAGATCGACCTCATGTGGGATCACGTCGTGGACGAGGTACTCGGCGACGACTCCGGGGTCACCGGGCTCAGGGTCAGGAGCACGAAGGACCAGGAGCAAACCACCGATCTCGAACTGGCCGGGGTCTTCATCGCCATCGGACACAGTCCGAATACCGGGCTGTTCGATGGCCAGCTCGAGATGAAAAACGGCTACATCATCGTCAATTCGGGAATCGCCGGCGATGCGACGGCAACCAGCACGGCGGGCGTATTCGCCGCCGGTGACGTCGCCGACCAGGTCTACCGACAAGCGATCACGTCCGCGGGTGCGGGCTGCATGGCTGCCCTCGATGCCGAGAAGTATCTGGACGCTCTCGAAGACGAGGCAGCCGAACCACGGACCAACGCCGCCTGAGCCGTCCCGTCGATGGAAGTCCGCGTCCACGGCTCAATCGCCGAAATAGCGGCCAGGGACTGGAACCGGGTCGCCGGCGGTGTGCATCCATTTCTACGCCACGAGTTTCTGCTCGCGGCCGAAACCTCCGGGTCGGCCACGGCGAACACCGGCTGGCTCCCGCGGCACCTTAGCCTCCGCACCGCTGACGGCGCCCTCCGCGGTGTGCTGCCGCTGTACGAAAAGCCGCACTCCTGGGGAGAGTTCGTGTTCGACTGGGCCTGGGCCGATGCTTATCGTCGGGCCGGTCTGAACTACTACCCGAAGCTGGTCTCGGCGGTCCCTTTTACGCCCGCGTCAAGCCGACGGCTGCTACTCGCCGACCCGGAGGACGCGGAGGCCGGCAACGCTCTGCTGACCGCCGCTGTCGAACTGGCGCGGCAAAGCGGCTGCTCGTCGCTGCACGTCCTTTTTCCGGACGAACGAGAACTTCCGCAACTCGAAGCGGCCGGCCTGAAACTCCGCAAGGATTGCCAGTTCCACTGGCGCAATCGGGGATACTCGAGTTTCGACGATTTTCTGTCGGGATTCAGCGCAAAGAAACGCAAGAATGCGCGACGCGACCGCCGCCACGTTGCCGAGGCGGGGGTCCGCTACCGGCGTCATTCGGGACGCGACCTCGACGACAATCTCTGGCATGAGGTCTACCGACTGATCAGCATTACCTTTATGCAGCGCGGTTCAATGCCCTACTTCACGCTCGAGTTTTTTCGCGAACTCAGCCGGCATCAGCCCGATAACCTGCTCGTTATCGCGGGCTATCGCGAAGAGCAGATGATTGCGGCCGCCGTATTCTTCGAGAGCCCCACGGCTCTGTACGGCCGGTACTGGGGCGCGGATCAGGACGTCAACGCGCTGCATTTCGAAACCTGCTACTACCAGGGCATCGACTACTGCATCGAGAAAGGTCTTGAGCTTTTCGAGCCCGGCACGCAGGGCGAGCATAAGATCAGCCGCGGATTCTCGCCGCAGAACACGTGGTCCGCACACTGGCTCGAACAGCCGGAGTTCTTTTGCGCCGTTGGCGACTATCTGCAGGAGGAAGGCCGCCAGATCGAGCGCTACATGGAAGCCGTAGACCGGCACACACCGTACAAGGCCCCCCAGGCCGAGCCACCCGAATGAGCAACACACGCATCGCCTGGCTTAGCCCCGGGGATCCTCCGGACGCATTTCCGCCTATCGAACTCGCGCTGGTCGAGCCCGACGGGCTGCTCGCCGCGGGCGGTGATCTGTCCGTTGCGCGACTGCTGGAGGCCTACCGCCGGGGCATCTTCCCCTGGTTCGACGCCGGACAACCGATCCTCTGGTGGTCACCCGACCCTCGTTGTGTACTCTCGCCGACCGACCTGCACCTGTCCCGACGCTTCCTGCGCACGCTCAGGAACGGCCGCGAGGAAGTCAGCTACAACCATGCTTTCGAGGCGGTTGTTGCCGCCTGCGCCGCACCGCGCGAAGGGCAGCCCGGCACCTGGATCACGACCGAGATGCAGAACGCTTATGTTGAACTGCACCGCCTCGGCTGGGCGCACTCGATCGAAGTCTGGCGTGACGACCGGCTGGTCGGCGGTCTCTACGGTCTCGCAATCGACCGCCTGTTTTTTGCCGAATCCATGTTCAGCGGGGAGACCGGCGGTTCCAAGATCGCGCTCGCCGCACTTTGTGCCCGGCTCGAGGAGCACGGTTTCCCGTTGATCGACTGTCAGGTCGCCTCGGCTCATCTCATGACGCTGGGGGCCCGGCTGCTGTCGAGGCGGGAGTTCTCGGCGGCGCTCGCAAACCACGTCACGGACGGGCAACGCTTCGACACCTGGCCCAGCGGCCGCCACCCGGCTCGCGAACTGACAGAATCCGGGCAATAGCGCATTGCAAAGCCGTCGGGCTTTCTGCACAATCGCGAGCCTTTAAGGCGCACAGGTACCAGCATTTTGGCGAAAGAAGAAGCCCTCCAGATGGAAGGTGTGGTCGTCGAGACCCTGCCGAACACGACGTTTCGAGTGGAACTCGAGAACGGCCACGTCGTGACCGCTCACATCTCGGGGAAAATGCGTAAGAACTACATCCGCATCCTGACCGGCGACAAAGTGACGGTCGAGCTCACACCTTACGACCTCAGTAAGGGGCGCATCGTCTATCGAGGCCGCTGACCGGCCGCGCGAACGAGGGCGACCGGTCCCGGCCGCCCCCCAGAAACGCCCATCACAAAAGACAAAGCAAGCGAGTGCCGCCTCAGTCGGCTTCGTCGCGCGTGCCCAGGTGTTCGAGTTCCTTGATGGCCGGTTCCGCCCGCAGCGCAATCTCGTCGCTGGCATCGACAGTAACCCGCACGTGCCCGCCTTCCGCCAGCGCACCGAACAGGAGCTCCTCGGCCAGCGGCCGCTTGATGTGTTCGGAGATTAGCCTGGCCATCGGGCGCGCACCCATCTTGGGATCGTAGCCGCGTTCGGCAAGCCAGGCGCGCGCGGCATCGTCCAGCTCGATCGTAACGTCGCTGTTACCGAGCCGGCCCTCGAGTTCAACGATCAGCTTGTCGACGACACGCTTGACCGAATTGATGTCGAGCGGCGCAAACTGGATGATCGCGTCCAGCCGGTTGCGAAACTCCGGCGAGAAGGATTTCTTGAGGATTTCCATGCCGTCGGAACTGTGATCCTGCTGCGTGAAACCGATCGAGGCTCGGCTCATCTCCTGAGCGCCCGCGTTGGTCGTCATGACAAGGATCACGTTACGGAAATCGGCCTTGCGGCCGTTGTTGTCCGTCAGGGTGCCGTGATCCATCACCTGCAGGAGCAGGTTGAAGACCTCGGGATGTGCCTTTTCGATCTCGTCGAGCAACACGACGGCATGCGGGTTCTTGGTGACAGCCTCGGTCAGCAGTCCGCCCTGGTCGAAACCGACGTAGCCCGGCGGGGCGCCGATCAGCCGCGACACGGTGTGCCGCTCCATGTACTCCGACATGTCGAAACGAATCAGTTCGACGCCCATTTGCATCGCAAGCTGACGGGTCACCTCGGTTTTGCCGACACCCGTGGGGCCGGCAAACAGGAAACTGCCGATGGGCTTGTCTTCCTCGCGAAGACCGGAGCGTGACATCTTGATCGACGACGACAGCGCCGAAATGGCCGCGTCCTGACCGAAGATGACGAGCTTGAGATCGCGCTCTAGCGTTCTGAGCGAGTCTCTGTCCGACGCGGACA
This sequence comes from Woeseiaceae bacterium, assembly GCA_028289545.1. Taxonomy (GTDB): domain Bacteria; phylum Pseudomonadota; class Gammaproteobacteria; order Steroidobacterales; family Woeseiaceae; genus UBA1847. Next base: position 4,282 of record JANQPG010000090.1, read on the forward strand.
CGCTCTTCTGCGGAATGCGCGCCATTTTCGCGACGATCATTTCGACCTGCCCGGTCGTCACGCGCTGTTCTTCCGATTCGTCGGAACGCAGCCTGAGATTGGCGCCCGCCTCGTCGATCACGTCGATGGCCTTGTCGGGCAGCCGGCGGTCGTTCAGGTGCTTGGCCGCCAGTTCGGCTGCCGCGACGACAGCGTCGTTGTCGTAGCTCACACCGTGATGCTCTTCGAAGCGACTCTTGAGCCCCTTAAGAATCTCGATAGTCTCGGGCACGCTCGGCTCCGGGATGTCGATCTTCTGGAAGCGCCGCGCAAGCGCATGATCCTTTTCGAAGATGCCGCGGTATTCCTCGTAGGTTGTCGAACCGATGCAGCGAATCTCGCCGCTCGACAATACCGGCTTGATCAGGTTGCTCGCGTCCATGACGCCGCCCGATGCCGCGCCGGCCCCAATGACCGTATGTATTTCGTCGATGAAGAGAATCGCCCCGGGATCTTCCTTGACCTCGTTGATGACGCCCTTGAGCCGCTTCTCGAAATCGCCGCGGTACTTGGTGCCGGCGATCAGCGAGCCCATGTCCAGCGCATAGATGGTGCTGTCGCGCAGCACCTCGGGCACCCGCTCCTCGACGATCATCCGCGCAAGCCCCTCGGCCAGCGCCGTCTTGCCGACCCCGGCGTCGCCCACGTACAGCGGGTTGTTCTTGCGACGTCGGCAAAGTATCTGCACGGTCCGCTCTATTTCGAGCTCACGGCCGATCAGCGGATCGATCTTGCCGGCTTCGGCCGCGGCATTGAGGTTGGTCGCGAAGCGCTCCAGCGGGGTCGCTTCCGTTTCGGATTCGTGCTCTTCCGGCTCCGCCGTCTCCTCGTCGCTGGACTCGCCCTGCACCTGCGGCATGCCGTGGGAAATGTAGTTCACGACGTCGAGACGCGTAATGTCCTGCAGGTTGAGGAAGTACACCGCCTGCGACTGTTTTTCGCTGAAGATGGCGACCAGCACGTTGCTGCCCGAGACTTCCTGTTTACCGCTGGACTGCACATGGAACACGGCTCGCTGCAGCACCCGCTGGAATCCCAGGGTTGGCTGCACGTCGTTTTCATCGTCCTCGGCCAGAAGCGGTGTTTGCTCGTCGATAAAATCGCTGAGCTGGCGGCGCAGTTCGGCCACGTTGCCGTTACACGCCTTGAGTATCTCGTGCACGCGCGGGATGTCGAGCAGCGCGAGCAGGAGGTGCTCCACGGTCATGAACTCGTGACGCTGGTCACGAGCCCGTTGAAACGCTTCGTTAAGACAAAATTCGAGTTCGCTCGATAACAATTGAGTCTCCGTTGTCCGTCAGGACTCTTCCATGGTGCACAGCAACGGGTGCTGGTGCTGTTTTGCGATGCCCATGACCTGAGCCACTTTGGTTTCGG
>JANQPG010000057.1 GCA_028289545.1 Woeseiaceae bacterium
TGCGAGCCATGCCGAGGTGGCGGAATTGGTAGACGCGCTAGCTTCAGGTGCTAGTGGGGGTAACCCCGTGGAGGTTCAAGTCCTCTTCTCGGCACCAAATGAATAACGGCCCCTGTTGGGGCCGTTTTCATTTGAAGAGGAGTGGAAGACTCTACTCCGGGTGCCCTCGGTCGGGTTCATCGGCTTCCCCTGATCAACGCCATAGTCGGAATCTCAGGTAGTTACCCTACATAGAACAGCTGCACCTTAAGCCTTGGCTTTGTCGCTCTTCTTGAGTCGGTTCAAGTCCTCTTCTCGGAACCAAACAAAGGACCCTGTTCATTTGAGTCGTTGATCTCTACGAGCGGATTTGCTTCCAGCGAATCGAAGTCGCCGAGCTTCCGCAGGTGCCGCTGAACCGCGCCCGTAATCGGCTGGCCCTTGCAGACGATCAATACTCCTTCCACCGTGCGGATGTCCTCGGCAATCGTCATGTCGCCGTTGAGATCGCGGACGGCAACTCCAGGGTATAGAACCCAAGATCTACCGGAGCCCGACCCAGCTCCGGGTCTGAGTCAGCCGTTGGCAGCCCACGCAGCGGGCCGCGGCGCAACGATCTCCGCAAAGCCCAGGTTCGAGAGGAGCTCTCCGCCGTCGCGTTTCGCGAACGGCACAATGGCGTCCAGCATTTCCGGAGTTACGATTCGAGATTTGCTGACGGGGGCCAGGCATTCAGCGTCGAGAATCCGGACACGCTGATCGGCGTCCAGCGTTTCGAAACCATCGCACTCCAGGGCGTTCATGCACATGCGGTCGGCTAGCTGGATGCAATAGTTCAACGCATCCAGAGAGCCGGGTTCGAACTCGTCTCCGAGCGCGGAGTGATGGTCTCTAACGGACTGGGCCAGCTCCTCCGGCAGAGACCAGCGCTGACACGCAAGATAGCCCAGCTCACTGTGAGTGAACTTGTACACTTCGACGTCCGCCGCCACGAGTTCTTCGGGCGTGGTCCAATTGCTCTCGTCCACGGCCTTGAGGCTAGGCGCTGCATGTTCGAGCATTACAAAACGGCCAATGTCGTGCAGCAGTCCAGCCAGGTACGCCTTGCCGGGGTCGAGCCCCAGCGCCGTGCAGCGGCCGGCAATCGCCTCTGCAGCAACGGCCGCGTATATCGAGTGGATCCACAGCCGCACCTGTCCGTCTTCGGTCGGCATGAACACTTTCTGCACGGCGAGTGATGCCACGAGCGCGCCGATACGCGTGGCGCCCATCCGTGCCATCGCCTCACGAATGGTCTCGATCGGGCTCACGGGTGACGACGTGGCCGAATTGGCAAGGGCGATCACCCGAACCGCAAAGGCGGGATCTTCCTTGGCCAGTCCTTCGAAGCTCTCGAAATAGTCTTCCGCAGTCGGCTCGAGCTGTAGCAGTCTAACAAGAACCTGCGGCAACACCGGAAGCTCGTCGATCTTGGCTTCCATTTGTTTGAGCGCCTCAGTGTGATCGGGCCCGAGATCCGTCATGTCAGCGCTCCGCTCCCGTCGGGTTGAGCCGTCCATTCCGAAGCCACCGCAACACTCGCCGCCGCGACTTCGCTGTCGTAGCGACTGCCCCGACCAGCCTTGATCTCCTCGAGCGCCTTGTCGATACCCAGCGCTGCCCGGTATGGCCGATGAGACGACATCGCCTCGATAACGTCCGCCACGCAAACTATGCGTGCGGCCATGTCGATCTCGTCGCCACGGAGCCCGGCCGGGTATCCCGAACCGTCCATACGCTCGTGATGTTGCAGAATGATCTCGTGTACGGGCCACGGGAAACTCAGGTGCTTGACGACCGCGTATCCCGACTCGCAGTGAGTCCGAATCAGGTTCATTTCGGCCTGCGCCAGCTTTCCGGATTTGCTCAGAATGCCGCTCGGTATGCCGAGTTTGCCAATGTCGTGCACCTTGGCGCCGTAGTAAATGCCCTGTGCGGCGAACTCGTCGAATCCCATGTTGAGCGCTATGCGTTTCGCAAGCACCGCAACCTGTCGACTGTGCTCAGCCGTGTAGGCGTCTTTTGCCTCGAGCGCTCTGGACAGCGCGTTGATCGTTTCGACCTGCGATTTTGCCGTGCCTTCCCGGTAACTCTCCTCAGCCCGCGCAAGCGCGAAACTGTCGGTCGTGTCCTCGATGATGAACAGCCGGCCGTCCAAGGTTGCGTCTTTCTCGAATGCCCTGACGCGATAAATGCGGCCGCCGGGCGCGGCAACCTGCCCGCTGCAGACGCTGCCGCTGTCGTCGACCAGCCAGGGCGCAAGCATGTCGAGCGGCAACTGGACAATCTTGTCGACGCTGATACCAACGAGTTCAGCAAACGAGCGATTGGCCCGCACGAGCCGGCCTTTCGAATCGACGACAATGATGGCGTCGCGAATAGCGTCCAGAGTCGAAACCCACTGCCGATGGACCTGCTCCAGCGCCGAATCGGGCAAAAAGGGCCTACATTGTGTCCCAGCGCTTTGCGTGGACATCAGCGTTGCTCCTCACCGCGAATACGGAGGTTATCGGCAGATTAAGGCGTTGCTTTAGCGGAACGAGACTGAACGTCGACGCCGTTCGGGATGTGGCGTTCGACTTCCGCGAACGAGGCGTCAGGCGCTGGCGCCGCCTTCCGCCGCTGCGATCCGTCGCTGAATCTCGTCGAACAGCTCCTCGCGCAGACGCAGCATCTTGAACAGTTCGACAACCGTAAAGAACGGGGCCGCAAGCTGCGCCTGGATCGGGTGCTTGACGAGCACCGGCATGGACTTTTCAACGGCGTGGCCCACGAACTGCAGCAGGTATCCCCCAAAAAAGCACACGGCGGCAACCGTTCCTGAAACCGCCAGCGGCAGCGTAGCCACCTGCCCCGCCAGCACCGTCAGCACGACGCCGAAGACGGCAAACGCGAGCGCAAACACCACGTCCAGACTCAGGTAGAACACGACAAAACCAAGCAGCGCCAGATGCGCGAGGTTTACGGTCACCGGGCCCAGGTCGGCGCTTGGCCAGCTCAGCGCAATCAACGCACCGAACATGATGCTCGGGATTCCGAGCATGTGCACGGCCACATTAAAGGGGTGCCGATGCGCGGCGGAATAACCCGTCAGCATATCCATGAGTTTGGCGTCTGTATTCACTTTACCCTCCTGAAGGCAGCGGGTGTCGGGGACTTACGCCGGCCTTCGATACTCAAGCGTATCCCGTGTCGGCCATCGTCGCTATACTCCGGCGATGATAACCTTGCTTGCCGGCGTCATCCTCTGGGCCGCCGTTCACTGCTTCCCCATCGCCCTTCCGGAACGGCGATCTGAACTCGTCAAGCGTTATGGCGAGGGACCGTACAAGGGCGTTTTTTCGCTGCTCATTATCGCTGCCGTTGCGCTCATTGTCATCGGCTGGCGCGAAGCGCCAATTGTTGCCGCCTATCTGCCACCGTTTTTCGGCAACGTCTGGATTACGCTGACCGTAGGTGTTTCGGTCACGCTCATGATCGCATCGCAGCTGCCGACCAATATTCGACGCTTCGTCAGACATCCGCAGCTGACCGGCGTGGTCATCTGGGCTGTTGCACACCTGCTGGTCAACGGGACGGCGCGCGACGTCATACTGTTCGGCGGGCTCGCCCTGTGGGCCACCTTCTCGATGCTGCTCTCCAATCGCCGGGACGGCGTGTGGCGGCGGCCGCAACCCGTGGCGCTCTGGAAGGATGCGCTTGTGCTCGGCCTGGGCGCCGGCGTATCGGGGCTACTGTTCTACGTTCATGGCAGCCTGTTTGGCGTATCCCCGTTGCACTAGCTCGATCCATCAGGCCAATCGTTTGTACGCGCACTCGGCCGACGATACAAATATGGGCCTCGAGACGCACAAGTTAGCGAATTTGTAGAAGAAAAGCTCATTCGAAGCATGCACCCGTCGTGGAATAGCGCTAGAGTGATCAGCAACACTCCTTGTGGTCCGGGAGGGCATTCGCTTGAAATTGCTGCTTATCTTGCTGCTCGTCGTTCTGGTGGGCGCTTATTTCTGGCTTCGGCAGCGACAGGCTGCCGCACCGCGGCAGCCCCCTCAGAACCGCCGCCTGGAACACACGCCTTCGGAATACCACGCGGTGTCGCTTCGCTTCGACGCCGGCGCCTGCGCGGCTGCACAAGCGCTGGACGGACAACGTTTTCTCTCGGAGGACGCGCCGCGCCTTCCCCTGGTGGAGTGTGATGCGCCGGAATGCACCTGCCGGTTTGTTCACCACGCCGACAGGCGCGGCAACGATGACCGGCGCAGTCCGTTCAGTCCCGGCGGCATGTCGTCAGCTAGCGGCCGGTACGAACAGGAACGCCGTGAGGGCCGGGAGCGGCGGCACGATCCCGACGATATCGACTTCTACTAGATCGCCGCCATTCGTCGCCGCCCAATCGTCTCCGCAGGATGCAAAGACATTCGCCACGGGCGAATTGCCGTCGCGGTCGACAGGGTACGCCCTCAGTAACGATACGTAGCCAGAGTCAGCTCGTAGTCTTGCAGTTCGGCGGCCCGCAGCGCGCGCTCCTCGTACAGGCGTTCGATTTCCGCCCCGAGTTCACCCTGCTCTTCGGCAAGCCGCTTCAGGTCGGCAAGCAGCAACACACGTTCCTCCGTGGTTGTCTCCTCGGCAATCAACCCTGCCTCCTTGGACTCTATGAGCTCGGCGTTGTCGTCGATACGCGCTTCTTTGGACGCAATCCGTGACTCGGTCTCATTGACCCTGGAACGCAGGCCATGGAGCTGCCTGCCGACGCGATAAGCGTCGAGGAATTCTTCCTCGAGCGCCGCGTCGCAGACGCCGCTGTAGGAACGGCCCTGCTCTCCCAGCTTGAATCCGCGAGCCGGCTGGCAGAATTCGACCAACCCTTCGTCGCGGCCCACCATGTAGGCTCTAAAATCCGGCACCACGCCGTGCTTGGCGCAATCCTTACGGTATTCACCGAACCGTTCCGACTGGAGTCCCCTTGCCCCGTCCTCGTAGCCGACAGCGTGCCAGTCGCTCAGCGCACATTGCTCGCTGCTCATCGTTGCACAGCCGCTCAACAACCAGGCAACAACGCTCATCAGGTAAATTGGCCGCATAATCTTCTACTCCCGGTCTTCTGTGCCATACACATAAGGCAAATTGCCATCGAGTGGCGTGATAATTTTCACAAATAGCAGCCGTAGACTGAACACTGGCTTAAAGCCCTTGTTTGACCGGCCTCCGCCTGTGAACTGCGTCACAGAGTCGGCCTCGCCCGGCGGCTACGCTTGGGGTTTCTCCGCCGGGTCTCAAGCGAAGCGCATCGATGAATCTCGAAGCACTGACAACAGCCGGCACGCTCGCAGTCGTCGTAGCAACGGTCTTCCTCATCGCGGCCAAACTGTGGAATGCGCTGACCGAATTCACGACGGGCACACCCGTGTTCCCCGAGAGCACAGTGCGCGAGGCGGCGCAACGCTTTCGCGACGAATCAGAACGACTGCGCCGCAAGCAAGCCGGTTATCTTGGCGCTACGCTCGTGCTCGCGATTATCTTCATGGTGGCGTTTAACCTCGAGGCGAGCGGACTGTACCTGGGCTACACATCCTGGCAGCTGTCGCTCCTGATTGTCACGCTCGGCGCCATCGCCGCGTTTTTTCTGTACAAGATCGCCGCCACGCTGTTCGCGTTGGGAAGGCTGAGGCTGAAGCGAGATGCCAGCATTGCGGTCGGCCACCAGCTGCAACGCCTCGCCGCCCGACAAGGTACGGTGTTTCACGACGTCGGTGTTGCCGGTGACATGATCGATCATGTCGTCGTCGGCAGCAGCGGCACCTATGCCGTCCATGTGGTTGCCCGCCGCAATCGCCGCGGGCAAAGCGCCACCCTCAAGGGGGAGCGCCTGCATCTCGGAGACGACGAAGTGCTCCCGCTCGAGAGCCTGTCACAAAGGGCGCTGCGACTGGCGGCAGCGCTCAGCAAAGCCACGGGAGGTCGAGTTGCCGTGCGCTCCGTCATTGCGATCCCGGGTTGGGAAATTACGGAGCAGCAGAGTGAAAAACATCTGCTCGTGAACGAGCGCACCTTGCCGATGCTCGGCGGCTGGAAAGACAGCGCCGACTACCTGATGCACGAAGACGTCGCAGCCGTGCAGGACTATCTCGCCGAGAGCGACAGGCGGCGAGCCTGAAAGCACCCGCTGCCGGATTCAAAGACGGTCGAGCCTCGCGGCGAGCGAGTCGCTTGCCAGAACTTCCGCAAACTCGTCGGCCAGCGCACGGCAGCGATCGACGGTTTGCCGCCATGCCCGAACCCGTTCGTCGTGCGGATAGCGCACGAAGTCGTGCCGGTCTGGAATCTTGCCGTTGGGCAACGTCTCGACAAATTCCGCAGATGGACTGACCAACAGCACGTTCGAGGTGTTCGACGGGCTCGCATGCCGCCAACTCAGATGCTTGTCGAACCAGCCCGGCTTGAGAAAATCATAGAAGTGCAGGTACAGCGCCAGTCTGTCACCTGTCGCAAGCGGCAAATCCAGGTGGTAGTCGATTACCCCGCCGTCTCGATAAGTGCCGGGTCTGGCTCCCGGTATGCCGGTCACGCCTTCGAGTACCAGCGGTATCGAGCCGGTGGACAACACGGCTGCCCTGAGGTTGTCTCTCGACAGCGGCACTCGCTGCAACGGAAATTCGTCGACATCGAAGAACGGCGGTCGATCGCGCTGATCGTAAAACAGCGCACGCTCGAAGAACGCGCCCAGCGAACGGCGGCTGAGCGCGTTCATCCCCGCCGCGAGTCCAAGCCCGAGGGCCAGTAACGGCGTCGATTCCGTTGCCAATAGATGCCGACCGCGCACGGTCATGATGTGCATCCTGAGAACAGGGTGCGTCACCATGAAGTCGAGCATGTCCTCGCCGATAAGCTCGTCAAGGATCTCCCTGGACTTGCCCGTGATCTCGGCGCGATCGGGCTTTTCGCTGTACTGCTGCTCGATGTACGCCGCTTCGAATCGCTCGATGGCGGTCAGCGGATCCGGCTGCGCGAGACAGGCGAAACGCCACGCACCAATCGACGTTCCCAGGGTGTGCACGGGCGCGGACATACGCGGCAGGATGTCTCGCGCGAGTACGCGGTCCAGCTGACTAAGGACCAGCCACTTCGCTCCGCCCGAGGCGCCGGCAAGGGTGCTGATACTTCCCGGATCGAAGCCCCGCTCGCGAATCAGCCGATAGGCGTTCGCGCCTGCGCGAAAGACGAGTGAACCGGCCACGAACTGGAATTAGCCGAACGGATGCTGTTTGACGATGGTCTGCTCGCGATCCGGACCGGTCGAAATAATGTCGACCGGAACGCCGGCCAGTTCCTCAATGCGCGCCAGGTAGTCACGCGCATTGGACGGCAGATCCGTATACTGCGTCGCACCGACGGTGGAAGATTGCCAACCCGGCATATCTTCGTAGACGGGTTGGCATTCCGCAAAACGGTCTACGACGACCGGAAGACCCGCTACCGGCTCGCCATCGATCTCGTACCCTACGCAGATGCGTATCGTCTCCAATTCGTCGAGCACGTCCAGCTTGGTCACGCAAAGGCCGGACACGCTGCTGTTGACGATCGAGCGGCGCAGCGCAACAGCGTCGAACCAGCCTACCCGCCGTGGCCGGCCCGTTGTCGCACCGAACTCCGCACCCACGGTGGCGATATGCTCGCCCATCTCGTCGAACAACTCGGTCGGGAACGGGCCGGCGCCAACCCGCGTCGTATAGGCTTTGACGATCCCGAGTATGTAATCGAGATTCCTCGGCCCCACACCCGTGCCCGTGCTGGCGGCGGCGGCCACGGTGTTCGACGAGGTGACAAACGGGTAGGTGCCGTGGTCGATATCGAGAAACGTTCCCTGCGCGCCTTCGAACAAAATGCTTTTGCCGGCGGCCGAGAGATCGTTCAGCACCTGCGTGACGTCCACCGTGATCGGCGCGATGACTTCGGCCCACTGCATCGCCTCATCGAGCGTCTTGTTGAAGTCCACAGCCTCGGTGCGGAAGTAATTGCGCAAGAGGAAGTTGTGGTAATCCAGCACTTCGCCAAGTTTGGCCGCAAAATTCTCGCGAACGAACAGATCCGATACCCGTAACGCCCGCCGCGAAACCTTGTCCTCGTAGGCCGGACCGATGCCGCGGCCGGTTGTGCCGATAGCAGCGGCTCCGCGTGCCTTCTCGCGGGCCAGATCGAGCGCAACGTGAGACGGCAGGATCAGCGGGCAGCCCGGACTGACCTTCAGGCGTTCAAAAACCGGAACGCCGCTCTGCACCAGGGCGTTCGCCTCGTGGACCAGCGCCTCCAGCGACAGCACGACGCCGTTGCCGATCAGACAGCTCACGCCTTCTCGCAATATGCCGGAAGGGATCAGATGCAGGACCGTTTTCTCTCCGCCGATGACCAGCGTGTGGCCCGCGTTGTGTCCGCCCTGAAAACGTGCGACCGCAGCCGCCCGATCCGTCAGCAGATCGACAATCTTACCCTTGCCTTCGTCACCCCACTGAGTGCCTATGACGACAACATTTTTTCCCATCTTTCAGGCTCGCACGAGGTACAAAAGAAAGAGACCCGCCAACATGACGGCCAGACCGATCGTCCGCAGCTGATTATCACTGAGGCGCGCCAGTTCATCTACCATTTTGCGGTATCGCCCGGGTCCGGCGAACGGCAGCAGGCCCTCGAGGATCAACGCGAGCGCCAGCGCCGTCAGCAGCAGCTTCAGATCCACGGCATTCTTCCCCCGCGGCTGCGAACGATTGCGAGACCGCTCCTAGCAGCCCGTTGAAAAAGTCTCAGGCGCGTACGATACAAGGCGTCGAAAGCCGAAAAAGCGCAGTGTACACGCCAGTACATGAGCATTTTTGGGCTGTTGGCAACACCGTAGCGTGCCGGCTGAGGCTTCTTTCAACACGCTGCTAGTTGGCGTCGCCGCGCGACCGGTTTAGGTACTGGAAGAACTCGTTGTCGGGATCGAGCACAAGGATGTCGCCCGAGAGGCCCACTGCGTTCCGATAAGCGTTGATGCTCCGGTAGAAGGCGTAAAACTCGGGGTCCTTGGTGTACGCATTCGCGTAGATCTCCGCGGAACGGGCATCACCCTCACCGCGAATGATCTCGGCTCGCTTGTTGGCCTCGGCGCGGATAACCGTGCTTTCCTTGTCCGCCTCGGCGCGAATGCGCTCGGCTTCGGCCTCACCTTCCGCACGCCGCTCGAAGGCAATACGTTTACGTTCCGACTCCATCTGCCGGTACACCGACTCGCGAACGTCGTCCATGAACTCGACCTGCTTGACGCGGAAGTCGATCAGTTCGGCGCCGAGATCCTGCGCTGTGGGTGCGGCCGTAGCCAACATGTCCTGCATGAGTTCCTGACGGCCCACCGAGATCGCCTCGACAACCGTGCGCTTGCCGAACTCGGTGACGATGGCGTTCTTGACGATCTCGCCCAGTCGATCGTTGCCGACCTGGACGACTCCGCCGGTCGAAACATAGAACTGCACGGGATTGGTAATGCGGTACTTGACGAAGAAATCCACCTGCAGCGCTTCATTCTCCTCCGTGAATATGCGCTCGGGCCGGTCGCTAATCGTCAGGATACGCCGCGGCAGCTTCACCACCGTATCGATAACAGGCCACTTCCACTGCAGACCCGGCTCGTAGTCGGACTGTATGACCTCACCAAGGCGGAGCTTGATGGCCTGCTCGCGCTGATCGACGATAAATATGGAAGAAATGAATATGAAACCGGCGATCGCCGCCAGTATTAGGTATCCGGAACGTGCGCCGCTCATTGCCTCATCCTCCGCTCGCGACCGTCCGCGGTGTTTTGCCGCGTGGCGTTCGACTCTCTCGATGATGGGTTACCCGACAGGGACATGCCGCTCTGCCCAGCCGGCGGCGGGTTGTTGAGCAGCCTGTCCATCGGCAGGTACAGAAGATTGCCGCTGCCGTCCGTGTCGATGATGACTTTGTTCGCCTTGCCGTACACCTCTTCGATGGCCTCGATGTACAAACGGTCGCGCGTAACCCGCGGCGCCTTCTGATACTCGGCCAACAGCGCCTCGAAACGTGCCGCTTCACCTTCGGAGTTTGCGATCAGACGGTCGCGGTAGGCTTCCGCGTCCTGTTCTATGCGTGCCGCCTCACCGGCCGCGCGCGCGACCACGTCGCGCGAATACGCGTCAGCATCGAGGATGGCACGCTGACTGTCGTTACGCGCCTTCTGTGCATCGTCGACGGCGCCCTGCACGGCCGCGGGGTAGTTGACCGTCTCGAGCGAAATGGACGTGACGGTAATACCGGCGTTGTAGCTAATCAGCGTGGCCTGCAGAGCGGCAAGCGTCCGCGACGCAATCTCCTCGCGACGACCGGTCACGAGAGTCTCAAGTTGACTCGTGCCGACAACTTCCCGCAAGGCGCTCTCGGTAACGTCGCGCAGCGTCAGGTCGGGCTCGACCACTTCGAAACTGTAGAGCACGGGATCCGTGCGCCGGTACTGCACGACCATGTCGATGAACACGTACTGCTCGTCGGCGGTCAGCATTTCCGTCTTGTAC
>JANQPG010000060.1 GCA_028289545.1 Woeseiaceae bacterium
AAAGCCGCCGGTCCCATCGGGACCGGCGGAATCACTCCGTCGCTACCTTACTCGCCAAAATGACGGAACCTGAAATCATGGCTACCGAACGACAGCCGGGCGTTCCGGGTCCGCACTTGCGGTACGCGCGGAGCCTTTGGGAAACGGTGTCGGGTCCTCGAACCTTGCGCCCCGTACTACTTCGATATGCACGGCCTGGCTCGCGGGCGGCTGCTCGAACCCGGCGGTCACCTCCGCGTCGGACGCACTTGACAATTGTCCGGCGGCAAGCGCGACGATCATCAAAGCGAGAATCGTCAGACTCACAAATTCGTTCAGGTACTGCGCTGCCGTGGTTTTCATCCCCCTAACTCCGGTCCTAGTGATTGGGTGTTATAGTCGACTATAACACCAGAAGACGAATTTGCAAGCATTCAGGAAAGAATTTTTGACCCGGGCACGGGGACAAGCACGTTTACACACACATGAAGAAGGTCATTCCCAATAAAAATCAATGACTTATGTGAAAACGCCCTGCTGGAGGACAAGCCCCCGTGTCAACAATCGAGTTTGCGGCGCGCGGCGCCCCCGCGCCTGACCGGGCGCGTGCGCTTCCCGCAGCCGAGACCATGGCCTATGCTCCGGCCATGACCGTAGCCCTGGAAGATACAGCCCTGATGCTGCGCTTCAGAGACGGTGACGCCCAGGCGTTCGAAACGCTCTACCGGCGCCACAACGACGCGCTGTACCGCTACTTCCTTAGACTCGGCAACGATCCGGCAGCCGCCGAGGACCTGTACCAGGAAGCCTGGAGCAAAATCATTCGGGCTCGCTCGTCGTATCGCCCCAGCGCAAAATTCACGACCTACCTGTATCGGATTGCGCACAACTGCTTCATCGACTATCTCCGCCGCAATAAACGTCACAAACACCCGGCGGCGATCGAACCGGATACTCAACCGGCCGACACCAGGCCACTCGAAAATGAGGCGGAGGCCGCATTGGCCCGCCGCCGGCTGGAACGCGCGCTAGAAGGCTTACCCGAGGAACAGCGGGACGTGTTCCTGCTGCACGAAGAAGCGGGACTCGGCATCGATGACATTGCCAAAGTCACCGGCGCCAACCGCGAGGCGACCAAGAGTCGCCTGCGATACGCCGTCAAAAAGCTGCGAGCCGCATTGGATAAAGCGGAGGAGACCGCATGAACCAGGATGACGTTCGCGCCGACGACGCCGTAAGCGAAGCCTATCGCTCGCTGGCCGTTGAGCGCACGCCGGAGTCTCTCGACCAGAAAGTGCTGGCTGAAGCCCGCCAGGCGGCCGCGGCCGGCGAGGCCAGGCGCTGGCCCCGGTTTCGCCCACTGGCGTGGGCCGCAACCATTGCCCTGTCGTTTGCGCTGGTGCTGCAGGTCACGCAGACCAATCCGGACGGCCCCGCGGCTGTCCCTGAAGACTATCTGCTGCAAGAGCACGCCGCGATCGTCGCCGACACGGCGGCGCCCGACGATAATGCGATAGCAGAACTCCAGGACTCAACAGGCGCCCTCCCGGCAAGTGAGCCAGCCGTCAAATCCGAAGCGTCGAAACGCGAGCGTGACAACAACCTCGACGTCATGAGCGGCCCGACCGGCACGACGGATCTCCCGGAAGCCGTAACGAATTCCCCGGAAGTCGTGAAGGAGAGCGAGACTCTGCCGGCAATCCGCGTGCGCACCGACGAAGCAAAGGTACGCGCATCGTCCGGCGCGGCCGATTCCGTTGTACGCCGGGAGGCCCGGAGCCAGATCGCCACATCTGGCTGCGCTGCCAGTGTGCGCACTGACGAAGCCGCGTGGCGCCAATGCATCGAGACCTTCATTGCCGCCGGTCGCGACAAGCTGGCCCGGAAAGAGGCCGACGAGTTTGCCGAGGCCTTCCCGGACGCCGAACCGATAGACTGGGGCAACCGCTAGCTCGGCAGAAGCGGGTCCGGCCCCAGGCCGCCCGCTCGTAGGTGTATTCCCGGTCATGTCCGGAAGGCTATCCGGTGCTAAAATCCCGGCCCGTTACAAGACCGGCCGTCGAAGGCCGGCTTCCCGAATTACAGCCTTACCGACACCTTCATCGATACCAGGAAAACCCCATGAAAGCACCCGTTCGCGTCACGATCACTGGCGCCGCCGGCCAGATCGGCTACCAACTCGCGTTTCGTATTGCCTCCGGCCAGATGCTCGGCGCGGACCAGCCCGTCATTCTGCAATTGCTCGAAATTCCGCCCGCCCTGCCCGCGCTCAACGGCGTCGTCATGGAACTCGACGACTGTGCATTCCCCACGCTGGCGGGCGTCGTCGCGACCGACGACCCGAACGTGGCGTTCAAGGACAGCCAGTATGCGTTGCTCGTCGGAGCAAGACCCCGGGGGCCCGGCATGGAGCGCAAGGATCTGCTCGAAGCCAACGCGGCCATCTTCTCGGTGCAGGGTAAGGCCATCAACGACCATGCAAACCGCGACATCCGCGTACTGGTGGTCGGCAACCCCGCAAACACCAACGCTTTGATCGCCAGCAGCAATGCGCCGGATATCGATAAAGGCCAGTTCACGGCCATGACGCGACTCGACCACAACCGGGCGCTGGCGCAACTGGCCGCCAAAACCGCAAGCCACGTCAACGACATCCGGCAGATGACGATCTGGGGGAATCATTCCGCTACCCAGTACCCGGACATCAGCAACGCCAGCGTTAGCGGCAAGCCGGCCGGCGAACTCGTCGACCGCAGCTGGCTCACCGAGGAATTTATACCGGTCGTACAACAGCGTGGCGCAGCCATCATCAAAGCTCGCGGCGCCTCGTCAGCAGCCTCGGCTGCGTCCGCCGCAATCGATCATATGCATGACTGGGCGCTCGGCACGCCGGGCGACGACTGGACCAGCATGGCGATCCCGGCCGACGGCAGCTACGGCGTCGAACCCGGCATCGTTTATTCGTTCCCGGTGCGTTGCCGGGACGGCCGGTACGAGATTGTGCAGGGTCTCGAAATCGATGACTTCAGTCGCGAAAAGATGGACGCCACGGAGACCGAACTCCGCGAAGAGCGCGCCGCTATCGAGACCTTGCTCGGCAGCTGAATCCAACCCTGTCGGGAACTGCCGAACGGTCGTTGGCGCAGCCTGTCCCGCAGTGATAGGGTGCCAGTGACGCAACGACGGCGCGGATCGCTCGCCGAGCAGCCGCGCCGTTCGCGGGGGCACTCGCCCTTACCCTTTTGTTTTTTGAGAGGAAAAGACCTTGTCCGGTTTGGTTGTCAGTTTGCTCTGGTTCGCGCTGTTTTTTGGCGGCGGACTGTTTCTCGCATACCAGCGCGTTGATCTTCGCACCGCAACGTTTGCGGCGGGCGCGGCACTGGTTGCCTATACGCTGTTTGGCAACGGCGCGTGGTGGTGGCTGATGCTGATGTGGGCGGGTTTCGGATTGATGGTGGTCCCGAATCTGGTCGAGTTCCGGCGCGAGAAAATCACCCAGCCGCTGCTTGCCATCTATCGCCAGATGCTGCCGTCGATGTCGGATACCGAACGCGAGGCGCTGGAAGCCGGCAATGTCTGGTGGGACGGCGAGCTGTTCTCCGGCATGCCCGACTGGGAACGTCTGATGTCATTCCCGGCGCCGGCGCTCTCGGCCGAGGAGCAGGCATTCGTCGACGGCCCCTGTGAAGAGCTTTGCCGGATGCTCGACGACTGGGAGATCTCTCACGAGCTGGTCGACATGCCGAAGCACGTGTGGGACTTCATGATCGAGCACAAGTTCTTCGCGATGATCATTCCCAAACAATATGGCGGGCTCGAGTTTTCGGCCTACGCGAACGCCGTCGTCATCCAGAAGCTGGCCGGTCGCAACGCAACCGCCTCGTCGACGGTAGGCGTGCCCAACTCGCTCGGGCCGGCAGAACTGCTGCTGCACTACGGCACTCAGGAACAGAAGGATCGTTACCTGCCCGGTCTCGCAGCCGGCACGGAAATCCCCTGCTTTGCGCTGACCTCACCGCAGGCGGGCTCGGATGCCGCATCGCTGATCGACAGCGGCGTGGTCTGCAAAGGCGAATGGGAAGGTGAGGAAATTGTCGGCATCCGCCTCAACTGGGACAAGCGCTACATTACGCTTGCGCCCGTTTCGACGGTGCTCGGCCTCGCGTTCAAACTGTACGATCCGGATCATCTGATCGGCGACGTCGACGATTACGGCATTACGGCCGCACTCATCCCGACCAGCACGCCCGGCGTCGAAGTGGGCCGCCGGCACTACCCGCTGTGTGTCGCGTTCCAGAACGGACCCACCTCAGGCAAAGACGTGTTCGTGCCGCTGGACTACATCATCGGCGGCCCGGAAATGGCCGGCAAAGGCTGGAAGATGCTCGTCGAACTGCTGTCGGTCGGCCGCGCCATTACGTTGCCATCGACGTCGGCGGGCGGTGGACAAGCGGCCAGCTATGCCGCGGGAGCCTATGCCCGCATTCGCCGGCAGTTCAATACCTCGATCAGCAACTTCGAAGGCGTCGGCGAGGCGCTGGCGCGCATTGCCGGTCATACCTACATTATGAATGCGGCCGTATCCGTCACTGCGGGTGCCATCGACCAGGGCGAAAAGCCCGCGGTCCCGTCGGCCATACTCAAGTATCACTGCACCGAATTCGGCCGTAAGGTGGCCAACGACGCCATGGACGTCCACGGCGGCAAAGCCATCATGATGGGGCCGAACAACTATCTGGGCCGCAGCTACATGGCCACGCCCATTGCCATTACGGTCGAAGGCGCAAACATCCTGACTCGCAGCCTGATCATCTACGGCCAGGGCGCGATACGCTGCCACCCGTTTGTACTGCGAGAACTGAACGCAGCCGCCGACGAAGACGAGGATCGCGGCCTCATCGAGTTCGACGACGCGCTGTTCGGGCATATCGGATATGCCATCAGCAACACGGCACGTGCGTTCACGATGGCGCTCACTCACGCGAAGTTCAGCAAGGTACCGCTGAATACACCGACGCGCCGCTACTACCAGAACATCAACCGCTACAGCGCTGCGTTTGCGCTCGCCTCCGACTTTGCCATGCTGACGCTCGGGGGCGCCCTCAAGAAACGGGAGCTGTTGTCCGCAAGGCTTGGCGACGTGCTCAGCGCTATCTACCTGGCCTCCTGCGTGCTCAAACATTTCGAGAACGAGGGTCGCCGCGCCGCGGACCTGCCGCTCGTCGAGTGGTCCGTGCGCACGCTCATGTACAACGCCCAGGAAGCGCTGCACTCGTTCCTGCGCAATTTCCCGAACCGCCTGGTGGCCGGTTTCCTGCGGGCGGCGATTTTCCCGCGCGGCAGGACCTACTCGGCACCCGCTGACGAACTGGGCCTCAAGATCGTGAAACTCATGACCCAGCCCGGCGAAGCGCGCGAGCGACTGAGCCGGTTTGCCTACACGACCAATGAACCCGGCAATCCGCTCGGCCTGCTCGAGGAAGCCCTCGAACTGTCGGTCAAGCTCGCGCCGCTCGAGAAACGTCTCCGGCAGGCGAAGAAAGAGGGCTTGATTGCGTCCGACTATCTGGGCGAACAGATCGAGCAGGCCAGCAAGGCCGGCATCATCAACGAGGCCGAGGCCGACGAACTGCGTGAATACCACACGAAGAGTTCGGCTCTCCTCGATGTCGATGACTTCGATCCGTCCGAACTCGGCCGGCGCGCGACGGAGCCTTCGAAGCCCAGGAAAGCGGCAAAACGGAAGGCCGCGCCGCGCAAGAAGACGGCGGCGCGCAAGAAGGCAGGCGAGAAAAAGCCCGACTGACACCGGCCAGTGTATGTCGTCGGGACCGCTCTACGAAAAAACGGCTGTCGTCACGGCCGACGTCGAGGAGGCGTTCGGCGACTGGCTACGTGAACATCTGGTCGATGCCGCTACGTACACCGGTGTGGTCGGGATCGAAACGGCGTTCAGTCCCGGAGACGGCGAAGAGGCTCCGGGACAGCATACCTGGCGGTACACGTTCGACAACGACGAATCGCTGGACGTCTTTCTCGAACGTGAAGGCAACGACTCCTACCCCGGCGTGGAGCAACGCTTCGGCGCCGACCTGACGGTTACGAGCCGGGTCCTGCGTGAGGATCCTGTTTACTCGGGCGAGGAGTCCCCGCCAACCTGCCTCAACTGCGGCGCCGTGTTGAGAGGCCAGTACTGCGGCAATTGCGGGCAGCGCGCCAAGACCCGTCTCATTAGTCTCTGGGAACTGGTTCGGGATGCGTTCGGCGATTTGTTCGAACTCGATTCGCGAATCTGGCAGACGCTCATCCCGCTGTTGGTCCGGCCGGGCAGACTCACCCACGATTACCTTGCCGGGCGCCGTGCGCGCTACATGCCGCCGTTTCGCATGTACCTGGTGATGTCGCTCGTGTTTTTTGTCGTTGCGTTCTTCAATCCTCGCGAAGAACTGGCCCTGCTCTATGCCCCGGAAACGGAGCAGGCCACCCCGGAACAGGTCGAGGAAGCCGGCGCGGATACAGAAGCGGCCGTGGGCGAACCGGACGCCGCCATTCCGGAGGAGGCACGCGCCGAGCTGGAACGTTTTGGCATGGACATCGACGCCATCAACGAGCGCATCGCCGAGGCGGAAGCAGACGACAGCGAGGGCTTGAGCATCAATTTCGGCGACGAAGCCGGAGATACGGAAGCGGAAGACTGCGACCTGAACTGGGACGTCAGCAATATGCCGCAATGGATCCAGGTGCGCTTCAGCGAGGAGCGCGTCCAGGCCGTCTGCAAACGTATCCGCGCCGACGACGGCGATACCTTCGGCAAGCGTGTCCTCGACAACGTGCCTCTGGCGCTGTTCATCCTGCTGCCGCTGATGGCGCTCGTCCTGGTATTTCTGTATCCGCTGTCGAAACGCTACTACGTGGAGCACCTGCTGTTTTTTATTCACTTCCACGCGTTTTTCTTCCTGATCCTGACCTTGCAGGTGCTGTGGACGCGGCTCATCGGCTCGTTCGACGGGCCCGGCTGGCTCGCCGTGCTGCCGGTCGTCGCGACATCCCTTTACATCCCGGTGTACCTGTTCAAGGCCTTGCGTCGCGTCTACGAGCAAGGCTGGGCCCTGACGATGCTCAAGTACCTGCTGCTGGTCGTCGCGTATGCCGCCGGCTTCGGCACAATGCTGCTGCTGGCGTTACTGATCGCGGTTGCCGGCAGTTAGCGGACCGCTCGATCAGCCGTACGCCTGCAGCGGGTGCTGCCAGGCGACACATGAGTGCGCTATCCTTGAGAACTCCCGGACTGGAGTCACAACAATGACCAATCGCTCGACCGCATCCGCACTGCTGCTCACGGCAAGCCTGATCCTGTCGGCATGTGGCTCGCCCTCGGAGGACCCGTCCACCGAAACCGGCGGGGCCGCTGACGAGGCGCCGCAAACGGCCGGCAAGCAGGACGGCAGCCTGTCGCTGCCGCGCAGCGAATCGCCGGAGGGCGCCCGGGTATTTTTCATAAGCCCGGCCGACGGCGATACGGTCGAGAGCCCTGTATTTATCGAATTTGGCATCGAAGGCATGACTGTCGTGCCGGCCGGCACGGCCCACGAACACAGCGGACACCACCACCTGATCATCAACGCGGAGCTGCCGCGAGCGGACATGCCTATTCCGGCGAACGACAACTACATTCACTTCGGTGACGGCAGCACGTCGACTTCGATCGAGCTTCCCCCCGGAGAACACTCGTTGCAGCTCCTTCTGGGTGACCATCTGCACATCCCCCACAATCCGCCCGTGAGTTCCGAAAGAATCACGATCACAGTCGCCGACAAATAATTGACCGGTGGTGATTGTGGGCCCTCGCCCGGTGCACTAGAATTCGCGGGCTAAGCGCGTTTTATCCCAGCATCATGTCCAGCACCGTGTCCAGCACAGCCAAAAACATCGGCATCAGCGGCCTCGCGGCCTACGTCCCGCCGTACCGCGTATGGCTGGAAGACTGGTGCGACTGGACCGGCAACCAATGGCCGAAGATCCGGGAGGTCGTCGGCCGCAGCTTCCGGCTGCGCGGCCCCGAGCAAAGCGTCTACACGCTGGCCGCCACGGCCGTCATGCGCCTGATCGAGCAGTACGATATCGACCCCAGCCAGGTCAAGTTCCTCGGGCTGGGCACGGAGTCGAGCACGGACAATTCCGCCGGCGCCATCATCATCAAGGGCATGGTGGATCGCGCGCTGGCCGAACGCGGCAAACCCCCGATCGCGCGCAGCTGCGAGGTGCCGGAATTCAAGCACGCCTGCCTCGGCGGCGTATACGGCATGAAAGGCGCCATCCGCCATCTTGCGCTGGACGGCGCGGGCAGCAAAGCCATTGTCGTCTGTGCGGACATTGCAGAATACGCGCGCGGCTCGAGCGGCGAACCCACGCAGGGCGCCGGCGCGGTTGCAATGCTACTGGAGGAAAACCCGAAGCTCGCCACGGTGGACCTCGTCAACTCTGGCTCGGCATCCGATTACCGGGTCTTCGACTTCCGCAAACCCATGCTGCGGTTCTGCGGCCAGGATCGCAGCGAGACGCATCAGGTTCAGGACTTCCCGGTCTTCAACGGCAAGTACTCGACGACCTGCTACGTGGACGAAACGCTGCAGGCGCTGACGGACATGTATCGCAAGCGCAAACTCGACCCGCGGCCCTATTTCGACTCGCTGTCTACAGTGTTCATGCATCGCCCCTATCGGCGCATGCCGGAAACCGGGCTGGCCGTCGCCTACCTGTTTGCGCTCTGTCAGGGTGATGCCGATGCGCGCGCCGAACTGGCTTCTTATTGTTTCGAGGCCGGGGTGGATCCCGCCGCAGTGACCGCGGAGATGTTGTCCGAGCCGTCGGTCGCGTCGCTGGCGAGTCCCGAACAGCACCAGCACGAAGCTTACCCGCTGACCATGGCCGTGCTGCGCGTGTTCCGGGCCTCCCGCCACTTTCGGCGTGAGATTCTCGACAAGCTCGCGCTCGGCAGCGACACCATGCTGGACCTGGGTAATCTCTACACCGCCGCGTTGCCGGCCTGGATGGCGGCGGGTTTCGAACAGGCGCTGGAGGAGAACAGCCTCGAGGCGGGAGAAGAAGTCCTAACGCTGGGTTACGGCAGCGGCGACGCCGCAGAGGTCATACCGTTTGTCATGGCCGACGGCTGGCGCGAAGCCTGCCGCAAAATCCGCTTTGCGGCCGCCATGGAACAGGCGGTCGACCTCGATCGAGAGCAATACGAGGCATTACACGACGGGCGCCGGGTGCACGGACTCTCGTACCTGCCGCGAAGTGAGTTTGTTATCGACCGGGTCGGCAGCGCTGACGAGCGCCATTTCAGCGACCTGGGGATAGAGTACTACCGCTACGTCAGCTAGCCGCCTTACGCTCGCCCACCGGTAAACGCGGCAAGCTGATCGGCATATTGTGTCTTGAGCGCGTCCCACTCGAGCTTGAACCACGGCGTGAACCGCTCGGGAAACGCCTCGAGCTCCGCGTCCAGCGCCGTTGCCGACAGATAACGAAGCGCCTCGATCTCGCTCGAATTGGGCCGCGGTGTATTCGTCACGCGGCCCAGGAAAACATGGCACAGCTCATGCTCCGAGCCCAACTCTCCGAACGTCGCCTGGTAAACGAAGCGGTAAACGAAACTCAGGTTCGCCGCAATATTCAGCTCGTCCTGGAGGCGCCGCTCGCTGGCGACTTCGAGCGTCTCGCCGCGCCGCGGGTGGCTGCAGCAGGTGTTCGACCAGTAGCCGGGCCATAGCCGCTTGCCCCTGGCCCGCTGCTGCAGCAGCAACTCGCCGTCGGCATTGAACAGAAACACCGAGAAGGCCCGATGCAGGAGACCTTTGCCGTCGTGGCAACCCGCCTTCGACAGGAAACCGGTAACGTTGTCCTCGCGATCGACGAGTATGAGCTCTTCGTCTTCCGAAGACACAATGCGATCGGGATCCTGCACCGTCATTTTTCCAACCATCCGCTTTTGAGCGTCGTAAAACCAAAAGACTCGAGCGCACGCGTCACATCCGCGGCGTTTTCGGGACACAGCGCGACGATCGAACCGCCACCCCCGCCCCCGGTCAGCTTGGCCCCGATCGCACCGGCCTCACGCGCAATGTGGATCATGCGCTCGAGGTTCGGCGTCGATACGCCGATGCCGTTCAGCAATCCCTGGCACAGGTTCATCATGTCGCCGACGGCTCGATAGTTGGCCTCCTCGAGCGCCTCGGCGCTGGCCAGGGTCAGCTCGTCGATCTGTTCGAACACTGAGTCGTAACTGCGTGGCGCTCTAAGCCTACGTTCGCGCACAGCGGCGACCTGGGTTGCCGTCAGACCGTGCTCGTCTCCCCAGGCTACGACAAGAGGCGGCGTTTCACGGAGGCGAATGGGCTTCTGCTCCAGTTCACCTCGATTTCTGAACAATAGCGGCTGCGCGTAGGTCGCCAGCGTGTTGTCGACACCGGACGGCGTGCCGTGCGCCAGTGTCTCGCAGCGAAACGCCAGTGCATTGACGGCTTCGTCGTCGAGGCCAAGGCGGAAACTCTCGTTGAGCGCGCGAATGACCGCCACGGCCAGCGACGCCGACGACCCCAGCCCCATGGCCCGCGGCAGCCGGCTCGCCACGCGAATCTCGAGGTTGCGCTCGCCGATATCGAGCGCATCCAGGATCAGCGCCGCCGTGGCGGCAAAACCGCGCGCCTCCGGCTCGCGAATATCGAGCACGACGTCGGTGTGCCAGGCCGGGATCTTCAGGCGGATGCCCTCACCCCGACCCGCAACGCGCACCCCGGCACGCATGGCGTCGTGCACGGGCAGCGCAAGAGCGTGACTGCCGTAAACGACCGCGTGCTCACCGAGCAGGATGACCTTGCCGGCGGCGGACCCCTCGAGTTTGACGGCCTGCGACTCCCTGTCGAGCGCCTCGAGCACCTCGCGCGCTTTCCAGTCTTTGACCTCGCCGCTTTTAACGAGACGCTCGACGGCCGCCTCGAAGTGCTCGGCAGGCGCATCGAGCGACGCCACAATACTTCTTGCGTGCAGCCGCATGTGGCCTGCCTGAATACCGGTCGACGCCAGCGCTTTCAGCGCGGCAAAATTCTGCGCAAGCCCAACCGCCGCCATCAGCTCGGCAAGCTCACTTGCCGAGTCGACGCCCGTCAGTGCAAGGCACAGGGCCGCCTGCGGATTGGCGTCCAGTGTCCCGCCGACGATGCCGGGTTTGAGCGGCAGTTCGATTTCACCGTGCAGGCTGTCTTCTCCGAGCCACCAGCGGGTCATCGAACCGTAGTGTCCACTACGGGCGGCATACGCGTGCGCGGACGCTTCGATAGCACGCCAGTCATTGCCGGTCGCAATCGCCAGCGGGTCGATGCCGTTCATCACGCCTTTGTTGTGGGTCGCTGCCCGATGCGGATCGGCTGCTGCAATCTGGCCGGCCGTGACGATGCCGGCTGCAAGTTCCCGCCCCGCAAACCCGGCCGCTTCGAGCTGTTCGAATCCAACCCGCATGTTTGCCACGACCAGCGATTCGTCCGCGAGATTCGACAGTATGCGCATCGCTATTTGCCCGCCCGTCACCTCCGCAAGCTGCGGCGCGAGGGACTCGCATACCGTATTGACGAGATTGGCCCCCATGGCGTCACAAGTATCCACCACCAGGTGCACGGTCAACACGGCACGACCGTCTTCGAGAATGTGTTCGCGGGTCCACAAATCCGTGACACCGCCGCCGCGGGCCAGCAGGCGCGGGTGCACGCGATTAGCGGCATCAAGCAAGTCTTGCTGCCGGGCCTCGAGCGCCGTTTTTGCGACCTCGAGATCGGTGATGTCGGTCAGGTGGACCTGTCCGATCAACCGAGAATTCTCAAGTCGCGCCGTGAAGCCGCCGTTGGCCCTTGCAAGCTTCGCCGCGTTGCTCAATGCCGCGAGGATCGACGGCTCCTCGACCACCATGGGCACCATGTAGTCGCGATCGTTGAGCCTGAAGTTGGGCGCGACAGCCAGCGGCAGCGCAAACACGCCGATGACGTTTTCGATAATGCGGTCCGCCTGCCGAACGCTCAGCACCGTGCGGCCCTCCACGAGCGCACGCGCATCGTCGGCAGACAGCCAGCCGTTCTGCACGAGTGCCGCTACACGTTCGCTGACGCTCAGGCGATACAGGCTTTTTATTCTTGCGTCCACTCGACCTCTAGGCCCTCGATCTTTGCCTTACCCAGCTTCGACGGCAACCGCTCGAACCCGCGCGCCACAGCGCTGTGCGCAAATGTGTCCACGGCCGCTGCCTCGGTGCCGAGCGCAACGCCGACATCGCCGCCGCCGGCTCCGCACGGTTTGTACACGAGACCCTGTTCGCGCGCCAGAGCGGTGAGGTCGGCATGACCCGCCGCAAGAACGTCGAGGCCGTAGGCGTCGCTGAAGGCCGCGAGTGCGGTCACCCACACCTGGGTTGCCGTCAGCACAGCCTCGGCGTCCCCGGCTTGCCATGCGGCGGCGGCGTCGGCCGCCGCATCCTGGAGTGCCGATCGCGATGGGTGCGGCGGCGCCGCCGCGAGCTGTGCCAACTTTTTGCTTGTCCGCGCCTCGACCCCCGACCAGAGTACCGCAACGCACAGCCCTTCTGGCCAGGCCAGCGGCTCGGCCATGGCGTCGTCGGCCGTGTAGCGGATCAGGCCGCCGGCAAGGCTGGTCGCAACGTCGATACCGCTGCCTCGGCCGTGCTGCAGGCGACGGTGCGCCGCGAGCGCCAGCGAACGCGTGGTGGACTCCCCATCATCCTCGCCGGCGGCCAGCGCAGCCGACAGCGCAGCGGCCAGCGCCGCGCTCGAGCCCAGGCCAAGCTTGTTTCCGTCAACGTGAAATGCCGTCGTATCGAGGATCATCGAGTACGGTCCGTCCTCCGCGAACCGGACGAAGCGCGTGGATTCTTCCAGTACTGCGTCGAGCAGCGGCACGGGCGACGCGCCGATGGGCCAGCGTAGGCGCAGCCCGCCGGTGTCCGATGCGATCGAAAACGTGTATTCATCGTCGGCAAACCCGGGGCACGTGACGCTCCAGCGATCCGCCGCCGTCATCGTGACGGTGGCTCGTCGATCCAGCGCTGCCGATATCCCGGGTGCACCGTCGAGGACAGCGTACTCGCCACAGAGCACCAGCTTGCCCGGCGCACTGGCTACTACTCTTCTCATCTAGCCCGTCTCATCGAGCCCGCCTCACGCAACTTCCCTCATCGAGCTTCAGTCGCCTTCGAGCAAGCGAGCGCCTTCACCCAGCGGCGTACGCAAGGTGCGCAGCACGCCGTCAGTTGCGCTGAGTGCGCGCTCCACCTGTTCCGCGGCCGCCGCCATGCAGACGGCTTTCACTTGCGGTCCCGCGTCGATCGTAAAAAATACGGGCACGCCGCCGCGGCGCAGCTCTCGAACGGTCTCCATGCAGCCTATCGTGCTGCGGGTCCAGTACACCATGGGCGGCCGCGTCGACCACATGACCGAGTGCATCTTGAGGCAGTTGTGTTCGGCAACGTCGCCAAGCCGGGCAAAGTCGCGTTCCGCAACGGCTGTTCGCGCCGTGTCGAGATCGTCGGGCTGCTGCTCGAGCCATTGTGCGTAGAACGGCGAGGTCTTTCGGCTCAGCTCCATGGCTTCGCCCGAACCCACGGTCTTCCTGGCCTCGCTGGTGACGGCAACCACAACCTCGAGTGGCCAGTCACCCGCGTCCAGCAGGTTCCTGACGACAACCGACGAAGGTTCGTTCTCGAGTTCCACGAAGCCCCCGTAGAGCGAACGCGCGGCCGAACCGGAGGCTCGGCCGGCGAGATTCGCAAGTTCCGCGCGGGTACGCGGCTGGTCGTCCAGCGCATCCGCGGCAACCACGCAGGCCGCAAACGCCGACGCCGAAGAGGCGAGTCCGGCGGCAACCGGGAAATTGCTGCTCGAACGAATATCCACGCGCGGCCGTTCGCGGCCGAGCACGCTGTCCACGCAATTCGACAGGCGGGGCAACAAGTCATCGGCCCGCGCGCCGTTGAGGGTCAGTTGATCCGAATCGAGATCCTCACGGATCTCGATGCTCATGTCCGTCGACAGCTCGGCCAGGGTGATCGATATCGATCCCGCCGCGGGCAGGTTGAGTTCGGTATTGCGCTTGCCCCAGTACTTGATGAGTGCAATGTTCGGATGAGCGCGCGCGGTGCTCTGCATGCTGTCGTCCGTCGGCGGGTCGTTGGCTGGCGACGAAGTATAGCCCAGTCGGCAACGACAAAAATCGTGTAGGCTTGGGCGCCTTTACTAGTGCCCTGAGTCGTTCATCCGCATGATTTCAGAGCCTGCTAACCCTATGCGAGTGCTCTCTAAGGAGTTGTCAGACGTGTCAGCCAGTTTCGGCGACCGAATTGCGGAGTACACCCGCCGTGTGAACCTTGCGCTCGACAAGGCGCTGCCCGCAGCGAGCGAAAAACCGGAACGCCTGCACGAAGCCATGCGGTATGCCGTGTTCAACGGCGGCAAACGCGTTCGTCCGCTGCTCGTCTACGCAACCGGGGAAGCGCTGGACGTTCCGGCCGAATGGCTCGATGCGCCGGCCACGGCCATCGAGCTCTTGCACGCATTTTCGCTCGTGCACGACGATCTTCCTGCCATGGACGACGACGACCTGAGACGCGGCCAGCCGACCGTGCACCGGCAGTTCGACGAGGCGACCGCCATACTCGCGGCCGACGCGCTGCAGCCGCTCGCCTTCCAGGTCCTGGCCGACCTGGACAAAACAAGCTACCGCGCCCGGGTCGAACTGGTTCGTCTGCTCGCCGGCGCCTGCGGCTCCATCGGCATGACGGGCGGCCAGTCCATCGATCTTGCGTCGGAAGGCAAACGGCTCAGTCAGGAAGAGGTAGAGCACATGTTTTCGCTCAAGACCGGCGCGTTGATCCACGCCTCGGTCGTCTCCGCCTGCCTGCTCGCCGACGCGCTGCCCCGTCAGCACTTCGAAGTCCTGGACGGCTTTGCGCGCGGGATTGGACTCGCCTTTCAGATCAAGGACGACATTCTCGACGTCGAAGGCGATACCGACGTCATCGGCAAGCCGGCCGGCAGCGACGCGGAACTGGACAAAGCCAGCTTTCCCGGCCTGTTCGGACTCGACGCCGCGCACGAGCGCTGCGATCAACTGCTCTCCGACAACCTCGAGAAACTCGCTCCTCTGGGTGAGGCCGGCGAACCGCTGCGCTGGCTCGCCCGCTACATCGTTCATCGTGGCAACTGAGCCGGACAGCTCGCGCGCTATCCTGCACGTCGACATGGATGCGTTCTACGCGTCCGTCGAACAACGCGATAACCCCGAACTCAGGGGCAAGCCGCTGGTGGTCGGCGGCACCGGTAACCGCGGCGTTGTTGCCGCCGCCAGCTACGAGAGCCGCCGTTTTGGCATTCGCTCGGCAATGCCGATGGCCGAGGCACGCCGCCGATGTCCGGAGCTCTTGTCCGTGCGCCCGAACATGGGCAAATACAAAACGGTATCCAAGCAGGTGTTCGACGTATTCAGAGAATTTACGCCGGTGGTGGAAGGATTGTCGCTTGACGAGGCGTTCCTCGACGTTACAGGCAGTCTCAAACTGTTCGGCTCGGGCGAGCGAATCGGCCGCGCGATCAAACAGCGGATCCTCGAAAAAACGTCACTCACTGCATCGGTAGGCGTTGCGGAAAACAAGCTCGTCGCCAAAATTGCGTCCGATCTCGACAAGCCCGACGGGCTTGTTGTGGTCGAGAAATCCAGGCTCAACGCCGTGCTCGATCCGCTGCCGGCCGCGGTCATTCCCGGGATTGGCCGCGAGACGCTCAAGCGACTCAAGGCGGCCGGCCTTTCGACCGTGGGTGACATTCGGCTGGCCGACATTGCGCTGCTCGAACGTGTGTTCGGGCGATTTGCCGAGAAGACCCGGCAGCGTGCCGGTGGCATCGACGACCGCCCCGTTGTCCCGGTGCGCGCCGAAAAATCGATCAGCGCCGAGGAGACCTACGACACCGACCTCGCGGATCCGGAGGCGATGCGAACCCAGCTCCTCAAGCTAACGGAGAGAACCTCCGCCAGGCTCCGCAAGGCCGGACTCGAGGCCGGCACGGTGCAGGTCAAGATCCGACGCGCCGATTTCACGACCTATACCCGGCAGCTTGCGCTGAAGACACCGAGCGCCGCCACGGATCAGCTCTACCGGTGCGCGCTCGAGCTCTTGAGGCGCTGGCTGGCCGAACAGCCCGGTGCACAGGTCCGGCTGCTAGGCGTTGGCGGCAGCAAGCTCGTTCCGGCTTCGCAGGGCGATCTGTTCGATACCGAGAGCACGCCGGCTGTCGATTCGGTCGACCGCGCCGTGGACGACATCCGCGCACGATTCCCCGGCACCGAAATTGG
Source organism: Woeseiaceae bacterium (assembly GCA_028289545.1). Taxonomy (GTDB): domain Bacteria; phylum Pseudomonadota; class Gammaproteobacteria; order Steroidobacterales; family Woeseiaceae; genus UBA1847. The sequence goes on from JANQPG010000060.1 coordinate 16,390, forward strand.
CCGGGCGCGAAGCTTCAAGCGGAATTAAGGTAGACTTGACGGCCGACAGACGCCGCGGCCGGCGAGAGGCCGGACGCGAAAAGGCATGTATACCAGTTTCTTTGGGCTCAACGAAAAGCCGTTCTCGATAACGCCCGATCCGCGTTATCTGTTCATGAGCGAACGCCACGGCGAGGCGCTCGCCCATCTCGTCTACGGCGTTACCGAGTCCGGCGGATTCATTCAGCTAACGGGTGAAGTGGGTACCGGGAAAACGACCCTGGTACGCACACTGCTGCTCAATCGCATGCCCGACAACGCCGACGTGGCCGTGGTCCTCAACCCGCAGCTGTCCGCCCTCGAATTCCTGGCGAGCATCTGCGAGGAGCTGGCCATTGAGCCCGAGGACCCCGCGAGCAGCAAGGCGCTCATCGACGCCCTGAACCGGCATCTGCTGAGCGCACACGCCGAAGGGCGACGGACGATACTCGTTGTCGACGAGGCTCAGAACCTGTCCCGCGACGTACTGGAACAGGTCCGCCTGCTGACCAATCTGGAAACCTCCAAGCAGAAGCTCCTCCAAATCATATTGATCGGCCAGCCGGAGTTGAGGGAGCTGCTCGCGCGCAACGATTTGCGGCAGCTTGCGCAACGGATTACCGGCCGCTACCACCTCGAACCGCTATCCCGCGAGGAAACCGCAACGTACATTGAGCATCGCCTGAAAGTGGCGGGTGCGCTGGGCGAGGTTTTCGAGCCCGGGGCGAAACGCGAGGTTTTCAAGCTCTCGGGCGGCGTGCCGCGGCTGATCAACGTCATCTGCGACCGTGCTCTGCTCGGCGCCTACACGCGCGAGTCGCGACGGGTCAGCAAGACGCTGATCCGGCAGGCAAAAGAGGAAATCTACGGTGACGGCGGCGCAAAAGCCTCGCTGCCGCGCTGGCTTGTCCCCGCGGCGGGTATTGCGGTTGCCGCCGTGCTGCTGGCCGGCGCGTGGCAATTCTACGGCGACGGGCCGTTCCCGGATGCCGCCGGCGTGGCCCCTTTTGCCGAGTCCGCCGAAGCCAGCGTATCGAGCGAAATCTCGACCGCCGTAACGGAAGCGGCGCCGGTGGTCAGTGCGAACATGACGGAGCCCGATGCCACACCCGCAACCTCGGAACCGGACACCCCGCGCGAAACGCTCGACGAACAACTGAGACTCGCAAGCGACTACACCTACGCGGAAAGCGCGCACACGACGCTGTTCGAACTCTGGGGCAGAAACTTCGACGTCGACGGCGCGGCGCCATGCCGACAGGCAACCGCGCAAGGTCTCGCCTGCCACGAGCAGCGCGGGACCTGGGCGAGCCTGCGGCAGCTCGATCGGCCGGCAATACTCTTTCTGATCGACAGCACGGGCGAGCGACACCAGGTTGTGCTGACTGCGCTCAAAGGCGAAACGGCGGAACTGTCGATCGCGGGGGTCGACGTTGCCCATCCGACGGCCGATATTGCCGAGTTGTGGTTCGGCCAGTTCCAGATGCTCTGGCAGCCGGCAACGGCGAGCGCGGGAGCACTCTTGCCCGGCGTCGACCGACCCGGCGTCGCCTGGCTGCGGCGGAGCCTCGCCGACATCGACGAGCGCTATCGAGCGGACCCCATCGAGTCGACGTTTTACGACGATGAACTTACGCAGCGGGTTCGCGATTTCCAGCGTGACCAGCGAATCAGCGTTGACGGCCTGGCCGGCAAACAGACGCAGATCATCCTGAACTCTCTCCTGGCAACGGGCGACCGGCCCAGGCTCGTAACGGCCAGGCTTGCCCGAGAATAGCGTTTAAGGAACAGGAATCTCAGTAGCCGATCATGTCGTTCATCCTGGATGCCTTGAAGAAGTCCGAAACGGAGCGTCAGCAGCAAGCCGCCGCTGAGTTCTCCGCTGTGCCCTCGGCGCCGCAGCGCTCTGAGACACCGCGGTGGATCTGGCTGCTTGGCGGGTTGCTGCTGGTCAACCTGGCGGTCTTGAGCGTTGCGCTGCTCAAGGGCGATCCGAGCACGCCGGTGACGTCGGAGATCGCTGCCGAGCGTGCGCCCGGCCCGACGCGCGCGGCGGAACTTGATCAAGCGCCGGCCGCCGCGACGACAGCACCCTCACGGTCGGAATCCCGGGGCCCGCAAGCGCCCGCTGATTCGAACGAGGGGTTTTCGGAACCTGCGGCCGCGCAGACGCCCGCTGATTCAAACGGAGGTTTTGCGGCAAGGCTCAGTGAAACCCCTGCACCGCCGCGCCGCCGCACCGAACCGACCACAGTACCCACAACAACGCCGACAAGGATCGAAACACCGCCTCCCGAGAGAGCGGCGGCAAGAACCGCGCCCGGCCCGGATTCGGCGTTCGAGGCACTGCCCACCCTGACCGAGATCCGGCTCAACGACGGCGTCAACCTGCCGGACATGAGTCTCGACATTCACGTGTTTGCGTCAGCGCCGGAGAATCGGTTTGTGTTCATCGACATGCAAAAGCATCAGGAAGGTTCGGTGCTGGACTCGGGACCTCGGCTGATCGAAATCACAAACAGCGGCGTGATCCTGGATTACCGCGGCACCCGCTTCATCCTGCCGCGCGAATGACCCTTTTTGAAAGGACCACTGTCGGAATGACAATAGCCGGGGTAATCGTTTGACGGCCAAAAGCACGAGTCACCTGGGCGGCGAGCGATTCGCCCTTGCCCTCAAGTCGGGTATTCACCGGGTCATCAACGAACAGGAGCTATTGAATCGCATCAACGTATTCCCCGTGCCCGACGGTGATACGGGCACGAACCTGAGCCTGACCCTGGGCTCTGCGCTGACGGCGCTCGATCGTGAAGAGACGCACCTGGGGACAATACTGGCGCGGCTGGCGGACTCGCTCCTGGACGGCGCGCGCGGCAATTCCGGCGCCATCCTTGCGCAATTTTTCCAGGGCGTGTCCGATTCCGCCGGCGAGATCAGCCGCTTCACGACCTACACGTTCGGCAAGGCCGTGGAGAACGGCAGCGGCTATGCGCGCGACGCCATTGCAGAACCTCGCGAGGGCACGATCCTGTCGGTCATTGCCGCGTTTGCCGCCGCGGTGCGGCGGCACGCCGTCGAACTGCGCGAGGAGAGCTTCAACGTGGTGCTTCCGGCGAGCGTCGCGCGCGCGGAGAAGGCGCTCGCCGAAACCACGGGACAACTCGATGTGCTGCGCAAGGCCGGGGTTGTCGATGCCGGCGCAAAAGGTTTCGTGACGCTCTTCGAGGGTGTCATGCAGTTCCTCGTCAACGGCGTGTCCACGCCGCGCCCGGAACTCGGCGGCTTGAGCGAAGTCATCGACGTCGCCGCGGGCAGCGAAAGCGACTCCAGCTATCGTTACTGCACGGAGTGTATCGTCACCGGCACGGATATCGAACGGCGCAAACTGCGCGAAATGCTGGCGCAATTGGGCGACTCGCTGGTCCTTGCCGGCACGCGCCGCAAGGCCAAGATCCATATCCACGTCGACGACCCGGGCGAAGTGTTCGAAAAGGCCGCGCAATTTGGAGAAGTCAGCGCCCAGAAAGCCGACGACATGCATCGCCAATCGCACAGCAGCCACGACGCCGTCCGAAAATTTGCGGTGATCACCGACTCTGCCGCCGACATTCCCGACGAGGACCTCGAACGCCTCGACATACACATGGTCCCGTGTCGCGTACATTTTGGCGACCGCAGCTTCATCGACAAGGTCAGCATCAGCAACGAAGAGTTTTTTGCCGAGGTCGAACGCAACCCCGTGCATCCGACGACGTCCCAACCCGCGCCGGGCGACTTCCGCAGGCAGTACCAGTTCCTCGCCACGCACTATCCGGACGTGCTCTCGATCAGCCTGTCCGCGAAAGCCAGCGGCACCTGGCAGGCGGCCGTTACCGCGAGCGACCGCGTCGACGGGGCGGGCAAGGTCCATGTCGTGGATACGCAGAACGCGTCGACCGGCGAGGGCTTACTTGCGGTGTTTGCCGCGGAGTGCGCGGAAGCCGGCATGAGCATCGACGAGACGCTCGAACAACTCAAAGCACGCATACCCCTTACGCGCACGTTTGCGCTCGTCAAAGACCTGAAGTTTGCCGTGAGGGGCGGCAGGGTCCCGGCATACGTCAAACCCGTCGCTGAATTTCTGCGGATCACGCCGATCATCCGGACCCACGCCGACGGGCGCGTGACCAACGGCGGCTTCCTGTTCGGCCGGCGGCGCCGCATCGAACGCTTTGCCGCCCTCGTAGCCGCCAACAGCGCCGTGTCGGGCCCCATGCACGTCGCCATTGGCCACGCGCTGGCCGGCGAAGACGCCGACAGGCTCAAAGTCGCCATGCAGGACGTACTACCGGAGATTCACAGGCTCACCATCACCGAACTCGGTTCCGCGCTCGGCGTGCACGGCGGGCCCGGCACGCTGATTGTCGCGACGATGCCTAAAGACCCGTAGCGCCGGAGCTGAGGCTCTTACCTGCGAGCCGTTACTCGCGTATGCCAACTCCGCGATTCAGCAGCATCAGACACGCCGTAAACAGCGCAACCACAAAGAAAATCACAATGGCGTAGGCATAGCCAATGCTGATGTCCGAAGTTCCGAGTATCCCGTAGCGGAACGCGTTGACCATGTAGAGGATCGGATTCGCTTTCGACACGCTCTGCCAGAATTCGGGCAGCAGCGAGATCGAGTAGAACACGCCGCCGAGATAGGTCAACGGCGTCAGGATGAAGGTCGGGATCAGGGAAATGTCGTCGAACTTCTTGGCGTAGATCGCGTTGATGAAACCCATCAGGGAAAACACGATCGACGACAACACGACCATCGACAGCATGATCAGCGGATGCGCCACTTCGAGGCGGGTGAAGAACAGCGCAATGATCGTGACCAGGCCGCCGACGAGCAGTCCGCGAATGACACCACCCGCTACGTGACCCACAATGATCGCCGCGTTCGACATCGGCGACACGAGCATCTCTTCGACGTGGCGGCCGAACTTGGCGCCAAAAAAGCTCGACACGACGTTGCCGTAAGAGTTGGTGATGACCGACATCATGATGAGTCCGGGCGCGATGTACTGCATGTAATCGAAGCCGTCCATCGTGCCGATGCGCCGGCCGATCAGGTTGCCGAAAATGATGAAGTACAAGGTCATCGTGATCGCCGGCGGCACGATCGTCTGTACCCAGATCCTCAAGATGCGCACGGTCTCCTTGTGGATCAGCGTGCGAATCGCCACCGCGTTGAGACCGAGGTTCATGATGCGGCCTCGCCCGCGGAGCCGGACTGTTTGTTTTCAACGAGCCGCATGAACAGCTCCTCGAGCCGATTGGATTTGTTGCGCATGCTGACGACGTTGAGCCCCGTCGACTCGAGCGCCCGGAACAGATCGTTGAGATTGCGCTCACGATCCATCGCCACTTCGAGCTCCAGCTCGTTGCGCAGGCTCGTTTCGAAGCCCTCGAGTTCGGGCGCGGCGGCAACGGGCTCGCTGAGGCTCAGCACAAACACCTCCCGCTGCAGCTTGCGCAAAACCGACGCCATGCTGGCGTCTTCGATAATCCTGCCTTCGTCGATGATTGCGACGCGCCGGCAAAGCGACTCGGCTTCTTCAAGATAATGTGTCGTCAGGATGATCGTCGTGCCCGCGTTGTTGATGTCGCGCAGGAAGTCCCACATCGAGCGCCGGATCTCGATGTCGACGCCGGCCGTCGGCTCGTCGAGGATCAGGAGCTTCGGTTCGTGCACGAGCGCACGCGCAATCATCAGTCGGCGCTTCATGCCGCCGGACAGGTTGCGGGCCGGTTCGTCGCGGCGATCCCAGAGGCGCAGCGCCCTCAGGTACTTTTCCGCACGCTCGCGCGCCAGCTTCCGCGGCAGGCCATAGTAGCCCGCCTGAGTCATGACGATGTTGCCGACCGACTCCCACTGATTGAGGTTGACCTCCTGCGGCACGAGGCCAATGCAGGCCTTGGCGGCTTCGAGTTCCCGGTCGAGATCGTGGCCGAATACGGATACTTCGCCCGCGGACTTGTTGACGAGCGAGGTAATGATGCCGATGGCCGTCGTTTTGCCCGCCCCGTTCGGGCCCAGAAGTGCGTAGAACTCGCCAACGTCAACGGTCAGGTCGATACCCTTCAGCGCCTGTTGGCCGTTCTTGTAGGTCTTCTGGAGAGACTTGATCGAAAGTGCGGCGACGTTGATGTCGGTGTTCTCTGGGGATTGGGTCGAGGGCGCGGACATGAGGCGGCGTATTGTAACCAGCTATTGCCCGGCAGTTGAACTGGCATGCACTGGCATTATGACCGCCTCGACGAATGCCCGGGCAAGGCCCCCGTCTCCTGTCCCCGGCCCTCTATCCCTCATCTGCGGTCAGCGATCCGCGGTACGGCGGTGCTTGTTGCCGTGCTGACACGCCGCGACCGCCAGCTGTACGTGGCCGTTGAAGTTGCCGTTTATCAGCAGGCGATGCAGCGCCACACTGCATCCTGCCCGGAATTCGGCTGGACGACGGCAGCGCGATGCACCGAGCAGACCCTGCCAGAACAGTGTTGCGTCACAACAGCGCGGTTTCAGCAGGCTATCGTAACTGGCCGCTTCGTCGAGTACGTCGAGGAGGCGCGCTTCCGCCAGACGCTCACACCCGTCGGGGGACACCCCGCCGAGCAGGCGCGCGGCGTACCGGTTTTCCCGGCTCAAACACCATAAGAAGCCGAGCGCTGCCGACACAATGCGCCACTCGCGCGATGACATTAGCCGGTTCTCGGCCAGCAAGTCTCGTGATGGCCCTCTGGGGCCACCCGGCATCGGGTAATTGAAACCGAACAGCAGGAACGGGGCTTCCGAAAGGCGTTCACGTTGCGACGAGTTGAGCGCCGTGAGCGACTCTTTGAGTCGGCCGGAAACGGCTCGAGGAGGCTTCGCCGTCGTCACGCAATCGAGAAACGCGCGATTGAGTGAACGTGCGTCCGCAAACTCACGCTCTGTAATACCCGGGTAGTCCATAACTTGCTTCCCTTCGAGGATGACCGTGGATAGGCGAATCTCGCGAGATTAATGAATTACAGATATATAAGTATTTTTACCATATAAAGATTATATAGTACGAGACTTATAACAATATGTCATAAATTGACCAATTGGAGTCGATATGCGCCTAACCGATGATCGCTACGCCCACGAGCGCCGGCAGTTCGAACTCGCGCTGCGTATGATTAGCCACGAAGCCCGCACGCGGACCATCAAAGCCTGCACCGGGCTGTCCGATGACCGGATTCGCAAGCTCTACAACACCTACTTTCGCAATGCCGGCCGGCACACTATCAAACGGCGGCGCGGCAAATCGCCGCGGCAAATCGGTCTGTTCGTCAAGAATGCCGAATACCGTCTGCAGGCGACGACGCTATTGGCTCTGTTCGCAGCAGGGCTTTTGCTGCGCATCGACCGCGACGAAACGGTGCGCCCGTGCTGGCCCCGGCCCGATGTCGAATTTGGCCACCGATTGTGCAGGGCATTCGAAACCTACCAACTGCTGCACGAACAGCCGCTCCTGAGTTTCGAGTGGGCCTGGAACCTGTTCCACAGCATTGCCCATCACCATGAACTGATCCTCGTCCGATGTGAGCCCTGCGGCGCACCCTACGTTCAGGATGCCTACGCCATCGATCATCGCCGCTGCCCGGCCTGCCTGTTGCGCAAACAACAAGTGCGCAAGCAATAACAAAGGCCGCGCTGGCGCCGGTTGTGCACCTGTGCCGCTGAGGTACACTCGCCCGCAAACAAGCGAGCACCCCCATGCAGGACCCCAACGTTTTTGCGGGCGCTTTTGTCGATCGCATTGGCGAGCGGCGCAAGGACCCCGACTGGCTGGCCGCGGCGGCTGAGAGCCGCGACAGTCTCTTTATGCCGGTCTGGCGGCACCGCTGCCTCGTCGAAGCGGCGGCGCGTCAGCCCTGCCTGCGCTTCCTGACGCGCGCTGAAGTCGCGGAAGAACCGGATTCCGAGTGGATTTTTCTTGGCCTGTACCGCGACCGGCCCGTGTTCGCGTTCGGAGCCCGATCCTCGTCGGAGCCCTACGCGGCGCTCGGCGCGTTCGAAGAACTCCGCAAACTCGGCATGCTGCTGGCGCCCGACCAGGCGAACCTCGCCGCGCACGCGCGTGCGCTCGTGCTCTGGCACGAATCGACTTTGTTCTGCAGCGCGTGCGGCACGGCCACCCGCGCCGTGGCCGGCGGCAACGCCCGCCGCTGCAGCAACCCGGATTGCGGCAAGACGCATTTTCCTCGCGTCGACCCCGCCATCATTGTGCTCGTGGAGCATGGGGACCGCTGCCTGCTTGGGCGCCAGGCGGGCTGGCCCGAGGGCCGCTATTCGACCATTGCCGGTTTTGCGGAGCCCGGCGAATCGCTCGAAGACGCAGTACGCCGGGAAGTGTTCGAGGAAACCAACATTCACGTAGGCGAGGTCCACTACCACAGCTCACAGCCGTGGCCGTTTCCGTCTTCGCTCATGCTCGGTTTTATCGCCGAGGGCCGTTCCGTCGACATTCGGCTGAACGACGCGGAACTCGAAGACGCCCGCTGGTTTACGCGTGAAGACTTGCGTTCCGGCTTTCCGAAGCTGCCCTACCACATCTCGATTGCGCGCCGCCTGGTCGAGCACTGGCTGAACGCCTGAGCAGCTGCCGTGTGCCTCGTACTCGTCGCTTACGAAACCCGGCCGGAGTTGCCGCTGCTCGTCGCCGCCAATCGCGACGAATACCACGCGCGGCCCACCGACCCGCTGCACTGGTGGCCGGACAAACCCGGCATCGTCGCAGGCAGGGATCGGCAGGCCGGCGGCACCTGGCTCGGCATCAGCAAAAGTGGCCGCTTTGCCTGCGTCACCAACTATCGAACGGGCCGGGCGCCCGCGGATACGCTGCGATCGCGGGGCGAACTCATTACGGCGTTTCTGGAAAGCCCGCTAACGCCAATGGCGTTTCTCGACGATCTTGCGGGCAGCCGATATGCGGGCTTCAACCTGCTGCTGTCGGACGGCCGGACACTCGCCTACGGGAACAACGTCGATACCGAGCCTCGAGAACTCGGGCACGGCATATACGGCCTCGCCAATGCGGATCTCGACGCCCCCTGGCACAAAAGCCTGATCAGCAAAGCCGCGCTCGATCGACTGATCGCCGACGATCGTGCGGACAGCGACGCGTTGTTTGAGCTGCTGGGCAACCGGCAGACGGCGCCAGCCGACGCGCATGACGAGCATCCGCACAGCGCACTCAGCGCTCCGTTTATTGTGCTGCCCGAGTACGGCACACGCTCGTCGACTACATTGCGGGTCGCGGCGGGCGGCGCCGTCGAAATCCGCGAGCGGCGTTACTCGGCGGACGGGCGCGAACAGGGCGAAAACACCGAGACGTTTCGCCTGCAGTCTCCCCGGTCGACTTTGCCCGGCTGACTTTCTCTAGCTAACTTTCCCTAGCTAACTTTCTCTAGGCCGAGTTGCCGTAGACGTCGAGCAGAAAAGACCGGATGTCGCCCAGTTCTTCGGGGCAGACGCTGTGGGGCATCGGGTACTCACGCCAGTCGACGATAAAGCCGGCGCCGCGAATCATCTCCGCGGAGTCCTGCCCGAGCGCCAGCGGCAATATCGGGTCGAAGCGGCCGTGCGCCATGAAAATCGGCAGGCTGCGCGGCTGGCCGCCGCGGTTGTCGCCGACCTCGACGGCAAACGCCGAGGGCAGCGGCAGGTAGGTCGACAGCAGCATCAGGCCCGCAAGCGCATGCGGAAAACGCAGCCCGACGTGCGCGGCGATAGCCCCGCCCTGCGAAAAGCCGGCCAGCATGATGCGCTCCGCGGGCACGCCGGCCGCCATCTCCTCCTGAATCAGCGACAGCAGTATTTCGCTGCTTTCCGCAACACCGGCGGCATCCGAACGGCCTTCGGCGTCAAAGCTCAGGATGTCGTACCAGGCACGCATTTCCATGCCGCCGTTGACCGTGACCGGGCGCACCGGCGCATGCGGAAACACAAAACGCAGCGCCAGGTTCGACGGCAACCTGAGTTCGGGCACGACGGGCTCGAAGTCGTGGCCGTCGGCGCCCAGGCCGTGCAGCCAGATCACCGTACCCGCCGGCGTTGCAGTGCCTTCTCCGGTGTTTCCCGCCGCACGGGCGGCGGCAAAGGCGGGTGTTTCGACAATAACGGGCGGGGTAGCGTTGGGGGGATGCGCCATGCTGCGGCGGCTCCTGTGCCAAAAGCCGAGCAGTCTAGCGGAAAAAAGTGTGCCGGTGGCTTGCTAATTTATGTGCATTTATATATTTTTATGCACATATTATTCATAGCAGATTGACCGGTACCGATCATGCCCCCCACGCCGACAGATCAGACAGTACGGCGCGAGCAGCTCTATGCGCTGTTGCGCTCCGGCGCCGCTCGCACCCAGCAGGCGCTCGTCGACGAGCTGCAGGCAATCGGCATTGCCGCCACACAGTCCAGCGTCAGCCGGGATTTGAAAGAACTGGGCGCCGTCAAAACCCGCGGCGGCTATGTGCTGCCCGCCGCCAACGACGACGAAAGTGACGACGAACTGCGTGCCGTCAGCGACCTTGTGCGCGACATCAAGACGGCCGGCCCCAACCTGCTCGTCATAAAAACCGGCGCCGGCGCGGCCCAGCGCGTTGCCCTGGCTCTCGATCGCAGCGACTGGCCGGAAATTGTCGGCAATATCGGCGGCGACGACACCGTGTTTGTCGCAACGGCATCGCTGGCCCAGCAGAAACGCCTGATCTCCCGACTCAACATCATTGGTTACCGATAAGGATCCCCTCGTGTCAGAGACTGACTCCTCACCCATTATTCTTGCGTTTTCCGGCGGGCTGGATACGTCGTTTTGTGTGCCGTGGCTGAAGGAAACCTATAGCCGCGAGGTCATTACGGCCACGATCGACACCGGGGGCCTGGATGCGGAAGCGGCGGCGCGCCTGGAACAGCGCGCACTGGCGCTGGGTGCTGTGGAGCACGTGCTCGTCGATGCCCGGCAGGATTTCTTCGACGGCGTGATCCGTCACCTGATTGCCGGCAACGTGCTGCGCGGCAACGCTTACCCGCTGTGTGTCGGCGCGGAGCGCGGACTGCAGGCACAGCGGCTTGCCGAGCTGGCGGTCGCCCGGAAGGCAACCACGGTCGCTCACGGCTGCACGGCTGCCGGCAACGACCAGGTGCGCTTCGAGGTTGCCTTGCGCACGCTGAGCCCCGGCCTGGAAGTCCTTGCACCCGTGCGCGACAACAGCTGGATTCGCGAAGAGCAGCTCGCGTATCTCGAAAAACACGGACTACCCCTGCCCGACCAGGGATCGGACTATTCGATCAACCGCGGTCTGTGGGGCATTACGATCGGCGGCCGGGAGACGCTGACCTCACAAGCGAGCATTCCGGAATCGGCCTGGGTGCTGTCCGCCCATGCATTCAGCGAACCGGTCGACCCATCCACCCACGAGCTCGAATTCGAGGCCGGCATACCGGTGGCGCTCGACGGGGAACCGCTGCCACCCGTTCTGCTGATCGAAAAACTCGAACGGCTCGCGGGCCGTTATGGCATTGGCCGCGGCATCCATCTGGGCGACACGGTGCTCGGCACCAAGGGCCGCGTGGCCTTCGAGGCACCGGCGGCCATTACCCTGATTACGGCGCATCGCGAACTCGAAAAACTGGTGTTGAGCGCACAGCAGGCGAGGCTCAAGGACACGCTGGCGGCCGCCTACGGCGATCTTGTCCACGAGGGCCGGCAGCTCGACCTCGTGTGCAGGGACGTCGAGGCGTTCTTCGACTCTTCACAAACGCGGGTCAGCGGCACGGTGCAGTTTACGCTCAGGCCGGGCTTGCTGTTCATCGACGGCACCGACTCGCCGCACTCGCTGCTCGCGGCCACGCGCGGCGTTTACGGAGAGGCGGCGGGGGAATGGACCGCCGCCGATACGCTGGGTTTTGCGCGTGTCCTGTCGCTGACCGGCACCTTGCAAACCCGCGCGGCTGAACGGTCATGAAATCCGTCGTTGTCGACAAGATTGCCTCCGTGGCGCAACACAGCGACCTGGCTGACGATGTGCGCCTGTCGGGCGAGATACCCTGCGAGGAAGGTGTGCTCGTGGCGGTCCGCGTCTTGAACAACAAGTCCCGCTACAACCAGCTCGAACTGACGTCCGGCCGCATGGCGACCGTGGCCGCGGGCGACGTCATCGTCGGCGCGCTCGGTCATCGCAACGCACTGCGCGGCTATTCCGGCAAGCTGCCGACCGAACTCGCCGTTGGCGACACGCTGCAGCTCCTCAATATCGGCGGCGTACTCGGGCTCTGCGACTCCGCCAACCCCGATGTCGGCCCGCCGTTCAACTGCGAGGTACTCGGCACGGTTCTGCACTTTCCCTATCTGGGCGAGCGTATTGGCGTGCCCGCGCGCGTGGGCGAGCAGAACCTGGACGACGCACCTCAATTCGACACGGCCGGCGTACCCGTCGTTGCGCTGGCCGGCACCTGCATGGACTCGGGAAAAACCGCGGCCGCGTGTGCCGTGGTCAGCCGTCTGCGACAACGCGGCAAATCCGTTGCCGCCTGCAAGGCCACGGGTGTCTCGCTACGCCGCGACATCCTCGCCATGCAGGATGCCGGCGCCCACGAGGCCATGATTTTTTCGGATTTTGGGATTGTCACGACAACCGCCAGCAACGGCCCGGAGCTGACCCGCGCATTGCTGACCCGTCTGGCCGCCAACGCGCCGGACGTCATTGTCCTCGAACTCGGCGACGGCCTGCTCGGTTCTTACGGCGTGGAAGCCATCCTGGAAGACGCGGCCATCCGCGACAGCCTGACTGCCGTGCTGCTGTGCGCCAACGACCCGGTCTCGGCCTGGGGCGGCGCGCGTATCCTTCGCGAGCAACATCAGATCGAGCCCGCGGTAGTGACCGGTCCGGCAACGGACAACGCCGTTGGGATCGAGCAGATCCAGTCGCGCATGGGGCTACCCGCCATCAACGCGCTGGCCAACGCCGTCGAGCTGGGCGACCACGTGGCCGCCGCGTTATGGGGGCCTGACGCATGAGCCGCCGGATCCCAACGGCCGTGCTGGGCGCCACCGGCTACGTGGGCGGCGAACTCCTGCGGCTGATTGCCGCACACCCGGATTTTGAACTCACGGCCGCCGTTTCCGAAAGCCGCTCAGGCGAACCGATTGCCGAAACGTTTGGTCACCTCCAACCCGTGCTCGGCGACGCCGCGTTTGCCGAGCCGGGAAGCTGGTTCGAGCAGCTCTCTGCTGAGCAGCCCATGGCCGTGTTCTCAGCGGCGCCGCACGGCGCATCGGCTGCGCTGCTCGCACGCACCATCGCCGCGGCAAAAACGCGCGGCGCGGACCTGCACGTCGTCGACGCCTCGGCGGACTTCCGCTTTGCGGAACGCGAGGCCTACGAAAACATCTACGGCACGCACGGCGCGCCCGACTTGCTGAGCGACTTCAGTGCCGGCCTGCCCGAACACAGCGGCCCCCCGACAACGCCGCACATCGGCAACCCGGGCTGTTTCGCAACAGCGATGCTGCTGGCCATTGTGCCCGTGCTGCGCGCGGGGCTGGGGAACGGCGAGTTCCAGGCTGCAGGGATTACCGGCAGCACCGGCTCCGGTCGCCAACCCCAGGCCGGCACACATCACCCCGTTCGGCACAGCAATCTGTACGCCTACAAGGCGCTCGAGCACCGTCATGCGCCCGAGGTGGTGGCAATGGCGCACCTGGCCTCCGGACACACGCCGACGCTGCACTTCGTGCCGCACTCCGGACCGTTTGCGCGCGGCATCCACATGACCGTATTCAGCGCCCTCGCTGCCGGCAAAGGCGAGCAGGAGGTGCTCGATGCGTTCGATGCCTGCTACGCTGACAGCCCGTTTGTGCACGTCGTTGAGGGCACGCCGAAACTCAAGGACGTCGTCGCGAGCAACCACGCTCGGATTGGCATTGCGGTGCAAGACCGGCAGCTTGTCGTGACCGCCGTTATCGACAACCTCGTCAAGGGCGCCGCCGGCGGCGCCGTGCAGTGGATGAACCGGCTCTTCGAGCTCCCGGAAACCCGCGGTCTGGAAGCGGCCGCACCCGCCTGGACATAACACTATGCTAGACACCATCGCCGACAGCGACCCGCGGCAACGCGAAGCGCACGCGACCATTCCGGTCTACGGTCAGTTGCCGTTTGTGCCGGTCCGCGCGGCCGGCTGCGACATATTCACGGACGATGGCCGGCAGATCCTCGATCTGTACGGCGGCCACGCCGTTGCGTCGCTGGGCTATGGCCACCCGGCGCTGACCAGAGCCATCGAGAAGCAGGCTCGGCGGCTCCTGTTTCAGAGCAACGCCGTTGCGGTCGACGTGCGCGCGGAAGCCGCGGAGAAACTCGTCGCAACGGCACCGGAATCCCTGACCCGCGCCTTTTTTGTCAACTCCGGAGCGGAAGCCAACGAAAACGCGCTGCGCATGGCGCTGATCGCCACTGGTCGGCAGAAGATTCTTGCCGTCAGCCAGGGTTTCCACGGCCGCACTGCGGCGGCTGCGGCCGCAACCTGGAATTCCGCCGGCTGGTACGGCTTCCCGGCAAAACCGTTCGATGTCGACTTCATACCGCGCAACGATTGCTCCGCCGCCGCGGCCATGTTCGATCCGGAGGTTGCCGCCGTCATCGTCGAACCGATACAGGGGGTCGCGGGCGCATTCGACCTGGCGCCGGAGTTCCTCGGCACGCTGCGCTCGGCAAGCAGGGAGCACGGCGCCTTGCTGATTGCGGACGAGGTGCAATCGGGCATGGGACGCTCCGGGCAGTTTTTCGCCTGCCAGGTGCACGGCATCGAACCCGATCTTCTGACCTCCGCGAAGTCGCTGGGCGGCGGCGTCCCCATCGGTGCGGTGCTCGCGAGCGACGCGGTGGCCAGTCACTTCAAACCGGGCTCGCTGGGCACAACCTTTGGCGGAGGCCCACTCGCGGCAGCCGCCAGCATTGCCGTCATTGACGCGATCCGGCGGGAGGAGCTGCTCGGCAACGTGCGCGCCCGTGAAGCGCAGATTCGCGAGAGCTGCGTTGTCGGTCCCGTCAAACGAATACAGGGTATGGGCCTGTTGCTCGGACTGGTTTGCGACCGCCCGGCCATCGAGGTGCGCGACGCTCTGCTCGAACACGACATACTGACCGGCACGAGCGGCGATCCCGACGTGCTGAGAATACTGGCGCCGCTGGTGCTCGAAGCCAGCCATGTCGAGAGACTGGCCAGCGCACTGGCTAGCATCCCCCCTGGTGCCCTGAGTCATGAATACGCATGATTTCAGAGCCACTGATCTTTGACGAAAACAGGATTGCTCGATGAAAGCGTTTAACGATCTTGCAGACTTTACGACCGAGGAACTCGAAGCCCTGCTCGAGCTCGCCGGACGGCTCGATACACACCCCGAGCCCGAGGCACTGAAGGGCAAGGTGCTGTCGCTCTTGTTCCTGAGCCCGTCGCTGCGCACGCTCGCGTCGTTCCAGGCCGCAATGACGCGCCTTGGCGGCGGCTCGTTCGTCATTTCGCCCGACATGTCGATTCACGGTCTCGAAACGCGCCCCGGCATCGTCATGGACGGTTCGGCCGCTGAACACATCCGCGAAGCCGTGCCGGTCATCGCCTCCTACGGGGACGCTATCGGCATTCGCGCGTTCGCGGAGCGGAAGAATCTCGAATCGGACCTTGCGGAAACGGAGTTTTCCGCGCTGACCAGCCTGATCGATACGCCATACATCAACATGGAATCGGCCATGGGCCACCCGTGCCAGAACCTGGCGGACTGGAAAACCCTGGACGACCTCGGCATTCCGGCAAACGGCGGCAAGTTCGTATTGAGCTGGGCGTATCACCCGAAAGCGCTGCCGCTTGCCGTGCCGGCTTCGACGCTGTACACGGCCGCCCGCCGCGGCATGGACGTTACGGTCCTGCGGCCCGAAGGCTTCGAACTGCCTGAACCGCTCATGCAGAAGGCGCGCGGCGCCGCGGAGAGCGCCGGCGGCTCGGTCACCGAGACCAACCAGCGCACGAAAGCGATGGAGGGCGCACACGTCATCTACGCAAAATCCTGGTCGTCGACAAAACACTATGGCGATCGACTCGGCGATCAGGCGCTGCGTAACGAACTCGTGGACTGGTGTGTCGACGAGCCGTGGTTCGACAACGCGCGGGAGGACTGCCGTTTCATGCACTGTCTGCCGGTGCGGCGCGGCGTGGTGGTCGCGGAGCGCGTGCTCGACGGGCCGCGCAGCGTTGTCATCCAGGAGGCGCGCAATCGCATGCTCGCGCAAATGGCCGTGCTGCATCAGATGCTCGGGAGCGGATCGTGAGCAGCAAACGCGAACGCGCCATTGTGGTATCGGCGCTGAAACACGCGGCGCCGTACATTCGTCTCTTCAAGCGCAAGATCTTTGTACTGAAAGCCGGCGGGGAAGTGTTTGCCGACGAACATCAGACCCGCGCACTCATGGAGCAGGTTGGCCTGCTTCACCAGGTGGGCATACGGGTTGTGCTGATCCACGGCGGCGGTCCGCAGTCCACCGAACTCGCGAGTCAGCTTGGCGTCGATACGACGTTCATCGACGGCCGGCGCGTTACGGACGATGCCTCGCTCGATGTCGCCACGATGGTTCTGAACGGTCAGATCAACACGCGGGTGCTGGCGGCCTGCCGCGACCTCGGCATTCCCGCCGTCGGCATCAGCGGAGTCGACGCGGGCCTGATACGCGCCCATCGCCGCCCGCCCGTCGATCGTGGCGACGACGCGCCGATCGACTACGGTTTTGTGGGCGACATCGATTCCGTCGAGGCGGACATCGTCCGCAAGCAACTCGACAACGGCCTCATGCCGGTGATTAGCCCGCTGTCCTGCGACGAATCCGGCACCTTGCTCAACATCAACGCCGATACGGTTGCGGCCGCCATTGCGGCGGAGCTCGAGGCTGAGAAACTCATACTGGTGACGGCGGCGGCGGGCATTCTCGAAGACGTCGGCGATCCACACTCGCTCATTAGCTACATCGACCGCTCCGAACTCGAGGCGCTCAAGAAGGCAGGCAAACTCGCCGACGGCATGTTGCCGAAAGCCGCCGCCATCGATCAGGCTCTGGAGAAAGGCGTGCGCCGCGTGCACATTATTTCCTGGAAAGTCCCCGACAGCCTGCTGCTGGAGGTCTTCACGAACGAAGGCACGGGAACGCTGGTTGTCGACGACACGGGCGCGCTAACCCCCGAAGAACAGGCCTCCGGGGAATGAGCCGGCTCTGGGACAAGGGACTCGAGCTGGACGAGCGTGTACTCCGGTACACGGCCGGCGAAGACCATCTGCTCGACGGCCGGCTGGTGCCGTTCGACGTAAGGGCGTCGATAGCGCACGCCGAAATGCTGGCCCATACCGGACAGTTGAGCGACGAGGATCGCGACCTGATTTGTGACGGTCTCAAAACACTCGAGCAATCCCATGCTGAAGGTGAGTGGTCGATTACGCTCGACGACGAGGACGTCCACACGGCGCTCGAATCTCGCCTGACGGCGGCCGTCGGAGAAGCCGGTGGGCGGCTGCACCTCGGCCGCTCGCGAAACGATCAGGTGCTGACCGCGCTCAGGCTGTATCTCAAGAGCGCAACGAGCGAACTCGAAGCGCAGACCGGGTTGCTGGTCGGCGCACTCTCGCGGGTGGGCCAGCGCCAGGGCGACGTCGAACTGCCCGGCTACACCCACATGCAGCATGCGATGCCCTCATCGGTGGCGCTGTGGGCGGAAGGCTACGGCGAAGCCTTTACCGATGCCGCGGCCGGTTTGTCCGCAGCCCAACGACGGCTGGACCAGAATCCCCTCGGCAGCGCCGCCGGCTACGGCACGCCGCTGCCGCTGGACCGCGAATACACAACCCGGAAGCTGGGTTTTGCCGCAACCCAGGAGCCAGTGACCGCTGCACAGCTGTCGCGTGGCCGCGCGGAAAGCGGCCTGTTGTTCGAAATCACGCTGCTGATGCAGGATCTCGGCAGGCTCGCATCCGACCTGCTCCTGTTCTATACGCAGGAGTTTTCCTACATTGCGCTGCCGCATGCCATGACCACGGGCTCGTCCATCATGCCGCAGAAGCGCAACCCGGACGTGCTGGAGCTGGTGCGCGCCGCGTCGGCTACGGCGCTGGCCTGCCTCAACGAATCGCTGCTCGTCACGGCGAAACTGCCCTCGGGCTACCAGCGCGACCTGCAGCGTCTGAAGCCGCCGCTGTTTCGCGGCATCGACCTGGCGTTCGAGTCCGTGGACGTCATGGCGCACCTGCTGCATGAACTCGAGTTCCTGCCGGATAACATAAAACTCGACGACGGCGTGTTTGCCGCTGAGCGCGCCTACGAACTCGTCCGGAGCGAAGGCATACCGTTTCGCGAGGCGTACAAAAGGATTGCGGCGGAATACGCCAGGTAACCGCGAGATCCGAACCGGTTCTCGAAACCGTTCCGAGATAGGCTCTATAATTGCCGCTCGTTAATTACGCGGAACACACCATGCTTCGAGCACTACTGACGTGCCTGGCGCTGTGCGCCGGGCTGAGCTTGGGCGCCTGCGGCCAGAGCGGCCCACTGTATCTCCCCGGAAACCCCAGCCAGATGACCACACCCGTGCCGGAACAGGTCACGCCTGCCGACGATGAGGAAAACACCGAAGGAAACGACGAAACCGGCGGCGAATCCCAGTAATGCCCGGCTATGACCTGGTCCTGATCGACGGCTCCTCGTACCTGTTTCGAGCCTTTCACGCCCTGCCCGCGCTGACCAACTCGAAGGGCGATCCCACGGGTGCGCTGCACGGCGTCCTGAACATGATCAACAAGCTTGTCCGCGAACAGGATCCGCCGCACATTGCCGTGGTATTCGACGCCTCCGGCAAGACCTTCCGCAACGACCTGTACCCGGAATACAAAGCCAACCGGCCGCCCATGCCGGACGAACTCCGTTCGCAGATCGACCCCATACTCAATGCCGTTCGCGCGATGGGGCTGCCGCTTTTGCGGGTCAAGAACGTCGAGGCGGACGACGTCATCGGCACTCTGTGCCGGCAGGGGGAAGCGGCCGGCATGTCGGTGCTGGTGTCGACCAGCGACAAGGACATGGCGCAGCTCGTCTCCGACAAGGTCACGCTCGTCGACACGATGAGCGATAAAGTGCTGGATCGCGACGGCGTCAAGGCGAAGTTCGACGTATTCCCTAAGCAAATTGTCGACTACCTGGCACTCATGGGCGACAGCTCGGACAACATACCCGGCGTGCCCAAAGTCGGCGCCAAAACGGCTGCCAAGTGGCTCAACCTCTACGACAGCGCGGACGGCATCATCGAGAATGCCGACGCCATCAAGGGCAAAGTCGGCGACAGTTTGCGCGACAATATCGATAGCCTGAAGCTCTCCCGCGACCTTGCGACGATCCGAACGGACGTCGAACTCGACAGCGCGCCGGATGAACTGGTTGTCGAGACACCGGACCGAGCGGCGCTCAAAGATCTGTATTCGCACTACGAGCTCCGAACCCTGCTGGCGCAGCTGCAAGATGGCGAATCTAGCGAGACGGAAGACAATGCGGAGAGCTCTGCCGCGAGTTACGAAACCGTGCTCGACTGGGACAGCTTCGATCGCTGGTTCGACGCAATCCACAAAGCCGAACTCACGGCGCTCGACACCGAGACGACGAGCCTCGACTACATGGCGGCAGAAGTTGTCGGTCTGTCCCTCGCAACGGACACCTCGAGCGCCGCCTACATCCCGCTCGCGCACGATTACCCCGGCGCGCCGGACCAGCTGCCGCGCGACGAGGTTCTCGAGAAGCTTACGCCCTGGCTCGAGAGCGCCGAACACAAGAAGGTTGGCCATCACCTGAAGTACGACGCGCACGTACTTGCGCGGCACGGCGTGCGCCTGGCCGGCATGGCTTTCGACTCGATGCTGGAATCCTACGTGCTGAACAGCGTCGCCACCCGGCACGACATGGACTCGACCGCCAGGCACTACCTCGGGCGGGAGACCATCCATTACGAGGACGTGGCGGGCAAGGGCGCCAAGCAGCTCACGTTCAACCAGATTGATCTCGATACCGCTGCCCCGTACGCCGCCGAGGATGCGGAGATTACGCTGGCGCTGCACACCGAGCTGTGGGAACGGCTCAAAGGTGTGCCGAGCCTGGAGAAGGTGTACACGAGCATCGAGCAGCCACTGGTCGAGGTCCTGCTCGATATCGAAGAAACCGGCGTCCTGCTCGATCGCTCGATGCTGAAACAGCAGAGCACGGAACTCGCAAAACGCATGCAGGAGCTGGAGCAGGAAGCACACACGATTGCCGGCGGCCCGTTTAATCTCGGCTCACCCAAACAGCTGCAGGAGATCCTGTTCGACAGGCTCGAGCTGCCCGTCATCCGCAAGACGCCCAAGGGGCAACCATCGACGGCCGAAGACGTGCTCGTCGAACTGGCCCACGAGTACGAGTTGCCGCGAGTCATCATGGACTTCCGCAGCGTGTCGAAACTCAAGAGCACGTACACGGACAAACTCCCCGAACAGGTCAGTCCCGATACGGGCCGCATTCATACCTCGTACCATCAGGCGGTGGCCGCGACGGGACGGCTGTCGTCGACGGACCCCAATCTGCAGAACATCCCGATCCGGACCGAAGAAGGGCGTCGTATCCGCAAGGCCTTCATCGCGCCCAAGGGCCAGCTCATACTGGCCGCCGACTACTCACAGATCGAACTCAGAATCATGGCTCACCTGTCGGGCGACGCCGGGCTCGTCAAGGCATTTGGTGAAGACCGCGATATTCATCGCGCAACCGCGGCCGAAGTGTTCGGCCTGTCGGAGGACGCCGTTACGTCCGACCAGCGGCGCTCGGCCAAAGCCATCAATTTTGGGCTGATGTACGGCATGTCCGCGTTTGGACTGGCCAAACAGCTCGACATAGGCCGCGGCGAAGCGCAGGAGTACGTGGACCTGTACTTCGAACGCTACCCCGGCGTGAAGGCTTTCATGGACAACACCCGCGAGCAGGCGCGCGAGCAGGGGTTTGTGGAAACGCTGTTCGGCCGTCGGCTGTACCTTCCTGAAATCAACTCGCGTAACGGCCAGCGACGCCAGTACGCGGAACGCAGCGCCATCAACGCCCCCATGCAGGGTACGGCGGCCGACATCATCAAGCGCGCAATGCTCGACGTGCACGGGTGGCTCAAAGAGGACAGCGTACCGGCGCGAATGATTATGCAGGTGCATGACGAGCTGGTCTTCGAAGTCGACGCGGGCGCCGTCAACGACGTCGCCGACGCAGTGATCGAGCGCATGAGCCGTGCCGCAGAAATGAAGGTTCCGCTGAAGGTCGACGCGGGCCACGGGAACAACTGGGAGGAAGCACATTAGACCCATCGTTCTGGATAGAGTCTAAATTTTTTTCTTTTTAGATCAGTAAGTTAAAAATTATTCGGAACCGATCTGGCTCAATACGTTCATACGTAACGAGTGCTTGTTCACTCGCCTGTTACCTCCCTATACAGGCATGCAACCTGGTTACCCCAAGCCGGTTGCTCAAGCTTGAGCCCCGCCGGCTGCACGCCGACGGGGCTTTTTTGTGCCGCCGTTTCTCGCCTTCGCGGCTCAAGCCGTCGAACCGAGAAAGCGCTCCAGGACCTCGCGGGCCTCGCGGTCACCCTGACGTTTCAGAGACGAGAACAGCTGCACGGTAGCCCTGCCCTCGAGTGTCTTTTGCACCGACAGCAAGGTGTTCGACGCCTGGCCGCGCTTCAGCTTGTCGGCCTTCGTCAGCAGCACGTGGACGGGCAGATCGACGTCGCCGGCAAAGTGCAACATTTGCTCATCGAACGCCGTGAGTCCTCGGCGTATGTCCACGACCAGCAGCAGGCCGGAGAGGCTTTTGCGGGTCCGGAAGTATTCCTCGATCAGCTGGCCCCAGTGATCCTGCATCTCCGCCGCGACTTTTGCGTAACCGTAACCGGGAAGATCCACGAGCCTCCGATTGTCCCCGAGGCGAAAGAAGTTGATCAGCTGGGTTCTGCCCGGCGTCTTGCTGGTGCGGGCAAACTGGCGACGATTGACGATCGTGTTGATTGCGCTCGACTTGCCGGCGTTGGAGCGCCCGGCCACCGCGACCTCCGCGCCTCGGTCCTCGACGAACTGCTTTGCCGCGTTGGCACTGGTGAGAAAAGCCGCATCAGGATAGTGGGACATTGGGGGTGTAAACCGTCGATTCTGTGTATAATTTGGCCGCTGAGATAACCGAAGCCCGCCCGCCGGGCGAGGCTTTAGACGACAGTAACGGGGCCTATCGCCTGCGACAAGACCCAACCGGGAGCTCCGTCGAGCAGGCACTCAGATTCTCGTCAAAGTATTCGCGCGATCCCTCATCGATCGAGGACCGCGCTCAAGGACGGTAACGGTTGAGGAATATGAAAACGACGCTCACAACCCTCGTAGCGCTGGCTGCGCTCTCGTTCCTGGCTCTTCCGGGCGCCCAGGCGGAAAGCCTCGTGGACGGTGACGCCGAGGCCGGTCAGGCCCGATCGATCACCTGCGCCGCATGCCACGGGCCGGAAGGCAACAGCGCCAATCCTCTGTGGCCGAACCTCGCCGGGCAACACGCCAGTTACACCGTGAGCCAGCTCAAGGCCTTCAAGGAAGGACAGCGCGTCAACGCGTTGATGACCAGCCAGGCCATGCTGCTCTCGGACGCCGATATGGCCAACCTTGCCGTGTACTACGAAGCCCTGACGCCGGCCGTCCAGACCGCCGCCGACGCGAGCCTCGTCAACCGGGGTGAAGCGCTGTACCGCGGCGGCAGCGAAGAAAACGGCGTTGCGGCCTGCATGTCCTGCCACGGGCCGAGCGGCAAGGGAAATCCCGCGACTCAGTATCCGGCGCTGGGTGGACAACATGCGGCCTACACCGAAAAAACGCTCAAGGACTACGCTTCCGGCGAACGCAAGTCCGTCGTCGGCAACAACGCAATGAACGAGATTGCCGAGAAACTGTCCGACGAAGACATCAGAGCACTGGCTGCCTACTTGCAGGGCCTGCACTAGCAGGCCCGCACTGGGGGCCCACACCAATAGACAAGTTGCCGGAGCAAAAACGGCTAAACGTGATACGCATCGCAACCTGGGCACGTCAGTTGCGGCTAAGGTGTATCAAGCCTGGGGAACAGAGCAGGTATCGGAATCGCTTATGAACGCAAACATTGCTGTCAAAATCCTCGCCATCTTCGCTTTTCTGGCGCTCGCCGCCTGCGGTCAGTCGGAGGAGCCTCAGACTTCGGAACCGGAGCCGGTCGCCGAAACCGAACCGGTTGAAGAAGCGGCCGCCCCTGAGACCGAAGACGCGGCTGAAGAGACCGTTCAGTCCGTTGTCGAAGAATCCGCTGCTGACGCCGAGCCTGAAGATCAGACGATTGTGCTCGCGCAGGCCGACACCAAGCCCAGCCAGCAGAACTTCAACTACAAGGAAGGCTCACACTTCACGCGACTCGTACCGACGCAGCCGACCGTTGGCGGCTCGGCCGACAAGGTAGAGGTTGCGGAGTTCTTCTGGTACGGCTGCCCGCATTGTTACGATCTCGAGCCGTTCCTGAACCGCTGGAAAGAAACCAAGCCCGCCAACGTGCGATTTATCCAGGTGCCGGTCAGCTGGAACCGCCAGGTTGCGACTCACGCCCAGATGTTCTACACCGCCGAATACCTCGTCGACAACGGGGTTATCGAGGATTCCGCGCGCTTCCAGCAGGCCGTGTTCTCGGAAATGCACCAGCGCGGCAACCGGCTCCTGTCCGAATCAGCGATGAAGAGCCTGTTCGCCAGCTTTGGCGCGTCGGAAGAACAGTTCGACGAAGCCTGGGGCTCCTTCGACGTGGACCGCAAGCTGAAAATCGCCAGCGATTTTGCACGCCGCTATGCGATTCAGTCCGTGCCGGCGATTGTCGTCAACGGCAAGTTCCGCACGAGCGCACAATCCGCTGGCGGCAACGCCGAACTCATCGAAGTGATCGACGAGCTGATCGCACGCGAGACGATTCGCTAGGCCGGTAACTCCGAGGTCTCAAGTCGAGTAAACGACGAGACTCTCGCCCCGGCAGCGTCGGTCGACGCCGTCAGCCGTTATCCTCTGCGACGATGACAAAGTCGCCGGCTGAATTGCGCCGCCAATAAAGACGCTTGCTGACCTTGAGCGGCTGGCCGTTGCTACGGACTCCGCGCAGATCGAACCGAGTGACAAACAGCGCGCTGTCCCCGGGCTCCGCTAGCGCAATCAGCCGGTGTATCTCGAGCTCCGTGTAGGTACGCCCGTTGGCGCGCGCGAGCCGCAGATTCTGCCAGTCGTCGCGCGACAGGCCACGATATTCGAAGTCCTCGTCGTAACTCGCAAAATAGCTTTGCAGATCCCCCAGAACCTGCGCACTACGCCAGCGTTCCAGCGCCCTATTCAGTTCCGCGGCAAGGGCCTTGTTCTCTTCCCGGCTCGCGTAGGCCATTTCCCTGACGATAATTACCGGCGTGGCGCCGGGCTCAAGACGGGGGGCCAGCTGCGCCAGCTGCTCGTTGGGTAACGCAATACAGCCGTCCGTATCCCGCACGGGGCGCTGCCCGCCGCCCGGCGTGACGCCGTGTATCCAGATACCGTCACCCGTTCGGCCGAGACGCCGATCGATCGTATTGGGGTAATCGATAGGAAACGCCGTGATGCCGTACTTTTCATTCAGGCCGCGTGTGTCCAGCTGCTCGGTAACAAAATACACGCCAATCGGGGTCAGGCGATCGCCGGCCCGGCGTTTGCCGACGCCGTTACGCCCGATAGACATGTAGTGGCTCTCCGCCTCGAGTTCTCCCGAGTCGCCCCGGTAGTACCGGTGTAGCGTCGCGCTACTCGTATCGGCAATGAGCACGCTGTCCGTGGGCTCCGGAAACGCAAGCAGCCAGGCTGGCCAGCTGCCGCTCGCAGCGGCGGGGTGCGGAAACAGGCCAACTGCTATCAGGCAACCCAGAAGCGCACTCGCCCTGGCCGGGCGCCCGATCCCAAAAAGCGACTTTTGTCGCAACGCGAATTCCGCCGCCCGGGCGTGTAGCATGAACAGCGCACGGCCGACGAAGCCCACCCACTCAGCGCTCAAATTCATGCCTATTCTCACAACCTTTCGCCGTTTCGATGGTCACATCACATATAGCTGTACGTAAAACGATTAAAAATAGAACTATATCGTATCGGTGGGGAAGCTATGCGAATCATTGAATGCCTGGCAATTGGCGCTATTCTGAGCTCCGCGACCGTCGCCACCGCAGCGACACCGGAACCCCGGCAAGGCTGCCGACTCGCGAACCTGCCCGAAAGACTCGATTCGGATCCGCTGCTTTGCGAGTTTGATGAGGCCTGGTCCGCCCAGTTTGCAACCGAAGGCTATCGCGAAGCCGCCGACCTGGCGAGGCGCTATCTTTCTCAGTCAGGGCTCGATCCCGAGCAGCGAGCCTTCGTTTTGCAGCGGCTTGCGCTTGCACAACAACGGGAAAGCGACATCGAGGCAGCCAGACAGAATTACATACTCGCCATCGAACTCCTGGAGCGTTCATCCGACCGGCTGGATGTGCGCCTGATCGATCCCTTGCTGGGCCTTGGTCAAACCCTGCTGGAACAGGATGCGACGCAGGAGGCAGCCTACGCGCTGGAGCGCGCGGCGCACATCAGCCGGGTAGCGGAAGGGCCGTACACCGTTCGCCAGGGTCCCATCATTGACGAACTCGTTAAGGCGCACGTCATGAACGGGCGCATCGATCTGGCGCTGGACGCACAATCCAGCCAGCTTGAGAGCTACAGCCGAGCCTACGGACACGGCGACGACCGCGTCATCGCCAGCTGGCTCACGCGCGGTGAGCTGTTCAGCGCCGCCGGTATGTACAACGAGGCTCAGCAAGCCTACAAGCTGGCCATGCGCACCGTGCGCCAGAAGGACAGCATGTATTCGGCGGCTCTGCTGCCGCTGCTCGACTCGATGGCGCAGTCCTACCTCAACCATGGCATGAACACGCGCCTGTCAAGAATCGGCATCGCCAAGCAGTACCTCGAGCGTAAGGTCATCGTCGTCAACAAGAACCCGGACATCGACCCCGCAACGCGCGCGGCTGTCTACGTGCAGATGGGTAACTTCCTGCAGAAGTACAGCGGCTGGGAATTTGCAATCGCCAACTACCGGAATGCCTGGGAGGAACTCGGCAAGCTGTCGGACGCCGAACAGCGGCGTGCCGCGTATTTTTCCGAGCCTGCCATCCTCGTTGGCGAGGACCACGTTGTCGAAGCGGGCGACATGGCGGGCTCCCCCGACGGCGCGCCTCTCACCGTCTATGCGTTCGAAGTGCCCGTCACGCTGGATGTCTCGAACCAGGGTGAGCCCCGGAACGTTCGCTTCGACGACGATATGCCATTGTCGCGCGGCACGCGGGATCGGGCGCTGCGACTGGCCCGCAAGCTCAAGTTTCGGCCCAGAATCGTCGACAGCGCGGCTGTGGACGCACTCGATCAGCGCTACACGTTGACCATACCGGTAGAGATCGACGGCGCCCGTATTGCTGACGGCAGCCGCTAGGCCCAACGCCCGTTTCCCCGCTCGGAAACGTCGGCATCAAAATCGGCGCCACAAAAAAAGGCCGCCCCCTTTCGGGAGCGGCCTCTTCAGGTAACGGCAAGCGTTACCTTGGTTTCTCTACGTTGACTTAGAAGTCGAGACGCAGACCGACGTAGTAGCGGCGGCCGAGACCGTCGTATACGTCAGGCGCCGTGTTCCAACCCGTCGACGTACCGGGGCCGAAGAAGCCGATCGGCACGTACTCGTCAGCGATGTTGTCGATACCGCCAACCAGCGTAATGTTGTCGCCAATCGCGTAACGACCCTGAATGTCGTGGAAGTAGGTCGTGTCGATTTCGGAGACGGAGAAGTCGCCTTCGTTCTCGAGCACAGCTTCACCGACAATCTGCGTGTTCCAGGACACGATCAGGTTCGGACGGCTGTAGACGATACCCACCAGCGCCTCGTTCTCCGAGAAGCCGATTTCACCTTTGCTGTCGATGACGTCGGCGCCTTCAAACGGCACGGTGTCGTACTTCGTCAGGATGCCCCAGGTCAGGTTCAGGTCCAAAGCACCCCAGTTGCCCGGCAGATCGAAGCCGTAGCTGGCCTGTACGTCGATACCGCTGGTTTCGATCGTGGCCAGGTTCTGCTGGAACGCGTTGGAGAACTGAATCGCGCCTACCGACGGGCCGCCGGAGAAGCGGATGATGCCCTGGCAGAAGTCGCTGCCTGCGTCGTAACCCGAAGCACCGTAGCAACGATCCAGCGCGATCTGGCGGCTGAGACCGGCAATGCCGTCGGTGATCTCGATGTTGTAGTAGTCGACCGACATGCTGAAGCCTTCAGCCCAGCTGGCGAACGTCGGGCTCCAGACGAAACCGGCCGTTACCGTGTCGGCTTCTTCCGCGGTCAAGGTTGCGCCACCGGCAGCTGCGCCACCGTTGAAGCCCGATACACCCTGAATCTCAGGCTGCGTCAGTACCAGACCACCCTGTGAGTTCACACGAGCGGCAACCGCCGGATCCTGCAGGCAGGTAACAGCCGTCTGGCTGCCGACCGTCGACGCATCGATGCCGCTGTTGAAGACGTTGGCCGGATTCGACGTATCGCGCACCGTGTTGAAGAACGCGGGCGTGCCGTTGTCGAGGGTGACACCTTCACAAGGGTCGGTGACCGTCGGGAACGTCTGACTCAGCGGCTGGAACAGCTCCGAAATGTTCGGTGCACGTACAGCGCGAGAGAACTGAGCACGCAGCATGAGGTCTTCAGTCGGGATGTACTTGGTCGAGATCGCGTACGCATCCGTGCTGCCTACCGTCGAGTAGTCCGAGAAACGAGCCGCGAGGTTCAGATCCAGAGACTGTACGAGCGGCATGTCGGCCAGGAGCGGTACTTCGAATTCCACGAAGCCTTCCGTGACGTAGTAGCTACCGATCGTCGGCGGAATGGCGTTGCCCGCGTTCAGGCCCTGCTGGCTGAGCGCGTCGCCGATGGACTCGGACTGCTCGTCGCGATACTCGGCACCCACTACGAAACGAGCCGGGCCGGCCGGCAGTTCGAACACGTCGCCGGAGATGAAGCCGGAAAGAACGCGCTGTTCGACGGTTGCCTGCGTGGAAGACGGAGCCTTCAGGTAGTTCAGCAGGTTGCGACGCGTAATGTCGTCGAGACCGGCCGTGATCGAACCGGCGCCGAATACGTTGACCGGCAGACAGCCCTGAGCAACGGCGATCGGGTCGCGGCAGACAATGTTGCCGTTACCGTCGTCGATGGCGTCGAGCGAGTTACGCATGTTGAGTACGTTGATCTGACCCGTCGATTCCTGCTTCTGCGTGGTACGACCGAAGTTCGCCGACAACTCGTAGGAGTAGCCGTCGCCGAATTCGCCGTCGACACCCAGTACGAGACGGAAAGTCTGACGCAGGTTCGATGCACCGCGCTGATCCAGTTCGGTCATACGACGAGCGAAGCCGATGGTCAGGTCGTCCGAAGCAACACCGGGGTTTGCCGCCTGTGCGAGCGCCAGCATGTCAGCCGGTATGAACGGGTTGCTGCCCGGGATACCGAAAGAGCAGGTGGAACCCGAGCACTGCGCGGCGTTGTCACCGTAGATGTCGTCCGAGGACAGCGGGAACGGCTCGAGAGAAGACTGCGATTCCGCACTCGAGTACGTCGCTTCCGAGAACAGGCGAACCGTGTCCGAGAAGTCGAAGTTCATGTTCGCGGCAAGCAGGTTGCGTTCCAGCGGAACTTGCAGCGCGCGAAACGCCTGGCGGTTGAAGCCATGCTGTGCAGAAACGAAGTCGGTCGTAGCGCCGTTTTCAAAGACGACGTTACGGTCGACGATGCCGCCGCTCGAGTTGGTTGCGCCGTTGGGAATGATGAACCGGCCAAGCTCCGAGAAGCTCGAGAAGAACGGAACCAGATCTTCGGTGAAGTCGTTCGCGTAGTCGCCCGTGAAGAACGCCAGGTTGGCGCCGTCGACGGCCGTCTGCGAGCGTTCACGTGCGAACAGGCCCTTCTCGTCTTCGTAGGTGTACGAGAACATGGCGTTACCGCGACCGTCAGCGAAGGGCAGGCCTGCCGTAATGGAGACAGTGTGCTCTTCGAGGTCGTTGCGATCGCTCAAGCCGCTCTGGCCAGTGATCTGCACGCCTTCGAAGTCGGTCTTGGTGATGATGTTGACAACACCGGCCAGCGCGTCCGAACCGTAAACGGCCGAAGCACCACCCGTCACGACGTCGATACGCTCGATGAACGCGGCGGGAATGGCGTTGAAGTCAACCTGCTGCGAACCGGGGACGCCAGCGACGAAGCGGCGACCGTTCACGAGGACCAGGGTGCGGTCTTCCGTGAGGTTGCGCAGCTCGACGGTGTTGATACCCGAAGAGTTCACCAGGAAGTTGGAGTTGGTGGTGGTCAGCGTAGAAACACCCGTCGCCGGCAGCGTACGAATGAGTTCTGACATGTTGACGGCACCGGACAGATCGATCGTCTGTGTATCCAGTACGTTTACAGCGGTTGGGCTGACCAGGTTCTGCTGCGTCAGGCGGGAGCCGGTGACCAGAATTTCTTCCAGCTCGTCGGCTTCTTCCTGAGCAAACAGGGTACCCGGCATGGCGCTTAGGCTAAGCACACCAGCCACGGCCGCGCTTAGGACGGAACGTCCCAGCGGCCCTCGTTTTCCCTTATGCATTTTAAGTCCTCGTTTAATGGCGAGTTCTAGGTCTCGTTGTCTAAACCCAAGGAGCAAACATCTTGT
>JANQPG010000076.1 GCA_028289545.1 Woeseiaceae bacterium
CCGGAGAGGTGGCAGAGCGGTTGAATGCACTGGTCTTGAAAACCAGCAAGGGTTTGTAGCCCTTCGTGGGTTCGAATCCCACCCTCTCCGCCAAATAAGCCCCGTCAGGGGGCTTTGTTTTTGGTGGATTTGCTTTCAGAGCCGATTCTCAGCTCTCGGGGCTCCGGTAGCTGTTCCTGTATTCGTGCGCTTCCTCACACTCCGGCAGGTCATAAAAAAGCGGCGCCCGCCCGGCCGAACTCTCGCCGTGATCCGCATAGAAACGCTCGCAGGTTTCCCGGTCGGCCAGCATCTTAGTTCGCACGCAGTCCTCGATGTACCTGGCTCGCTCGACCACAATCTTCTTCTGCCGGGCTTCTTCACAAGCGGCATCCAGTGCAGCCTGCTTCGCATCCCTCTCCTCGCCCAGCGGGTCGGCATGGACGACAGCGGTTGTCAGCATTGCCAGCGCCATGAACGACAAACGCATGTTCTTCATTGCCCATCTCCAGAACTTTGTTGTAAGTGGCCCTCACATGACTCGCGCTCCTCCCTTGGATCGACGGATGGCCTGGTTGTTCCGAATCTTCTTGCGAGTTAACGCGAGCAGAAGTTCCTGATCTGAGAGAGGTAGCTGTCCGGCAGACCCAGCCCGGTCGCCAGCGCCAGCAGCGCCGTCGCATACTCCGGGTTGGCACCCGCCAGCTTGTCGACCGGAAGGTTGTAGCACACAGCCGAGACCTCAGCATCGCCAGGCAAACTCACCATGACGGGTTCGGCAATATAGTCGGTAACACTCGGATCGGAATACAACGCGGCGACGCCCTCCGCGGGAAGCTTCATTACGACGCCGTATGCACGGCCGCCGGGGTCGTGAATCAGCGTTGCGCGCTCGCCGATGCGCAGGCCGTACCCGTCTACATAGCCGATTGCCGTATCCGTGGCGTGAACGCCTTTCGAAGCCAGCAGAGCCTCGTCCATGAACAGCCCGTAGAAGAAAACCACAGTTTCGCTATTGCTCATACGTTGACACCGCGGACGACTAATATTGCCCTGGAACCAGATGAACTATTGTAGCCCGAACCTTAAGACCAGCGGACCGGGTGGTCTACAGCCGGCCAGCACGCTGAATCAACCGTGATCGACCTCATGATCTTCGGGTGTGTAAGACCGCCTGAACGCAAGCATCACCCAGAAAGCGCCGAAGGACGTCAGCCCCAGGCCCATGCCCAACGCGCCGAAGCCGCCGACGTAGTCCGACGCGCCTTCTGCGAGGATCCGGTAAGGAACCCAAACCACCATGGCCAGGCCAATCGCCATACTTGTCAGGCCAAGGAGCGCCTGCGGAACGCCCAACACAAACCCCAGTATGCGCTGCCACATCCGCGGGTTTTCGAGATCTCTCAAAGTGCTGCCTAGATCGACGCAATAAAGGATGGAAAACAGGAACGCAACGATGAACGTCAGGAAGAAGACGTCGTAATGGGTATAGCGCAGGCAGAGCACCGACAGCACCATGCTGGCCATTGCCACCGACAACTTTATCGCGACTTCTCTCAAGCTTCACGCCTTCGTGTGACCGCACGTTCTGGTGCCGACAGGTTATACAGAGCAGCTAATCGCATTGATTAAATGGGGTCAAGGCAGCGCGTCACAAACGCTGCTTCGCCAGACGTTCTAACTAGTCGGCCGGAGACGACGCCATTCGCTGACGATATTTGCGCCCCAGATACACATAAGCCAGCAACACACCAACCACGGGTAGCAGCACGATTGTCGCCACCCAGCTTGCCGCACTCTCGTCGAGTGAGCGCGCCAACAGACCAAACGCCGTCAGGAACACCGCCAGCGATACGACAAACGGTATGGCCACTATCATCAGAAAGGCTCCGTGCATTCGGAGCGCTTCGAAAACCAGACCCAGGACGAACAGAGCGGCGAGAACGCCAAAACTCCACCGGGTCCAAAACCAGCGGTGGGAAATCTGCGCCTTCGTCTTCATCGCGACGTCAAGCACCCAGCATGGGTAAGCGTTTGAGTTTGTGGTAACGCAATGCCAACTCGACGCAATGCCGGAGCGCGTCTCTATCAAACGCCTCGTCGACGCCAAAAACGATCGCGCGATTTCCTTCGAAGCAAAGATCGTCGCGATAGAGCTCTCGAAACGTCGCAACAAGTTTTGTTCCACAGTGGAAGTACATTGCGTACTGGCGTGGGGTTTTCTCTTTCCAGTCGATACGAACCGTGCTGCCGATACGCGAGATGTAACTCGGCTCGCCCCACTTGAGGGTCTCCTCCAGAGAACCGATATCCCCTGCTTCCGCCGCCACTTCGAGAACCAGCTCGCGAAGGCTCAGTAGTTTCTTTCGAATATCTTCCGGGTAGGAGAGAAATCGTTGCCGCACCCCGGCGTGTTCGATCGCGAGAGCATCCATGAAAGTACCCGGTTGTGCCGCCGGCTCCCGGGAGTGCCGGCCCTGCACTCGCCGGCCGGCGCGCAGAGTGAGAGTGTCACCGTCACGGGCGCTTGTCTACCGCCGGCGGCCCGGCCAATCAGACCGAACCGCCCGACTCTCTCATTGTCTCCGGCGCCGCTGCGGCAATCGGTCGCCCCACGGTCAGCGTACGGCGCAGACGATCCTCGAGCTTCATGTAATCGGCATCCGGCTCGGAACCGAGCGCGTCGAGGAGTTTCGTGAAGAACGAACGGCTGGCCGCTATTGCCGCGATATCGAATATCTCGGCATCGGACAGGCCGTGCCTCTCGCGCAGCGCTTCGACCTCGCCCGACGTGATTCGAGATGCGTCGCGTGCAATCCTGCGAGCGAAACGGACTATGTCCTTTTCAGCGTCGCTCAGCACATTGCTGTCCTGCCCGTTTGCGAGCGCAATCACCGCGTCCTCGCCAATCAGGGACGCAAGCTTCTGACCGTGCGCCAGCGAACAGCCGGAGTGCTTGAGTTCGTGAGCGGCAACAAAGGTCACCAGTTCCAGCCGCCGTGCTTCGACAGGCCGTTTGATCGCCGCGAGCATCCGGCCCCAGCGTTCCATCACCTCGGGACGATGGCAGAAGACCTTCGCATAGTCGGGCAGATAGCCCCAGAAGTCGGCCTGACGCTCGTACATTGCCTGCACTTCGCCGCTCGCCTCCGCAGCCGGAATGGTCCTGATGAATGCCATGTGTGTTACCTCGTGTACTGTGAGCGACTTGTCCTCGGAGTGCCGTTACGCACGCTGACGTGGCTGCAGCCATTTAGGCAGCAGTTCGTAAGGGTCGAACTGCTGTCCGGCGTCAAAAGCGATATTGTGCTCGTCAAGCAGACGCTGCATCAATCCGTTGCGCATGGCATCGAACAGCTCCGTTGCGCCGCCCATGTGGCGGCCGGCGATAAAGATCTGCGGAATCGTCGGCGAGCCCGTGCGCTGTTCAAGTACCGTGCGTATCTCGCCGCCGAGGTTATCCCGTTGATACTCCACGGAGTCGAGATCGATACTCGTGTACCCGATCCCCAGGCGTGCAAACAGCTTGCGAACCGACCAGCAGAACTCGCACCACTCGAGCGCAAACATGACAACCGGAGACTCGCCGATAACCTGGTCGACCAGCTCGGCCGCAGTGATATCCAGATCCTCGGCATCGATTGACTGGCGGGCTGCCGCCGGCTGTTGCTGCACGTCGAAGCGGCAGCTTGGAGTGGACTGGGACAACGCCAATTCCTCGCTGTTCATGCTCTCCTCAATACCGTCGAACAGCGGCGTGGACTGATAACGCTCACCCGTGTCCGGCAGCATGCACACGATGTTGGCGCCGGGGGGCGAGCGCTTTGCGATCGCCAGCGCCGCCGCCAGCGTGGCTCCGCTCGAAGTACCGACGAAGATCCCCTCGTCCCTTGCAAGCAGGCGGCAGAGTTTCATGGCGTCGTTGCCGGAAACCGGCGTCACTTCGTCGACAAGCCGCTCGCTGATCGCCTGCTCGGTCAAATCCGAAATGAAGTCCGGGCTCCAGCCCTGCATCAGGTGCGGTCTGAAGTTCGGATGGCTTCCCAGGGGCCGGCCGCTGTCGTCGCGCACCTGCCGGATACCGCTGCCCAGCACCTGCGCGTTGTCGGGTTCCGCCGCAACAATCCGGGTTGCGGGATTCGCGCGCTTGAGCGTCCTCGCAACGCCCAACAGCGTGCCGCCGGTACCGAAGCCCGTGACAAAACAGTCGAGCGTCTCGCCCCTGAAGTCCTGGAGTATCTCGACGGCCGTCGTTTGCGAGTGCGCGTCGGCATTGGCCTCGTTCTCGAACTGCCGGCACAGGAAATAGCCGTGCGTTTCGGCCAGCTCGACGGCCTTGGCGAGCATGCCACTGCCTTTTTCCGACGCCGGCGTCAGCACAACCTGCGCGCCAAGGAAGCGCAGTAGCTTGCGGCGTTCCACGCTGAAGCTCTCCGCCATCGTCACGACGAGCGGATAGCCCTTTTGCGCACACACCATGGCAAGGCCAATCCCAGTGTTGCCGCTCGTCGCTTCGATGACGGTCTGCCCGGGCTTGAGCGCTCCGGCCTGTTCGGCGCGCTCGATGATCGCCAGCGCCATGCGGTCCTTGACGGAACCCATGGGGTTGAACGACTCGAGTTTTGCGTAGACGTTGACGCCGGCGGGCGCCAGTCTGTTCAGGCGAACCAGCGGCGTCCTGCCGATCGTGTCGAGCACGCTGTCGTAACGGGGCATACGGTCCTCTCCGGTGTGGTGTCCGTCTCCCCGGAACGGGAGGCGCTCAGACTTGAGCGAGGACTACAAGCAGTAAGACGGCGCACTTTATTACCTATTTTGAGTGTGTTTGTTGTCACCTGTTTGCGGCTTGAGATGTGTAGACGGGCAGCCATACAGTGCCGCGCTTCCGGCAACCTATGCCGACTTCAGTCGACGCCGGGCTCAGCAAACACACGTGACATTGCAGGAGACAAACAATGAGCACACAGGAAGCAGTAGTAGACAACGGCGTCAACGTCGACGCGCTGTTGGATGCCCGCGAGGGGCTGACAGACGCGCCTGAAGCCGCGCAGTTCAAGTGGCGCGCCAGCAGCGAGTGGATTAGCGGCACCCACACGGAATCGGTCGTCGAGAGCTTTTTCGGTCTTGGGGAAGAGCAGTCGCACCGCAGCGCGTTTCACTACGACACGGACCACCCGGAACTGTTCGCTTCGGAAGACAAAGGTGCAACGCCGGTCGAGTTCCTGCTCGTCGGTTTGTCCGGCTGCCTCATGGCCGGTATCGCGGCAGTTGCACAGCATCGCGGCATCCAGCTGCACTCGGTGAAGGCATCGCTGGAAGCCGGCATGGATATGCAGGGCATACTGGGTATCGACAGCGACGTACGCAACGGCTTCGACAACATCAAAGTTCGTTTCGACGTTGACGCCGACGCGTCGAAGGAAGATATCGAAGCACTGGTCGCGCAATCGCAGAAGCGCTCGGCCGCGTTCGACATCCTGTCGAACCCCACCGACATTCACGTCGAAGTACGCAAAGACGGATGACACAAGGGGGCCTTCAGCCGCACGCCGGCTCCGTTGACGTTGTCGTCATCGGAGCCGGCCATTCCGGGCTGGCCATGAGCCAGTACCTGTCCGCGCGCAACATCGAGCACGTCGTGCTGGAGCGCGGTGAAGTCGCCAACTCGTGGGTTCGCGAGCGCTGGAACTCGCTCAAACTCCTGACCCCGAACTGGCAAAGCCGGCTACCGGGCTACCCCTACTCGGGGCCGGACCCCGACGGCTATATGTCGATGCCCGACGTCGTCGGTTTTATCAAAGCGTACGCCAACCATTGCCGCGCGCCCGTTATCACCAACTCGGAAGTGACGTCCGTTCTCCGGGCGGGGAATCGCTACCGGGTCGATACCGGCAGCTACCAGTGGAATGCGCGAGCCGTCGTGATCGCAAGCGGTGCGTTCAACCTGCCCTCGATCCCGCCGATCAGCCGAGACATACCGTCGTCGATCGTTCAGCTCAGCACGCGCGACTACCGCTATCCGGGGCAACTGGAGAACGGCGGCGTCCTCGTTGTGGGTGCTTCCGCAAGCGGCGTGCAGCTGGCCGAAGAAATCCACGCATCGGGCCGGCCGGTCACGCTCGCTGTCGGCGAGCACGTAAGGATGCCGCGCGTGTATCGCGGCAAGGACATCCAGTACTGGATGCACGTCAGCGGTGTCCTCGATCAGCGCTACGATGAAGTCGACGATCTGAGCCGCGGCCGCAACGTCGCATCTCCACAGCTCGTCGGCACCCATAACCGCCGCACTCTGGACCTGAACCGGCTGACGGCACAAGGCGTTCGGCTGACAGGCAAGCTCGCCGCCGTTCGCAACGGCAAGGCCCAGTTTTCGGGCTCGCTGCGAAACGTCGTCAAGCTGGCCGACCTGAAGATGAACCGGCTGCTTGAAACTATCGACACATGGATTACGGATTCGGCCGCCCGCGAAACGCTCGGCCCCGCGGAGCGATTCGAGCCGACACGTCTACCCGAGTTGCCGTGTATGGGCCTCGATTTGAGCGGTGGAGAAGTTCGCACAGTGTTGTGGGCGACGGGCTTTCGGCCGGACTACTCGTGGCTGCACGTTCCGGTTATCGACCGCAAGGGGTTCATTCGCCACGACGGCGGCGTTGCCGAATCACCCGGCCTGTACGTCATGGGGCTGCCGTTCATGCGCCGGCGGAAGTCGAGCTTTATACACGGCGCGGAAGATGACGCCGCCGAACTGGCCGCGCACCTCGCCGGCTACCTCGATCGGACGGGCTCCGGCCACTTACCCAGGCGGCGTGTCGTCTGAAACCCGCCGGCACCGGGTGCAACCGGGCTTCAGTCCAGAAGCCGCACGTTCGGATGTCGTGCCGATGCCCACTCGTGGCAAAGATCGGCCAGGTATTGCCTGAGCGCCAACTCCGGCGTGTCCGCCGGTATCACTATGTCTTCGGCCGGACGCCGCTTGCCCTCCGCGCCCGGGTAGTACGCTCGCCAGCGGCCTGCCACTCGGACCACCTGAACCTGCCTGCCGAACACGTCGAAGCGAATGCTCATGACCGTACGCGCGCCGGCCTGCTTACACGATCTGCGTCAAATAGATCGACGAGGCGATCAGGAAGTACACGAGTACGCTCAGGATGTCGTTGGCCGTCATGATGAACACGCCCGAGGCGACAGCCGGGTCGAAACCGAGGCGGTCGAGAATCAACGGCACTCCGGCACCGAAGGTCGCGGCCACGACAGTGACGGTCGCAACGGAAATACCCGCGGCGAGCGCCAGCCTCAGCGGTTCGACGAGCGGCACAAACTCGGCCACGAGAAGCACGAGCAAGGTCAGGACCACCGCGACCATGGTTCCGTTGATCAGCGCGCCGAGGAACTCCTTGCCGAGACGGCTGCCGAAGTCGCCGTGCCAGACGTTGCCTGCGGCCAACCCCTGCACCGTAACCGCCGATGCCTGAATCCCCGCGTTGCCGGCCATGGCCATGACAATCGGTATGAAGCTCGCAAGAATCGCCGCCTGCTGGAGCCGGCCCTCGAAAGAACCGACGACCAGACCCGCGAGCGAGGCACCCACCAGCCCACCGAGGAGCCAGGGCAACCGCGCGCGGATAATGCGCCGCACCGAATCGTCCGGCAGCGCGTCCGGCGCCACGCCGCTCATGATCATCATGTCCTCTTCGGCTTCGTCGCGGACAATCTCCGCCAGCTCCTCGACCGTAATGCGACCTATCACGCGCTGATCTTCGTCGACCACCGGGACCGTCTGCAGATCCAGGCGCATGGCCAGTTCCAGTACCTCCTCCTGGTCCGTTTCGGGACCCACGCTCGCGGGCAGCTCGCGCATGAGCTGCCGAACGGGCGTGTCGGCGCTGTTCAGCAGAAAATCGCGCAACTTGAGCAGACCCACAAGCTGCCGCTCCTCGTCAACGACGTAGATTTCGTAGAGCTTGCTGATCTCTGCCGCCTTGCGGCGGATCATCCGCGTCGCCGTACCGACGTCCCAGTCGTCCAGCACCGCAACAAACTGGCTGCTCATGATCTCGCCGGCTGTGTCCTCGGCAAACGCCAGGCGCTCGCGCAGCGCCTCGGCGCTCTCCATGAGCGCAAGAATAGGCTCCACGAGTTCTTCGGGCAGGTCGCCCAGCAGTTCTGCGGCGTCGTCCTGCTCCAGCAAACCGGCGAGCCGCGCCAACCGTTCTACGCTGAGATCCAGAACCAACGCAGCCCGCAGCTCGGGGCTCAGCAACACCAGCGCCGCGGCGGCCTGAGTCTCGGGCAGCCAGGTGAAGAAGCGTCGTGCGCGGCGCAGCGGCAAGTTGATGAGCAGGCGAATCAGCTCGTCGGGCGGTGTGTCGGCAACGAGCTTGAGCGTCTTGCCGCGCTTCTCCTTCTTGAGGAGGCGTTCGAGTTCGTGAAGCTTGTCGCGATCGACCGGGCGATCGACGCCGGCTGAACCGGCCTCGGTGTTGGCGGTCGACGCTGTTTCAGGCTGAGTCATGCTCTGGGCTTGTTGTTCTGGTGATTGTCAGCAGTACGTCAACAGTAGCCCGATCGTCGCTCGCGGGGCAATGCCGTCGCCGTCCGAGCAGCAGTCGCTACTCGATGATCAGTTCTTCGTCCTCGACCGCCTCCTGTACCGCCTCGCCTTCCAGCGCCGGCGCCAGCGTGTCATCGGCATCGGAGAACGCCATTTCGCCGGCAAATACGGAACCTGGCAGTACAAAGAAAACGCCGAAGATATACGCGAAGGCCCAGCCACGATTGCGTTCGGTCATGTCGCCGAGCCAGCGCGCCGAGTGTACAGGCCA
Organism: Woeseiaceae bacterium; assembly: GCA_028289545.1. GTDB lineage: Bacteria > Pseudomonadota > Gammaproteobacteria > Steroidobacterales > Woeseiaceae > UBA1847. The sequence continues at coordinate 8,802 of JANQPG010000076.1, forward strand.
GTCGCGCACCCAGGGCACGAGAGAAAACACCAGCACACCGACAATGTTGTAAAGCAGATGCACGAGTGCAATCTGCAGCGCGAAGACTTCGTAACCGCCGCTGATTGCGGTTGCCGCCAGCAATGCTGTAATGCAGGTCCCGATGTTTGCGCCCATCGTAAACGGGAATACCTGGCGCGTGGTCAACACGCCCGAACCCGCCAGCGGGACAATCAGGCTCGTTGTCGTTGACGACGACTGCACCAGCACCGTAATCACGGTGCCCGAGGCGATGCCGGTCACCCTTCCTCCGCCGATGGCCTTGTTCACGATGTTGCGAGCCTTGCCGACCATGACGGCGCGCAACAACTTGCCAAGGTACAGGACCGAGGTGATGACGAACGTAATGCCCAGGACAATCGCTATGGAGCCGCCAATCGCCGGCGGCAGGCCGCCGACCAGATCCACGAACCACGACGACACGGGCTTGGTAATGGCGCCCAGGAAGTTCAGGTCTTTCATCGAGGCGTCACCGCCGCCGGCGAACCACTGCGCCATGACTTCGGCCGACCGCTGCAGCGGCTTGAAGATCACTTCGATCGGCAGGAAGACGACAATGCTGTAGAGATTGAAGAAGTCGTGGACCGTGGCTGCCTGAAACGCCTTGTTGAACTGGCCTTTGTTGGTCAGGTTGCCGAGACTGACGATCGTGTTGGTAATCGTGGTCCCCATGTTGGCGCCCATAATCATGGGCACGGCAATTTCAACCGGCACGCCGCCGGCCACGAGTCCGACAATCACTGACGTAACCGTGCTCGACGACTGTACGAGCGCCGTCGCAAGGGTACCGAGGATGACGCCGACTATGGGATTGGTGGCAAACGCGAAGATTCTCGCGGCGCCTTCGGAACCGCCCGAGACCAGCTTGAAGCCGTCGCCGATGATGCCGACGCCGACCAGCAGGACGTAAACCAGACCAACGACCGCTACCCAGGTCAGCCAGCTTACCGACGACTCTCCGCCCGCGCGCTCTGAATCTACGGCGGTTTCGCTCATTAACCCGCTCCCTTCGCAACCGGTGCCACCGGCGAGGGCAGCAGACGCCGAGGATAATATACGAGACACTGTTACGGCGTTGTTTCAGGGCTCGGCATGTTAACCGACACGTCATTATTGGCAAGTCTTGCGCGGCACCGGCGGAGCGATACAACGCCAGCGGCGATGGCTGCCTTCATGCAGCTATGCGATACTCGCGCTCCATCGAAAGCCAACCCGGCGGCATGCACCTGATTTTCTTGACGTTATGGCGCAGCTTACTGCTGCTCGGCCTTGCCCTGCGCGCACCGTTCGAACGCGGCCGGACGCTCAAAGGCGGCCTCCTCGTGCTGCTCGCGCTGCCCTTTTTCCTGTTTTGGCAGCTGCTGCACTGGATTGGGCTCGCGATCGATGAAGTGCTGTTTCGCGGCTATCGGCGGATCGAGATCGTCGAACCGCTGTTCATTGTTGGGCCGCCGCGAACAGGCACAACTCATCTGCACCACGTCCTGTCATCGGACAGCCGTTACACGAGTTTCCGCACCTGGGAGTGCCTGTTTGGCCTGTCCGTGAGCGCCCGCTATCTGATCCTCGGCTGCGCACGTCTGCATCGGGCTGTGGGGTCGCCGCTCGCATGGCTCGGCCGTAAACTTTCGAAGCGACTGTTTGCGTCGATGGAGGACATCCACCCGATACGCCTAGACGATCCCGAAGAAGACTTCCTTGCCCTGATGCCGATCATGGCCTGTTTCCTCTTGCTCGTACCGTTGCCGTCCGCGCGCTGGCTCCTGTCGATCGCACGCTGCGACACCGAACTCAGCCGCAGCGATCAACAGCGGCTTATGAAGTACTACCGGCGGGCGATACAGAAACATCTCTACGTATTCGGCCGAGAAGACAAACGTTTCCTGTCAAAGAACGCATCGTTTCCGGGAGCGGTGAGCGCACTCCTTCGCGAATTCCCGGACGCGCGGCTCATCGCCACGGTCCGCGACCCAATGAGCGTTGTGCCGTCACAACTCAGTTCGCTCAGGCCAGCGCTCGAGCTGTGCGGTTACGATACCGTGCCCACAAAGCTCAAGGACGATCTGCTGGCACTGCTGCCGTTCTACTACATGAATCTCAAGACGACCGCCGCGGGTTTCCCCGGGCGGCTTGCATTCATCGACAACACCCTGCTGCGCCACGACCTGTCCGGGTCGGTGACTCGTGCGTTCGCTGAACTGGGATTGTCGCCGTCGCCCGAACTTCTCGAAGCAATCGAAGCGCGGATGGCCGACCGAGGGTCCGGCCGTGGCGCCAAGGCATCCAAACACGGCTATTCGCTCGACGAGTTCGGACTCAGCGAAACCGCGATACAGTCGCGCTTCGCCGCAGTCTATACTGCATACACGTTCGCTGATCGGTCGAGCCAGGCCCAGAAGGGATGACTTATGGAGCGCCTATGGCCTCAGAGAATGGCCCCGGAGTATAGAGCGTGATCAAAAACGACAGCTCCGCAAAGATGCTTAGCGCCCGCGACTTCATGGAAACGTCGCTGACGATGCCCGACGGCGAACTCGGGCCGGTCATCATCGTTTCCGACGCCCTGCCGGAGCGCAACGGCGTCGGCGCCTATTACAAGGACCTCCTGGATCAGCTTCGCGGAGCCGGTTTCGAGACGACCTTCCTGTGCCCAAACCCGCACAAGTGGCAGCTGCTCAAGTTTCCGCTTCCCGGCGATTCCACTCAAACCGTTTATCTGCCGTCGCTGTTCCGTTTTCACAAAGCCATGAAACGGATTCGCCCCAAGGCCATCGTCGTCGGCACGCCGGGGCCATTTGGCCTGCTGGGCGCGTTTTGGGCGCGGCGGCTTAAGGCCCGGCTGATCGTTGGCTTTCACACGCACTTCTCGAGCGTTACCGATCTTTACGGCAATCGCTGGCTTCGGGGCTTCAGTCGATTCTATTTCAATATTGCCGACAATCTGCTGTTTCGATACGGCGATCAGATACTGGCCAACTCCGAGCAAATGGCCGATCTCGCCCAGTCCCTCGGCGCAAACAACGTGGAACTCATGGGCACCCTGCTGCCGCCCACGGCGCTCGAACCCGCCTTACCGCCGCGCGAACAGGTGGAACGGGTGCTATTCGCGGGCCGGCTGGCGCCGGAGAAACGCATTCCGCGCGTGGTCGACGCGGCTCGGGAACTGCCGCACATTCAGTTCACGATCGCCGGCGAAGGACCGCTCAAACGCGAGCTCGAAGCCACGGCGCGCGAACTGCCGAACTTGAACATGCTCGGCTGGGTGGACCGGCAGCAACTGCTGGACGCAATGGACGCGCACGATCTCCTCGTATTGCCGTCCACCGTCGAATCTTTTGGCACGGTAGCACTCGAAGCCATGGCGCGGCAGCGGCTTGCGCTCGTGTCAAAGCAATGCGGCATCGTCGACTGGCCCGACCTCGTGGATACACTGTTTCAGATCGAGGACAACGAATCGGTTGCGGATTCACTCCGCCGCATTACGGCTCTCGACAGCTCGGTCCGCATGGGCATGGCCCACGGCGCTCGCAAGGCCGCCCTCAAACTCAACCAGAACAGCATACGGCACTGGGTGCACATGTTGTCCGCGCGCGGATCCGTTGCGACGTCGGAACAGCCCGTGGCCAAGGTGTGAGATGACGGCACGGGCTGCCCTGTTTTCAATCCATGACGTCATGCCGTCCACGCTCTCCGCCGTCGAGCGCATCGCCGGGCGCCTGCACGATCAGGGTATCCACAAGATCACACTGCTGGTCGTGCCGGACACCGGTTGGGACAACCGAAGTCTCGAGCGGCTGGCAGCACTCGAGCAGAGCGGCGCCGACCTTGCCGGTCACGGGTGGCGGCATCGCATTCAGCGTATACGCAACTTTCGGCATTGGCTGCACAGCACGTTCATTTCGCGCGACGTCGCCGAACATCTTGCGCTCGACCGCAAGGGCGTAATTGCACTCATGCAGGACTGCGCGGACTGGTTTAGCGCACAGGGAATGCGGATACCCACGCTTTACGTGCCACCCGCCTGGGCCATGGGTGACGCGAAGCGCGAAGACCTGGACGCTCTACCCTACGCTTGTTACGAAACACTCTACGGACTGTACGATGCGACCGGCCGACGTTTCCAGCGTCTGCCAATGGTGGGGTTCGAAGCCGACACCGGCAGCCGCGCACTCGCCTGCAGGCTCTGGAACGGCGTGAACCTGCTGCCTGGACAGAGCGCAGTGCGTTTCTCGATCCACCCCATGGATTTCGAGCTCAAGCTCGGCAAGCACCTCCGCGGGCTACTCGAGCGCGAGTGGCAGCCTCTATACTACGGCGAGATGCTCGCGACAAAATCGCGAACTGAAGATCAGCACAACACGGTGAGTTAAGGAATCGGCATGGGACACATTGTGATTACAGGAAGCAACCGGGGTATTGGTCTCGAGCTGGCTCGCCAATACGCCGAACGCGGCGATCTCGTGACGGCCGTCTGCCGGCGCAGCAGCGCGGAACTCGATGCGCTCGGCGTACGGGTCATCGACGGGATCGACGTGACCGAAGAACACGGCGTCAGCAAACTTCGCAAAGCACTGGAGCAATCGGACCCGGACCGGGCGACGATCGACGTATTGATCAACAACGCCGGTATCCTGAACGGCGATACCCTCGAAACGATCGACTTCGACGACATGCTCGAGCAGTACCGCGTCAACGCCCTCGGGCCGTTGCGGGTGACGCTCGCGCTCAAAGACCTGATTCCCTCAGGCGGCAAACTCGCTATCGTCTCGAGCCGGGTCGGATCCATCGCCGACAACGGCTCCGGCAACAACTACGGCTACCGTGCCTCGAAGACAGCCGTCAATCAGATCGGCACCAATCTGAAACACGACTTGCTGCCACGAGGTATTGCGGTTGCGCTACTGCACCCGGGCCTGGTGGCCACGGGAATGACGGGCGGCCGCGGCATTGCGGCCGAAGACGCAGCCCGGGGCCTCATCGAACGCATTGACGAGCTTTCGCTCGACAACTCGGGCAGCTTCTGGCACGCCGAAGGTCACATCCTGCCCTGGTAGCGGGCGCTACACGCGGGCTCAAGCGATGCGGCTAACGCCTCCCATCCACGGCTCAAGCGCGTCGGGCACCCGCACGCTGCCGTCTTCCTGCTGGTAGTTCTCCAGGATCGCAACCAGCGCGCGGCCGGCCGCAACACCGGACCCGTTCAACGTGTGGATGAGTTCGGGTTTGCCGGTGTCGGCGTTGCGCACGCGCGCACGCATCCGCCGCGCCTGAAAATCGCTGAAGTTACTGCAGCTCGATATTTCGCGGTAGCGCCCCTGGCCCGGCAGCCAGACTTCGAGGTCGTAGGTGAGCGCTGCGCCAAAGCCCGTATCACCCGCGCACAGCCTGACGACCCGATACGGCAGCTCCAGGCGCTGCAGAACAGTCTCGGCGTGGCCGGTCAGCGTCTCCAGAGCAGCCGCCGATTCGCCCGCGCCGACGAGCTGGACAAGCTCTACCTTCTCGAACTGGTGCTGACGGATCAGGCCGCGAGTGTCCTGACCGTAAGATCCGGCCTCCGAACGAAAACACGGCGTATGCGCCGTAAGGTGCAAAGGCAAGTCCGAGCTGTCGAACAACGTGTCGCGCGCCAGGTTCGTCAACGGCACCTCCGCGGTCGGTATCAGGTACATGGGCGGGTCTGCATCCGTCTTGAAGGAATCCGCCTCGAACTTGGGCAGCTGGCTCGTGCCCAGCAGTGCCGTATCGTGCACGAGATACGGGACGTATGTTTCTTCGTAGCCGTGTTCGCGCGTGTGCACGTCGAGCATGAACTGGATCAGCGCGCGCTGCAGGCGCGCCAGGTCGCCGCGCATAACCGCAAACCGCGAACCCGAGATTTTTGCCGCGGCGTCGAAGTCCAGCATGCCGAGATCGGCGCCGATCGCAACGTGATCCTTCACCTCGAAATCGAACTGAGGCTGTTCACCCCAGCGGCGCAGCTCCACGTTGTCGTCCTCGTCGCTGCCGTCGGGCACCTCCTCGGCCAGCAGGTTCGGCAGGCCGAGCTCGATATCGCGCAGCGACTGCTGTACGCCCTTGAGCTGCTCTTCCGCCTGTTCCAGGCGCTCGCCGAGCGTCTTTACGGCCGCGAGCAACGGCTCTATGTCTTCGCCTTTCGCTTTCGCCTGGCCAATACGCTTTGCGCTTGAGTTGCGCTCGCCCTGCAGCGTCTCGGTTTCCACCTGCAGCGCCTTGCGCTGTTCCTCGAGCGCAAGATACGCATCGGTGTCGAACTCGAAGCCGCGGCGTGCAAGGTTCGCTTTGACCTCCTCCGTTCGCGTTCTCAGGAGCTTGGGATCAATCATTCTGTTCGGTGTCCGTTGTGTGGGTATCGGCGTCTTTCCGACGCAGCCGGTCTAGCCGTTCGGCAATGCGCTGCTCCAGGCCGCGCGCAACCGGATGATAATACCTTGCGGGCTGCATGCCATCCGGAAAGTAGTTTTCCCCGGCGGCGTAACCTTCCTCTTCGTCGTGCGCGTAACGATACCCATCACCGTGGCCGAGTTCGCGCATCAGCGCGGTCGGTGCGTTGCGCAGGTGCATCGGCACTTCGAGCGAGCCGTGCTTCACGGCGTCGTCCTGCGCCGCCTTGAAGGCCGTGTAGACCGCATTGCTCTTCGGCACGGCGGCGAGATACACGACGCATTGCGCCAGCGCGAGTTCCCCTTCCGGTGAACCCAGACGCTCCTGCACCTGCCAGGCATCGAGCGCAATCTGCAGCGCGCGTGGATCGGCATTGCCGATGTCCTCGGACGCAACGCGCACCATGCGTCGCGCCACGTACAGCGGATCGCACCCCCCGTCGAGCATGCGCGCAAGCCAATACAGCGCCGCGTCGGGGTCTGAGCCGCGCACGGATTTGTGCAGTGCGGAGATTTGTTCGTAGAACACGTCCCCGGATTTGTCGAAGCGGCGCAAAGTCCCGGTCGCCACCTCTTTTGCGGCCTCCTCGTCAATGCGGCCGGAACGCGCAAGATCGGCAGCCAGCTCGAGCAGATTCAGTGCCCGCCGCGCATCGCCGTCGGCGGCGGCGGCGATCCGTTCGAGCGCCTCCGGATCGATGCCGATCCGACCCGCCAAACCCTCCGGCGACTCGATCGCCGCGGTGAGAATCTGCTGGATCGCCTCGGGCTCGAGTGCACGCAGCACGTACACGCGCGCACGCGACAACAGCGCCTTGTTCAGCTCAAACGACGGGTTCTCGGTTGTTGCGCCGATGAATACGAGCGTACCGTCTTCGACAAAAGGCAGGAAAGCGTCCTGCTGCGACTTGTTGAAGCGGTGCACCTCATCGAGAAACAGCACGGTCCGGCGGCCGCTGACCGAGCGCACCTGCTCCGCCTCCGCTACCGCGTTGCGAACGTCTTTTACGCCCGCCATGACGGCCGACAGCGCTATGAAGTGCGCGTCGCCGATTTCCGCAAACATTCTCGCCAGCGTTGTCTTGCCGGTGCCCGGCGGCCCCCAGAGGATCATCGAGTGCAGCTGTCCGGAATCGAGCGCAAACCGCAACGGGCGGCCCGCTCCGAGCAGATGGGCCTGCCCGGCGAACGTCTCCAGCGACGCCGGTCTCACGCGGTCGGCCAGCGGCCGCATGGGCGCCGAATCCTGTTCGAACAAATCGCTCAAGACGACGGCCTGCGGCGAGCCAGCCACCAGGCCTCGAAGCGCTGGCACCAGCCGCCGAAGCCGAGCCAGCCGAGGAACAGGCCAACGGCTATGCCCAGCGCATTGGCCACCACGTCGAGCCACTCGGCCGAGCGGTAACCGACGAGACGTTGGCAAAGCTCGATCAGGATGCCGAACGCCAGCAGGCCAACCGCAACACGCCAGTAGCTCCGCTTGCGAAACAGCCCGGAAAACCACAGTGCCAACACAAGAAACGCGGCGAAATGCGACCACTTGTCGACGCCGCCAACCAGAGACAGCAGGCGGACGCGGTCGGACCAGAACCAGATCGCAGGCATCAGCGTGGCCGCCAGCACGGTGATCAGCAGCACAATGCTGATGCCGCGCCATACGCGGCCGTAGTGGAGTTCGAGCATCAGCGGGGCAGAACTTCGATGGGTGTCCCTACAAGATCGGCATCGTCGGGCACGACAAATTCGAAATCGGATTCGTCGATCGTGCCGTTGACGACCACGTCGGACAGAACGACCACGGTCTGCTGCGCCAGGTTATCGAGGAATACCATGCGGCTCAACACACCCTGCGCAAAGCCGAGTTCTACGCGCCGAAAGCCGCTGCTGGTATCGCGCGGGGTCAGGCCCACCCACGTGATCGCGCTGTCCTGCTCGCTACGCTCGATCACAAACTCCTCGAGTGCGTCGGTGCCGCCGCCCAAAAGCAGCGCCGGCGTGCTGTTGAGCGCGTCCGCCTGCGGCTTGACCGTCACCTGAGCGAGATCGACGTCGTAGCTCCACACGTTGTGCCCGTCCGCGATCAAGCGTTGCTCGTAAGGCTCTATCGTGCCCCAGCGGAACCGCCCCGGGCGCGCAATGGCGAGTGAGCCGGTGGAGTTTTCGAGCACTTCACCGTCGGCGCCGACGACCGACTGTTCGAAACGACCTTCGAAGGTCTCGACGTCGCTCAGGAAGTGCTTGAGCAGAGTCTCGCCGTCACCGGCCGTCTCCGCCCGCACCGACACGGAGACCAGCACACATACAAGCAGCAGGAAGGACAGATTGATTCGCACTGCGCGGTTCCTCGGGCTGTTGTCCATAAACTACGGTCCGTCGGTCCTTGTCCGTCAATCTTTATCGGACGATTGCGGCACGAGGATTTCCCTCGAACCGTTTGGCTGCAATGGCCCTACCAGGCCCGCTGCCTCCATCGACTCGACCATTCTCGCCGCCCGGTTGTAGCCAATCTTGAGACGCCGCTGGACGCCCGAGATCGACGCCTTGCGGGTCTCGAGGACCACCTGCACGGCCTGGTCGTACAGTGGATCCTGTTCCGCGTCGTCGCCGTCGCCGCCCGGTTGATCGAGTCCGGTCAGACCGGGTGTTGGACTCTGCGGGCCCTCGACAATTTCATCGATGTACACGGGCGAACCCGCGCTCTTCAGGTTTTTGACCACGGCGTGCACTTCGTGATCCGCCACAAACGCGCCGTGCACGCGTACCGGCAACGAAGTGCCCGGGGGCAAATACAACATGTCGCCGTGGCCCAGCAGGTTTTCGGCGCCCATCTGGTCGAGGATCGTTCGCGAATCGACTTTCGCCGAGACCTGAAACGCAATCCGGGTCGGCACGTTGGCTTTGATGAGCCCGGTAATCACGTCGACGGAAGGACGCTGGGTGGCAAGGACCATGTGTATGCCGGACGCGCGCGCTTTCTGCGCCAGCCGCGCAATCAGTTCCTCGACCTTCTTGCCGACAATCATCATCATGTCGGCCAACTCGTCGATGACAACGACAATGAACGGCAGCGGCGCGAGGGTCGGATGCTCGAACGGCTTGTCCGGATCCTCGAACGGCGGCGGCGAAAAGGTTGGGTCCTTAATCGGCTCCCCCGCTTCCTCGGCTTCGCGAACCTTGCGGTTGTAGCCGCCGATATTGCGCACACCGAGCGCCGCCATGAGCTGATAGCGGCGGTCCATCTCGGCCACGCACCAGCGTAGCGAGTTCGCGGCCTCTTTCATGTCCGTGACGACGGGGCACAGCAGATGCGGGATGCCCTCGTAGACGCTGAGTTCCAGCATCTTCGGATCGATCATGATCAGCCGCACCTGCTCCGCGTTGGCTTTGTACAGGATCGACAGAATCATCGCGTTGATGCCGACGGATTTACCCGAACCCGTGGTGCCCGCGATCAACAGGTGCGGCATGCGCGCGAGATCGGCCACGACGGAATGCCCGCCGATATCCTTGCCGAGCGCCAGGGTCAGCGGCGAACCGAGCTTGTCGTAGGCCTCCGACTTGAGAATCTCGCCCAGCGTGACGAGCTGCCGATCCTCGTTCGGAATCTCCAGCCCGACAAACGATTTGCCCGGGATGACCTCGACGACGCGAACACTCACCACCGACAGCGAGCGCGCCAGGTCTTTCGCCAGGTTGACGATCTGGCTGACTTTGACCCCCGGCGCCGGATCGAGTTCGAAGCGCGTGATCACGGGCCCCGGCGATACCGATTTCACTTCGACTTCGATGCCGAAGTCGCGCAGCTTGAGTTCGACCAGGCGCGACATTGCCTCGAGCGTTTCCGTGGCGTAGCCGGAAACCTTGGTCGGCGGGTCGTCGAGCAGCGACAGCGGCGGCAGCTCGCCGGCCTCGGCGGGTTCGAACAGCGGCACCTGGCGTTCCTTCTCGGCGCGAACGCTCGTCTCGAGCATCGGGATGACGGGCTCGATACGCGGCTTCGATTTGACGGCCTTGCGCTTTTTCTCGATCTGCTGAACGTCGGCGGCTCGCAATGCCTGCTGCTGCTTGAGTTCCCGGCGGTCCCGAGCGCGGTCGCGCCACTCAACGAAGCGAGCCGCCAGGTTTTCGAACGTTTTCAGACAGGCTCGGCCGATGCCGTCCATGACGGCAAGCCAGGAGACGCCGAGAAACAGCGAAATAGCGGCAATCCAGACAAAAAACAGCAGCACGCTCGCGCCGAGCAGTTTCATGACCTCGGCAAGCTCGAGCCCAACCAGCTGGCCGACGATCCCGCCAGCCGTTTCGTTGAATCCGGCGGGCGAGAAGTGCAGCGTCGCGAGCGCGCAGCTCGTAATCAAGGTCAGCAGAAAGCCCGCGCCACGCAGCGCAAAATCCGTTTTGGTCAGCGGTTGCCGGGTCTTCTGCTCGCGATACAGCATCCAGCCGAGGTAGAACACCATGACCGTGAACAGGTAGGCAGGCAGGCCGAAGAGATTGAACAGGAGATCCGCCGTCAGCGCGCCCACGCGGCCGACACCGTTGCTGACGTTGCCCGCCGCCGTCGCCTGCGAGAAGCCGGGATCGTCCGGGCTGTAGGTAAACAGCGCGAACCACAGGATCAGAGCCAGCGCACCGAATATGTACAGCGCACCCTCGCGCAGCGCCCGGCTCACGGGCGCCGATAGCGTCGCCGGCGGTTCGGCGGTTTTGCGAGCTCTAGCCATCTTCAGAAAACTTCGGGATTATCTAGGTAATAGCCTGATTCTAATGCATAAAAGTGGGTGATTGTTGATCAAAACAGCAGCCTGCGGGTACGGCTGACGGTTGCGATTGCCAAGCGATTGTCGGAAGCTCCCGCCCGTCAGATTGTCGCACACCCCCGCCCACCGGAGCCTGTACACTTGACGCCCGACCTGCGCCCTGCAAAAGGACAAACGAGACTTGAATCCAGCCAGCTCGATCACATGTTGTTACGCCTGAACACCCGCCAGAGATACGGTATCAGGCTAACAGCGAAAAGCTGAACGGCTCTTAAAACTTCAAAGGAATAAAGTATACATGAGTGACCCGAAACATTGCCGAGTGCTGATTCTGGGATCCGG
>JANQPG010000091.1 GCA_028289545.1 Woeseiaceae bacterium
CCTTTGTCGACTCAGTTTCGGTTATACCAGCCGAGTGACTTAAGGCAAGGGCCTGAATCGAGGAAAACAAAAAATCCGCTGCAGTCGGACCCTTCGTGGATACAGAGCAAACTGCGTGCCACAAACGGCAACTATTATGTAAATCAACCACTAAGGAAAGCCGAATTGACAGCGTCACTACCCGTGGACCGCCGCAACTGTCGCCAGGAAGTGACAAATATTCGAGTGCTGTGGGCGGAGTTCTCTGCAAGTTATTGAAATTATGTTGATCCATTATGTCGCCAATTGGCGTCGGTTTTGACATTGCTACAACACTCGCAATCAGGCGTTGTGGAGCGGCCGATCTGCTACACTGCGCGCCGTTTCGAGATGCGCAAAAAAGCCACCAAAAACCCATGACCGTCCGTACCCGTTTTGCCCCCAGCCCGACCGGCGTTTTGCACCTCGGCAGCGTCCGCACGGCGCTGTTCTGCTGGCTGTATGCGCGCCGCCATGAGGGCGACTTTATCCTGCGTATCGAGGACACCGATCGGGAGCGTTCGACGCCCGAAAATGTGGCTGCGATTCTCGACGGGCTCGAGTGGCTGGGGCTCGACGCCGACGAAGGGCCGTTCTACCAGACGGAACGTTTCGACCGGTACCGGGAGGTGCTGAACGAGTGGCTCGAGACGGGCAAGGCGTACTACTGCTACTGCACGAAAGAGGAACTCGCCGAGTTGCGGGAGCGGCAGATGCAGGCCGGCGAGCGTGTGCGCTATGACGGCCGCTGGCGCGACCGCACGGAGCCGCGCGAGGGTGTCGATCCCGTCATACGGTTCAAGAATCCGCTCGACGGTGAAGTGGTTGTCGAAGATCTGGTAAGGGGGCGGGTCGTGTTCGAGAACGCGCAGCTCGACGATCTCATCATTGCGCGCTCCGACGGCACGCCCACCTACAACTTCACGGTCATCGTCGACGATTACGACATGCAGATCACGCACGTCATCCGTGGCGACGATCACCTGAACAACACGCCGCGGCAAATGAACATGCTGGCTGCGCTGGGGGCCGAGCCGCCCGTCTACGCGCACCTGCCGATGATCCTCGGGCCGGACGGCGCGAAACTCTCGAAGCGCCACGGGGCCGTCGATATTCGCGAGTACCGCGAAGAGGGTTATCTGCCCGAGGCGATGCTCAACTACCTGGTGCGCCTCGGCTGGTCGCACGGCGATCAGGAGATCTTTTCGCTCGATGAGATGATTCGCCTGTTCGATCTTGCCGACGTTAACCAGTCAGCCTCGGCGTTCAATCCCGAGAAGCTCGTGTGGATCAATCAGCAGCATATTCTTGCGATGTCGCCGGAGGCGATTGCGCCGCAGCTCATGCCGTTTCTCGTCCAGGTGGGCCTGGATCCGAGTGACGGGCCGGATCCCGTGCACATTGCCGAGGGTTTCCACGAGCGCGCCGAGACTCTGCTGCACATGGCGGCCAGCGCTCGCTATTGCTACGAGGATTTCGAGACGATCGAGCCGAAATCCGCCAAGAAGCACCTGCGGCCCGTGATTCTGGAGCCGCTCAAGACCGTGCGGGCACGCCTTGCGGCGCTGGAACACTGGGGCGAGAGCGCCATTTCCGAGGCCGTAAGAGACGTTGCCGAGGACTACGATCTGAGCCTCGGCAAGCTGGGTCAGCCGATCCGCGTGGCCGTGACGGGCGGCCCGGTATCGCCGTCGATCGACGTGACGCTGCGGCTCGTCGGCCGCGAGCGCACCCTGGCCCGGCTGGACCGGGCGATCGAGCTGGTCAAAGAGCGTGCGGGGGCGGCCTGACCGCGGCCCGACGAGAGCCGGATCCGGGCGCTCAAATTCGCGCGGAAACCCTTGTTTTGGATGCTAAACTGCCCCCTTTAGCACAGTCCTTGACAGTTCCGACGCACAACCGTAAAGTGCGCGGCTCCGTGGGGCTATAGCTCAGCTGGGAGAGCGCTTGCATGGCATGCAAGAGGTCGGCG
>JANQPG010000092.1 GCA_028289545.1 Woeseiaceae bacterium
GGGGTCGATGACCACGGGCGAACTTTGCGGACATTTCGAGTTCTCGCGATTCGCGGTCATGAAACACCTGAAGGTTCTCGAGCAGGCCGGGTTGGTCATTGCGGAGCGGCGGGGAAGGACTCGCTTCAATCACCTGAATCCCGTCCCGCTGCAGAGGATCTACAGGCGCTGGGTAAAACCGTTTGAAGAGCTGTCGGCCGACCGGCTACTCAGAATCAAACGGCTCGCAGAAAACAACAGTTGATAAAAACAGACAAGGGAGACCCGCATGGATATCCAGCCAGCACAAATTGCTACCGTAAATATGGAAGTTGCCATCGATGCTTCACCGGCCGAAGTGTGGAAGGCGCTGACGGCAGATATCGGTCAATGGTGGCCTGCGGATTTCTACGCGGGCGGCAGCGAAGGCGCACGGAATTTTCTGATCGAAGAACGGCCGGGCGGACGGATGTTCGAAGAATGGGACGGTGGCGGCGGTTTGCTCTGGGGCACGGTGGTCGGCATCGAGCCTCGGAAGATGCTGCAGGTACTCGGCCACGTGTTCCCGGACTGGGGCGGTCCGACCGAGTGGTACGGCACATGGACGCTCAAACAGGACGGTTCCGGAACGAAGCTCGCATTCAGCGAACATGGGCTGGGCAAGCTCTCCGAAGACAGCATGCTCGATAAAGACAAAGGCTGGCGGTTCCTGTGGGATACGCTGAAGGCGCACGTCGAGGGAACGCCGGCCCCGGAGTGGTCCTAGCGTCTGTTGTCGCGGTTCAGGGCGCCACGGGCACGCCCGTGTCGGCCTTGATTTCGCCGATGACAATGGTGCTCTGAATGTCCTTGACGTACTTGAGTCCCCCGAGCGTCTGCGCGAGCTCGTAGTAGTCGTCGAGATCGCGCGCAACCACCTGCAGCAGAAGATCCCACGGGCCCGCCAGGGCCTGGCACCAGACGACGCGCAACATTCCGGCGAGTTCCTTTTCGAAGTATTCAGCCTGGCTCTTGCGGTGCTGCTCTATGTTCAGATGCACAAACGCCGTGATTTCCCAACCGGCTTTCTTGCGATCGAGGCGGGCGCCGTAGCCGCGAATGATGCCGTCGGATTCCAGGCGCTTGATGCGGCGGAGGCAGGGTGAAGGGGACAGGGCAACGCGCTCCGCTACTTCCGTATTGGTCATGCGGCCGTCGTCGCGAAGCAGCTCGAGTAAGCGGCGGTCGGTCCGGTCCAGCGTTCTGAAAGGCATAAATCACCCTATAAGGGTCAAGAAACAAGAATAAGTTGCCAATTTTCTCTCTCCTGGGGCGAATTTTGCAAGCGCTTGCCCTTGCGCCTTTGGAATAATGCGCGCCCCATGAGCATCAAGAACAGGCGAGAGCAGTGGTCGTCCCGATGGGCCTTTATCCTTGTGGCAACCGGTGCGGCGGCGGGCCTCGGCAACATCTGGAAATTTCCGTACGTCGTCGGCGAGAGCGGCGGCGGGGCTTTTATCCTCGTCTATCTCGTGGCGATTGCCCTTGTGGCGCTGCCCATACTGGCGGCCGAGCTGCTGCTGGGCAGGTTAGGCAATCACAACGTCATCGACAGTCTTCGCCGGCTTGCCGTCGGTCGCGGCTATTCGGCGCACTGGTCGAAACTGGGTTGGATCGGTTTGCTGGCCGTGTTCATCGTGCTGTCGTTTTACGGTGTCGTCGGCGGCTGGACGATCGCCTACGCCTACTATGCGTTGTCGGGCGCACTGTCGGCCGGTGGGGCCGCGCCGGCGGAGCACTTCGGTGTATTGTTTGGCCGCACGACGGGAACACCCGTTCAGGCGTTGGGCTGGCAAACCGCTTTTATGGTCGCCACGGCGTTGGTCGTGGGCTCAGGCGTGCGGCACGGCATCGAGCGGCTCTGCCGCTGGTTGATGCCGCTACTGTTTGTGTTGCTTGTGTGCCTCGTTGTGCACGCGGCACTGAGCAACGGCTATTTCGGCGTTGCATGCCGGTTCCTGTTTGCCGCTGACGTGTCGAAACTCACCGGCGAAAGTGTGTTGTCGGCTGTCGGGCATGCCTTCTTTACGCTCAGTATTGGCGTGGGCGCCATGCTGACGTTCGGCTCCTACCTGCCGGAACGGGTTGGCCTGACTGCGACGGCGGCAACGGTTGCGGGTCTCGACACGCTCGTCGCCCTCCTTGCCGGTCTGGCGATTTTCCCGGTCGTGTTTGCGCACGGCATGGAGCCCGCCGCCGGTCCGGGGCTTGTTTTCGTATCGTTGCCGATCGCCTTCGATGCAATGCCTGCCGGGCAACTGTTGGGCATTGCGTTTTTTGCTCTGCTGTTTGTTGCTGCCATTACGTCGGCGCCGTCGATGCTCGAACCGATGGTCGAGTACGTTCGCGAACGCGGGACGGGCAGCCGCTGGCGAGCAACGGTTCTGGTGGTGTGCGCCGTTTGGGTGCTTGGCGTTGCACAGGTGATGTCGTTCAGCGCCTGGTCGGATGTGCGGGCCTTCGGGCGGAACCTGTTTGAGCTGTCCGATTTTCTTGTCTCCAATATCCTGTTGCCGTTGGGTGGCCTACTTATTGCGCTGTTTGCGGGGTGGATGTTGTCCCCCACGCAAACGAACGGCAGGCTGGGCATCGCCGGTTCGTTTCTGCACGGCGTTTGGCGTTTCAGTCTTCGCTTCGTCGCGCCCCTGGCGCTGCTGCTGGTTCTCGTGAGCGGCTTGCGGTGATGGTGGCACATCCTCGCATTGTCGTTCGCCGGGCCGTATCCGCCGATCTCGAAGCGCTTGGGGCGTTGGCGCGTTTGTCGGCCGGCACGCTCGGCCGGCAGCATTATTCGGACCGCGAGCTTGCGGTCGCCGTCGAAGAGTTGGCCGTGATCGATCCGGCGCTTATCGAAGACGGCACGTTGTACGTTGCGGTGTCGGCCGGATGTATTGTCGGCTGCGGCGGCTGGAGCCGACGGGCAGGGCGCGTCGCGGGCTCGGTCGGACGGCAGGATCTCGCTCCTCTCGTCGAGGAAGCCGGGGCGAAGGACGTCGGGGCTGCAGCATCGTTGCGGGCCTTTTTTATTCATCCTGGTTACGCGCGTCGAGGTATCGCGGGGCAACTGTTTCGCCGCTGCCGGGACGCGGCGAAGCTCGACGGTTTCCGACGCATGAGCGTGCTGGCGTCCGCTACGGCAAAGCCGGCCTATCTGCATTTCGGCTTTTCGGAACTGGGAGAGACGGTGCTTCGTTTTGCTGACGGCGTCGAGCTTGTGAGTTACCGCATGTCGCTCAACCTGGCTTGAGGCGCACCGGGTGCGGAAAGATCTTCAGCTTCCGTGTTGCGTCTTTCAGTCTGCGCCGTACAGCGCAAACACTTCCGCGCCGGTCATGTTGTGCGTCTCGTTAGCGAAGCTGTAATAGCCGGGCTTTTCGTCGATGAAAACCTGGTGCTCGAATTCGAGATGCGCGTCGTCGTCGAGCAGACCCGCTGGAATCATGAGTTGTCCGGTCTGTTTGAGGCGGTAGAACAGGTGTGTGCCGCACCGACTGCAGAAGCCGCGATCAGCCCATTCGGAGGAGTCGAACACGCTGATTTTGTCTTCGCCTTCTATGCGGGCCTCGACACCGCAGTCGACGGCGAACAGCGGTCCGCCGCTCCAGCGGCGACACATCTTGCAGTGGCAGGCGCCCACTTTCTTCGATGCCGTTTTCGCCACGATGGTCACGGCGCCGCACAGGCAGCGGCCCTGTATCTCGCGTGTTTCTGAAGGCTTGTTGCTCATGTGTGTGAGGGTATCAAAAAAGTGGCGGCCGATAGCCCGCGATGACGAGATGATCAATCGCCTAACGATATCCTCGCGTGAATAAAAAAAAGCCGCGCGCCGCGCCCGAAGGTGCGACACGCGGCTTGCTCGAGGGCAACCCGGGGTTAGGCTGCCCTGGAACATGGAGTCAATAGATAGCGGGGACGCCGACGGCAACCGCCGCCGCTCCCAGCGCCACGTTGAGGGCGAGCATCAGGCCCACCGTGTTCGTCGCGCTGAGTTCTCTGGTTCGCAGCTCGTCGATGTCGCTATAGGCAATGAAGTGCTCTTCGCCGCTAATGCCGGATTCATCGATTTTGTTGATGATGAACTTGAACCGCTCGCCATCGATGGTTTCGACGACCACCTTCTGCCCAACCTCGAGTTGCTGGGAGAGTTCCGAAGGGTTGTCCACTGCCAATGGCTTCATTGCCGTGCAGCCCGCCGCCACCGATAAGACAGCGGCCAGCGCGATAAGTCCGAACCCTCGGCGGTAAGCCGTTTGCAGGCGATTCATTGGGGGATGATTCATGACGAGTACCTCCTGACGTCGTTGGCAGCGCCGCGCACCCGCAAACGGGCGTCGGATGACGTCGCCGCGCGCGCAAGTATGGGCGGGCCGGAGCGATTCCGATAGGGCAAAACGGGCCGTTTATGTCCCGTAAACAAGTCTTGAAAGTAGAGCTCGCGCTGTTACTGGTGTGTGGCGAGGCAACTGGCAGTTTGAGATATGTAAATATCATATCGGCCATCCTATGAGCGGGTACATTTTGCGTCCCGAGGTTCGACGCGACCCCCGCATCAGACCAACACACTGGCGTCGTTGGCTGCACGCCGAATCCTCGGGGCTTTAGGTTTCTGC
Organism: Woeseiaceae bacterium; assembly: GCA_028289545.1. Lineage (GTDB taxonomy): Bacteria > Pseudomonadota > Gammaproteobacteria > Steroidobacterales > Woeseiaceae > UBA1847. Next base: position 4,629 of record JANQPG010000092.1, read on the forward strand.
GCCGCGGCAAGACGGCAAGCTACCGGCCGGCTTTTTTGAGGAGCTGCTATGAACTGGATTACACCCATCGACCGCGCGCGCGAGGCCATTGTGGCCGGGCAGCTCGCGGGAACCTCTCCGTTTGGATTGCCCGCGGCGCAGTTGCGCGAGCACGGCACAATGAAAATGTTCCTCTACGAGCCGCGCGGCGTCGACGAACAACCGCGCCACGATCAGGACGAGGTGTACGTCGTACTGTCGGGGAACGGAATATTTGCGCTTGGGGTCGATGAAGACTCGCTGGAGCGGACGCGCTTCGGGCCCGGCGATGCCATTTTCGCGCCGGCGGGAGCATTGCATCGCTTTGAGAACTTCAGCGACGATTTCAGCACCTGGGTCATCATGTACGGGCCGTCGGGCGGCGAATGGCCCGATGCCGGCTATGCCGATTGAGGAGCCCGTCCAGACCGCATCGAGAGGGTTTGTTGTTACGCAGACCGCAAAGCTCATGACCTGGGCGCGCACCGGTTCGCTGTGGCCAATGACGTTTGGTCTCGCCTGTTGCGCCGTTGAAATGATGCACGCCGGCGCTTCCCGTTACGATCTCGATCGCTTCGGTGTGCACTTCCGCCCGAGCCCGCGGCAGGTCGACGTCATGATTGTCGCGGGTACGCTGACCAACAAAATGGCCCCGGCGCTGCGCAAAGTCTATGACCAGATGCCGGAACCCCGCTGGGTCATATCGATGGGGTCATGCGCCAACGGCGGTGGTTATTACCACTATTCCTACTCGGTCGTACGCGGCTGCGATCGTATTGTGCCGGTCGACGTGTATGTGCCCGGTTGTCCCCCCACGGCGGAGGCGTTGATCTATGGCATTCTCCAGCTGCAGGCGAAGATTCGCCGCGGTTCGGCGATTGTCAGGGATTGAACGGCTTGCCGTCCGCAAAGCTGCTGCGGTTTTTTTGCAAACGGCAGGAACGCTCAGCAGCGCAACACGACACAGATAGACACCCGCTATGACAAACTGGATCGAACGCGCGGTGCTCAAGCGCTTGAGCACAGTCAACCCCGAGCAATACGGCTGGCTGTATTCCATTGCGCAGCACACCCCCGGCGTATTCTGGAAGCTCGCCGGTTTTGCTCCTCTTGCGACGCACCGCAAGCGCGTGGACAACACACTGCTGCACCTGACGCGGCTAGGCGCCATGCAGGTTTACGACTGCGGAAGCTGCCTGCAAATTGCGGTCGATACGGCCAGCCGCGAAGGCCTGGATGGGCGGACGCTGAGGACGGCGCTAACGCAGCCGCTGGATCTTGCATTTGACGAGCGCCTCGCGTTGGACTTCGGTGCCGCGATCGCCCGCAACGATGCGGAACTTGCGGAACTCGTTCCCGAGGTCCGCGCGCGGCTTGGTGAGGCGGCGCTTGCGGAACTGGCTTTGTGCGCCGCGACCGCTGCCGTGCTGCCGACCTTGAAACGGGGGCTCGGCATTGCGAGAACCTGTCTGCCCGAACAGCTGCGTTTTGGCTCCGCAGGCGCGCCGACTCGCCCCGAGGCTTAAGTGATGCCTGAGGGTGCACTCGTAGCCGTGTTGTTCGGCTGGCCCACCCTGGTACTGGGTATTGCGCTGGCCGTTTGCGGCGCTCGCCTGCAGAGACCTGTGTTGCCGCTGCTGGGTACGATCGTGGTGCTGCCGACGGCATGGTATCTCAGCGGTACGCCCCGTTTCGCAGTCTTTGCGTGGCTGCTGCCCGTGTTGCTCGCCGCCTCGGCGCTGTCGGTTGGCCGCCGGTGGCGGGCCGCTACCTGGAGTTTGCTCGCACTGGCGGTGGGTTTTGTGGCAATGCTGGTCTGCGTGATTACCCGCTAGCGCCGGCTTACCGCCGGCGCGCGGCGTTTGATCAGCCGCTACGGCAGCTCGCGAAAGTTTTCACGGTAGCGCGACGGCGCAACGCCGAAGCGCTGCGTAAACGCCTTGCTCAAAGCGGGTTGACTCGCAAAACCGCATTCGAAGGCAATCCGTTTGAGTGGGAGGTGCGCCTCGTGCAGCCGCGACCTCGCGTGCTCGAGTCTGAGTTCGCTCAGCAGTTTCGCCGGCGTCATGCTAAAGGTGTCGAGGCACCGGCGGTGCAGCGTCCGGACCGACATCGACATGCGATCGGCCATGTCGTTGACCGTAATCGTTTCCGGTAGCCGGCCTTCGAGCCAGCTGATGAGTTCCTGAAGATCCTGGCCGGATGCGCGGCTCTGCAGATTCATCGGCGCGGAAAACTGCGGCTGCCCACCGTCGCGAATCAGGAAAACGACCAGCCGTCTGGCGACGCGCAGCGCAATCTCCGCGCCCAGATCCCTGCGCACGATTGCAAGCGTCATATCCACCCCGGAGAGCACACCGGCGGAGGTCCAGACGTTGCCGTCCTGTTGGTAGAGGCTGTCCTGAATGACGGAGCTCTTGGGGAACTGTTTCGCGAGTGCCCTGGCGCCGTACCAGTGCGTCGTTACGCGGCGGCCGTCCAGCACGCCGAGCCGGCCAAGGAAGAATGCGCCCGAACAGACGGATGTCAGCCGCTTGCTGCGTTTGACCAGCCGGCCTATTGCGCTGACGAGGCCGTCGTCCTCGAGCGCCTCGAGTAACGGTTCCATCTCCGCGCCCGGGACGAGCAGGGTGTCGATCGACTTTGGCATGGAGCGCCAGGACTTGCCGCTCACGACGAGTCCCGAGGACGATTTGACTGAACGCCGGGGCTCGAGACACAGGAAGTGCACGCGATACACCTCGCGCCCCGCTTCGTAGTTGGCGACCGTAAAGACCTCGGCCGGTCCCGCGGCGTCGAGCAGCTCCAAACCGGGAAATAGCGGTATGACGACATGCTTGGCAGGTTCGGACATCTAATTATCATAACTGACATTACGGGAAGCGGCTAGGATCGTACGCGGTCGGGCTGTTTTCTCGGGACAACAAATGCTCGTCTGTGGACTTTGGTAAGAGAGCGCCGCCATGAAGATTTCGATGTTGCTGTATCCGCAAATGACCCTGCTGGATCTCATGGGTCCGCTGCAGGTATGGAATCACTGGCCACAGGGGAGTATCGAACTCGTGGCTGCTTCCCTCGATCCGGTGCGCTCCGATTCGGCGGCGACCATTCTGCCGACGCACACCTTCGAGACCGCGAGCGACGCGCCGGGCATCCTGTTCGTGCCCGGCTGTATGGAGGGCTTGCCGGCGGCAATGACCGACGACAACACGCTCACCTACCTTGCTGAGCGTGGAGCCAACGCACAGTGGGTCACGAGCGTTTGCACGGGCTCGCTGTTGCTCGGTGCAGCGGGACTGTTGCACGGCTATCGCGCGACAACGCACTGGGCTGTCATGTCGATACTGCCTCGTTTCGGCGCCAGCGCCGAGCGTTCGCGCTGGGTCATCGATCGCAACCGGGCAACCGGCGGAGGGGTGACGGCGGGCATCGACTTCGGGCTTGCGCTGCTTGCCGAACTTGCCGGCGAACCGCTGGCACGGTCGGTGCAGTTGGGTATCGAATACACGCCTGCACCGCCGTTCCGGTCCGGCTCACCCGAAGAAGCCGGCGCCGAGATCCTGGACCAGGTCACCCACGTCTTCGAGCCGTTGCGACAGGCGTTACAGGCTTCGATAGACGAGGTTCGGCAACCCTGAACAGGGCCAGGCATACGCTCCGTCACTGGTGGCCTGTCCTCCTTCGCGGTGAACCGGTGGACACGCTCTACCTCGCACACTGCCTTGCCGGTATTGCGCAAATTGTGGGTGAAGAGCTTCTGAGTCTCGACCCACGGCAAACGGTGGCCCGGCAAAAGGTTTGTGGCGAGTGGGTGACTTCGGCCGACGAATACGCGCACGAACTGCTGGGCGATTTTCTGGCCGACGGTTTTCCGGGTATCCCGCTGGTACTCGAGGAGCAGGACAACGTGCCGGTCGTGCCGGATACTTGCATCGTCGCAGACGAACTGGATGGAACACACGTCTACATGAACGGCCTGCGGGAATGGGGCATTACGCTTGCGTACCTCGAGCGCGGCAGGCCCATAGCCGGTGTGCTGTTTCAGCCGGCCACGGGCGTGCTGATCCGGGCAGCCCGCGACAAAGGCACGTGGCTCGACGGTGAGCGGTTGCGGTTCGATGAAGGGGCCACACTCGAGAGGCGCCTGATGGGTGCAGAAATCAATCGTCGCCTCGAACGGCAGGAGTTGCTCTGGCTGGGTGCCGTTGCGGGGCATTGCGCGGGCGTGCGCAGCCAGGCAACGACGATCGGTAACGTCGTCGAACTCCTCTGCGGCGGCACAGTGCTGCTGCTGAACCCCAGGGGCGGCAAGATCTGGGATTTCGCTGCGGCGGCGCTTGCGGTCGAGGAGGCTGGCGGTGCTGCGCTGTCACCGGCGGGCGAACCACTCGGCTGGTCCGGAATGGACATGGGCGTCGTGTTCGCGGCGAACGCATCGATTGCCGAACGGGCCGTGGGGGTACGCCGTGAGCTGGAGCACTCGGCGAACGCCATCTCGCGGGTGTAGATTCTGTTTGCGGCACGCGCTCCGTCTGCAACAATGGAGACCCGCGAGACACCAGGGAGTGAACACGTGAACCTGCCGATTCTCGAATCGGACCGCGTGCTGCTTCGGCCGTACGTTGAACAGGACGCCGCCCGCGTGCAAAGCCTCGCGGGAGACCGCGCCATCGCGGACACAACCCTCAACATACCGCACCCTTACGAGGACGGTATGGCCGAGCAGTGGATTGGCAAGCACCGGGGGCTGTTTGCGGCTGGCACGCACGTCATCTATGCGGTTACCGAGAGAGCAACCTCGGAGCTGCTGGGGACGGTCGGACTGACTGTCGAGCGTCGTTTCAACAAAGCGAATCTGGGCTATTGGATCGGGAAGCCGTACTGGGGCCAGGGTTTTGCGACCGAAGCGGCAGGCTTGATCGTCGCTTACGGTTTTCGCGAACTGGGCCTGCATCGAATTGCGTCGATGCACATCGTGCGCAATCCCGCATCGGGAAAAGTCATGCAGAAACTCGGCATGCAGTACGAAGGCACGCTGCGTGCCGACACGATGAAATGGGGCCGGTACGAGGACCTGTGCGTGTACGGCCTGCTGGTCGACGAATGGAAGGCGGAACAACGGGGCAGCGCCTGAGCGAATCGCTCGCCGCCGCGGCGCCTGTATTTCGCAAAAGTGGGCGCTGTTTCCGGGTACACTCTCGCGTAGACAGGCAAACTGACTGTTAAGCGCCGGGATTTAGGACTCGATTGCGTGGCGACATGACAAAAGGGCTATTCGACAACGGAAACAAGGGCAGCAAATGCCGTTCCCTGTTTGCCGGCATCGTTGCGCTCTGGGTTTGCCTGGGTATCCAGCCTTGCGCGGTCGCCGCTGTCAGCGAAGCCGATTGTCCGCACTGCCCACCGGAACTCCCCGTCCCGGAACCCGAGCAGAGCAGTCATTGCGGCGGTAGCGTAAAAGCCGCCGATGCTCCGCACGTCATCGTTGCCGAGGAGTGTTGCGAGGCTGATGACGGTGCGATCGACGCGCGCACTGCGAGTTTCGAGCTCAATCCCGCTTACGATGTGTCGGCCGTACTGCCGGACGTCGTGCGCTTGGCCTGGTCCGCCGGCTATACGCCTGTAGTGCCTACTCGTACATTGTCGCTGCGACGATGTTCGCCGCCTTCCCTTCACAAACTGCACTGCGTCTATCGGGATTAACCCACTCCTTGCCGTAAACCCTTAACCGGTTTTCAACGCAGGAGTTGCTCAGATGATATTCCCGTTCGGGCGCTGGCCCGTTTTCGATCCACCCGTTTTCCGGCGGCTCACTGCCGTATGCATCGGGTTTGCTCTGCCGCTGGCTGCGGCAGCACAAAACACTGTTCCCCTGACTCTGGCAGACGCCGAGAGATTGGCTGTTCGCGCCGAGCCAGGGGGGCGAGCGATACGCGAGCAGGCTGCCGCGCTACGCGAACACGCGACGGTTGCGGGAAGCCTGCCAAGCCCGGTTCTCCGGATAGGCCTCAACAATTATCCGATCGAGTCGGGTGGGTTTTCGACCGAAGGCATGACGCAGCTCAACCTGGGCTTGCGCCAGGCGTTCCCGGCCGGCAAGGCACTCGAACTCGACGAGCAGCGTCTGCAAAGACTCTCGGACGGACTCATCGAGCAGGCCGAGGCTCGCGGTCGCAACGTGCTTGCGGACGTGCGGAACGCGTGGCTGGAACTGTATTTTCTGGATCGCGCCGAAGCGTTGATCCGCGAGTCGCGGCCGTTTTTTGCCGACCTGTCCGATACGACGCGATCCTTGTACGCCGTCGGCCGCCGGTCGCAACAGGACGTACTGCGAGCGGAGCTCGAACTCAGCCGGCTCGATGACCGGCTCGTCGATATCGAACGCCGGCGTGGGCAGGCACGCGCGATGCTCGCCGAATGGATCGGGGCCGAGGCTGCGCGTCCGGTTGCGGCAGACTGGCCGTCGTGGCCGGCGCTGCCGCCCGTCGAGGAGCTGCATCACCGGCTGGATGCACATCCGCTGGTGCTTGCCGCCGGCGCCGAGGTGGATGCAAGCGATGCCGGGGTCGGCATCGCCGAAGCGCGCCGAAAACCGCAATGGTCGCTCGACGTCGGCTATGGCTATCGAGAAGGGATGCTGCCGGGCGGCCAACCGCGTTCCGACATGGTCACGATCGGTGTCAGCGTGGAGTTGCCCTGGTTCCGCAAGCGCTCGATTGACGGCGCGCTGTCCGCGGCTTTGCGGGAACGCAGCGCCACGCGGGCTTCAAGACAAAGGCTGCAAAGTGAGCTGGTCCGTCGCCTTGATGCCGGTTATGCCGAATGGCGGCAGCTCGAACGCAGGCTGCATTTGTACGACACAAAAATTCTGGTCCAGGCAAGGGAGCAGGCCGATTCATCTCTGACCGCTTACCAGAGCGACGCCGGCGATTTTGCCGATGTCATGCGCGCCTATATCGGCTACCTCAATACACGTATCGAGCACGTTCGCCTCAAAGTGGACCAGGCGCAGGCCTACGTTCTGCTTGCGAACCTCGGAGGGTTGTCGCCATGAGAAGAAACACGATGTTTGTTGCGCTTGCGGCTCTCGCGGTCGTCGTTGCGTTTTGGGCCGGGCGCGTCTCCGAACGTTCACCGGCGATTTCCGAGGAGCGCAGCGTCGCTTCTGAGCGCGAAATTCTGTACTGGGTTGCGCCGATGGATCCCAATTTCCGGCGCGATGAGCCGGGCAAATCGCCAATGGGCATGGATCTTGTCCCGGTCTATGCCGATGATGTCGACAGCGAGTCCGGCGTCATCCGCATCGCCCCGGTCGTCGTCAACAACCTGGGTGTACGTACGGCACCGGCGCAGTTCGGCGAACTGGCACGCAAAATCGATACCGTGGGTTACGTTGGCTATGACGAGGGCACTGTGCAGCACGTGCACACCCGTGTCGACGGCTGGGTCGAACAGCTGGCAGTGACCGCGGAGGGCGACCCGGTCGATTCGGGACAGCTTCTCTTCGAGCTGTATTCGCCAACCCTGGTCAACGCGCAGGAGGAGTTGCTGACCGCGGTCCGCAGCGGCAACGCCGTGCTGCGGAACGCATCTCGTGAACGGCTAGCAGCGCTGGGGGTATCGGCGTCCGAGATTGCCCGCATAGAACGCGAGCGCAGCGTTGCCCAGCGCGTGCGCCTCTACGCCGAAACGGACGGCGTCGTCGCTCGACTGGGCGTGCGCGACGGGATGTTCGTCACGCCGATGACGGAAGTCATGGCGGTGGCGGAGCTCGAATCTGTTTGGGTGATTGCTGAGGTCTTCGAGCGGCAGGCAGGATGGGTGAAAGCAGGAATGGCATCCAGTGTCGAACTCGATTCCCTGCCCGGGCGGCGATTCGACGCCGTTGTCGACTACGTTTATCCGGAACTCGATCCCGAGACACGCACGCTCAGGGTGCGCTTGCGCCTGGATAACCCGGACGGCGCGCTGAAGCCCAACATGTTTGCGCGTGTACACATCGATGCCGAAGGTTTTGGCGACGTCGTACACGTGCCGCGCGAAGCCGTTATTCGTGACGGTCGTACCGCCCGCGTGGTGCTGGCGCTCGGTGACGGGCGTTTCCGCTCGCAGCCGATCTCGCTTGGTATCGAGTCCGGCGACCGAATCGCGGTCAGGCGGGGACTCAGGGCTGGGGACGAGGTGGTCGTTTCCGCGCAGTTCCTGATCGACTCCGAGTCCAGCCTGCAGACGGCGATGGATCGCATGAGTTCGGAGACCGGCTCTAACCGTCGGCGAGAGGATGAACAGGGCGATTCGCAATCGCATGCCGACGATTCCGGAGCGAAGCCGTGATTGCGGCGCTGATTCGCTGGTCGATCGGCAATCGCTTGCTGGTGTTGCTGCTCGCGGTGCTGTTAACGGCGCTCGGGTTGTACTCGGTGCGCGAGACGCCCGTCGATGCCATTCCGGACCTGTCGGACGTGCAGGTGATCGTCAAGACCTCGTTCCCGGGGCAGTCGCCGCAGGTTGTCGAAGATCAGGTGACCTATCCGCTGACCACGGCGATGCTCTCGGTGCCGAAGGCGGTTACCGTGCGCGGTTACTCGTACTTCGGTGATTCTTTCGTCTATGTGATATTCGAAGACGGTACCGATCTTTACTGGGCACGCTCGCGAGTGCTCGAATACCTTGGCCAGGTGGCGGGTGAGTTGCCCGAGGGCGCTGTGCCTGAGCTGGGCCCGGACGCTACGGGCGTCGGTTGGGTGTATCAATACGCGCTCGTCGACCGCAGCGGCAATCACGATCTCGCCGAACTGACCAGCCTGCAGAACTGGTTTCTGAGGTACGAACTTCAGACCGTGCCGGGTGTTGCGGAAGTCGCCACGGTCGGCGGCATGGTGCGCCAGTACCAGGTGGTCGTGGACCCTGACAAGCTGCGCGCGTACGACTTGCCGCTCAGGGATCTGATCTCGGCGATTCGCCGGGGTAATGGCGAAACCGGCGGTTCGGTCATCGAAATGGCCGAAGCAGAGTACATGGTACGAGCCGACGGCTATCTTCAGAGCGCGGACGATCTGCGCTCGATTCCGCTCAAGCTGGATGCCGGCGGTACGCCGGTGTTCCTCGCCGACGTGGCTGAGATCCGGCTGGGCCCGGAGATGCGCCGTGGCATTGCGGATCTGAACGGCGAGGGCGAAGTCGTCGGCGGCATCATCGTCATGCGCTGGGGCGAAAACGCGCTGGCGACGATCGAGCGCGTCAAGTCACGCTTCGATGAGCTCAAACCCGGGCTGCCCGACGGCGTCGAGCTGATCCCTGTTTACGACCGCTCGGCGCTGATCCATCGTGCGGTCGACACGCTCAGCGGAAAACTCATCGAGGAATTCTTTGTCGTTGCGATCGTGTGCGCCGTGTTCCTGTTTCACCTCAGGTCGTCGGTGGTCATTTTGCTGAGTTTGCCCGTCGGAATACTGGCGGCGTTTGCCGTGATGAAAGTGCAGGGCATCAACGCCAACATCATGTCCATGGGCGGGATTGCGATCGCTATCGGCGCAATGGTCGACGCCGCGATTGTCATGATCGAGAACGTTCACAAGCATTTCGAACGGCGGCAGGGTCACGACGGGCCGCTCGATGAAGAGCATCGATGGCGTATCGTGACGGAGGCGGTCGCGGAGGTGGGGCGGCCGCTGTTCTTTTCGCTGCTCATTGTCACACTGAGCTTCCTGCCGGTATTTGCGCTCGAAGCTCAGGAGGGTCGGCTTTTCGCGCCGCTTGCCTATACCAAAACCTACGCAATGGCGGCGGCTGCCGGACTGGCCGTCACGCTTGTTCCGGTGCTGATCGGCTATTGTGTCCGCGGGAGGATTCCGCGGGAAAGCGAGAATCCGGTCAACCGCCTGCTGGTTGCCGCGTATCGTCCGCTGATCAACGCCGTCATCGGGCATCCGCGCGCTACGCTGTTTGCGGCGGTCTTGGTCGTCGTTGCGGGTTTCTGGCCCGCGACGCAGATCGGTTCGGAGTTCATGCCGCCGCTCGATGAGGGCGATCTCATGTACATGCCGACGACGTACCCGGGCGTGTCCGCCGACAAGGCGCGTGAGATTCTGCAGCATACGGACCGCTTGATCATGCAGGTGCCCGAGGTACACCGCGTGTTTGGAAAGATCGGACGCGCACAGACGGCGACGGATCCGGCGCCGCTGACAATGATAGAGACGGTGATCCAGTTCAAGGATCGCAGCGAGTGGCGCAACGGCATGACCCCGGCGAAACTACGAGCCGAGCTCGATCGCGTCGTGCAGTACACGGGGCTAACGAATGCCTGGGTCATGCCCATCAAGACGCGCATAGATATGCTGGCTACCGGAATCAAGACGCCGGTGGGCGTGAAGATTGCGGGTCCGGACCTCGAGGTGATCGAACGTCTTGGCCGCGATCTCGAGGGAGTGCTGATCGACGTGGACGGCACTGCCTCGGTGTACTCCGAGCGTGTGGCCGGCGGCCGCTATGTCGATATCGATATCGACCGGCAGCGCGCCGCGCGTTTCGGGCTCAACGTCGCCGATATTCACGATATCGTCCGATCTGCCGTTGGCGGGATGAACGTCACCTACACGGTCGAGGGGAGTGAGCGATACCCGGTGAATCTGCGCTACCCGCAGCGAATTCGCGATTCGATACAGCAGCTCAGGTTGCTGCCGGTAACGACACCGGGCGGAGCGCGGTTAGCATTGGCCGACGTGGCGTCGGTTTCGGTCGGTGACGGTCCGCCGATTATCAAAAGCGAAAATGCTCGGCTGAACGGTTGGACCTACGTCGACGTCAGCGGTCGAGATCTCGGCTCTTACGTCGCGGAGGCGCGGCAGCGGGTCGCGAAGGCCATCGAGCTGCCCGACGGTTACTCACTGGCCTGGTCCGGTCAGTACGAATACCTGGAGCGGGCACAGGAGCGGCTCGCGCTTGTCGTGCCGATAACGCTTGCGACGATTGTCTTGCTGCTGTACCTGAGTTTTCGTCGCTTCCGTGAAGTGGCGATTGTGCTCGGAGCGCTGCCGATGGCGCTTGTTGGTGGGCTCTGGCTGCTTTATTGGCTCGACTACGATTTCTCCGTTGCGGTTGCGGTCGGCTTTATCGCCCTGGCCGGCGTCGCGATCGAACTGGGTGTGGTCATGCTGGTGTATCTCAAGCTTGCGGTTGGCAGGATGGCGGAAGCGGCTGCTCTGGAGCGGCGTCAGCTCAGCGCGGGAGAGATCAGGCAGGCTGTACTCGAGGGCGCACTGCTGCGCGTGCGTCCAATTATGATGACCGTCGTGTCCATCGTGTTCGGGCTTTTGCCGATCATGCTGGGCAGCGGTACGGGGTCGGAGGTCATGCAGCGCATTGCGGCGCCTATGGTGGGTGGCATGCTCAGTGCGACGGTGCTGGTGTTGACCGTCATACCGGCGCTGTTTCTCGTGAGCCGCCGTTACGGCGACGAGGTGGCGGGCGCGGTGGAGTCGGGTTGAGGTAGCGGCCGGGAGACTCGCTTATCCCGTCAATCGTCGGACGGGTTGTTTGCCGGGGCGTCGCGCTCGCCATCAGCGAGCATAGCGGGTAGCGCGTCTGCACCGTGGGTTTCGACCAGTTGTCGATACTTTTCGTCGAGCCTTGCGTAGCGGCAGTAGTTGTCCGCTTCATTGTCGGAATATTGCTCCGGCACTGCGTAGTTGCTGCAGACCTCGAGCGCAACGCGATAGTTGCGGACGTCCCGGGGAAGTTCCGCCGGCAGTTCGTCGAACAGGTGGTCGATCCGCTCGTGGAAGTTTTCGTGATCGCTGAAACAGTCGCCCCGGCTGCTGTGCCAGCTTGACGGTGTGCCGTCTTCGTAGAGGCACAAGGTCGCCAGCGGTTTGCCGTCCGGGTCGTACTCGCGGGCCGTATGCAGGCTGTCCGTAAAATAGACCGCAAGATCCTGAACGTTGGCGCGCCGCTCAGGCCTCCAGTCGTCGACATAGGCCAGCGCGGCAGCGCGAAACCCGGGCGCATCCGGAGACAAGCGCGTGTAGACCCATAACGTGCCGTCGCCGCGCTGCTCGAGGTGGCCGGGTCGACCGTGCAGGAAGTCTTCACCAAGGCGGGGGCTGGTGACCAGTATCATCGCGACTGCGGCCAGCGGCGGCAGCAATGCAATCGACAGCTTGTAGGGCCAGCGGAGCGTGGGTCTGCGGAATGCCGAGAGCCACAGCCAGCTGACGGCCGCATCGGTCATCAGGCACAGTCCAAAATAGTTCCTGTGCAGACGGAACGCGCTGGCCTCGAGATCCGTGGTCAGATGCAGGTAGAGCCGCTCGAGGTTGACGAGTTGGGCAAGGCCGATGAGCGCCGCTGCAATCAGCGTGGCGCGAAGGAACGCCACGGCGGCCTCCGAGAGACCGAAATAGAGACGCGCAATGACCAGTGCCGCAACGAATGTGGGTACATGGAAAATCCCGCCCGTTATTGGGGCAGGCACAATCAGGTCGCCAAACGCCGAGCCGCTGCCCCAGATGCCCGGCCAGCCGAAGATGCCGGCAAGGACTGCCGGCGTGATCCACAGGATCAGCGCAAAGGCAATGAACGCAGCTTTGCTCATCGGCGCAGTATTGACGACCGGCAGTCTGCGCGCTGCGACACAGGTCGCCAATCTTGCGGGCTTACGCCATGTCGGTTCCCAACATTTCTCTAAAGTAGTTTAATTTTTATGCATAATATATTGAATAATATCGTTATTTAGCAACAAAAATCCGAATGTCATTCGTCGAGTTTTTGACCGTTCCGAGTAAAAGCACGGGGGCTAGTGACAGGCTTTTGTCACGTTCCGTAGTCCAGATGGATCGCGTATCTTCCTTGATGGGTCGTTCTGACAACGCCGACGCCCCCAGTCCTCAAACAATCAAACGCTACAGCCATGCGAGGTTTTATGCGCATTCCAATTCCTGTTCGGTTGCTTATGATCCCGTTGCTCTCGATGACAGCAGCGCCTCTCAGTGCGGCCGAACGCATCGAGTACCGGATGTCCCCCGGGTTTGCTTACTCGTTCGACAACACAACAGATGCTGCTTCAGTGCTCGATGTGACGGCGAACGGTCAGCGAAACACGCTGGAGCAGAAGCTCAAACAGCGCGTAAAAGGGGCAGTCGAAATTCTGGAGTCATCTGACGGTGTGCCCTCACGCTTGAAGATCTACTTCGACCCCGCAAGCGGTTCGACGACCACGACCTTCGGCAATACCGAGGAATTGCCGTTCGCGCTCGCAGGGCAAACCGTCGAGGTCACCGTGCGGGATGAGCAGGTTGTCTCGATTCGCGGCGCCAACGGCCGCGAGCTGTCGCGCGCGGGTGCGCTCGACGAGGACAGCTTGAGCATTGTCTCGGAGATTGCGGTAGCCGAGAGCGCCATGCTGCCGGACGGTCCGGTCGCGACCGGGGATCGATGGACCGCGACGCTCGACCGCGAAGACCGTCCGCTGACCCCGCAACTCAACTTCGATGTTGCCGGCTTTGGCGACCGGGCCGGGCGGCGCATTGTCAAGGCGGACGCCGACGGCACGTTGACGGGGACGCAGCAAGGTCTGGACATGCACGGAGAACTCAGCGGCCCGCTGATCTTCGACGTGGAGAGCGGCATGCCCGTGTCATCGCGGCTGTCCGGGTCGATTGCCGTCAACGGCACCGTTGAGCAAAACGGCACGGCCATGGCGGTTACCGGCAGCCAGTTTGTCACTATTACCACCAACGTCGAGATCGGTTCAGTATCAATACCCGAAACAGGCTCGGTTGCGGTCGGTGCCGTGGCGATGAGTACGGACCGAGCAACGCCGTCCGACTGGACCGAGTTCCGGCACAGCCTGGGCGCCACTCTCGAACATCCGTCAGCGTGGCGTACCGAGGAGTTTCCTGAAGGTGTTCGCATCCACCCGGCGGGCGCGGGCAGCGCGGAGACGATTGTCGTGACAGGTATTGCCGCCAACGGTGCGACCGATCCCATGGCCCCGGACGTTGGCGCCTACCTGGACGCCACGCTGCAGCAAATGATGCCCGGACTCCGCCGAGTCGAGGGGCCGATATCGGTCGACGCCGCCAACGGCCGGGGTGCACTTTACAGCTATGCCGGTACTGGTTTCGACGGCAGCGAGGTCCTGTGCTACGTGTACGTGATGATCGAAAACGGCGTCGCATTCAGCCTTTCCGCCGTTGCGCCTCCCGCAACGCTGCGGAGTCGAACCGGGACACTGGAGAAGATCTTCGCCAGCATCAAGTCCGGTAGTCCTGCTGCACCGGCCGTTGCCGGCGGCGGCACCACGCCGACCGGTGACGATCCTCGCCTGATCGGCATGTTCAGGGGCGAGTCCCTGGCGGGCGGTGACTACGGTGGCGCCTACGTCAACACCCAGCTCGTGTACGTCCTGAACGCCGACGGCACCGTCTATTCCGGTGCGCAGTCACATTTCAGCTCCTCTTCGCGCGACTACAACGGCAATCTCCGATGGTCGGCGAGCGGCGTCTCCGACGGCAGCGTGCAAAGCGGCCGCTGGAGCGCGCGCGGCGGAATGCTGACAGTCGTTTGGAACAACGGGCAGCGCGCCGTCTTCGCTTACGGTTTCGAGCCGGACGGCAGCCTGGTCATTCGACACCCGACTACCCGCAAGCTGATCAACTTCTTTAGCCGTGTTCGCTGAGGGTTGCGGCTAAAGCGTGCTGACGCTGTCACTCCATGCGGCGTCAGCACGTTTCTTCATCGATGGCGAACTCGATTGGCCCAGGTTCGAGGTCGTTACTTGCCTGGGCCACCTTGAGAGATCAGCTGCTGCCTTGGAGTCAATACAGATAGACAGCGTCTATCGAGCATTTGTCCCATCCCGTACCCTGGCTATTTACACGATACCGAACCTCCAGAGTGAGGTTCTGTGCTTTCGCCATGAGCAGAAGCGAAAGCAGTCTGTCAGTCGCGTCTTCGTTGATTGGGCCGGCCGCTTGCCAGGAGGAACGGACATAGCCGCCGTTGTTCACACAGCCTGCCATCGTGCCGCCTAGAAACGTTACGTACACGACCGCAGTATGGCCCTGATATATTCTACCGACAGTCAACGGCGATTCGAGTATTGTCGATCCGAACGTCGCAGCTTGAGTAGCAAAACTGCAGAGAATGAGCAAAACGCCGAATGGTAGTGTTTTCATTAATTGCTCCTACGGATGTTGGTGGTGTGGGCGATAAAGAAGGTCTGCTACCTTTATTTCGCGCCTTTGCTTGAGGCCACTTCTGCCGGAACATCAGCCTCTCCTCGTCAGCGACGTCACAAATAGTCCGTCGGTTGAGAATCTATCATATATAGTCTTTTTTCCTTTCATTTGGTCGGTTCTTGGATCGATCGAACGCGCGCCGCGGTGTGCTTCGCGGCAGATACGACTCGACCTGAGTCTGCAGTCGGCAGCCACGGTCGACGGAAGAGAGCGAACCGTTTGCGGAGGAGCAGGCAATGATCGTTCCCGAGTACTGGGCGGAGGCGAAAGAGCAGATTCGTATCAACGGCCGCCGGCGTACGCTCAAGCGCTTTGGCTGGTCGGACGTCAGTGAACACGATGCTCTGGAGAATGCCCGCGAAAGGGTGCGAGAAGCCGCGTCGCGCGCAAAGGCCGGGGAATCCGTGCGGACCGCCGATCACAAGGTGGCGTACAACGGCGCGGACGGCCTGCCGATTCGCGAGGAGATCATCGAGCGTCATGGCGACACGGTCATTACGCGCAACTCCTATGGCGCGCTTTGCCTGAACACGCCGAACGTTCTGTTTGCCGACATCGACGTACCGCTGTCGCGTCACACCGGTGCTGCCGCCGCTATTTTTGTTGCGATCATGGCGGTGGGCGTGTGGATGAGGTTCGAACTGGGAACCTGGGCGCCCGCCGTGGTCGCGTTTTTTGTTGCTGCCTTCATTTCAGGGCCGCTGGCGGCGGCGCTCGCGAAGCGAACGGCGCGTTTTCGCGAAGACCCTTTCGACGCGGCGTTGTCGCGTCTACGAAACTACGCCGACCTGCATCGGGACTGGTTGCTGCGAGTCTATCGGACGCCGATGGGCTATCGCGTGCTGGCCATGCACGAGACTTTCGATCCGGAGCAAGAGGCTGCGTTCCAGTTCATGAAGGCGATCAACAGCGATCCGTTGTACGTGCGCATGTGCCGCAATCAGAAGTGCTTTCGCGCAAGGCTTACCCCCAAGCCGTGGCGTATCGACATGGAGCGTCTGCGTCCTCGACCAGGTGTATGGCCGATCAAGAGGGAGCATATGGACCGTCGGCGGCGCTGGGTCGAGGAATACGAACGCAAGTCCGGTGCCTATGCGTCCTGTCGGTTCGTGGACACGCTGGGTACCGGCCGGGCATCGCGAGATTGTGAGCGTGTAAAAGCGATTCACGATCGCTACTGCAGGGCCGAAAGCGGCTTGCCGCTGGCCTAGCGAAAGTCCGTTACTTGACGGGCCCTGCTAGCGTTTGTACAGCGTGCTTTCGCGGCCTTCCGTTTGCCGCTGATACGGCGCCAGTGAACTCAGCAGCAACCAGTCGGGAAAAGAAGATTTCAACGCCCTGGGTCCCGTCAGTTTTATGGTGTTCGCGCGAATCTCGGCGCGCAGATCGCGAAAGCCTCTCCATGCCTCTACGAAGCGCCGCAGGTCGGACCGGACGTGCAGGTCCGTTTCGTAGCCGGGGTCTTTGAGGCACATATCGATCGTGCCGCCCTTGTTGACGAGCCAGAATCGACGAAACTCGGTCGGCGTACCGCTGAACTCGAACTCGATCACCGTGCGCCCCGGCGGCATTGCACCGCTGTCGATGCGAGTCGACATACTCCATGCCAGGAAGGCCGGGTCCAGATCGTCCATGTTCATGTCGCGCGACCAGCGTTGGCCCCAGACGGCCAACCCGTCAACAACGCCGTTCAGATCCAGGGTTGCCTGCGTCGGCTCATAAACGTAGCGCTTTTCACCTTCGACTTTTACCCGCTGCAGGAGACCGGCGTGTTCGAGTTCCGACAGACGGGTCGACAGCAGGCTGGGCGAAATTTTCGGTACACCCTGGTGGATTTCGCTGAAGGTCCGGCAGCCGTCGAGCAGCCGGCTGACGATCAGGACGGTCCAGCGGCGGCACAAGAGTTCGGCGGCCAGCGCCAGCGGGCAATATTGACCGTAGGTCGACGTGGGGGCAGAAGATTTGGACACTGCTTGGGCTCCCGGCAACTACAAAAACAATAGTAGTTCACGACCCGCTGCGCCGGTAGGGTTGTTGTTGTCTCGAAGGAAGGGGGTCGTGATGACGCGCAACTGGATACGGTGGCTTTACTTGTTGTTGGCGGCCTCCGTGGGACCGTACGAGGCAGCGCAGGCAAACGATGCTTTGCTGGCGTCGGAATGGAATGCCACGGTACTGGAGGTGGCCGAAGCCGAGGACGGTTTCATGACGCTCAAGGGAGTGCGTACGGCGGCCATGCTGCATCTTGCCATGCACGATGCGCTCTCCGCGGCAGGCAGCGGGTACGATGCATTCGCGCTCGACCGGCATGCCCCGAACGCCGCCCCGGTTGCGGCCGCCGCGGAAGCGGCGTTTCGTGTTGCGCTGAGTCAGTACCCTGACGAGCAGCCCCGGTTCACGGCAATACGCAACCGCTGGCTCGAGCGAGTCGACGCGGGCAATGCGCGTGAGCAAGGTATTGCGCTGGGTGGCGCGGCTGCGACCGCAATCCTCGAGGCGCGGCAGGAAGACGGCTGGGACGGCGAAGCCGAGTATGCCTGGCACCCGATGGCGCCCGGCGTGTATGCCGAGTTTCACGAGCACAGCGGCACGCCGCAAGGGTTTATCTTCGGCGCGGGCTGGGCAGCCGCTCGGGGCTTTGCGCTCGAGCGCCCCGGACAGTTTCGCGTGCCGCCGCCGCCGCCGATCGACAGCGCCGAATACACGCGGGCATTCAACGAAGTGAAAGCGCTGGGGCGTTTTCAGAGCATGGCGCGTACCCCGGATCAGACGCATATTGCGTTGTGGTGGAAGGACTTCGCCGAAAGCTCGCATAACCGGCTCGCGCGGGATCTTATCGCCAGGGAGCGACTGGCCCTGAAAGACTCCGTCCGCCTGCTGGCGCTGCTCAACATGAGCGTGTTCGATGCCTACGTCAGCAGCTTCGACAACAAATTTCACTACAATCACTGGCGTCCGTACACGGCGATCCGCTGGGCAGCGAACGACGGCAACCCGGAGACGCACGCCGAAGAGACCTGGACCAATACCCACCGCCACACCTATGCGTTCCCGTCGTACCCGTCAGCGCACGGCACGGCGTGTGCGGCCGCAATGGCGGCGCTCATTGACGTGTTCGGTGATGATTACGCGTTCAGCATGCAGACCCCGCACGTCGATGTCGCGGGGCCGTTCTCCGGCAAGATCGACATGCAGCCGCCGAGCCGTGAGTTCGAGTCATTCTCCGCCGCTGCAAAGCAATGTGGCGATTCTCGTATCTACCTGGGGATACACTTTCGCTACGACTCAGAGGAGGGTGTCAGGCTGGGCGAAGCCGTCGGCAGTAACGTGGTCGGCAGGTATCTTGGACGCAGCGTCGGGAACTGACCCGGTGGTCAGGGCATGGTGGTTGGCCGTCTGCACTATTACTGCGAGGCTGCCGCGTCCTTGTCGGAAGACTCCGTGCACAGGGCTGTAGCGCGAGCTTACGTCCGTGAACTAATCCGTGAGGCTGATGCAGGGCGCATCGATCCCTGCGGTATTGCCCTACGGCGGTGTTGAAACATCGGGCAGCTTGGCTTGTGTCGTCTGCGATACCGCCGACCGGTGTGACGTTGTTGCTGCGGCGCGCCTGATGGACGCGTGATCGCGTGAACCGCGAGCGCGGTTAGGCAGGTGGTCCACTCGGGACCACGCCAAACGTCGCCATTACCCCAAGGAGCATCTCCCGATAGCGCTGTTCGTTGGCCCGCATGCGTCCCTCGGGACCGGCAATCGAAATGACCAGCGGTCTTCCGTCGTGTTCACAATCCGCAATGGCGGCGATTGCCGATGCGCCTTCGAACACCCCGGCATGCACAACGCACAGTTGATCCTGCCGCGTTTGCGCGCATCGCTCCAACACATCGCTCAATGCCGGGATCGAGGGCAGGCGGCGGCTGTCCTTTTCCCAGCGGGCGGAAATCTGCGCGTTGCTCAGGCTGGCCAGGTAAGCCGTGCCGGCGGCGGAGTCCCACAACGGCAGCCGCTGGCTGATTTCCGCGATAAACGAAATGGGCTGCCGGCTTTTTTCGACGCGGACGATCTCCATTTCCTTGTCCAACGGCCAGGACGCCGTAACGGTTTCGCCGCAGTCGCGCTGCAGCGCCTCCATGAGTTCGCCGATATGTCGTGGGAAATGGGCGGGATCGGCCAGCCACGTGCCCAGGTTGGCAAAGCCAAGGGTCGGCAGATAGGTCAGCGTGCGGCGATTCAGGCTCACCATCCTCAACTCGACCAGCTCTTTGAGCAGGGCCGCCACGCTCGAGCGCGGCGCGCCAAGATACTCCGCAATTTCCGCGGCGGTCAGGGCCGTTTGCCGCTCCGAAAACAACGAAAAAATCTCGAAACAGCGGGACACGGACTGGCTGACGGAAGCCATATCATGAAATCCATTTTTATAGACTTCTAAATCTATAACTAGATTTCATTGACTCGTCAAGCGGAGTTGAGTTACCAATACGGTAAAGATTCCGCTCAAAGCCTCGACGCGAACTCAAGGGGGAGACATGGGCAACCTGGCATCGCTCGGCCAGAGCAAAGCGATTGCAATTTACCGGACGATGGTGCGAATCGCCGAGTGCGATCAACGCATCCAGCAGGGTCTCGCCGCCGGCGACCTGCAGTTTCAGTACTATCCCGCGGGCGGGCAGGAGGCCATTGCCGCGACCATAGCGTCGCTGCTCGAGGCCGACGACCTGGCGGTCACGACCTATCGCGTTGTTCACGACATTGTCGCGAAAGGAACCCCGATACGGGAAATCATGGCCGAGATGTACGGCCGTGCAACAGGCACCTGCAAAGGCAAGGGCGGACCGATGCACCTGACGGCCCCCAATTCCGGTCTGATGGTGACGACCGGGATCGTCGGTGCCGGTACGCCCATTGCCGCCGGTCTTGCGCTGGCCGAACAAATGCAGGACACGGGTCGCGTGACGGTCTGCAACTTCGGCGACGGCGCCGCCAACATTGGTGCGGTTCACGAGGCGCTCAACATTGCGGCGCTTTGGTCCTTGCCGGTTGTGTTCGTCTGCCAGAACAATCTTTATGCCGAGTACACGAGTTTTGCCGAGTCCACGGCGTCAGCGTCGATCGCGTCGCGGGCGGAGGGTTACGGCATGCCGGGCGCGCGCTGTGACGGGACCGATCCTGTCGCCATACACGAAGCGGCGGAGTCGGCCGTCGCGAGGGCGAGAAGCGGTAAGGGACCTACGCTTCTGGAGTGTGTTGCGCCTCGTCTGCAGGGGCACGCGTTCGGTTCGGAAACGGCGCACATGGATCAGGAAGCCCTGGCCGAAGCGACGCAAAATGCGCCGCTGATCGTCGTGCGAAAACGCCTGCTCGAAGAGGGGCTCGCAACCGAGGCGGAGCTCGCGCAAATAGAAGCCGAGGCGGCCGAGGAGGTCGACGACGCCCAGAAGTTCGCGACCGAAAGCCCGCCACCCGGGATCGAAGAGCTGGATGCGGACGTCTTTGCGGACAAGGGCGATATCCCCTATGCGTCGTCGCCCGTCGCGCGACAGGGTGTCGAACCGAGTGGGGAGCATCGTTCGATCACGTTCGGACAGGCCGTCAACGAAGCCATGGCCGTGGCGCTGGAACGCGACGACAGTGTTTTCCTTCTCGGTGAGGACCTGCACGATCCGGCAGGCGGCATCGTGAAGCAAACCGCGGGATTGTCCACGCGATTTGGTCTCGACCGAGTCCGTCCGACGCCAATATCCGAGCAGGCGATAGTCGGCGCGGCGATTGGCGCCTCCATGCGAGGCATGAAGCCGGTCGCCGAAATCATGGTCAACGATTTTGCCATGGTGGCGATGGACCAGATCGCCAATCACGCCGCAAAACTCCGCTACATGTCCGGTGGTCGCACGGCGGTGCCGATTACGATTCGTTCGCTTTCGGCCGGTAACGTCGGCAGTTTCGGCGCGCAGCATTCGCAGTCGCTCGAAGCGTGGTTTGCGCACACGCCGGGCTTGAAGGTTGTCGCGCCGTCGAACGCTTATGACGCGAAGGGCTTGCTGCTCTCGTGTATCGACGACCCGGATCCTTGTATCCAGATCGAGGCGATGCGCTGCTTTTTTGTGCCGGGCGACGTGCCCGACGGTTACTACACGGTGCCGCTCGGGAGCGCCGCAATTCGCCAGGAAGGCAGCGACATTACGCTGGTTTCGTACAGCTGGGGCATGCAGGAAGTGCTTGCGGCCGCCGCACAGCTCGAGGAGCAGGGGGTTAGCGTCGAGGCCATCGATCTCCGCTCGATCGTGCCGCTCGACTACGCCACGGTTCGGGAGTCGGTAAAAAAGACGGGACGCGCATTGATTGTGCATCCGGCTGTCGAGTTCGGTGGATTTGGCGCGGAGCTGGCGGCGCGACTGCAGTTCGATCTGTTCGAGGACCTGCGCGCGCCCATTGCCCGCTACGGCGCACCGTACACGTCGATACCGTTTGCTCAGGTGCTGGAAGCGGCGTACTTCCCGGCTGCGTCGGGCGTTGTGGAGCGCGCGCAAAACCTGCTCAAGGGTGGAAGCTGAGCGATGCGCGTCACATTGAAGATGCCCAAAGGCGCCGTGTCGATGCAAGAGGGAAAGATTGTCGAATGGCTGGTCGAGGCTGGGGACGCGATCACGAAGGGGCAACCGATCTACGCGATCGAGTCGGAGAAAGCCACGATCGACATCGAAAGTCCGTTTACGGGTGTCATCACGCCGATCGCCAAAGTCGACGAAACGCTGCCCGTCGGGGCGCCCGTTGCGACCGTAGAGACGTAAGGAGAAGTCGCATGATTCGAAACAAGACACTACTGGTAGCCGCCATCGCCGCGGCTGCAACCCCGGGGATTACCGCCGCACAAACGGCAGGTGACGGCCAGCAGCGTATCGACGAAATTGTCGTGACTGCCGAGCGTCGCAGCGAAACGCTACAGGATGTTCCGGTGTCGATCTCGGCCGTGTCCGGAGAGACGCTGGAGGAGTCGAGCATTTTTGATACGGAAGCGCTGGCGTCGACAGTGCCGGGGCTGGTGCTGCAGAAAGACGTTGTCGGCAAAGCTGTGATTCGCGGCATCGGCACGGAGAACTTCACGGTCGGTGGCGATCCGGGAGTGGCGGTCTATGTCGACGGCGCCTACATGGCGCGATCGTCGACCGCCATCTTCGATTTCTTTGATGTCGAGCGGGTGGAAGTGCTGCGCGGCCCGCAGGGGACGCTGTACGGGCGCAACGCGACGGGCGGCGTCATTAACGTCATCTCTCGCGCGCCGACCGACGAGTTCGAGGGTCAGGTCAAGCTCACCGCGGGCGACTTCGGCATGCTGCGCAGCGAGGCCGCGATATCCGGAACGATTACCGACGGCATACGGGGAAGAATTGCCGGGATGTATTCGGAGCGTGACGGCTATACCGACAACATATTTACCGGCGCCGGCGACAGGGGCCTGGACGAACTCGACAGCAAGGACCTCTGGGCCGTGCGCGGTCGTCTCGACTTTGCCCTGGGCGATTCCGCTACTCTTGAACTCATTGGGGAAATCTACCGCGACGATTCCAATCCCCCGGCGTTCTGGTACACGGACGATACGCTGCCCTGGGAATCGCCGACATCGGAATTTCCGCGCGACCTCAGAACCGTGAGTCAGGGTTACGAGGCAGAGACGCCCGGATTCACTTCGCTGTCGGTGGGACAGGCGAACCGCCAGGACCAGACGGGCCTCACGGCGCGGCTGACGTGGGATTTCGACAACGTCAGTCTGACCTCTGTTTCTGCCTTTCGCGACATTGAGTTCGACTGGATCAACGACGGCGACGGCCTGTCCGACTTTCTCGTGGTCTATTTCCAGCGAGACGAGTCGGATCAGTTCAGCCAGGACATTCAGCTCGCGTCGACCGGCACGGGGCCGTTCCAGTGGATTGCGGGCGCGTTCTATCTGACGGAGGATTCCGAAGGTCTCTACGCCATACCGCTGGGTCCGAGTTTTGTGCCGCCTGGCGGATTTACCGTTGCGTTCGACGGCACGAACGAAACCGAGGCGTTCGGTGTCTTTGCCGAAGGTTCGTATAGTTTCGGCGATTTTGTGCTCACTGCCGGACTGCGCTATTCGGACGAGTCGAAAGACGCGACGTTGGCCACGCCGCTGTTCGAAGGCGACACGACGTTTCCGGTACAGACGCAAAGCGACAGCTTCGATGCCGTTACGCCGAGGCTGGTCCTCGAATATCAGGCAATCGAAGGTGTCAATCTCTACGGGTCCATTACGCGCGGCTTCAAGTCGGGTGGCTATTCGCTACTCGATAATCCGATCAACGCCTTCGACGAGGAAACCATCTGGGCTTACGAAGTGGGTATGAAGTCGCAGTTTGCAGAAGATCGGGTGCGGCTCAATCTGGCGGCCTTCGTTTACGACTACGAGGACCAGCAGCTGAGCCAGGTGACCAACCTCGCCACGCAAACGAGCAATGCCGGCTCGTCGTCGATCTGGGGGCTCGAGGCGGAATTTGTCGCGTTGCTCGGCGACAACTTCCGACTCGACGGCAACTTCGCCTACCTCGATACCGAGTTCGACGAGTTTTGCACAACCGATACTCGCAACACAGCGCTGCCGCTCGATCCGGCCAATTGCACCTTCGACGACGGCGCCGGTGGGACCTTTGCCACCTCGAACCTCGCCGGCAACGAGCTACCGCGCGCGCCCGATCTCACGGCTTTTCTTGCGGGCACTTATGAAACCTCGCTAACCCCCAACATCGACGGTTTTGTCCGGGCGGAGTGGCAACACACAGGCGACCAGTTCTTCTCGGTGTTCAACCGCCCGAACGTGGCGCAGGATGCATACGATCTGTTCAACGCCAGTGTCGGTATCGCTGCCGCGAACGGCTCGTGGAACGCTCGTTTGTGGGTGCGCAACCTGGCGGACGAAGAGTACTTCTCGAACCTGTTCGAATCAGGCGTCACCGACGCCCTGGTGGTTCCGCAGGGTTTTGTTGGGCCGCCGCGGACCTGGGGTCTGACCCTGAGCCTCAACTTCTGACGGGGGAATGCCAATGGCCTACATTAGCGCAACTGACGGCACGCCCATCTACTACCGGGATCTCGGTAGCGGGCCTCCGCTTATTTTGCTGCATGGACTGATGCTCACGGTTGACGGCTTCTGGACCCGAAACCTGGAGCCGCTTGCCGAGTCCTGCCGCGTCATTGCAATCGAGCATCGCGGCCACGGCCAGTCGGGCAAGCCGCTGGATGCTTACGGCATACGCGAATGCGCCGACGACCTCGAAACCGTGCTCGACGCGCTCGACGTCGAGGACGCTACGGTGGCCGGTGTTGCCTTTGGCGCAATGGTGGCGCTGGAATACCTGCGGCTGTTTGGCAATGCGCGCATTGGCAAGCTTGCGATTATCGAAGCGCAGGTCCGCCTGACCAACGACGCCGGATGGGAGCATCCGACCTTCGGCGATTTTCCGGCGGAGGCAGGGCAAGGGTTCCTCGACGCGTGTCGTCAGAGCCGAGAAGCGCTGAGTGGATTCCTGCTCGGGGCATTCGGCACGCCGCCGTCCGACGAAGAAATGGCGCGCATGCAGAACGAGGCCTGGCTTACTCCGACCCAGGCCGCGATCGACTTCATCCAGGATATGATTGCCGCTGATTACCGGGCTGATCTCGCGGGCATCAACCTGCCGACGCTTCTCATCTACGGGCGTCTCAACAACGTGCCTATCCCGTCAGAGCTCGGGGCCTGGATTGCTGAACAAATGCCCAACGCGCGGCTCGAGCGATTCGAGGATGCCGGGCACTCGCCGTTCTACGAACAGCCGCAGCGTTTCAATCAGCTGCTCTCGGAGTTTGCGCAAGAGGGAGTTCGTCCATGAAAGATACCGGCGCATTCCTGATCGTCCGCTCGCTCGCACCCGATGCCCGCTTTCGCGAGTTTGTCGATCGGATCTCCGGCACATCGTCCGTGACGGGCGTTGCGCGGCTGCATGAGGTCGAAGCGCTTGAGCCCGGCACATCGCCTGCGCATACGCTAATACTGGATTGTCCGGACCGGCAATCCGCCCGCGATGCGTTTGCATCGATGCCGATACAGCTGCTCGATCAGCCGGCCGCACCGTTAGTTCTTCTGACCAGCCAGGTGCCGGAGGCCGGTTTCGACGACCCGTCAATTCCGACAAAAGCCAATGTCGATGAGTTTGAGGACGATGCCCCAGTATTGATGCTGATCGAAGGCTCGGCGACCGATCAGGACAAGATGGATACGTATCGCAACATCATACTCCCGATGATGTTCGAGCGCGGCGCCTACTACACGGCGTTCGAATTGGGCGGCGACGTGGAGGTGTTGTCAGGGAGCTGGGACGAGGCGATTTTTGCGATTAGCCGCTGGCCGAGCCGCGAGGCTGCGCGCGACTTCTGGCTGTGCGAGCGATATCAGCGCGACGCCATCCCGCTGCGCCTCGATATCGGTCGCTTTGCCGTGGCGTTAGTGCCCGAGCATCGTGGCTAGCCGTATCGGCAGTACATCGGGTATCGGGGCAGCACAGTGACGATCGGCGCCATCGACATTGTCGTCAACCCATTTACACCGGCGGAAGTCACAAAAGGGCAGACCGGCTATGACGAGGCCTTCATGGCGCAGGTTCGCATGCCGGAGGGCATGCGCGGCGGCCTGAGCATCGAGCAACACCTCGAGATCATGGACGAGGCGAACGTAGAACACGCCCTGCTGATTGCGGTCAGGGCGGGGGACCCGATGCGCCAGGGTTCGTTCGAGATTCCCTACACGCAAATTGCCGACTACGTGACGGCATACCCGAGCCGCTTCTCCGGTCTCGCGGGTGTCGATCCAACGCGAGGGATGCAGCAACTCTACGACCTGGAGCACGCGGTGCACGAGCTGGGTTTTGTCGGTGCCCACAGCTACCCGCACTGGTTCTCGCTGCCGCCGGATGCGCCGCAGTGGTATCCGATTTACGCGAAGTGTTGCGAACTCGATATTCCGATCATGATGCAGGTTGGCCAGAACCTGATCTACCAGAAGCACGTTCGCCTGCCTTCGGTGGCCAAGCCGATCCTGCTGGACCGCATTGCGATCGATTTTCCCGAACTCAAGCTGATCGGCATACACGTAGGCACGCCCTGGGCTGATGAAATGATCGCGATGGCCTGGAAGCACGAGAACGTGTACATCGGCATCGATGCCTATGCTCCGAAGCACCTGCCGGCCAGCCTCGTTCACTACATGAACAGCTACGGCAGCCACAAGGTGCTGTTCGGTACCGACTGGCCGGTCATCGACCCCCGCCGCGGCCGCCGCGAACTCGAAGATTACGAGCTGCGGGACAATGCTCTCAGGAGCGTGTTGCGCGACAACGCGCTTGCCGTGTTCCCGGCGCTGCAATCGCGAGTCCGGGCCGCCTGAATGGATTTTTCGGGGTATATGCCGCTGACGATCGGTCGAGGAATCCGTTGCTCCGCGACGGCGGATCGCGACAAGCTTGCGCTCGTCGACAGTGCCGGCAGACAACGCAGCTACAGCGAGCTTGCGGCTCGCATGGATGCCGTCGGACGTCTATCCGCGGAGCATTCGCTGGGGAAGGGCGACGTCGTCGCCTTGATTGCGCCGAACTGCATCGAATATGCGGAGATTGTCGTCGGCTTATCGGAACGCGGCGTGGTGGTTGCAACGTTGAACCCGGCATTGTCGCCCGACGAACTCTCACGGATTTTCGACGATTGCCGACCGCGCCTCGTGATTGCGGCGGCGTCCGTCGAGCTGCCGGCCGACGGCCCGGTGGCTATTCGGCTGGGCGACGAGTTCGAGAGCGCTCTGGCGAACGCTCAGGAAGAGTGCGACTTTCCCGAGCTGGACGAGCGCGAGACGTTTGCGATTGCCTACACCTCGGGCACAACAGGTGCGCCCAAGGGGGTGCTCCTGTCACATCGCAGCCGCTGCCTGATGTTTTCCGCCATGGCCAGCGAATACGGTTGCTTCGGGCGCGACGATCACTTTCTTGCGCTTGCGCCCATGTGCCACGGCGCGGGCCTCGCGTTTGCCCTTGCGCCGCTATACAACGGCGGCCGCTGCACGCTGCAATATTCGTTCGAGCCCGAAGCGTTGCTGTCAGCGCTGGAGCGCTTTGCGCCCAGCGGGATATTTGTCGTACCAACACATCTGCATCGCCTGTTCAGCGCGCCAGCTGACGTGCTGGAGCGCTATCGCGGCCGGCATTCGCTACGCACGATCATCTCCAATGCCGCTGCGCTGTCGCCGTCGCTCAAACAGGCGGCCGTTGACTACTTCGGCACCGGGTTGTTGCACGAAACCTATGGGTCGACCGAGGCCGGCATCGTGACCAACATTCGTCCGGCGTCGTTGCTCCACAAGCCGCGCAGTGTGGGGCCGGCATTTGCCAACATGGAAATCGAACTGCGCAAGGACAACGGCGAACCCGCCGGGGCCGGCCAGCCCGGTGAGCTTTTCTGCCGCAGCCCGTTCAGTTTCAACGGTTATCTCAACCGTCCCGACGAGACGCGCGCGGCGCTGGTGAACGGCTGGGTGACCGTGGGCGATATTGCCGTGGCCGACAACGAGGGTTACGTCACAATTACCGATCGTAAGAAAGACATGGTCGTGACCGGTGGCATGAACGTCTATCCGCGAGAGATCGAGACCGTCATCGAGGGGCTCAGCGGTGTGGTCGAATGTGCGGTCGTCGGCGTGCCGGATGAGGAGTGGGGCGAGCGTCTGCATGCGTTTGTCGTCGCACGGCCGGACGCCGATGTGACGCACGACGGCATTGTCGATCTTTGCCGGGCGAAGCTCGCAGCCTACAAGGTGCCGAAGGAGCTGGCTTTCATAGACGCTCTGCCGCGCAACGCTGCCGGCAAGCTGATCAAGCGCGAGCTAAAGACGCTTGCGGCGCGCGCGGCCGCGGACTGAGGGCGTCCGGCGCGGCCGACCTGACCGGCGCTACACGGCGCTCCGTCTGCTTTATTGTTAGACTTCGTGCTTGTCCGGCGGGTTCGGCTATGGAGGTGGCAGCAATGAGTCTGTTCTCTCGTATCGGTGCGTTCTCGATTCCGGTTTCCGCACTGCTTCTGTTCTTCGCGACTGTGCACGCGGGTTCCTGCGAACCTGGGGATTTCACGCTGGCTGACGCTTACGAAGAAGCCGACAGTATTATTGTCGGTGTCGTAACGGCGTGCGAGCGGGTCGACAGCGCGGGTCGATCGCCTGACGGCGGTGACCGCTGCGCGTTCTCAACGTTGGAAGTGCTTAAGGACGCGAACCCGGCGAGGGATTATGCCGGTTTCGCGGAGAGTGCCGGTTGCGGCCTGCGCCTGCAGGTCGGGCAACAGTATCTGTTGTTCCTGAACGGCGGCAACGAGCCGCTGCGGTACAGCGAGCCGATCGGCACCGGGGATTGGATCGCTATCCAGGTGAACGCACGTATCGCAATACTTCGTGATTTTCGCAACGGTGTCACAGCCGATATCTCAGAACCGTGGTTTTTCTACAAGTCCTTTTTCGACACTTGCATGTTGCTTCATCGGGTTCGTGGAAATCAGCTGGATTTCACCCGCAGGCCCGAGAGCGCCCGGCGCCTCGAAGAGTTCGACTGGAGTCGCGTGATGATCGAGGGCAGGTCTGTGGCGTTTACGCCGGAACAGGTCAGGATGTTCAAGAGTATGGTCGAATATGGCCGCGACATGTTTGAGGGAAACCCGCAGACCCTGGCGGTCGGGTTTGTCGAGTCGCCGCCCTGGATACAGCGCAGTGCTGCGATCAGCGTGGGTAGTCGAAGCTGGTCACTGGAGCCACGCCGACTGAATATCCACCGGAAGGATGAAGTTGTCCCGGCGGGTTTCAAATACATCGCGCAGGGCCAAGCCGCCGAAGAGATATTGGCGGCATTGGAAACGCCTTCAGACGTGGTCGTGACGGCAATTGCGAGTACCGGGAACGGTGCGACGCCGGATGCGGTTGTTGCGCAAGGTCCAACCGAGGAAAGTTCGATGTCACTGCGTTCGCCGGAGCCGGTGCTGCGTTTCGAGACGCGGTCGACGAATCTGCAACGGGCTATTGCCGAGTATCGCTCGTGTTATCGGGGAGAGTCCCGTTAAGTCCGGCCGAGTCGTCGTCGTATCTGTCCTGCGATGCAGTGCTGTGATGCGGGATAGACGGAACGTGCTCCGTAGTTACGCCGCTCCCACCGGATTAGAGGTGCGGGAGTTCGACGTCGATTGGCCGCGCGTCGACCGACATGCTGGTACACTCGACGTGTCCGGCGGGTTCGGCAATGGAGGTACGAGCAGTGATTCTGTTCTATCGCACGTGTACGGTCTCGACCCTGGTCCTTGCGCTCATCCTGTATTCCGCGAACGCACAAGCATTATCCTGCCCCGCGCGCATCTTTACCCTGGCTGATGCCTACGAAGAGGCCGACAGTATCATTGTCGGCATCGTAACGGCCTGCGAGCAGGCGCAGCGCACGGATATGTGGGTGGGCGGCGGCGCCGGCTGCTCGTTCGCAACCCTGGAGGTTCTGAAAGACTCGAACCCCACGAGGGACTACGGCGGTGTCGCCAGCAGCGCCGCTTGCGGGCTGTCGCTGCAGGTTGGGCGTCAATATCTCATGTTTCTCAATAGCGACAACCAGCCGCTCTGGTACAGCGAACAGTTCGGGCGCGGCGAGTGGGCTGATGCTCGCATGAAACAGCGAATGGGGATACTTCGCGACTTCCGCAATGGCGTTGCGGCGGATCTCTCGGAGCCCTGGGTGTTTCAGAAGTCGATCGTCGGCGCGTGTACGCTGCACCACAGTTTTCGCGGCAATCAGCTTTCGTTCACGCGCAGGCCGGATGATGCCGTGCCGCTCGAGGAAGTCGACTGGGGAAGCATCATGGCGGATGGCCAACCCGTGTTTGGCCCTGGGCAGATCCGGGAGATCAGGCGGCAGGTCGACGAGCGTCCCGAAGGATGGGCGGACAACGAACTGGTGATGAACGTCCAGTTCGCGGAGGGTTGGCCGCGTGCGGCCCGAGACGCCAGCATTCGAGTGGGGAATCGCGTTTGGCAGCTGGAGCGGCGTGAGCACACGCCGCGCGTCGGCAACAACACCGTACTGGATCCGCACATGTTCTACTTCGCAAAAGGTGAAGCCGCCGAGGAGATCCTGACGGCAATGGAAACGCCGTCCGACGTTGTCGCGACGGCAATCGTGGCCGCCGCGGACTATACCGATCCCGTCGTAAACCCCGGTACAGGTCAGACGAACGATGGGCAGGCGCCGGGCGAAGGCGCAACGGCCTCGGGCGGAGCCATCGTTCGCCAGCGTCCCGGGACACGGGTTTTTGCGTCCGCCCCGCCTTCGAGCGGGTCGACGGCGTTGTCTCCGGCCGAAACCCAAAACGTATCCGGCAGACGGTCGCGTCGATCACCGCCCGAGCCGCTTCTGCGCTTCGAAACACGGTCGACGCAGCTGGGCCGTGTGACGGGAGAATTCCGATCCTGTTGGGGGGGTTCTGAGTAAGGCGGGACGATGGCCGTTGCCGTGTCGACGGGCGTTGGGTCGAGAAAAAGGCGAGTTTCAGCTTGCCGGGCAAACGCCTTTGGTGAACTCGACGGCGTAGGTATCCGTCTTGTAGCGAAGTACATACGGCACACCCGCAGGCGGCTCGCGGACAAGCCAGTAGCGTCCGCCGCTCGCGTCGGGCCCGGGCGGATAGACGTCGCCGGATTCACGGTGGTGCCACTCGACGTCGACGAGCCACGCCTCGACGTTTGACTCACCGACCTTGAGCGTTTCCTTGCCGCTCCAGGTCGCGACGACGTCGTAGGTGCCGTCGAAACTCACCATCGATGCGGCGAACCGTACGGGGTCAGCCTGGTAGTCGATGGTTGCCAGCGGTAGTCCCATAACAGCGCCGTGGATCATCCCGCGGCTGGCGAGTCCGGCCAGAGGTTTGCTCTGGTCTCCGCGGGTTGCGACGCCCGTGTAGCCGTCCTCGTCGAATATCAGCGTTCGTGTAGCGACCGTCTCGCCGTCCCTGCTGACGCGGGCGTCGATACGCAGCGGCGCAAACGAGGTGTGATCAAAAAAGGTCTCGGCGCGACTCACTATCCCGTCCGGCCGCCTTGTTGACTGCCGGTGACGGACGACGCCGTTGCCGATGAGGTCGAGTCTCTCTGTGACCGTGCCCTGGCTGATCCAGTCCTCCTGCTGTGCGGCGCACTGGCGCCAGGTGAGTTCGTAAGGCTCGATCCTGTCGCCTCGGATCAGGCCGTCACCTACTGACATATCCGTGGCGGCATGTGCTGCCGGCATGAACGCCAGGAAGATCATGAGGATTGCTGCAGGTCTTGTCATGGTCGACTCCGAAAACGTCCCACATCGTCAGCGGCCCGTCGCAATGCGGCAACTCTGTTTTTGTCTTTTGGTCCATACTCGGTGTAACGGCGGGGGATACATGGCCCATTCGACACTGCATATCGACGAAAGCAAGCGGCAGCTGACGTGCAACGGCCGCAAGACCGTGCTGCAGGAGAAGGTTTGGCAGGTGCTCGCTATATTGCGCCGGCGAGCTCCGGCAATTGTCGAGCGTCGCGAAATTATCGATGCCGTCTGGCAGGGCAACTGGCTGACGGGCGAGAAGGGTCTGAACCAGTCCATCTGGACATTGCGCCAGGCGCTGGGCGACGACGCGCGGGCGCCCCTGTTCATTCGCACGATTCCTCGTCGCGGCTATCAATGGGTACACGTTGCGGCGATTGACGAAACCGCCGACGAGAGGCCGGCGGCGGGCAGCGCGGTGTGGCGGCTCGCGGCAGGGTTGGCGATCGTAGCCTGCACCATCGGACTTTTATCCATCAGTGCCCCTGGCCCGGACGGTTTTGCAGGGCTGCCGCAGGATGAACGCATTTCACGCGCTTACCTCGTGAACAGGGATATCCACGTCGAACTCGAGAGCGGTTGCATCGGCGTTCTCAAGAACGGCAACAACGCTGCGCTCGGTGAACCGGTCATATCGACCGACGGTCGCGAAATAGCCGTGGCCGTATACGAGCCGGAGGGTTGCCGGCTCGTTACGATCGACGTAGCCAGCGGCGACAGAAACGATTTCGGTCATTGTCCTTCAGGCTAGACTCCGCCAAGCACGCGACGTCGATCGCGCGCTTGGCGAAGCGAAACTCCAACCACTAGTTGTTGTCGAGCGCCGGGAACACTTCCTCGAGACGGATCTGGGCGCCACCTGTCGCCCGAACCGCGTTGACGTAGGAAGAGTGCAGTATGAACGCTTCGCCGTAATTCTCGTCGCCGTCCAGATCGGGTCGCAGGGCGCGAGTGCCGTCGCCGCAGGGGGCCGTCAACAGTATGTCGGCCAGCCCGTCGCCGTCCCAATCGCCCGACCCCGTACCGGACAGCGACCAGCCAACGTCATTTCTGCAAACGGCGCTGGAGACGCGGCCGAGGAAACCCTCGTAAACGATACGTTTGGTGAAGTCTGAATTGGCGAGGAGTTGATTCAAGTCGTAGTCAAGCGCCTGATTGATTTCCGCTCCGGAGATCAGGTGCGTCTGCTCAATCGGCAGAGACCTTTCGCTCGCCCCGATTGGACCGTCAAACGGCTCGCTGATCAGCACATCGGGAATCCCGTCTCCCGTGACGTCACCGGCGCCAGCGACGCTGTATCCAAAACCGTACTCGATCCGAGTGCTCGTAATGACGGCGAACGGTTCAATCCGCATGTCCGGGTTCATGTCGATGATCGCCGGGCGTGCAACCGGGAAGAAATCCTGCCGGCCGAACACAATATAGACCCGGCCGATCCCACTTTCCTCATCGGTCACCCTTTCGCCCAGTACCCCGGGCGCCCCGAGGAGGAGGTCGTCGAAACCGTCCTGATTCAGATCGCCGGCGCTTTCCAGCGCATGGCCGATCCTTTGCAGCCCCGGAAAGCTGCTGTTGCGCGCGATCGCAAGGCCCGGCACAGCGGCGTCGGTCAGGTCAATCAGTCCGTCTTCGTCAGGGGAAGCTTCCGCGGCAATGATGTCTCCGGAGACTATGTAGGCTTCGCCGGACGTCTGGGCGGCCCCGGGTTCGACAACGCTGCCCCGCGTCGATCCGAAGACCAGCTCGTCGACACCGTCGCCGTTGAGGTCACCGGCAGCGGCGATGTTTTCGCACAGGAGACCGGGGTTTTGTGAGCTGGTGTTGTTGTCTACCAGCATCACTCCGTCCCGGTTTTCGGCGACTCTGTTGAGCTGGATGTCGGTTCCCAGGGCTCGGGCCGCGAGCAGGGCGCGCCCGAAGACGACAATGACGCGAGTGCTTACCCTGAAACCGCTTACACAAAAACCCACGTCGCTGATCGCGTCACCGTCGACATCGCCGAGTACGGCAAGCGCAAAACCGGTATCAAAGCTGTCATCGCTTCTGATCGGGACGCCGATACCGGCAACATTGCCGACGTCATCGAGCGAAATCCCGACGCCGTCGTCCTGTGCTTCGTTCAGCTCGGCGACCAGGGCCCGGCTCAATACGATGAAAGCCTGTTCGGGCGCACGTTCCACGTTGAGGGGGACGCTGTCGCGGTTGAAGCCGCTCACGATGATTTCCGGCAGCGAGTCACCGTCGATATCGCTGATTAGATCGAAGTCATCGCCGTCCAAGGCAGTGAGCCGTTGGGGTTGCGAACGCCGGTCGATGGTCAGTCCCGGGTCGACGGCCGGGGCTGAGAGCGCCAGTACGCTACCGTCGATCTCCGAGAAAGCACGGCTGCGTATCAAATCGATCGCGGGATTCTGCGCGCTATCCGCGCGGTGCGAGACGAGGATTTCGGGCCTGCCGTCGCCGTCGATATCCGGGTAAGACTTGATCGACTGACCCCAGCGGCCCGTCAGGAACTGCCCAACCATGGCAAACCCGGCGTCGGTTCTCTCCGGCGTGTTGTCGACTCTTACGGTGAACGTCAGGTTGGTCTCCTGATTGCCGCGGAAAACGTCGAGCTGCACTTCGTAGGTGTTGTCGGCATTCAAGTCCTCGGGATTCTCGAAATCCAGTGGCTGCCTGAGAAGGATGGGAACCTCCCTTCCGTTGGCGGAGACGTTCACGATGTCGACTTCGAAGAAACGTCCGTCCGCAACGTCCGGGTTCACGGCGGATTGCAGTTCGGCTGTGGTGTCGCTGCTCAGCAGTCGCAGCGGGAAGACATCAAGTCGGCCTTCGTCCACCGCAAAGCGGTCCTCTAAGAGCGTTGGACGCAACTGCCGCTCCTGTACCTCGTCGTCGAAATCCTCTTCACCGAACAGAAAGCCGCAACCGGCAACAAAGCACGAGGCCAGCAAGAGCATCCAAGCTCGCCAGTATATGCAGTAGTGGTATTTCTTCATGGGTCCCTCCTGATGCGATTGCGGGGTAGCCAATGCGGCCCGCGCCGTTGGCCGCGGACGTATCAAAGACGCGCGTATCCTTCGTGCGGTGAGGAGATACCAAGTTGAAATGGACCAAACAATTTTGTCTGGCGGGATCTACGTAACCGGCGGCCCATGTTCAGCCGGAGTCCCGAGCGCGACAAAACGAAATGGACTTTGCAATAGTCCCGGCCGGGGTCCGGTTTCGTTTACGGTTGTAAACAAATCTCTTGACTCTGGCGTTTACGTATGTAAACAATAGAGCATGACCAAGACAAACAAGCACATTAGCGTGGCCGAAAGCCTCGTGATGGAGGCGCTCTGGCGGCAGCATCCGCTCAGCGCCGAAGACATCATGGCTGAGGTTGGCGCTGAACAGGATTGGAGCCCGGGCACGGTCAAGTCGCTGCTCAACCGGCTGTTGTCCAAAGAGGCAATATCGGCCGAGCGTGACGGTCGACGTTACTTGTACAGCCCGGAGTTATCCCGAACCGACTACCTGAGCGTCGAGGGGCGGGGGCTGCTCGACCGCTTGTTCGACGGCCGGGTTTCGTCGTTACTGACCCACTTTTCCGAACACGAACAACTCAGCGACGACGACGTCGCCGAGCTGAAGCGCCTGATCCAGGAGTTGGATAATGAGTCTTGAACTGATCGAGTTGCTGGGACGCGCCACGGCGAGCATCAGTGTTGCGTTACTCATTGTGCTGGCTCTGCGCAAGCCGCTGCGTAATCTCTTCGGTGCGCGCATTGCGTATGCATTCTGGTTGATCGTGCCCGCCGCGGGCCTGGCAAACTTTCTGCCCGCGCGCCGGATACTCGTCTCGGATATGCAACCGGCCGGGGAGGCGCAAGCCGCCGCACCGGCTGCGCAGTCCGAGCAAGCTCCCGTCGCGTTGGATCCAAGTGTCGACGTAGCGGTCTCCGTGTTTTCCGCGTGGCCGCTTGCGTCCCTGCTCGCCGTGCTCTGGGTCGCCGGGTTTGTGCTTAGCTTCGCGCTGTTGATCTACCGGCACAGACGGTTTCTACAACATCACGGTCTGCACCAGGCCACCGGCAAACTGTGTGTCGCTGATACACCCGACGTTGGGCCCGTTACGGTCGGCGTGTTCAGGCCCCGAATCGTTTTGCCAAAAGACTTTGAACAGCGCTACGACGCCGTCGAGCGCCGCCTGATACTCGAGCACGAGCAGACACATATCCGTTCGGGCGACGTTCTGGTCAATGCGTTCGCGGCGTTGGTGCAGTGCCTGCAGTGGTTCAATCCGCTGGTCTATATCGCGCTGCCCAGGCTGAAGGTCGATCAGGAGCTGGCCTGCGATGCGCGCGTCATGCGCAAACATTCAAAGCACCGCCGGACCTATGCCGAGGCGCTGCTGAAAGCCCAGCTGTCGACTCGCACCGTGCCGCTTGGTTGCGCCTGGCCACCGGGCGGTATGCAGTCTTTGCGGCAGCGGATCGAGGAACTCGGACAGTCGCGTCCCGCGCCTTTTCGCTGGGTGTTGGGCGCACTCGTTTGTGTCTTCGCGACCGGGACCACGGCAGCCGTCGCCTGGGCCGCGATTCCGCCGGAAGCGGTCTTGCCGCCGAGTCCCGAGGCTCCCGTCCCGGCGGAAACCGTAGTGCCGCCACAGCCGCCGGCGCCTGCTCCGGACGTTGCGGACACAGATATGCTGTCGCGTGCGTTGGGCGATGCGCTGGTGACGGCGATTCAGGAAGGTAAGAGCAGCGAGGCGCAGGCGTTAATCGAAGCGGGCGCGGATGTTAACCACTACCGCCGCGGTGACGGGACGCCGCTGACGGTGGCGGCACAGACCGGCAGCCAGCCGATGGCGGAGGCGTTGATCAGCGCCGGGGCCAACGTCAACGGGGCGGCGCCGGGTGACGGCAACCCGCTGATTGTTGCAGCGGCGAGGGGGCATCTTTCCCTGGTGCAGCTCTTCGTCGAGAGTGGCGCCGACGTCAACGGTTACGTGCCGGGTGACGAAACGCCGCTCATCAACGCAGCGGCCCGCAACCATATTGACGTGGCGCGGTTCCTGATCGAACGAGGTGCCGACGTCAATCTTGCGGTCGACTCGGGTAACGGACGTTCTATGCCCGATATGCGATCGCCGCTCGGGCAGGCGCAACGGTTTGGCCACCGCCGCATGGCCAATCTGCTGGAGCAGCAGGGTGCCGTATCTGTAGGCAGAGAACGCTGAGCGCCGAATAACGGCTCGCTACTGCCGGCGGCCCAACCTGCCGTTGGCCCTTTTGGGGATTCATCACGATGATTATCGACTTGCTCGAGCTGCCCGCTCGCGCGGAAATCACTGCGGACGTCGTCATCATTGGCGGCGGCATGGCTGGCATCACGCTCGCGAGGGAGTGGGCCGGACAGGAGAAGACGGTTGCCATCCTGGAGTCCGGGGGACGAGACGCCGACGATGCGAGCCAGAGGCTGTACGCGGGTACGGGCGCCTTGGGCGGCGAGGGTGGGGACGTGCAAAACATCGACGACTATCTCGTGACGTCTCGCGCCCGATTCTACGGCGGCTCCGGTCACTGGTGGGGTGGTAAGTCCGTGCCGCTGGACCCGGCGGATTTTGCGGCGCGCCCGTGGATAAAAGACAGCGGCTGGCCAATGACACGCGCCGACCTGCAGCCCTACTACAACCGTGCCTGCGACGTGCTGTCGATTCCGCACTTCGATAAAGACTACGCGGAGCCGCAGCACGAAGGCCGCCCGCCGCTGGACATTAACGGATCGGCCCACATCACCTCGCTGCCTCGCGATCACTCGGAAGTTTCGGGCCGCATCGACAAGGCGCAGTTCGACGAGTTTCGCTACGGTTTTACGGACGAGCCGAACATATCCGTCTATCTGCACGCCAACGTTGTGGGTTTTACCCTCGCGGATGACGGCAGCGGACTTCGCAGCGTCGAGGTCAGCACGCTCGACGGCAAGCGGGGCGCGGCACGCGGAGCAGTTTACGTACTCGCGTGCGGCGGCATCGAAAACGCGCGCTTGCTGCTGGCGGCCAATGCCCGCAACGGCGCTCAATTTGGTCGCCGTTCGGATGCGCTGGGACGGTACTTTCAAGGCCATACGGTTATCTACAAAGAGACGAGTGCGAACGAGGCGGGCACGGAGCTGTGTGTTACCGATCCACCTGAGTCGCTCGATCTCTATGTCAACCGCAGGCTGGGTCATCCACACGCCGTTCTGGGCACAACCTTGGAAGGCCAGGCGGCTTATCGGTGCACGGCGTTTACGGTCACGATGGGGCTGCTTGACGAAGACCCCGGCGGCTCGGACCGGCTGGCATTGCGTTCGACGGCAGCCAGAATCGACCGGGCGGACACTGAGGCCGACGGCGGCACCACCTGCTGGTGTTACTTCATGACCGAGAACCTGCCCAATCCGGAAAGCCGGGTTACTTTAAGTGATCAGGTAGACGCTCTCGGGATGCCGCGCGTGCACCTCGACTGGCAGTATGGCGCCGACGATCTCGACGGTTTCGAACGTTCGTTTGACGCCTTTGTGCGCGAGCTCGGCAGCGCCGGTCGGGGCAGGGCTTGTTCTCCGATCGCACGTGAAGACCTGGTGGCCACAATGCAGCCCTCAAGGCATCACATGGGGACGACACGCATGCACGAGGACCCGACGGTTGGCGTAGTCGACGCGAACCTCAAATGCCACGACGCGGACAACCTCTACGTTACGGGTTCCTCGGTGTTTCCAACCAGCGGTATTGCGAACCCGACCTTGACCTTGCTTGCGCTCACCTTGCGGCTTTCGGACCACCTGAAAGAGCGGCTGGGTGCCTAGTGTGACGGTGCTTACGCGACGTTCAGTGCTCGCCGGCCTCGCCGCGGTTTCAGCGGTTCCTCTGGCGGCTTGCGAGCGACACAGAAGTGTTGCCTGCGAAGACCCGATGGCCGCCGGTCTCGATGTGCGAGGCGTAGCGGAGATTGCTGCATCCTACACCGCGGCAACCGGCGATCCCGTAGGTGAAGACGTTCGCCGAGCGCTGTTTCCGGAAGAGTTCGCCGATCCCGCGGCACTCAAGGAGGCCGTCGCGAGTGACTTTGCTGCTGGACGCCTGTTCGTGCACGCTGGGTGGCGTCTGTCCCATACCGAGGGGCGGCTCTTCACTATCTTGTCGCGACTGTCTGCCTGACGTTGAAACGAGCCAGTAGCATCGCCGCCCGGGCTCAACTGGCTGTAAAAGGGACCACACATCGCACAGACGTGCCGCTCGCGTCACTGTGAACGGTGAGCGTAGCGGATATCGAATCGGCCCGAATTTGCATGTTGTCAAGCCCACGTCCGTGGCCGCGATCCGTGAAGCCCTTGCCATCGTCGCGGACCTCTGCAATCAAGGTGTCAGCATCGCCCGATACCGAAATGGCGATCGTCTTGCATTCCGAGTGTCTCACAGCATTCGTGGTGGCTTCCTGAAAAATCCGTAGAAGCGCCAGGGACTGGTCGGTTCTGAGTTCGGCATGCTCGGCGCCGGACAGACTCCAGTTCATATCGATGCCCGCGCGGGCGACGCTTTTCGAGATTCTGTGCCTGAAGTTCGCCAGCAAGGAATCGAAGCCGTCATCGCTGGGCGCCAGGCTATCCACGATGAGGCGCAGGTCGCTAAGCGCATAACGCAAGGCTTCTTTCAAATCGCGTCGATCTTCACCTTTCTCGGTAAGCGATAGGGCGTGCACCAGGTGCCCGCCCAGTCCATCATGCATGTCTCGCATCAGGCGAGCACGCTCTTCAGCAATTTCGCGACGCTTTTCTTCTTCGTTCAGCTTCCGGTATGTGTCCTCCAGTTGCTCGGCCTTCAGGGCCGCGCGCTCCTCGAGTTCGGCGTTGAGTTCTTCGGAAATCTTCAGGGCGCGTACGTGTCGACGTAACAACAGAAAGCCGAAGAAAAGCAGCGGGATCACTACGATGAACTGCAGGTAGTAGGTGGTGCCCGGTACGAAGTAGTAAAAGTCGAAAAGATGGTCCCGAAAACCGATAGTGACAAATAGCGAAGAAATTAACAGCAGCCCCACGCTGTCGATCGACCAGCTCTTGCGCACGGCCATGAAGCATTGCACGAACACGAACAAGCTGAGCAGCATGATCCAGGGCATCCACAAGTAATGTGTTGTGATGAAGGCAATGTGTTGGGAATCCAGAATCGCTGGCAGCAGCAGCAGCATCGCAAGACATCCCGTGACCACCGCAATCAGCTTTTCTACGCGCCGCATTCGCAGATCGAAGTACCGATTGATAAAAACAACTTCGCAGGCGACCCAGATGAGGCAGACATAGGTCAGCGCAAACCAGAGTTCGTGGCTGATCGGTATATGATCGATAAGAGCGTGGATTGTGTGCGCGGTCCACAGGAGCATGTAGAGCGCATACCAACCATACGCGGTGTCCTGCGGCCGCATGATAAACAGGCCTCCGACGAGGGCGATCATTGTCAGTGCAACGCTGATAAAGAGCTTCGGAAGCACCTGCGCGACCCAGTAGTTGTGCCGGTATGCCGAAGTCAGTTCGGAGTAGGGCGCGAGATAGACGTGCGCTGGCGACAGGAAGCCCCGGGCGGCTGTAAGTCGAATGTGCAGCCAGCTGGTGTCAGCCGTTGTGTCGAGTTCTCCCAACGGTATTAAAAGGGGGGTTCGAAAAAAGGCAAGCGGCTCTTCTATTGGCGCCGCGGTGTACTGCAGTTCTCCGCGCAGCCAGACCTGCACGTTGGCGAATGCCTTCGGGATGTACAGTGCGTTTGCCTGGGCGATGTCCAGTCGCTTCGTGACGTCAGTACGTACCCACAAGCTGGCGTACGGCTCGTCAGGTATCTCAACCTCGCGGTCGAAGCGCCGCCACTCCCCCTGGGTTTTCGGGGGGCGATCGACATGGCTCGCCAGATACTCGAAATCGGTTAGCAGGTACTCGCGATTGGGATTAACCTCCTTATCGACGAGGTAGAAAAGGCCAAGTACGCCGGCCGGCAGCAAGACGCATGCGACAAGCAGCAGAGTGACCTGCGCAAAGGTCGGATGGTTACGTGCCGTTGCGCTGCTGTTCACTAAGGGAGTCGGACATTAGCCCCATTTGCCGTGCCTCGAAAATGGCTTCAGCTCGTGACGACACCGCGAGTTTCGTATAGATACGCTTCGTAAACGTGCCTACCGTGTTGATGCTTACCCCCATCAATTCCGCCGTCTCCCGATAACTCAAACCTTTGGTCGCGAGTTGGAGAACCTCCAGCTCCCTGTCGGACAACGGGTGGACTTCCTGGCGATGGGGTACCAGTTGCCGGAACCGACGGATCAGATGGACCGCGATGCTGGGCGAGATCGGAGACTGTCCACGCAAAAGGCAATCGACAGCGTCCAGGATTGTGTCTTCCTCGTCGTCTTTCAGCAGATAGCCTTGAGCGCCTGCACCAATTGCGTTGACCACACGCTCCTCGTCTCCGAATATCGAGATGACCAGTATCGGTAACGCGGGATTGCGCAGAGTCTGCTCGGAAATCAGATCAATGCCACTTCCATCCGGCAGCTGAAGGTCGACCAGAAGAATATCCGGCTGTTCCTTTTTGAGCGCACGCCGCGCGCTCGATAGCGATCCGACAGCCCCGGTAACGTCGTGACGTTCACTGCGGCTAATCTTGTCGATGAGCATGGCGCGGGTCGACGCGTCATCTTCGACAACGAATACGGATACCGTCAAAAGCTTACCTCCGCGGTACTCATACCAAACGTTTGTTGTGCGCAGAGCGAACTCGTACTAACACCGCTACACCCTAGCACGTCCGAAAACGCAAATTGGATGTGGTGCAGCCGACATTGTCATCAATCCCGGTGACGTTTCGGTACGAGTCGCATGCCACTATTCAGTTTGGTGTGCGGGCATTTCATCTTGCTCGCAAAGGGGTCAGATCAACGGTGAGTGTACTCGAATATGAACCTGTATTTCAGAGTCCTGATTGCCTTCCTGAAGAACTTTTTGCGGCCAAAGATGGGCTACCGCGAGGCGCTGGTCAGCACCCATCGGGTGTGGCTTACCGACATCGATTTGTTTGGCCACATGAACAACGGCAGGTATCTGCAGATCATGGACGTTTCCCGCTCTGCCTGGATGCTGCGTACGGGCGTTGCAAGAGCAATGCTGGCGAATCGCTGGTCGGCGGTTATCGGTGGCGCTGTTGTGCGTTTCCGAAGAACTTTACGACCGCTTCAGATTTATCGCCTGGAAACCCGCTTGCTGTCGTGGGACGAAAGGTGGTGGTTTCTCCAGCATCGCTTTGTCGATCGTGAGGGTCGCCCAATTGCCATGGCCATCGCTCGGTGCGCGCTGCGCGATAGCAATGGCTGGGTTAACACGAAGATGGTACTGGGTGCCGTCAGTCCGGACGCAATACCGCCTGTCCCGCCGGAGTTTGCCGAGCATTGGCTCGCGTCTGAAAACGCAATGTGGCAAATGGGCTGCGGCTCCAAGCCCGGCGGGGTCGACGCGTGAGCGGCTCGAATGCCGGCAGCTCGGTGTTCTGGCGGCTTACCGAACACCCCATCTGGGTGGTTTCGACAAGTCTGCTGGTCATTGCCTGGGCGGCAGCCGGGCTCAGTCGGCTGGAGAAAGATACCTCGGTACGAGCGTTCATACCCACGGATCATCCTTCGGTTGTTACTGAGCAATCGATCGAGGAGATTTTCGGAATCGGCGACGCATTCGCGGTGGCCCTCGAATTTCACAATGGGAAAACGGTATTCGACGGGGAAGCGCTGGCTCTTGTCGAAGAGCTGACCACGGCGCTCGGCGAGATTGACAACGTCAACAGGGACCGCATTGCGTCAATAGGGACCGAGTCGTCGATATCCGGGTCCGACGAGGGCGTGGATGTCGTTCCCTACGTTGAAGACCCCGTCGCCGATACCGACACTGTGTTGACGCGAGAGCGCTGGCTCGAGATGCCGCCTCATCAGAGTACGCTGGTTTCCCTCGATGAATCGAGCGCACTGATCATATTCGAGGTAGAGGATGCGAGCCGGGCTGCGGAGACCTATGCCGAAGTTCTCCGCGTTGCGCATTCGATCAGTTATCCGGATGTAACGCTGGACGTCGCGGGTCCGGCCGCCGTCAGCGCCTATTTGAGCCAGCGGATCGACCGTGATGCGAAACTGCTGCAACCGGCCGTATTCCTCGTCGTTTTACTCTTCGTCTACCTTGCCTTCCGTCGGGCGGGCGCGACACTTTGCGCATTCGTCATCGTTGCGGGTACAACGATCGGTGCAATGGGCATCATGTCGTGGCAAGGAGTGGCGTACTACGCCATTACAAACGCGTTGCCCGTGATCCTGGTGTCGGTCGCCGTGGCCGACGCTGTGCACGTCATGTCGCACTATTATCAGTTACGTGCGGCCGACCCGACTCTGCCTGTACGAAGCGCCGTCGTTGCTTCCATGGAGGCGACGGCACGGCCCATCTTCTTCACGTCAGCGACTACGATAGCCGGTTTTTGCGGCATCGGGCTCGCATCCATCATGCCGCCGATCAGCTATTTCTCCTGGTACGCCGCCCTGGGCGTCGCCATGGCGTGGGCTTTTTCGATGGTGACTCTGCCGAACGCCATGATGTTGCTGAATCTCCAGCCAAGTCGGGCTTTTGACTCGTGGAGGACGTCGAAGCCGGGCGCAATTGGCCGATCGCTGCTGGCCGCCAGCAGATTCGGGGTGCGTCATCCCGTTGTGGTGCTCGGCGCTTTTCTAATGCTGGCCGTTGTCGCCCTGGGGCAGGCCACCTCGCTGCGCTTCGACCGTTCTCAAGTCGAGAACTTCGACCCCGACGAACCCATTCGCGCGGCGGATGAGTTCATCAACTCCAAGTTTGCCGGAACGTCGTTTCTCGACGTCTTGGTCGAGAGCAGCGATCCGGAAGGCTTGTTGACGACCGAGGCGATGGGGCAGATCGTCGATTTGCAGGACTTCATGGAGCAGCAGGAGGATGTTGTGCTGACCGTGTCGATTGCAGACTATCTGTCGTTGCTGCATGCGGCTATTGAGAATACGGCGGCTATCGCGCCCCGT
The DNA here is from genome assembly GCA_028289545.1 of Woeseiaceae bacterium. Lineage (GTDB taxonomy): Bacteria > Pseudomonadota > Gammaproteobacteria > Steroidobacterales > Woeseiaceae > UBA1847. Next base: position 48,381 of record JANQPG010000092.1, read on the forward strand.
GAGCTGCCTGACAGCAGCGATGCTATCAAGCAGTATATGTTCGTCTATGAAGCGTCGGGCGATCCGACAGACTTCGAGGAGGAAATCGACGCTAGCGGCTCGAAGGCGCTGGTCCGCGGCATGCTGAACACCCTGCATTTCTCGGAGTCCCGAAAAGCGGTCGAAGCCATTCAGCAACACATTGACGACACGTTTGCAGACTCCGCTCTGCGCGTCACGCTGGGTGGCGACGTCAATACGACCTATCACTGGATGACGAGGCTGGAGTCGTCGCATTTCAAGGGTGTCGGCCTGTCCCTGAGCCTGGTCCTTATCCTGTCCGTTGCCGTTTTCCGCTCGATTCCCTTAGGCGTGCTCGCCGTTGTTCCGGTTACCCTTACCGTGCTGCTGATTTACGCGGTAATGGCGAGCCTGGGCATCTACCTGGAACCGGCAACGAGTATGTTTGCCGCTATTTCTGTCGGCCTGGGTGTCGACTTCGCAATACATCTCATTGAGCGTCTGCAGCGCGCCCGCTCCACTGAACCGACGTTGGAGCGGGCCCTCGAATTGGCCATCCCGCTGATCGGGCGCGCCTGCTTCTTCAATATTCTGGCACTTGGGCTCGGGTTCTCGGTCCTGATGTTGAGTGGCCTTCCGATGCTGCAGCGCTTTGGCGGTATGGTGGCGCTCGCTGCGTTCGCGAGTTTCGCGGCGGCGCTGCTCATCATCCCGTCCTGGTTCTCGCTTTCGGAACGAATGGCGAAGCCCGTGCCGGGCAAGCGTCGCGCGGCGACAACCGCCCTGGCGTTGATTGCCATTGCGGCTCTTACGGCCGGTCCGGAGTTGACCCACGCCGAGGAGGCCACCGCAGACTGGGTGGCGCAGCAGGTTGCGAACAGGGCCGAGGCGACGGCAACGCGACGAGTGATCGAGATGACGTTGACGAACCGCCGGGGCAAGGTGAGGCAGCGACAAGCATTGGTGTTGAAACTGATTGAACCTCCGGGGGAGCGGTCTACCCGCATTACGTTTCTGGAGCCGAGAGCGATCAGAAACACCAGTTTCTTGAGCCACGATCGTGGCGGGCAGAGCGAGAGCCGATGGTTGTATCTTCCAGCCACAAAACGCATCCGGCGCATTCCGTCATCGGATCGAGGGGACCACTTCCTGGGTACCGACTTCAGTTACGAGGATATTCAAAGCGATCTGAAATTCGACCTGGACGACTACGACTTTGCGCTGGGCGCCACGGCTGATGAGGGCGCCTACATGCTGCTCGGAGAGCCAAGAAGCGAGGCAATCGCAAAAGAACTGGGTTTCGATCGATTTGCGGCAACGATAGATGCCGTCAGCTTTCTGCCGAGCCGTATTGAGTTTTTCGAAAGCGAGGACGTTCCCTTCAAGGTTGTCGAAGTGCGCAAGCAGGAGTTGATCGACGGATACTGGACCGCAACGGAGATCTTCGCTGATCATCGGCGGAACAGGCACAGCACACTCTTCGAGTACAGCAAAGTGATGTACCTTGAAGAACTGGACGCCCAATATTTCGATCCTGCCTATCTCGAGCGCGCGCTGCCGGCGACGCTGCTGGTCTCACAGTAACCGAGATGACCCGGTTGAAGCTGATGGTCCTTTGCGGCGGCTTGGCTACATCATTTGCCGAAGCGGCCGTTCTGGAGAGCTACGATCTCAACGCGAAGCTTGCGTATGCAATCAGCACGGAAGGGCGCGAGCAGGTGCAGCAGGCGGTAACCGTGGAAGCCGAAGCTACTGTAAGAGCTTCCAAGACCCTGCTGTTGCAACTCGGCGCGCGGTTCTCGTTCGACGCGGCGGACGTGTTGCGACCGAATCGTGACGACGAACGGATCTTTGCACACGCGAACCGGTTTAACCGCCGCCCGGCCGTTGGCGATAGTGGAGAGATTGAGTTTCGCGAACTCTTTCTGGAATGGCAGCAAGGCGAGAGCCGGATCAGAGCGGGAAGACAGCAGCTGATGTGGAGCAGCCTTGACGGTGTATCCCTGTTTGCCGTTAACCCGAGTGATTTTCATGAGTTCGTTCTGAACGACGAAACGGAACGTCAGCAGCCGCAGTGGGGGCTGTACTTCGATTTCCCGGTAGGCAGTTGGAGGCTTGAGAGTGCAGCGCTGCTGGACAGCTCCGTGCATGACATACCGGACCCGGGCGCATGGTTTGAATTCACGGCGCCGCAGTTTCGTTTCGGTGCGCCTCTCGAGCAGCCAACACGCGCCGTCGATATCGAAACACAGCTGCCCGATACGATCAAAGATGCGACTTATGCGTTGCGAGCCTCCAGAGCCTTGGGGAATACACGTATCGTCTTTGCGGGATTGATCGGGAACGAGTACGAGGCAGTCGGCGACCTCGAGCAAGGCGCTGCCGCACCGGTCCTGACCCGGACTTTCCCGCGGCGACGGCTGGCCAAGATCGGTCTGGAAACCGGTGCAGGTTCGGTTGTGTTTCGCGGCGAGCTTGTCGGCCAATTCGACAAAGTGTTGAACACAAGGGACCGTGGCGATCTTGCGGTGACCGAAGTGGATGTATTGGCGCTGGGCGTCGGTACCGATCTGAACCTGCCACACGATCTGTTCATGAACCTGCAGCTTCTCCTGGAACGCGTTCGCGATGCGCCAGAAGCGTTGGTCAAACCGGAGCGAAACGACTTGTTGACGGTTACGCTGCAAAGACCGTTCTTGTACAACACCCTGGTTCTGAAGTGGCGGTGGTTTCGCGATCTGGAACGGGGTGATTCACTGAGCCAGGCGAGCTTGAACTATTCGCCTTCGGATACGATGACCGTCGAGCTATTGGGCGCCTGGTTCTCTGGCTCGCCAAGAGGGCGATTTGGGCAGTTTGACCGACAGGACCTGATCCGCCTGACCTTGCGATACAGTTTCTAGCGCAAGGGCGGCGTGCACGCCTCCAGGTAACGTCGCTCTTGACGACTCGCGCTCCTAGGGGTTGTCTGCCGGCCTCGCGTCGTCCAGCGCCTGCTCGAAGGTCGCGACCGTTCGAGGAATAAACGGCCGGTACACGTATCGGAGCAACCGGCCGGGCAGCCAGCGGCCGCGCTCCTCCCGGGCCACACGTGCCCGCGGGTGGTCGAGAAACGCGCGTATACCTCGCTTGATTTCGGGCAACTGCGAAAAGATCTCGATGCGCTTCAGGTGCTTCAGGTTTTTATAGCCATAGTGTTGAGGTGCGATGAGCCGTGCCGGCGCCCCGTGTCGCACGTCGAGCCGTTCGCCGTCGAGTTGGGTGGCAATGAGCACGTCGTCGTTCAGCACATCCACAAGAGGCAGTGACGTTGCATAACCGTCCTGCGCGCGAAAAACAACGCCGCTGCGCTCGTCGGTCGAGAGGCCGGTTGTTTGTACGTAGGTTTCGAATACGTCGCGGAATCGGATGCCGGTCCATCGATTGCCCACATGGCTCCAGGTCGTCACGCAGTGGAAATCGCGTTCCATCGTCACGGGATCGAGGGCGCTGTCCTCACAGTCGAGTGACATGAGGTCGGCTCCGTCTACCTGGATCGAAACAATTGCGCGGGTCGTCTCGGATGGGAATCGGTCGGCGTACTGCGGCAGTCCGAATCTCGGAAAGTCTTCACGGACTCTTTGTCCAGGAGGCAGTGCCATGTGCGTTCTCACTCACCCGGGTGTTGGTGGCTGCGGGCCTATTGTATTGCGGCGTTCTCAGGCTGGTCCATAGCTTCGATGCCGTTTCCCGATCATGGCGGGAGGAGGGCAGCCCCGCTTCTACGCGACGCTGCCGATGCGTGTGGCCAGATACTCTTCGAGACGCGCAAACGTGCCGTTCCAGCCCTCGCCAACACCCAGCCGGCCGGCCTTTTTCACGATGCGTTCGTGGACCAGGCGCACAAACGTACCGTCGGAGGTCGCTGCAAACGTGACCGTGACCTGTGACGGTGCGGTTTTTTCGACGTGGCCGTCGTCGAAGCGGCGTTCGTGAATCCAGCTGAACACGAGCCGGCTGTCGGTGACCACCTCCAGGTACTGGCCCTCCAGCACGTCTCGCTGCCCGTTGTTGTCGCCGTAGTCGAGGCGCCAGCGGCCGCCGACGCGAGCGTCGACTCTGGCGGTGTAGAGGCCGTTGCCGCCGGGACCGAACCAGGCCTTCATTTCTTTCCCGTCGGTCCACGCGCGGAAGACGCGTTCGGGTGATGCATTGAAATGACCCTCGACGACGACGGGCTCGTCGCCCAACGGCGATTTCAGAAACGGCAGGCTCATGGGTTTTGCTCCAGGTGCTGTGCGAGGGCGTCGAACTGGTCGGTCCAGAAGCGCTCGTAAGTCTCAAACCACGTTGCCGCGTCTTTTAGTGGCGCCGCAACAAGCCGGCAGTATCGTGTCCGGCCCCGTTTGTCGACCGCCACCAGTCCTGCATCCGAGAGTACGCGCACGTGCTTCGATACCGCAGTCTGTGACATATCGAAAGGCTCCGCCACCTCGGAGAGTGGCGCCTCACCGCGCGTAAGACGTGCGAGTATTGCGCGCCGGGTGCTGTCGCTCACGGCGGTAAACACCTGATCGAGCTGATCCATGCGGCTTCCTTAATTAGTCAACTTAGTGGTTGACTATAGCGGTCACTGCTGTAAAGTCAACCATAAGGTTGAGTGTAAGGAAGGAGGCAGCAACCGTGAAACTCTATACAGCGCCGTCACCGAGCGGCCTGCGCGTCAGCGCTTTTATCGCTGAGAAGGGCATCGAGATACCGACCGAAACGCTCGACATTCAGGTAGGGGAGACCCGAACGGACGAGTTCCTGCAAAAAAATTCTCTTGGTGAGATTCCCGTTCTCGAACTCGACGACGGCACACTGCTGACCGAAACACTGGCCATCTGCCGTTACCTCGAGGCGCTATACCCGGAAGATCCGTTAATGGGCACGGATCCGCTGACGACAGCAAAGGTCGACATGTGGTCACGGCGCATGGAACAGCAAGTCATGGGTCCTATTGCGCAGGTGGCGCAGCATACGTTTACATTCTTTGCCGACAAACTGGAGCAGCTGCCGGCGTACGCGGAAACGCAGAAACGGCTGCAGGACAAACGCTGGGGTTGGCTGGATGCGGAACTCGCGGACGGTCGCCGCTACGTGTGCGACGACGTGTTCTCAGTGGCGGACATTACCGGCATGGCCGTGCTCATGATTTGTCAGTTTGCGGAGATGCCGGTTCCGGAGCGGTTCGGTAACGTGAAGCGGTGGGAGACTGCAATGTATGAGCGGTCGTCGTGGGCCGGTTAGCCACGGGCTCGAAACTCCAGAGGTGAGCGGCCTGTCCAGCGACGAAAACCGCGCGCAAAACTATTCGGATCGCGATAGGCGAGAAGCGAGGCTATTTCGGCAATCTGCAGCGAGCTCTTGGTCAGATAACGAACGGCAAGATCCTTTCGGGTTTCGTCGAGCACCCTCTGAAACGTCGTGCCTTCCGAACTCAGAGCGCGCTGCAACGTGCTGCGGCTTATTCCGATGGAGAGACAAACGTCCGTCGCGCTGGATCTTCCGATCGCAAACAGCTCCATGAGCGTCGAACGCACTCGAGCGGCCATCGATACCTCGGCTCGCTGAGCTTCAAGCTGGCATTTGAGGTCCTGTTCGAAATCTGCCCACAGCCGGCTGTTCTCCGAGATGAACGGTCGTCTTGCATCCTCAGCGGCGTATGCCAACGTACTGCACTCACCGGGTTCCGGCATGACGCCGAGGTGTCCGGCAATCGCGTGGCGCTCCTTCCTCGACGCGTGCAGTTTTGCCGCGACCGGTCTCATAGGGTGGGCGGTTGCCAGCCTCGCGGCTTCCGCGAAGTACACGAGGTGCAAGGCACCCAGCGTTGGCGGCACTTCCAGCTTCGTGTCGGCGGAGCGATGTTCGATCCATAGCAGACCTTCGTCCCAGTAGTATCGCACCTGAGTTGGCCCCAGCAGCGATTTATAGAGCGACAAGCGTTTCAAGCCCGTCTCGAGATTCGGGGCGCAGGTTAGCGAGAAGAAAGCGGGTATGACCGGTCCGCGCGCGATAGTAATGCCAAGGTGGGTCACGAACTCCGGATTATCGGTTAACGACTCCATGGCATTCCATGCGTCGAAGTACTGGGCGGCGTTGACACGAACGTCTCCGTTTGCCCGTACGAGGTGCGTCAAACCCGCACGACTCAGCATCGCTTCGGGATCGATACCGAGGATTCGGCAGCACACTTCCGTGCCCATCGAAAGCGAATAGTTTTCGTCGTTGTTCAATCCAGTGCGTTCCTCATCGCCGCGGCTTATGCAGGAATGCCACGGTCTCGGTTCAATGAACAGGTTCTGCAGTGCGTTTGAACGATTCTGCAGGCCATTGAACACATTTGCATATTGTACGACGTCAGGTGGGTATCTAGGCTGCCTGAAAGACCAGTCTTCCGACTGCGAGCCTGATAGGGGAGAAGCGTTTGCAACTTTCGGTTAACGGAAAAACACATGAGGTGGATGTCGAGCCCGACATGCCGTTGCTTTGGGTGCTGCGAGACGAGCTCGGCATCAAGGAGCCCAAGTACGGCTGCGGCATTGCCCAGTGCGGCGCGTGCACAGTACACGTCGGTGGCTCGCCCGTCCGTTCGTGTCAGCTGCCGGTCGGCAGTGTCTGGAGCGACGTGAAGACCCTCTCCGGTCTGGGTGCCGGCGGCGCGCTTCATCCGCTGCAGACGGCATGGATTGAGCACCAGGTCGCCCAGTGCGGTTACTGCCAATCGGGTCAAATCATGCAGGCCGCGGATCTTCTTGCGCGAAATCCTAATCCGAGCGATGCCGACATCGATGCCGCCATGTCTGCAAATCTCTGCCGCTGCGGAGCCTATCCGCGAATTCGAGCCGCGATAAAAGCGGCCGCAGCAAGCATGCGTGGCGGCGAATGAACGAGGTATCGAAAGATCCAAAGAAAGCCAACAACGGGAAAGCCGATAAACCGAAGGTGAGTCGACGAAAGTTTCTGATTGGCTCGGCTGCCGTTGCGGGCGGCGTTGCCTTCGGCGCCTACTTCATTCTCAGAACGCCGGCGAATCCGCTACTCAGAGACCTTGGGCCCGGCGAAGCCGCCATTACTCCGTTCGTCAAAATTACGGAGACCGGCATTACCTTCATCGTACCCCGCGCCGACGTGGGACAGGGCATCCTGTCGACTCAGGCTCATCTGATCGCGGAGGAGCTCGATATCGATCCTGGTACCGTCACCCTGGATCCGGGTCAGCCGCATCCGATTTACGTCAACGCAAAGATCGCCTCGAACAGTCTGCCGTTTCAGCCGCTGGACGAGGGTTTTGTGCCTCGGACCGTTCGGGACCTGATGGAAACCGTCGCGCGGGTGTCTGGTGCACAGTTCACTGGAGGTTCGTCGTCCGTGGCTGACCTTCACGAGAAACTGCGGCACGCCGGCGCCGCTGCCCGGGAAACCCTGAAGACAGCCGCCGCGGGCCGCTACGGAATACCCGCCGCCAGTCTTGCAACCGAAAACGGCGAGGTTGTATTCCCGGACGGCCGCCGAATCGCATACACCGAACTGGCCGCGGACGCCGCGCTCGTCGAACCCGTAACCGACGTAGAGCTCCGCCCGCCGGAAAGATGGCGGAAGCTGGGGACAGTGTTTCAGCGTATCGACATCGTCGCGAAATCGACCGGGGCGCAGCGCTACGGCATCGACATCGAACTGCCGGATATGCTGTATGCGGCGGTGCGTGCAAATCCGGGGCGCGGCGTGAGTTTTGATCGCTACGACGACTCGGTTGCGCGCGAAATCCGCGGCGTCCATGTTGTCGTGGAAGTCACCGACGGCCTCGCCGTCGTCGCCGATAACACCTGGCGTGCTTTTCGTGCGGCGGCTGCTCTCGATGTCGACTGGCAAACACCGGACTACCCGGCATCGAGCGAGGAAATGTGGCGAGTTCTCGAAGATGCCCACAGGGAGGACAACATCGATAGCCGTCTGCGCGATGACGGAGATGTCGATGAGGCGCTCGACGGCGCGGACGTCGTGTCTGCCGAGTACCGCGCTCCGTTCCTCGCGCATGCGGCGCTGGAACCGCTTAACGCGACGGTGCTCGTCGAGCCGGATCACGTGACTGTGTGGACGGCAACGCAGGTGCCCACTGCAATTCGGGACGCCGCCGCCGAGATGACCGGGGTGGGCAAGGAAAACGTGACGCTGCATGTGTTACCGGCAGGCGGCAGCTTCGGTCGTCGACTGGACCATGACTACGTAGTACAGGCGATCGAGGTTGCCATGAGCGTGCCGGGCACACCGGTCAAGACTACGTGGAGCCGTGAAGCGGACATGGCGCACGATTTTCCGAGGCCGTTTCACATGGCGCGCGCCCGCGGCGCCGTGTCCGGCGGCCGCGTTGTCGCCTGCGACATCGACACGATCAGTCCATCTCTCTCGGCCAGCTGGTTTGGGCGTGTTTTCATTGTGCCGCCCGGCCCTGACACGCTCATTGTCTGGGGGGCGTACGATCAGCCTTACGCGATACCTCACTACCGGGTGACCGGGTACAAGGCCCCCGAGGTCGTGCCGATTGGGTCATGGCGCTCGCCCGGCGCTTGCTCCAACAGCTTCTTCCACGAGGCTTTCCTGTCCGAGTTGATCGCTGCTGCGGGCGTCGATCCGCTGGAGGAACGTCTTCGTCTGATCAGTGATCCGACGTCTCGTCGTGTGCTCGAGGCGGTGGGGGAGATGTGCAGCTGGAACGGCCCCGATATTGGGGCAGGGCGGGGCCGTGGTATTGCCTTTGCACATTCGCATCACGTTCCCGTCGCAGAGGTCGTGGACGTCACCGTAACGGACCGGGGGCTGCGAATCGACGACGTATGGATAGCGGCCGACTGCGGGACGGTATTCGATCCCGTAAACGCAGAGGCGCAGCTGACCGGGGCGGCCATCTGGGGCTTGGGTCACGCGATGAACTGCGAACTGACTTACGAAAATTACGCGCCGTTGCAAACGAACTATCACGCTTTTCAGGGTATGCGGCTTTACCAAACTCCTCGATTCCACACGAAACTTCTGGAGCAAGCCCCTGCCGTGGCAGGGCTGGGGGAGCCCGCAACCGCACCTGCCGCGCCGGCGTTGGCGGACGCGATATTTGCGGCAACCGGACAGCGTCTGAGGGAAATGCCCTTCAACCGGTTTGTCGATTTCGCGTGAAGGTACACCGTGTCAGGCTACTCTCGAAGGCCCCGGCGAAAGATAGATAGCTGGTGCGCGGTTCTCCGCTTACCCCGCCGTCTGTGACTTAACCGACGTACCCTCGAGAGACGATTTTGTCGGTTCCGCCGCAATGCCTTCTGGCCGAGTTCGGTAGGCCGCCGCGGCAAATCCAAGTGCCGTTACGAGCAAGGCCGCATCGATACTGAACAGTAGCGGTTTCGCCGCGTCAGAAGCCGCCATTGCGCTCGGGACATGCAGAGCAGTAACAACGGCAAGCACCGCGGCGATCGCAATGTAGTGATACCGCACCCAGCGGATTGGGTTCCGGCCGACGGTAATCGCCAGAAGACTGGCAATCCAGATGCTCAGGAATACGACTGTCAGCGGGGCTTCGAGCTTCGCTACCGTAACCAGCGCCGTGGCGACCAGCGCAGCTGAAAGACCCGTGGTCATCCCGCGCCACAGTGCTTCGGTTCTGGGTTTTGCCTGACCCTGCTGCCGCTTGCGCTTGAACCAGATCATCATGCCCGTGCTGGTAATGTAGGTCAGCGCGAGCGACAGCACGAAGTAGAGAATTTTGATCGGATAGCCGCCGAACGTGCCGTAGTGCAGGGGCTGTACCATGCCGAACACCCGGGCGCCGGCCGGGCTGCCGCTACCGCCGAACTTCTCCAGGAACTCGCCGGAGTTGCGGTAGATGTCGGACGTACGCATCGAAAGAATGCCTTCCTCGTAGTAGGCAACGCTCGTCGTATGGCCGCTGCTCTTGGGATTGCTGGCAACGAGTATCGAGAAGCGGCGGTCTTCGGCCTCGGAGCGCAAAAGCATGGATTCGTAGTCCGGCGAAGCGCTCATCAAAGGCGCGTCCAGAACCGGTTGCGGTCCCTGGATCACCTGTATGGCGGCCTCCTGGTCGCCTTCGTAAGCCAGCATGGCGAGCGCAACCACGGTAATGCCGGCGACACCGAGAAACGCACCGGTAAACGTAATCACGAGATGAAACGGCAGGCCCCAGACACTTAGACGGTTGTGCATGTCGGTCCAGGCCATGCGCGCGTTGCGCTTCAGGCGCAGTTTGAATGCGTCCTTGATGATGGTCGGGTGCGCAAAAATGCCCGATAGGATCAGTGTAAACATACACACACCGATAATCCCGACGAGATAGCGGCCCCAGGGATTGGGCAAGAGCAGCACCGTGTGCAGATCTTCGATCAGGTGCGCGTACGGCGCTTCGGCGACGCTCAGCAGCTCGCCCGTTTGCGGATCGGCGACCCAGTCAGTGCTGTCGAGCGGCTCGCCGTGCCCGGCGCGCTGATTGAGGCGTACGGTCAGATAAGGCCGGAACTCGTCAGGCCCGTAAGCCACGACGTTCAGTATTTCGTTGCCGTCCTTGAGTTCCGCCTCGGCGTTGTGTGCAGCGGCGGCGATGGCTCGCGGCGTCGTCTCGTAAGAGGCTTTGGTGCCGGGCAGTTCCCACAGCGAAATTTCCGGTACGAACAAGGTGAGCGCGCCGGACAAACTCACAATGTAGATCAGTGCGGCGAACGACAGCCCAAGCACCGAATGCGAATCGATCATTTGCCGAACGAAGCGGTTGTTGCTGCCTTCGACTTTCCGGCCAGCTGTTGTTTCCCCGGTCAGGGTCTTTGACGTCATATCAGCAGGTAGATAACAGCCGCGACGGCGGTAACGACGATGGGTAACCACAGCACACGCCACAGGTTTGTATCCACGGTTGCGTGCAGCGCGCCCAGTGACCAGAAGAGTGGCGTCATCAATCCGCCCGTGAACAGTCGGGTGATTTCCTGTGCCCAGGGTTTGGTGGCGATCAGCAGACTTACGGCGAGCGCACAGATCAGATAGAGAGGCCCCGCCGAAAACAGTCGCAGCGACAGCCGCGCCGCGGACCCGGAAGGAGAGGCCGGCATGAGTCGCTCGCGCCTGGGTGTGCGGTTGTGGCCAACCGCTGATGCCGCGAAAAACGGCAGCAGAATCATCAGGTAGGCGATGACCGAAATTGTTACCAGGGCCCAGGTGATGCCGAGTTCAGTCCCGAGTGTCTGAACGAACAAAAACAGCGACAGCAGAAAGAGTGCAAGGCCGCCAACCACAAAACCGGCTGCTCCCGACTCAGCCGACTTCGAGCGGCGCAGGAAAAACACGCACAGCGCCTGCGCTGTCACGCCCGCTGTCATCCACATGATTCGCTCCGCCCGGTCCGACTTCCTGTAGTGGTATGTACGATATTGCAAATAATAATGATTCGCAATACGATTCGCGAAAATGGATGTAGCCCCTATGGGCTGCGCTCGTAATCGAGCCAAGGGAGGCTCTATTGAACATAATAACTGGCCGCACCATTGCGTTCCTGCTCACCGTCATCACGCTGACACCCGTTCAACCGACCGCTGCTCAAGATACCGAAGAAGCCGTTGACGAAATCATCGTTACCGCCGAGAAATTCGGTCGTTCCATCGAAGAAACGACGACGAGCGTCGTAGTGGTTACGGGCGAAGAGCTGGAAGCCCGCAGCGTCGAGGATCTGTACGACGTAATTCTGCGCACGCCGAACGTAACGCAGAGTTTCGGAGAAAAAGGCTTCACGATCCGCGGCATCGACCAGCGGTTGGGAGCAGGCGGCGGCCTCCTGATCAACACAATCGTCGACGGTGCGTCACTCCCCAACAACCAGTCGACGTTCTTCGGCCCGTACTCCGCCTGGGACATTGGCCAGGTTGAAATACTCCGCGGACCGCAGGGTACGGTGCAGGGCCGCAACGCGATCGGCGGCGCGATCATCATCAACTCGGCCGATCCGGAACTCGATAACCTGAACGGTAAAGTGCGCGCCTCTTACGGCGAGCTCGGCAGCTACCAGGCCGCGGGCGCACTCAATCTGCCGCTGATCGACGGCTTGCTGGCACTGCGCCTGTCTGCTGATCACCGCGAGACGGACGGCTGGGTAACCAACCCGACCCGCGACGGAGAAGATTACGACCCGCGCGAGGCCACCACCTGGCGAGCAAAGCTCCTCTACGCGCCGACGGACACGTTCTCAGCGAAGTACACGCTAAGCAGCACGGACAGCAGCGGTGGCGAAGATCTCGTCGATTTTGCGCTGTTCCCGGGAGAGCGTATCAACACGTCAAACCTGCCGGCCGAGGAGGGCTCCGAACACCTGATCAACACGCTGGAGCTCAACTGGGCCATCAACGATGCCGTGAACCTGACGTCGCTGACGACCTACTACGAGCACGACTACGTGCGGATCGAGGATCTCGACAATACGGCGTTGGACCTCGGCGGCCTCGACCGTACCCAGGACGACGATAGTTTCGTGCAGGAAATCCGCGCGACGATCGACACGGGCGGCGCCTGGCGCGCTCTGGTCGGAGCGTATTACGGCGATTTCGACAACGTAAGCTTCGACAACTTCTTCGTGCCGACGGCTTTCCTCAATCCGGCTTTGCCCCCGGGCCTGATTTTTCAGGAGCGGACGTTCGCGACCGAAGAAGAGAACATTGCGGTATTCGGCGAGTTCGAATACGACCTCAGCGATCGGCTGACGATCATTGCGGGCGCACGCTACGACGACGAATCCAGGGACTTCGGCGCGCTCAGCACGACCGAGACCGACACGCCGGGGGTCATTCCGTTTCTCCCGGACGACGAGTTGATCACCAACAAGACAAACTACGAAGCCTTTCTGCCCAAGCTGGGCGTCCGCTACAGCGTGACGGGCGATACGTCGCTGGGTTTTGTCGTGCAGCGCGCTTACCGCGCGGGTGGCACAGGCGTGGCCATCGTCAGCGGGCTCGTGTCCGAGTTCGATCCCGAGTACACGTGGAACTACGAGGCGTCGCTTAGATCCTCGGTCATGGACAATCGCGTTTCGATCGAAGCCAATGTGTTCTTTACGCAGTGGGAAGACCAGATCCTCAGCCAGATCACGCAGTTCGGCCGCGACAACGGCGTGCCACTCGACACGATACCCGTCAACGCCGGCGAATCGGAACTGTACGGGTTCGAATTGGCCGTGGATGCTGCCGTGACCGAGAGCTTCAGCGTGTTCGCGGCGTTTGGCTATGTCGAAACCGAATACACGGACTTCGTGACGGCGACTGAAGAACTGACCGACAACGAATTCAACAACGCCTCACCCGTAACGGCGAGCGCGGGCTTCAGCTGGGCCGGATTCAACGGTTTCAGCGTTGTTGCCGACGTTAACTATCGCGACGAGTTCTTTTCGGTCAGCACCAACGACCCGACCCGCGTGACCTTTGTCGACGTCACGAACGATGCCGGCGACGTTATCGGCCAACGCGAGACGTGCTCGGCAACGCCATGCAATGATCCACTGACCCTGGTCGACTCGTCCATTGTCGCCAACATGAAGGCCGGCTACTCGGCCGACAACTGGTCCGTGTTTCTGTTTGCGAGAAACCTGTTCGACGAAGACTACGCCACGCAGCGCAACGCACCGGGCGGATTTGCGGCGGCGGGGCAGCTCAGAACTGGTGAGCCGCGGGTCTTTGGCGCGGAGTTCAATATGGCGTTTGGAGGGGCGCGATAGAGTGTTCAACAACGCCGGTGCTCGAGGCCACGGCGTTCAGCACACCTTCTCAGTCTCCTCGGCAAGCAACCCGATCGCCCCAAGCAGGGCAGTGCGGAGGCTGGATTCGTTGTCACGTACCCGTGCTTCGGGACCGCCCACGCTGAGCGCCAGTTCGCGCCCGAAATAGGCAAAAGGCATTGCGGCGGCAACTGCGCCGACCCCGCTAATGACGCGCCCATAACCCGTAGCAACACCTTCCGCTCTCACACGCTTGATCGTTCGCATGACCACGTGACTGTTGAGCTCCGGGCGAATGCCTTGTCGATTCGCTCGTCGAATGAGGGCGTACAGGGTACGGTCCGGCATGGCGCTCAGCATGGCTTCTCCTACCGCAGAGTCCCACAGGCTCATTCGGCGTCCGGGCCGAACGCTCAGGGAGACCTCCTGGGGACTGTCTACCACTTTGATGACCTCCGTCTCCAGGTCGCTGCGGACGGTTAGCAGCACCGTTTCGCCGGTGCGCTCACGCAGCTCCTCCATGACGTGTTCGACGGCGGCGCCGCCAAACATGTGCGGGACCACCCAGTCGACGGCTTCGGTCATGCGCGGCGAGGGAAAATACGTGTTGCTGCTGCGGTCCACGTTGAGTATTCGCTCGTCAACCATGATCTTGAGCAGGGCTGTCAGGCTCGACTTGGGAGAGTCCAGTGCTTCAGCCATTTCCCGGCTCGTGAGCGGCGCCTTTCGCGACGCGAACAGATCGAAGATACGCAACAGGCGATGGGCGGTTCGTGCGTGTTCGGCGGGCATCGATTGGGGCCCTGTCGTTACAAGTGGGACTAACACGATATCAGTAAGTAGACAAAAACTCTATAAAAGTTTTCTGTAGCTATATTTGTGTTTTTTGTTGATCCGAGGTTCAGCACGCGGTACACATGAGCCACATCGAGGCTCGCAGGACGGGGGATCGCAAGATGGTGAACAAACGAACAAGCGCAGCGCTGCTGCTCTGCCTGGCCGGCGCCGGCGCAGCGGCACAAGACGAAGGTCAGCGTGCGGCGCTGGAGGAAGTGATCGTCACGGCTGAACGACGCTCCGAAAGCCTGCAGGACGTGTCGGTGTCGGTCAGCGCGTTCAACGAAGATATGATGGAACGTCGGCAGGTCACGGAGATACTGCAGGTCATGAACGATGTGCCGAATCTCGTCGGTAACAACAACGTTGGGCAGAGTAGCGCAACGACGTTCTTCATCCGCGGCGTCGGCTCCACCGAATCGATCCCGACCGTGGACACGACGGTTGGACTGTACGTCGACGGCGTCTACATCGGTCGCCAGGGCGTCAACAACTTCAGTCTCTTCGACATCGATCGGGTCGAGGTGCTGCGAGGACCGCAGGGCACGCTGTACGGCCGCAACTCCAGCGGCGGGGCCGTGAAGATCGTGACCAAGCAGCCGGGCCCGGAACTGTCGCGTCGGATCGAGTTTGCCTACGGCGAAGACGATTTCCTGTCTGCCCGTGGCTCATTGAACACGCAGGTGGGTGATGGCCCCCTGTACTTTGGAGGGAATTTCCTGGTCGAGCAGCGGGATGGCGTCACCGAGAACATCACCCTGGATCGCGACGTCAACGACAAGGACTACATGGGCGGTCGCGCATCCCTGCGCTGGGAGCCGAGCGACTCGGCAAAATTCACGTTGATCGGGGACTACAGCCGGGTCGATGAGAACGGATTGTATGGTGTCAATGTTCTCGAGTCGGACTCCGCTGTCCCGAGCATTGCGAACACACCGACCGGCGATCTCTTTCAGATCGTCAGCGACGAAGACATCGACAACGAGGCAGTGGCTTGGGGCATCTCCCTGCAGGGAGACTGGTTCCTGGGCAACGGCGTCGATCTGACCTCGATTACGGCCTACCGATTCACCTCGCAGGACTACAACCTCGATATCTCCGACCGGAATCCGGCAACCTACATACTGAGCGCCGATACGGAATCGACTCAGTTCTCCCAGGAGTTCCAGCTGACCGGCTCGCTGTTCGATCGCGGCACCTGGGTGGCCGGGCTTTATTACTTCAACGAACAAACGGACTACCTGTTGACCGACGACATTCGCATCGCGCCGTTCCTGGTATCCGTGTTCGACAAGGACTTCGACGTCGACGTCGAGAGCATTGCGGGCTTCGGGGAAATCAACTACGACCTCACGGATACACTCCGGCTAATCGCAGGCGTCCGTGTTACGAACGACCGGAAGAAGCTGGACGTTGCTCAAACGATCGGCGGCGCGCCAGGATTCGACAGCGCCAGCCTGTCCGCTCTGGGCGTCGATCTGGACATCGATTTCACCGAGGTCAATCCGAAAGTGGGCCTCGAATTCGATGTCGCCGAAGACGTGCTCCTGTACGGCACCTACACGCAGGGATTCAAGTCGGGCGGCTGGCAGGCCCGTGTCAACAATCCGCAGCAGTTCCTGAACTTCGAGCCCGAGATTGTCGACTCGTACGAGATCGGGATGAAGTCCACGTGGCTCGAAAGGCGGCTGCGCCTCAATGCGTCGATTTTCTATACCGACTACCAGGACTTGTTCAACTCGGTTCCGGGCGCGGGCGGCACGTTCCTCGTCGCCACCGCGGATGCGGAGATTACCGGGCTGGAAATCGAAACGACCTTCCGCGCCAACCAATACCTCGATCTGTACGGCAGCTTCGGCTTCCTGGACGCGGAGTACAAGAACCTGTCGACCGCGCTCCAGGGTACGCTGGGTGACGAGCTGCAGCGGACCCCGGATTTGAACGCGAAGGTAGGCGCTTCCATCGATTATCCGCTGGCAAACGGCCGTGGACTGCTCTTCAACGTCGGGTACTCGTACATTACCGAGTACTTCGTAAATCCACAGAACACGCCCGCATCAGAGACCGGTGATTTCGGCTTGCTCGACGCGTCGATCGGACTCAGCTTCGACGACGGCAAATACGAAATCTCGCTGGCCTGTCGCAACTGCGCCGATGAGGAGTACTTCGACAGTATCCTTGATTTCGCCGGCTTTGGGTTCAGCACGGTCTACACGGGACCGCCGCGTCTCGTACGCGCAAGTTTCAGGGCCAGGTTCTGAGTCAGCGTGACTCCGACATGGCCGTCACGGCTGCAGCTACCGGAGCGCAGGGGGTAGGATCCGCGGAAGAGACGCCGTGGCCAAGCCCGTGGCGGTCGTGGTACGCGGTTGCGGTATTGCTGGTCGCCTACACCGTCTCTTTTGTCGATCGCTCGATCATGGCGCTGCTGGTCGTGCCCATTCAGGCCGATCTCGGCATAGGTGACACCGAGATCAGCCTGCTGCACGGTTTCGCCTTCGCCATTTTCTATACGACGCTCGGCATTCCAATTGCGCGCCTCGCCGACCGGATGTCGCGTCGGCGGATTATTGCCATCGGTATTGCCGTGTGGAGCCTCGCCACGGCGCTCTGCGGGCTGACGCAACGCTTCTGGCAGCTGTTCCTGGCGCGCGTTGGGGTTGGTGTTGGCGAAGCGGCCTTGTCACCTGCTGCGTATTCGATGATTGCGGACCTGTTTCCGAAACGTCAACTTGCGCGAGCGCTCGCCGTGTATTCGACCGGCGTCTATATTGGCGCGGGTCTGGCTTTCATCATTGGCGGTTGGGTCATTCAGACTGTGTCCGAGGCATCGGCGATCAGCTTGCCGTTGGTGGGCGAACTCAAGCCCTGGCAGTTGACCTTCATCGTCGTTGGGCTACCCGGCCTGCTGGTTGCGCTCTGGATGCTCTCCGTGCGTGAGCCGGCCCGTCGCGGCACCCGTGCCGACGACAACATTCTGCCGTTCTCCGACGTCCTGCGTTTTGTGCGCGAGCACAAGCGCGTGTACTACGCGCACTTCTTCGGCTTCTCGCTGATCGGGATCGTGTTCAACGGTTTCCTGGCGTGGACACCGACGCTGCTGATTCGCCGCTTCGACTATTCGGCGCCGGAGGCCGGCCTGGTGCTCGGCATACTGCTGCTCGTGCTCGGAACGCTCGGCATCGTTGCCGGCGGCGCACTTGCCGATTGGCTGGAGTCGCGCGGCCGCAAGGACGGCACGATGATTGTGGGCCTGATTGCCGGGATTGTTCTGACTCCGCTTGCGATTCTCGCACCGCTTGCCGGTACGGCCGCGCTGACGATAGCCCTCTTGAGCGTGTTCTTCTTTTTCTCGAGTTTTCCCTATGGCGCCTCCGCCGCCGCGCTGCAAATGATTACGCCGAATCGCATGCGCGCCCAGGTGTCCGCCATCTACCTTCTGACGCTGAATCTTCTGGGTATTGGCCTGAGCGCAACCGCCATAGCGCTTGTGACCGATTTTGTGCTGGGCGATCCGCAGCGCATCGGCAGCTCGATGGCGATCGTTGGCGGCATCGCGGCGCCGTTCGGGGCGCTGTTGCTGTATCGGGGCTTACGACCGTTCAGCGAGCGGGTCAGGGCGGTCGAAGCGGGCGTGGGCGGAGCGCCCTGATGGAATCCGGTTACATCGACATTGTAGTCAACCTGTTCACCCCCGAAGAGGTAGAGAGCGGGCAAACCGGCTTTGATGACGCCTTCATGACCCAGGTGCGTATGCCGGAGACGTTGCGCCGCGGAGTGACGATCGAAGACTATCTCAGGATCATGGACAAGGCCGGGATCGAGCGCTCGCTGCTAATCGCGGTACGCGCCGGCGAAAGGACCAACCGGACGTCCTTCGAGATTCCGTACGAGCGCATTGCCCGGTGGCTCGAGAAGTATCCCGATCGGTTTTCCGGTCTTGCAGGTATCGATCCCTACCGTGGCATGCAGGGTCTGCGCGAACTCACGCAGGCGGTCGAGGAATACGGCTTTGTCGGCGCACACCTCTATCCGCACTGGTTCCGTTTGCCGCCGGATGCAGCTCAGTACTACCCGTATTACGCAAAGTGCTGCGAACTCGACGTGCCTCTCATGCTGCAGGTTGGACAGAACCTGATCTACCAGAAGGACGTCCGCCTGCCGAGTGTCGCGCGACCGATTCTTCTCGATCAGGTGGCCATCGATTTTCCCGAGCTTGCGCTGATCGGCATCCACATCGGCGTGCCATGGACCGACGAGATGATTGCGATGGCGTGGAAGCATGAGAACGTCTACATCGGTATCGACGCCTACGCGCCCAAGCATCTGCCGGCTTCGCTGCTGCACTACATGAACACCTACGGCAGGCACAAAGTGCTGTTCGGTACCGATTGGCCGGTTATTCACCCTGAGCGGGCTGTCGACGAAATGCGTGCACATGACCTGCGGCCCGAAGCCTTCGCCTGCGTCATGCGAGAGAACGCAGCGCGTGTTTTTCGCTTCGAACGGGATGAGGACGGCTGATGTCCGCGATGCCGCAAAAGTCGGGGAGCGCGGCGTCGCTGCCGCGGGGGTTCCGGCACCTGACGATCGCAAGCGGCGTACGCGCAGCCGCACGGAACACGCCTGAAAAGATCGCGATTCGCTGCGACGCGCGTTCGCGGACTTACGGCCAGCTGCTCTCTCGCATCGATGCGATCGCGGCAATGTGCCAGAGTTTGGGGCTCAAGGCAGGTGAGCACGCGGCGATCGTCGCACCAAATTGCCTCGAGTATCTCGAAATCGTCTGCGGCGTTGCCGAAATCGGTGCGGCCGTTGCCACGCCGAACCCGCGCCTGACGACTCGCGAGATCGTCTCGATTTGCGAGGACGCGGAAGCCCGACTGGTGTTTGTGCATCCCGATTACGCAGACGCCGTTCGCGAGACCAGCCTGGCGCGGTACGCGCATGTCATCGTCATCGACGAAACGCTGGAACGGGCGCTGGCTGGTCTACCGGGTTTTGCGCCTCACGCCGTCCCCGAGTGGCAGGCTTTCTCGATACCGTACACGTCGGGCACCACGGGCGACCCGAAAGGTGTGCTCATCTCGCATCGTTCGCGCGTGCTCGGGTTTCACGGCATGGCCGCGCAGTACGGTGTGTACAACGCCGACGATACGTTTCTCGCGATTGCGCCTCTGTGCCACGGGGCCGGTTTTGCGTTTGCGATGGCTTCGCTGTATTTCGGCGGTACCTGCGAGATCGTACCGAAGTTCGACCCCGAACAGGTGCTGCGGCGCCTCGCTGCCGGTGAGGTCAGCGGCGTGTTCATGGTGCCGACGCACTTCCAGTCGATATTTGCGCTACCGGATTCGATCCTCGACAGTCAGCGGAAACACGGGCTTCGGGCCATCATGAGCAACGCGGCACCGCTTGCCCAGGCAACGAAGGAACAGATCGTAGAGTACTTCGGCGAAGGTCTGCTGCACGAACTCTACGGATCGACGGAGGCGGGGATAGTCACCAGCCTCGGACCGGCTGACCAGCTGCGTAAGCTTCAATGCGTCGGCCCGCCGTTCGCCAATACGGAGATAAAGCTGCTCGACGAGGACGGCGTGGAGGTTGGGCCCAACGAACCCGGCGAACTGTTCAGCCGCTCCCCGTACCTGTTCAACGGGTACTGGCGACTGCCGGAGGCCACCGACGATGTTTTCTTCGGCAGCTGGGTTTCGGTCGGGGACATCGCCGTGCGCGACGACGACGGCTGCTTCTACATTGTCGATCGCAAGAGCGACATGGTGATTTCCGGCGGCATCAACATCTATCCGCGCGAAATCGAAGAAGAACTGATGCGTCATGACGGCGTTCGCGAAGCGGCTGTCGTCGGTGCTCCGGATGAAAAGTGGGGCGAGCGTCTTGTCGCCTTTGTATGCGCCAGGGCTGATCGAACGCTCCATGCCGAGGCGCTGCAGGCGCACTGCGCGGCGGCACTGGCGAGTTACAAGGTGCCCCGCGAGTATCGACTGATCGACGCGTTGCCGCGCAATCCCGGCGGTAAGGTGCTCAAGCGCAAGCTGCGCGATAACGTTGCATCGCTAGGCGAAGTTCTCGCACCGGCAATGCCGGCCGCCCGAGGGTCGGCATGAGTGAGACGCTCGAGGTAGACCGCCGCGACAAGGTGATGGTCGTGACCTTTGACACGCCCGAGCGGCTGAACAGTATTACGGAGGATCGACTTACAGACCTGGAGGCGCTGCTCGACGAGGTGGAGGTCGACGAAACGCTGCACGCGCTCGCGTTTACCGGCCGTGGCCGGGCGTTCTGCGTCGGTCTGGACCTGGATCTGCTGAAACGAGCCTTCGACGACGTGGCGTACTTCGAGACGGTGGTGCGTCGCCTGAACGGAATCCTGCTGCGTATCGAGGCCCTGCCGTTCGCAACGATTGCCGCGGTCAATGGCTACGCTCGGGCGGGCGGCTTCGAATTGGCCATTGCCTGCGATCTGCTGCTGATCGGCGAAGGCGCCAGCGTTGGTGACAACCATGCTCACGTTGGCGTTATGCCCGGTGGCGGTTCGACGCAGCGGCTCCCACGCATGGTGGGCAGTCAGCGCGCAAAGGAGCTCATCTGGAGTGCACGCTGGCTGACGGCAGAGGAGGCCGTGGCCATGGGGCTGGCTCTCGAGGCCGTGCCGGACGACGGACTTGATGCCCGATTGGATGAGTGGCTCGACATGCTGGCTTCGCGGCCGCGGCCGCTATTGAGCGCCACCAAGCGTGCCGTCGCCGCGGCGGACCGGCTGGAGACGGCCGCAGGGGTTGAGTATGAAATTCAGGCATTTGTGGACTACCTGACGCATTACCCCGACGCCCGGGACGGTTTTCGGCGTTCCATCGATGCCGGCTGAAATTACGCGTCACTACGTCCGGATCGGCTCGCGGCAGATACATTATCGACGAGCCGGCTCGGGTATACCCGTCGTGTTGCTCCATGAATCGCCGCGCTCGTCGCTGTCGCTGGTGCCGCTGATCGAGTCGCTTGCCGAGGATTTCCTGGTGATAGCGCCGGATACGCCGGGCTACGGTTTGTCCGACCCCATTGCGGACCCGCACGCCGATTCTGCGCCCGAGTTGCAAACGTATGCGCACGCGCTGCTGGAGACGCTCGATGCCGTTGGCGTTCAACGGTTCTCGCTCTACGGCACGCATACCGGCGCGTGTATAGCGGTTGAAACGGCGCTCAGCGCGCCGGAGCGCGTAGCCCGCCTGGTCCTCGACGGCTGCCCGCTGTTTACCGGGGAAGAGCGTGACGATCTTCTGGAGCACTATCTGCCGGCGTTCGAGCCGCGGTGGGATGGCTCGCACTTGACCTCACTCTGGTCGCGGATCGACGATCTGGGGCGCTTTTTTCCGTGGTACAGCCGTGATCCCGAACACCGACTTCCCGGGGATCCGCTGTCTCTCGCTGCGAAACAGCGAACCGTGCAGGGTTTTCTGGAGTCCGGATCCGACTACGGCCGCGCCTACGCACTGGCGTTTGGACATTCGACTGAGACAGCTCTGGCGGAATTGAGCGTCCGGACAGATATTATTGCCCGCCCGAGCGACCTGTTGGCTGAGCACGTCGAGCGACTGCCGGCGTCGGCGGAGCGTGTCGTCGCACGGCGCGTGACCGAAGAGGAGTGGGCTTCGGCGGTAGCGGCCGCATTGGTACCCGACGGTGACAGTGAGGTACCTCCGCCCGTGCCTCCGTTGTCCTTCGAATCCGGCCGTCGCGTCTTCATACCGACATTTCACGGCAGCTTGCACGCGCGCGTCTCCGGAAGCGGCGAAAAGCCGTGGCTGGTGTTTTTCCACGACATTCCCGGTAACTTCGCCACACACGAAGAGCAAATAGCGGCGTTGACGGCGGACTATCGGGTGCTGGCGATCGACCTGCCGGGGTGCGCCGACTCCCGATCGGGTTGGCTGCACGACAGCTGTCCGAATGCCCGCGAAAGGCTGGAAGCTGCGCTGCAGCTGATCGCCGCTGCGTTGCGGAAGCTCGACACAGACTCGCCGGTGCTGACGGGGGCTGGCGCGGGTCGTGTCGTCGCTTTGCGCCTGGCCGATCGGGGTCTGGGGACGTTTGCGGACACGGGCGATCAGGACGCAGGCATGCTTTGGCCGGCGGATGCGGTGGAGGTCGAGCAGTTCGCCGCCGCCGTGCGCCCCAAAAAAGACGGCGCACATCTCTGGTCGCAATGGATGCGGTTCAGGAGTCACCTGGTCGATCGGGCTTCTGGACCGGCTGACGGATTCGAGTCGCTCGAAAGGCGAGTGACGTTACAGACCCATTCGCGTGTTGCGGCGTTGTCGAAATCGTACGGCGCGATAGAGCTGCTGGCTGCGCTGGTGAACATCGATCGTATCCCGTAATCAACGTCCGTGAGTTGCCATCCGGCGCCCCGTCGAAAAGACATCAATCTTTCCGGTACTTCGCACCGAGTGCATTGATACACTGCCGAACTCCGTCTTAACCGAAAGGCAAGCAATGAACTCGAGTTCGAATGTGGACGTAGTTGTTTTTGGTGCGACCGGGTTCACCGGGCAGCTGATTGTTGAATACATGGCGTCCCGGTTCGAGCCGGGCTCCGGCTTGTCATGGGCCATGGCCGGGCGGTCGCCCGATAAACTTGCCGCTGTCCGGGAGAGCATGGGTGCACCCGACGAGACTCCGCTCATCGTGGCTGACGCCGCAGATGCTGCGAGCCTCCGCGCCATGGCGAACCGGACGTCATGCATTATTTCGGCCGTGGGGCCGTACACCCACTACGGCTCGGAACTGCTGGCCGCTTGCGCCGCAACCGGAACCGACTACGTCGATCTGTGCGGCGAACCCCTCTGGATGCACGAGATGATCGAGACCTACTCGGACGCAGCCCGGGCGTCGGGCGCTCGCATCGTACACTCCTGCGGCTTCGACTCCGTTCCCTTCGACCTCGGCGTCCAGCAGCTCCAGTCCGAGGCCGTCAATCGATTCGGCGCACCTTGTTCGCGCGTACGCGGCCGTGTCCGGAAGATGGTTGGCACGTTCTCGGGCGGCACGGCCGCTTCGGGTGCGGCCACTCTGGCGCAGGTCCGCGAAAATCCCGCGTTACTCGAGGTGTTGAAGAATCCCTTTGCCCTGGCGGAGGGCTTCAAGGGGCCGCCGCAGCCCCCTGGCAACAAAGTGATTCAGGAGGCGGGCATCTGGCTTGCGCCGTTTATCATGGCGCCCATCAACACGAAGAACATTCATCGCTCGAATCAACTGTCGGGGCATCCCTACGGAAAAGACTTCGTGTATGACGAAATGGTCCTGACGGGACCGGGAGAAAAAGGCCAGGCAACGGCTGAGGCCGTCGCGGCGGCGTTTGGTATGTCCACGGGCGGCAAGGAGCCGCCGGCGCCCGGTGAAGGCCCGTCGCGCGAGGAGCGGGACGCCGGGCACTACGAGTATGCTGCTGTAGGAACCGGGCCCGACGGCGAGACGCTCAGTGTGGTCGTCACGGGAGACAAGGATCCGGGATACGGGTCTACGTCGAAGATCATTGCCGAGGCAGCAGCGTGTCTCGTTCAGGATTGTCCCGATCTGCCGGGCGGGATCTACACGCCGGCGGTTGCGATGGGGTCGAAGCTGCGTGAGCGTCTGATTGCCTCGGCCGGTCTGACGTTTCAAATCGAGGAATAGACGGGAGTGCCTGCCATGCGTTACCTCGTTTCACTGTTGTTGCTCGCCTCGCTGACCGCCACCGCCCAGGAGGAATGGCCCGTTCTGTCGGGCCCGTACCTGGGGCAGGAACCGCCCGGCATGACGCCCGAAGTGTTTGCGCCGGGTCTGATTTCCCTGGAAGAGGAGCGGGAGCTGAACGCCGTGTTTTCTCCGGACGGGCGCATATTCATGTTTTCGAAAGTGGAAGACGGTGTCGCCAAGATGTTCTTCAGCTTTCATCGGGATGATGGAATATGGCAGGAACCGCGGATGGCCGGGCCGTCCAAGACGTTTCCCAATCACCATGACGTCGACATGGCGTTTTCGCCCGACGGCGGCTGGGTGTATTTCATTTCCGATCGGCCGCTGCCCGGCTATTCACTCGAACGCTTTAACATCTGGCGCAGTAAAGTGACTCGCCATGGCCTTCTGGACCCGGAACCCCTGGGGCCTCACATCAACGGGCCCGGCAGCGAGCTTTATCCCATGCTCGTCGCAGACGGCAGCTTGTACTTCTCGGCGGAGCGCGACGACAGCATCGGCGGACGTGACAGTTATCGGGCGCAGTTCCGGGACGGCGACTTTGAGACGCCGGTCAATCTCGGGCCTGGCATCAACAGCGAAGTCAACGAAGGGGACATCTACGTTAGTCCGGACGAAACCTACATCATCCATGTCTCGGCGGATCGGCCGGATGGTCTTGGAGGTGCCGACCTCTATATCAGCTTCCGCCAGGACGACGGCTCGTGGGGGCAGGGCATCCACATGGACCACGGCATCAACTCCGCGGAGACTGACTACTGCCCGATGGTGAGCCCCGACGGCAAGTATTTCTTCTTTACGCAGGGCGAAGAAATTATGTGGATGGACGCCGCGGTTGTGGAGGAGTATCGGGAGTAGGCGCGGCGATGAGAATATGGAGAGCATCGCTTTGTAAACAAGCAGGTGCGAGGTGACGTGGAGTCAGGATTGGATTGGCTGGTTTCGATAGGTTTTATAACTCGGACTCGACCGCGCAGGCATTGTCAGATTTGGTCGATCCTAGCAGCCGCTTTACGCTCGCTTGCTGCCGTCTACAAGGCCAAGCACTGTCCGACGGCAAAGAACCCATTGCAGCCTGTCACGATCTTGCAAGTTCACGCCGCCTCGTAGGTTATTTTACAGTTAGTTGGCATTGGAATTATGCGATTCAATCGCCGTCAATCAGATGCGTATCGAACCTTTGAATCTCGGTGGGAAGAGGTCGGATATGAAAATTTGACTGAATTTGAGCGGCAGGTCGTGGCCCTGGAAGCGCTCGAAGGTGATGTAATGAACGGTGGTCTGAGCCAGTATTTCTCTAATTCGTCAGGTGACCTTGCAGCTGAAGCCCTTATTGCGCTTGACAATCTAGGCGCATGGCAAACATACAAGGCTCTAACGTCCGCTATCGCCAAGATTTGGGCAGACGGTTATCCGAACGACAGGGCTGAACGCTTCAAACCGCTGGAGGACGCAGAGGAACGAGACGAGAACCTGCTGGACGAAGAAACTGAGGTTATCCAAGATCTGCCAGAGGACTTTCTGGCACTTGCACTCGACAAACTGGCCGTCCAGTACCAAGGAGACGAGAGTTGACTCCCACGACTGACCGCTTACCGACTGCAAGCTCACGGTGAATCTTGCCGTTCGAGCGTCTGCTGTTCGGAAAAGCTGACCTTCACGGCGTATCCTGGTCGGACACCGGCAGTAGGATCAAATACAGACTAATTACAACAACTAGGTGTATTGCTCGGCACTCGATCTGACGGACACTGTCAGATGAGGTAATACCTCGACCGTCCGCTGCCGCACACTTCAAACAATCACCATCTTCAGAATGTTGCTGCGCTGTCGGTCGGCCTTCGCCAAAACCAGCCCTTGATCCGGCGTCACATCCTACTTTTCCAAGTTGCTGATCGCCTTGGCTATAAGCTCAGCGCTCGTCGCTTCTCCACCCCACTGGCTGCGTCGATGATGCATGCCAACGAGCCGCAGACCACTCGCAGAAAACAGCGGCGCTCCGGCACTGCCTCCACCGGTATCACACAAGTGGTAAATTCGGTCGCTACCCACTTTGACGACACTGCAGCCGGCGGACATAACGGCTAACTTTGTTGGATCGCCACGAAAATAGATGCCAACTAGCTGTTGACCCGCGAAACCGTTCTCGTAGCTCGCCACGTCTATGCCAGGGTGCTCGCTGGGTAGCTCGCTTGGCGTGTTGAAAATGGCGAAGTCGTTCTCGTTATCTACGTAGACTGGCGCCTGGTCAATCTTGTACGTGCTCGTGTTGTTGCGGTCTCCAATCGAAAGCACCGAACCATCGCCTACACAATGGGCGGCAGTAACTACGAAACCGCCGGTAGTTAGAAACGCGGAACAGGCCAACACGTAGCCATCCTCCTCTACAAACCGCAAAAGGCCGATGGCAGGCGCCACAGAACGCACCGGATGATCGCCGCGTAGCGCTGCTACCGGAACCGAGTCGTCTGGACCAACTATCCCTCCAAGCAAGGATGGCGAGCTACGTGGGCCAGGTAACGTCGGTCCGGTACCTGGCTCCCTCTGATCAAGGAAACTCTTCAAGCTCGCGGCTAGTGCAGGATCGTGAACAAGTCCAGCATCAAGCAGGAACGAAAGGTTCTCTGCCGCCTTGTCTGAGTCACCTTCTGTTTTTATCATTTCTAGAATTCGCTCGGACTCGGCCCTTTGCGCTTCAATCGTTCGCTGGAGCGACCCGTTAACCACCGCAACGACACCGTTTCCGACCGCGGCAACAGTCGCGGCGAGGATTGCTACAACAAGCGGGTTTCTCCATCCTGAACGACGTACTTCCTCGACCGACAACCTGTGGCCTGCTTGCTTGAGTTGCAGTTCTTCCCGTTGATGGACTAATTCTCTTTCTTTGAAGCGCCGATTGGCCTCGAATTTTTCTCGCTCAAGTTGGAGCGCGGCGTCGCGGTTGGCGTTCGTCTGCTCCGGTCCCGTAGCTTTTTCGTCTCTCGTTTCCATTAATGCTCGCCGATGCCACTAGGCTCGATCAAGTCTGACAGTGCCTGTACGGTAGGGTCTGGGTTATCACAACTAGGGCTGCTGGTCCTTCTCAACGTAACGAGCTTGACCGTCTTTGGCCTATTAGTGACGAGTTTCTTCTGCAAGAACTCTGGAATCGATCAATTGGGTTCAGTATCCACGGATAAGAAATCCGCGAACATCTCCGTGAACTCATATCTCTCCACATCGTCCTCTACATATCTCTCAACCTCACGAATTTGCTCACAATTCATCTCGACCCAGAATGTCTCTAGAACCATTGATTTTCGTGTGCGTTTTTCAGAGCCGATCAGGAGCTTTGCGTCATCAGTTTCCGTGAAGCTGAAGGCGCTACCATCCGGAAGGTCTAAACATGCCAGATGAATGTAGTTCTCTGGTTCTCGCTTTCTAGTTAGATACGCCTTTACTCCATTTTCGTTCAATTCGGCTATTTTTTCTCGATTGGATGCTTCATCAGCTGTTCCGAGGTCCGAGTCAAGAAGAACGCAGTAGGGTAGACCAAATTGATCAGCGAGTTGCAGCGTCACCCAGTGTTTGAGGTTGCCGCAGCCTCCAATCGGAATCACAGCAAAGTTCCGCTCTTCCAAAGTTGCCTCAAGGAAGCCGCCCGTCTTGAGGATGCTCGCTGTATGATGAACAAACGTTACGTCACTTTTGCCTTCCACCAGAAGGATCGCGGCAGCGCTCCTTGAAATGGGATCAGGAAGAACTCCAAGAGTGTCCGCAATCTTCTTGAATACTTCGTCAGTGCCCGCCGTGACACGTCTCTCAGCACCATCACTTTCGATAAGTCTTAGACTCTCCAGAGGTAGAAGACCAGCAAGTGCAGGGGTATGCGTGGTAAGTATTATCTGGACGTTGGCCGCAGTAGACAACTCTAGGAAAGCACTTATCAGCATTTCCTGATGGTCAGGATGTTGAGATGTTTCTGGTTCCTCGAATGCGTAGATGACCTCGCTTGATGTTCCCTCAGACCTTCTCCTTTCTGCCTCTGCACGAAAGAAATTAAGCAAGATTAGTCTGCGGACTCCACTGCCTCGCTTATTTACCGATATGCCGTCTTCTGATTTTATAGATAACTTAAATTGAGAATCGAATTTTGGTTCGGTTTTAAATTCTGGAGTGAGTTCATGCGCTAGTTCCGGCGCCATTTCTTTTAGCTTTACTAGAGTTCTAGCTGCAGTCTCCGTAGCCTTCCGGCGCACTTGCGTCTTGATATGCTCCAGTTCGTGCTCAAGATCTCTCAGCGCTTGCTGTACCGCTGTTTTCATTGGGTCAGCTACTTCTTTGTCGTCATCACGACTAGCACGGTCAGACTGGAAGAGCGCGAATATGGGTAAATAGTCTTTGATCGTTTCGTAGGCCTTCTTGGCATCTTCTTTGTCCACCAATAGGTCGATCGGACTAAGTTCCAGTTCGCCGACATGGTTTCGAATAGCACTGCGGATAGAAGCGTTTACGTTTCCGTTATATTGATCTTCTTGAACGCCAAGCTGTGATGCTCGAGCTCTCAGGTCGGCGCGCCTCAGTTCAAGTAGATCTTCGCATCCCGCCGCCGTGGGGTGCATGCAACGCAAATAGACCTTCTCCTTCGGCTTTGCAGCAGTGGCAGAAAAGACTTTCTTTATTTCGAGCTCGCCTTCTCTGTTTAGAAGGTGTTCATTCGCGAGGCTGGTAGGGTTGGATGCGTCTATGATGATTTCGTCAGGTAGATCCGAAAAGACACAACTTATTTCGATATTGCGACCTTCGGCGTCGATAGACAGATCTTCGCGTTCGCAAGGAACAACAGAGTTGTTGAAGAAGATCTCCAACGCTTCGAGCACTGTTGATTTTCCTACATCATTCTTGCCGATGAATGCGGTTAAGTTACCAATGTTTATTGGCGTTTCTTCGCGATACCCACGAAAGTTTCTAAGAATGACCGTCTCTAATCTCATTTGCGCCTCCATCCGCGCGAATAGCGCTGAGCGCGTTAGGGACTATCGCCTCAGTATCTCTATATAGGAAAAAACAATCAAATAAACCGTTATGACGGCCAATCAGAGTTCTATGCTCGGACTGAGCCGTTCTGGGGAAAAATATCTGTGAGGGTTCCTGGAGCGGACTTGTAGTTGCCGTAAAAGCCAATAATAACAATAATTTATCTGTCGTCGGGTAGTCCTGACTTTTGTGTATTACTTAGGTTAAAAGACGTTTTACGAACATGTTTCTCACGCGAGAGAGCCATAGCTATCGTTGCTCCTTGGTTCGTTCCCAAAAGAACAAGATGGCGTAAGTGAAACTCGCGATAAGGCCCAATAACCGGCCTCAAGCCTGCCGGTTCCGAGCTGTATTCTTCAGCAAAACATCAACCTGTTGCGTGGTACCTTGATCTTTCATGGAATATCATGAAAATGATGATATGGCTATGGTCAAAATAAGCTCACAAGTTGAAGAGGCGGAATGGACAGCGTTGCAGGATATTGCGCGCGAGTCTCACCAAAGCATTTCCGGGCTCCTGACCGAGGCAATTGCGGACTACGTTCGCAAGCGTCGCCTGCGCCCGGTCGTTCTGGATCACCTCGAGGAATCGATGGACGAGAACGAAGAGCTAGGCCGTCGCCTTGCTGAGTGATGCCGTTCAGTATCTGACCCTCGAAGAAGTCCTTGTTATCCATGAACGGTTGATAGACCGATTTGGTGGCGCCAAGGGCATCCGCGATCAGGGGCTTCTGGAAAGTGCCCTCTACCGGCCGCAGACCGGATACTACGATGACCTCCCGTCGATGGCGGCGGCGCTATTTGAATCGTTGCTGCTGAATCACGCATTCGTGGACGGGAACAAGAGGATCGCGTTCTTTGCTGCTGACGTATTTCTTCGCCTGAATGGATGGAAGATATCGGTTGACGGTGTCGAAGCACATGGTTTCCTGATCGGCCACCTCGAGGCCGGAACCTGTAGCCACGAGGCACTGCGCAAGTGGATCCTGGATCATCTCGAGAAGATCTAGGCTGATTCCAGCCAACTGGTGGACGGCCTAGCGCCAAGTGCTGGAGGCCAGCAAATGTTAGAAAAACCCATCCGAGCCGATTCGGTCACCGCCAAAAAAGGCGCTACCGTTTACCCCGAACCCTTTGCTGGTCTGGTCGAAGGCCGGGCCAAAGCCAAGCTCGGCGACGTGTTTTCGCTGAGCAACTTTGGCGTAAACCTCACGATCCTCGATCCAGGCGCGGCGTCCGCGCTGAAGCACGCCCACACCTTGCAGGACGAGTTCGTCTACGTGCTCGAGGGCACGCTAACGCTGGTCCACGGCGACGAGGAATTCTTACTGTCTCCCGGCGACTGTATGGGCTTTAAGGCCGGCAGCGGGGTTGCGCATCAGATCGTAAATCGCTCCGACCGGCCCGGGAAGTACCTCGAAATCGGTGACCGTCGACCAAACGATACGGTGACCTATCCCGATGATGACTTGGTTGCCGAAGGCAACGCTGGGGGAGGCTGGTCGTTTTCGCGAAAGGACGGAACGCCGTACTGACCATCGTTTCGTAAGACTCGGTATCGAAGTCAGAGCTGCGTGTTCTCCTACCTCCAGGATAAGTCTGATCGGTAACTTTCGGTTGTGTGACCCGCACACTGCAGCGCTGCCGCACAGTCGAGTTACTCTACGCACGCCTATTCGCACTGCTTCAATAGTGAAGGAGGTGTTGCTTTGGATTTGAGTCTCGCTGGCATTCTCCTTGTCGGGATCGTTGCTCTAATACTGATTCTCAAAGCGGCGGCGCGCGTTCGGCCCGCCCGAGAGTATGGGTACAGCCTCCGGACGCCGTTTTTGTCCGCAGCGGAAAGATCTTTCTACGGCGTACTTTGCACAGCAGTTGCGAACCGGTACGTGGTGCTTGCCAAGGTGAGAGTAGCCGACGTCATCACGCCCCAAAAGAGCAACAACAGATCCAAATGGCAGACGGCTTTCAATCGGATCAGCGCCAAACACTTCGACTACGTGCTGTGTGATCCCAAAACACTTTCTGTGGAGCACGTCGTAGAATTACACGATCGCTCGCACAAAAGGGCTAATCGCGCCCAACGGGACAAGCTCTTACGGACGGCCTGCGAAAGCGCTGGGCTATCACTGATTGAGTTTGCTGCGAAACCAGCTTACTCCGTTGATGAAATCAGACAAGAGCTAAACCGCATCAACGCAGCTGCAAGCGGTGACGGGCGTGTAGAACCGCATTTCTGACCGAGGCTTCGGGAGGGCGACGGCGACACGCCTTTCTCGTCCCACAGACTGCCTCTGTCAAGCAAATACTGCCTTCGCCGAATCCACAAACGCCCTTAGCTTCGGTGACTCAGCCGCCCGGCGCGGGTAGTAGCACGAAAGTCCTGGCTGCCTGAACGCCGATTTCGGCAGCACCTCGACCAGCGCACCCGATTCGAGGTCTTCAACGGCCAACGGTTCGAACGTGTAACAGATACCGTGACCTGAGCGAGCAAGTTGCAGCGCAACCAACATGTCGTTGACGACAATGCGTCCGTCGGTACGGATGACGACGTCGCGTTTGCCATCACGTAGTTCCCACTCGTAGATGTTGCCGGCACTGGTCATGCGGTACTGGATGCAGGGGCGCTCGCCGAGTTCGGACAGACTGCCCGGCGTCCCGTGTCGGGACAGGTAATCCGGCGATGCGACAAGGATGACCCTAAAAGGCTCGGCGAGGGGCACGGCAACCATGTCGGCGGCCACCATATGGCCGAGACGGATGCCGGCGTCGAATCCGTCGGCCACGACGTCGCTCAGGCCGTCGTCGAAAAAGTACTCCACCGTGACGTTCGGGTAGGTCCGTGCCATCTCATCGAAAACACGCGCGAGAAACCACGGGAACGCAATTCTCGGCGTATTGATGCGCAGGAGGCCCGCGGCTCCGGTGTGCTGAGACTGCAGCACTTCCCACGCAGTATTGATCTGCTCGATCGCGCCGCCCGCGGCCGCCACAAACGCTTTGCCGGCCTCGGTCAGGGATACCGACCGCGTCGTGCGGATGAACAGCGGTTGCCCGAGGCGCTTTTCGAGAGTCCGAACGGTGTGGCTAACGTTGGACGGGCTCGTGTTCAGTTCCGCGGCTGCGGCGGCGAACCCGGCGCGCCGAGCGACGGCCAGGACCACTGGGAGGTGGGACAGAAGATCTCGATCCATTCATGAATGATATCGAATAGTCCATTCGTCGAGAACCCGTTTATCTCAGCAATAGGCGCTCCTATCCTGTACGCAACTGAATCGCAACCCCACTTCAATCAGGAGACAGCTCATGGAAAAAGTAACGTTCACCGTAGACGGTATCGACCTCGTTGGCGATCTCTACCGCCCCGATACGACGGGGCAGGCGCCCGCCGTCGCAATCATTGGCCCGATGACTTTCCACAAGGAGCAGGCGCCAACCGAATACGCAAAAAGGCTGGCGGAGCGAGGTTTCATCGCGCTTGCGTACGACAGCCGCTACCGCGGCGAAAGCGGCGGCGAGCCGCGGGCCTGGGAAAACCCGGCTCACAAGGTCGAAGACCTGAAGGCCGCAGTCCGCTATCTCGAGAGCCGGGATGACGTCGATCCTGCCCGGGTTTCCATCCTGGCGATCTGCCAGGGCAGTTCCATTGCCGTCAAAGCGGCGTCCGAGGTGCCGCAGCTCCACGCGCTCGCGACCGTTGCCGGCCATTACCGCGATGCCGAAGGCGATATCGAATGGCTGGGCGAGGAGGGCTACGCTGCCCGCAAATCGGCGGGTGAAGCGGCGCAGAAGAAATTTGTCGACACGGGTGAGGTCGACTACATCAAAGGTGTCGATCGCACCGACACGAACGTCGGCATGCCCGGCGACTTCGTGTGGGAGTGGTATCAGCCCTGGGCGGACCGCGGCATCTGGGAGAACCGCTACGCCGTCATGAGCGACGCGGACCTCTTGTCCTTCGAGTCGATCTCCGCGGTACCGGATCTCAAAGCACCCTGGTTGACGATCCACGGCGACAACTGCTTCCTCCCGAATGCCGCCAGGCGCCACGTCGATGCCGTGGCATCGACCACCCGCCACCAACTCGTCTGGGACGACACGCCGCATCTCGCTTACTACGACCAGCCCGACGTGCTCGACGCGACGACTGCGCAGGTATCCCACTGGTTCGAAGGTTAGGCAGGGTACTGGCCCGCTGCGGCTTTACATCAGCGGCGGGCCAGTAGAGGAGTAAATGACTGGCGTTGTCATATAGGGCAGCTCCCTCGACGCTCTGCCGGACCAAACGTTGCGAATACGATACAGCCCAGCGCCGGAGCGTCCTATTTGGGATTTTACTGGCGGCGAACATCGTGATCCTGATCCGAAACTGCGCTTGCATTCATCTTGACAGCGCTGGTCATTCTTCGATATTGTGCTTTTCAGCATAAGGGACTGCTATCGACAGCCCGTCGCTGGATCGCAACAACCGGGGGATTCCATGACTACAGGCAAGCGTTCGGACTCAGGCCTCAAGTTTCCTAAAACGGCAGTTTCTGTCGCGGTGGCCACCGCTTTGTCCGGCGCTGTCCAGGCGCAGGACACAGAAGGTGAGGAACTGGAGGAGATCGTCGTAACGGGCGTACGAACCAGCCTCACGAACGCCCGCGCGATCAAACGCGATGCCGACACCTTCGTCGACGCGATTTCAGCGACGGACATCAACGCACTACCGGACGTCAGCGTGCTCGAGGCCTTGCAGCGTGTGCCCGGCATCGTGATCGAGCGCTTTGCCGCGAGAAACGATCCGGACCATTTCTCCACCGAGGGCAGCGGCGCTATCCTGCGTGGCCTGCCGCAGACCCGCACCTCGTTCAACGGCAGGGACACGTTCTCCGCCAACAGCAGCCGCGGTCTCAGCTTCCAGGACATCCCCCCCGAGCTGACGGGCGCCGTCAAAATCTTCAAGAATCAGACGGCGGACATGATCGAAGGCGGTATTTCCGGCACGATCGACCTGAACACACGCAAACCCTTCGACTCGGGTGAGCGCGTGCTTGCGTTCTCCGGACAGTCGAGCTTCGGCGACATTGCCGACGAGACGACGTTCGGCGGTGCCGTGCTGTACAGCGATCGCTACGAGCTCGAGTCCGGAGCTGAGATCGGCTGGCTGCTGAGCTATTCCAATACAGACCTGGACTTCCGCAGCGACGGCGTTGAGGCGGGGCAGCATAACCTCGTCACGGACGCGGCAGGTGCCGGCCAGGACCGCTACGTCCCGATCAATGCAGGAATGCGCAGCACGTTCACCGAGCGTGAGAGGGAAGGTGTTGGCGCCTCGTTCCAATTCGCGAACGCCAGCGACACCTTTGGCGCCACCCTTGAATACATCCGGTCGGACAGCACGAACACATGGCTCGAGCACGCCTTTTTCTCCGACGACAACGGAGGCACGCCTGTTGCTGGCGCAACCTTCAACGCCGATTCGTTCGTCACGGGGACGATCGGCAACATCGCCAACGGTCTAGGGCCGCAGACGCGGCAGTCGGCCGGCGAAACGCTGGTCGAGGACTTCTCGTTGAAACTCGAGTTCGCCCCCACGGACCGTCTCTCTTTCTCGACCGATGTGCAGTACGTGGACGCCACGACCGACATAGTCGATCTGTCGATATTCGGCGGACTCCTGCCACAGAACGGCAACGGTATCAGCGCCGATCTCGATCTCGGCCAGGAGGTGCCCGACGTGGCGTTCCAGGCGCCTGCAGGGTCCACGCAATCGTCAGCCGAGTACTTCACCGATCCGGCGAACTACTTCTGGCGTGCGGCCATGGATCACATCGAGGAGAGCGAGGGTGACGAACTCGCGCTGGCGTTCGACCTGGACTACGACCTCGACAACGACTTCCTTCGCTCTGTCGAAGCCGGTGTACGCTTCGCCGAGCGGGATCAAACGACGCGCTGGTCGACATTCAACTGGGGCAACCTGTCGGAAGCCTGGAACGGCGGTTTCGCGACGTTCGACGGTCAACGCAACGGCGCGGCGTTCGACACGCCCGCTTTCGAGGCGTTTTCGTTCGACGACTTCCACGGCGGCAACGCAGGCGGTATCGCGGGCAATCCTTCCGGTGTGGCGCTGTTCCCAGCCGCGGGTCTCGTCAGCAGCTACTCGAGCTTCCTGAACGGGATTGCACCTTTCGGCCGTACGGCCTTGGCGGACCGCGGTGGCGTCGTCGACCAGTTCTATCTGCCGGCTGAGATCAACGAAACCAACGAGCAGAACCAGGCGATCTACGTGAAGCTCAATTTTGCGACGGATAACCCCAACATCGAAGGCAATATCGGTTTGCGCTACGTCGAAGTGGATACCGAGGTTGCAGGGGGACGAACCTTCCCGACGCTGAACGCCAACACGGCGGCGTTCGCAAGCGCGGACGAGATTGCGTTTGCCAACGGCGACAGTCGCCAGCAGGACACGAGCAGCACTTACGACACCATTCTCCCGAGCCTCAACGTGAAATGGGGGATTACGGACGAGTGGATACTGCGGTTCGGCTACTCGGGCGCCATTGCGTTCCCCGATCTCGGCCTACTGCGCTTCAATTTCAACATCTCGGCGAACACGCAGAACGACGTCAACGGCAACCCGGACATCATTGGCTGGAATCAGACGAGCGGCAACCCGTTCCTCGAGCCGATGGAGTCGGAC